>JAZNYX010000053.1:0-136414 GCA_045594665.1 Clostridia bacterium | reverse complement strand
AAATGAATTTAAATTCTTTTGAGCCCTTACGCTATTTAATTTTCAAGGTTCAATGCCCGCCGCTTTTTTAGCGAGCTTGTTTATTATACATCGCCCAAAGCTCTTTGTCAACACTTTTTTTAAACTTTTTTAAGTTTTTTTCGGTGTATCTGTCAAAGCACTCTCAGCGCGACAACGTTGTATATATTAACACCGTTTTGAGTAAAAGTCAATACCTTTTTTCAAAAAACTTCAAAAAATTTTAAGCTTCCTATTATATAGTAGCTGTTGATCACCTTGAGCTTATTACCATTCTGCCCACAAATATTAAAAAAATTCATTATTAAGGAAAAATTTGCATCAAGTGTTAGATGTGGAGATTTCGCTTTATAATATTATAGAAGCAAAAGCAGCAAGCCCACCGCATCCGTTAAAATTTTTTAAAAAAATCCTTGACAGTTATGTTTATTATGTTATAATTAGTATGTTACTTTATGCAGTACTTGCAAATGCAGGGCTGCGAGGGGAGGGTATAGAATGTCAGAGATCAGAGTTAAAGATAATGAATCTTTAGATAGCGCCCTGAGGAGATTTAAGCGCTCTTGTGCTAAGGCAGGCGTATTGTCCGAGGTTAGAAAAAGAGAGCATTATGAAAAACCCAGCGTAAAACGTAAAAAGAAGTCTGAAGCTGCAAGAAAAAGAAAATTTAAGTAATTGATTTCGACAAACCCACATACTTATAGTATGTGGGTTATGTTTTTTCGTGGAATCACGAAGGTCTATGTACTTTTGTAACCAAAAGTACCAAAAGTTCCGGGGTTGCGATTCCCCGGGCCCTAAAACGCTCCTGGCGGGCTAAGAAATAACCCTACCTAATCTTTTACGAAGCCAGCTTCGTTCTGAAAAGATTTCGTTTTTGTGTCACCGAAACAGATTCGGCACTCAGCCTCAGCTGTTTCTAAATTCTGTCCACCTGCAAAGGAAAATGATGTGGACAGAATTTTGCCAGTCAACAAAATATTTTCAAAACCTAAGTGAAATTTCTCATTTATTAGTTTATTTTACACTGTGCTTCGTTGTGCGAAGCACCCTTTGGGGGTTTTGTTATGTATATCAGAAGACTACTTGACGACGAGTATGAAGATGTAGTAAAATTAATAGTGCAGACGGTACACTCTGTTTGTGCCGATGATTATACAAAAGAAGAACTTGATGCTTGGGCACCTTCAAATTTTGACGTGCCTAAATTCCGCCAAAACCTTTCAGACTCCCTAAATTTAGCAGCTTTTGAAAAAGGAAAATTGGTTGGCTTTATAAGCATGGAGCGAAACGGCTATATAAATCGGCTGTATACGCACAAGGATTTTTTACACAGGGGCATTGCGTCGGCTCTTTTCAAGAAAGCCGAAAGCTGGGCAATGAAAAACGGCATTTGCGAGCTGAGCCTTGATTCCAGTAAAACTGCCGAGGGCTTCTATCTTAAAATGGGCTTTAAAAAATCAGGTATCAGCACCCTTTCTCGCGGCGGAGTGGTTCTTCGAAATACTGTTATGAAAAAGGTGATTAAAAATGGTGAAGTTAAATAACGATTGGGATCTGCGAATCGGCAAGGAATTTGAAAAGGAATATTATCTCAGGCTTCGCAGATTTTTAAAAGAGGAATATGCTTCCCACACGGTTTATCCCGATATGTATGAGCTTTTCTCCGCGCTCAAGGCTACTCCCTACTCAAAGGTTAAGGTAGTGATCATCGGGCAGGACCCTTATCACGAAGTAGGTCAGGCACACGGCATGAGCTTCTCGGTAAAGCCGGGGATTCCCATTCCCCCTTCACTTCTTAATATGTATAAGGAAATAAAGGCAGAGTTCGGGTATGAAATTCCCAAAACAGGTTATCTGATGCAATGGGCAGAGCAAGGAGTTTTGCTTTTAAACGCAGTTCTCACCGTGCGTGAGGGTGAGGCAAACAGCCATCAGGGAAAAGGCTGGGAGGAATTTACCGATGAAATCATCCGTCAGCTTAACCAAAGAGAGGAGCCTGTAATTTTCCTTCTATGGGGTAACAATGCCAGAAAGAAAAAGGAACTGATTACAAATCCCCGACACTATGTATTAGAGGCGGCACACCCCAGCCCCCTTTCTGCATCAAGAGGATTTATGGGATGCGGTCACTTTAAAAAAGCAAATGAAATTCTTATCTCCAACCTTAAATCTCCTATTGACTGGCGGATTAAAGATGTGGTAGAATAAAGGTACTGAAGGGGAAGATTCTCTGACCCTAAAGAAAGGAATGATATTATGTATAATCCGAAATCAATGATTGCAGAAGAATTTATCAGCGATGAGGAAATCCGTGCTACTTTAAAGTATGCGGAGGAAAACAAAAACAACGTGGAGCTTATCGACCAAATTTTAGATAAGGCAAGGCCGCAGAAAAAGGATAACGGCACCTTCTGCCAAGGACTTAACCACAGGGAGGCTTCTGTGCTTCTCGCCTGCGAAATTCCCGAAAAGGTACAGGAAATGTATAAACTGGCGGAAGAAATAAAGCAGGCTTTCTACGGCAACAGAATAGTAATGTTTGCACCGCTGTACCTTTCAAACTACTGCGTAAACGGCTGTGTCTACTGCCCGTATCACTACAAGAACAAACATATTGCAAGAAAGAAGCTTACACAAGAGGAAGTGAGAAACGAGGTTATCGCACTTCAGGACATGGGGCACAAGCGTCTTGCAATTGAATCTGGCGAGGACCCCGTAAACAATCCCATTGAATATATCCTCGAATGTATTGATACAATTTATTCCATTAAGCACAAAAACGGTGCTATAAGACGTGTAAACGTAAACATTGCGGCTACAACGGTGGAAAATTACAGAAAGCTCAAGGACGCAGGAATCGGAACATATATTCTGTTCCAGGAAACCTATCATAAGGAAAGCTACCTTAAGCTTCACCCCACAGGTCCGAAGCATGACTATGCTTACCATACAGAAGCTATGGACAGAGCCATGGAGGGCGGTATTGATGATGTGGGCTTGGGCGTACTTTTCGGATTGGAGCTTTACAAGTACGAATTTGCAGGGCTTCTTATGCACGCAGAGCATCTTGAAGCGGTTCACGGCGTAGGTCCTCACACAATCAGCGTTCCCAGAATCAAGCGTGCAGACGATATTGACCCTGATGTATTTGACAACGGCATTGATGACGATACATTTGCAAAAATTTGTGCCCTTATCAGGATTTCCACTCCCTACACAGGAATGATTATTTCCACAAGAGAAAGCCAGGCGGTACGTGAAAAGGTGATTAAGCTTGGCGTATCGCAGATAAGCGGTGCTTCCAGAACTTCTGTGGGCGGATATACCGAGGAGGAACGTCCCCACGACAGCGAGCAGTTTGATGTATCGGATACCAGAACTTTGGACGAAGTAGTTAAATGGTTGATGGAGCTTGGACATATTCCCTCTTTCTGTACGGCATGCTACCGCGAAGGCAGAACGGGAGACAGATTTATGTCCCTTTGCAAATCGGGGCAGATTCAGAATTGCTGTCATCCAAATGCACTGATGACGCTTAAGGAATTTTTGATGGACTACGCTTCCGAAGATACTAAGAAAATCGGTGAAGCATTGATTCAGGCAGAGCTTGAAAATATCCCCAAAGAAAGAGTTAAGGAAATCTGTAAGGAAAACCTTGAAAAAATTCAAAATGGCATAAGAGATTTCAGATTTTAAAAGAAGATTTAAAAAGAGCAAGCAGGTTCAAGTCTGTTTGCTCTTTTCGTTGTTACTTTACACACTTCGAACAGGGAGTTAACCCTAAATCAGCTGCATTTTGCAAAGTGGTTTCAAAGCTATTTTTCCCACCGCAATCGGCATCTAAATGATACCTTTTTCCGGTTGGCGTTCTGTAAACTTTGTATATGGTGTTTGTTGCATCATTGGGTTGAATACTCTGCTGTGGAATAATAGGCGTATTATAATTCTCCTCAGCCAATGCATTTGCTCCCGTTGAATAATCAATACTTATATTTGGCTGTACATTGTAACAATAAATACAGAACATTATTTCCTTGCCATTATCTTCTACTGAATAAGCTTCAAGCAGAACGCCATCAGCAACAAGGTTGTTTCCTGTAAAGACAGGCGTTGAACGATACATCACATTGTTATTTGTTCTTTCCACATAATCATCAATCATATTTTCAAAAGGTAACATGCCATCTACATTTAAGTATCTGGTTCCTGTGATTAAATTACGTTCGTTTGCATTTTCACCTGTTAATTGAAAGCCTATTAAATGACACCTATTGTAAAGATAACCGCCATCAACAACATCATAACTGTTGTTGATCCAACCGGTAGGAGTTACTGAACTGATGCTTTCCCGTTCCTGTGTTGGCATTAAGTCCGTACCTATTGAGGCCATTGCAACATCGCATCGTCCAAGTTCATCAAGATCAGCATAAAATTCAAAAGAACCTTCTATAATCTCATAATCCTTAAAAAAAGGCTTATTACCATTGATTTGAACATAGGGCTGACCACTATATGCAGGAACTAAATTTTTTATGGTTTGATATTCAGTATCATCAAACCCGTTACTAATAATAGAAACTGTACGGGTGTTACTTTCCCATGCAACTCCCAAATTAAAACTTTCTGCAATAAAGCGAATAGGGAGCATTGTACGTCCGTTAATAACCGTAGGTGCAACATCAAGGGTTGTCCCCTGATTGTTAAAGTTGGCGACCGTACTATCGATGGTAAGTTTTATGAGATCGTCTTCCAAAGTTAGTGTTACAGTACGTGTGTTGTTATCCCACCCAACTGTTCCACCAAAGGCTTCAATAATTGCTCTTATCGGGACAAGCGTTCTATCATTATTTACAATGGGCTTTGTTCCACGACCATCATCGATTTCTTTTTGCACCCCGTTTATTTCCATCATAGGATTATCAATCTGCAAACTTACCACAATATCTAATGTGGGTGTTTCTAAAGCCAAAACAGATATTGGTATAAAAGCACAACATATTATCAAAAGAGATAATATTAGTCTATATACTTTTTTCATATATAATCACCTATAACTTATACGTATCAATGACAGATCTTACATGCAGTTCTTCCCTGCGCTAATGCTTCATCAAGGGATATAGGAAATGCACCATTTTTTAATGTACGACAAGTTTTATAATGATACTTACTTCCTGTTTCCCCTATATAAACAGTTTCTTCTTGATTATCTGTGGGTATTGCTTGATTTAAGTTAATGTTTGTTGTTGAATTATTATTTTTTGCATGCGAATGGATAATTACTGTACTACTGTCTTGGTCCCACTGCACGTCTGCACCAAACGCCTCTGCAACATATCTTGCAGGAGCAAGTGTTCTACCATCAATAACAACCGGAGAAATATCCATTTTTGTTACCTGATTGTTGATATACATATCCATGCTGTTAACTGTCATTTTCACGACAGTATCACCATTTGTACAAATAGCGGAACTTGTACTACTATCCCATTCAACTGTCGCACCCATTTTTTCAAAAATCGCTCTAATAGGAACCATTGTCCTACCATTGATAATTTGAGGTCTTACATCAAATTCTATGTAACTTCCGTCAAGGGTCACATAAATTGTATCACTTGCAAAAGTTGTGATGCCGACAGAAAGCATTAAGCAAGACACGAGTAATAAACCAATAATTTTTTTCATAACGATATCTCTCCTATAATATAAAATAAAAAAGTGCATAACTCCTATTCCAGAGCTATGCACCGAAAAACGCACGGCTCTGACAATAAGGTTGCTACACTCTTATAACTTGCATCGTTTCCGAGAAGCAGTCAGAGAGTACGCTTTTACCGATAGCGTACCTTCTCGGAATTAAAATTATACAAGTTTATACACTTAACCTATTTTATTAAGAGTGTAGCATACTTAGTATAGCACTTTTCTTTTAAAGAATCAATATATTTAGATGCAAATTTTAGTCTGATAACAAAACTGTTTGGAACACTCTTTATTTGCTCCAAACAGTTTTTATTTGTTTTATCAATTTTCAAAGTTCGTTTGTTTTAAATGCAGTATATCCCTCATAGTGATAACTGTTGTCGATGCCTTTCATGTAAAGTTCTCTGTCGTTGATTTTATCCGTTAAAGCATTTTTCAGAATATGCTTTATTTCAATATCCTTTATAGGGCTACGCTCCATGGCAAGTAAATAATCCTCCTTTGAAACTCTGCTCCAGTCAATCACCTGTCCGAGTTCCTTTTTCAAGATTAAATCTAACCAAATGCGTGTTGCTCGTCCGTTTCCCTCTCGAAACGGGTGGGCAATATTCATTTCCACATACTTTTCGATAATTTCATCAAATGTTGTCTGTGGCATATTGCTGACGTGCTTTAATGCGGAATCAAGATACATAACGGGAGCAAAGCGAAAGCCTCCCTTTGCAATGTTAACCTCCCTTAGTTTCCCTGCAAAATCATATATTTCGTCAAACAAGTATTTGTGTATAAAACTGAGTGCAGAAAACTTACCTGCTTCTAAAGTGTCAAGCAACCCTTTATCATAAAGCATCATTGCCTTTTTCTTGCTGATTTTTTCTTCTTCACGTGCAAGCTCAGATGAATCTGTTATATTAAGTTTATTCTCCAAAGCCATAATAAACCTCCCTTGCCGTTTGTTTTCGATATTAATATTATATCACAAAATTCATCGTCCGTCAATAAAATCAATCTAAGCGTTCAAACAGCCCGGAACCGATTGGTTCCGGGCTGTTGTTGTTTTACTTAGTCATCTATTGAGTTATCAGTTGCTCTTTCAAAGATTGCTTCTACTTCCGCGGAGGGCTTTTTGGTCATAAGCGTAACAATAACGCAAACCACGGTGCCTACGATAAAGGCAGGAACAATTTCATACACGCCTGTAGATGCCATATACATATACCAAAGGATGTCTGTAACAGCACCTGCAACGATACCTGCAATTGCACCGGGATATGTGAAACGTTTCCAGAAAAGAGACAGGAGAACTACAGGTCCGAAAGCGCCGCCGAAAAGTGCCCATGCATTTGAAACCATATCCATTACCGCCTGTGCACCTTTACCCTTACTGCTTGCAATAAAATATGCGATAACAGCAACGATAACAACCACAAGTCTGCCTACCCAAAGGATTTCCTTTTCGGAGGCTTTTTTTCTTATGATAGGTTTATAAATATCGCTTGTGAACGATGATGATGCAACAAGAAGCTGAGAATCAGCAGTGGACATTGATGCCGCAATAATTGCCGCAAGGAGAATTCCTGCAATAAATCCGGGGAAAAGCCTTCTTGCCAACGTTACAAACACAAGCTCCTGCGCACCCTTTGCCAAAAGCTCTGCACCTACTACCATTCTTCCAAGGTATGCAATGAGAATTGCCGCAAAAAGGGAAATTACAACCCAAACAATTGCAACTGTAGCACTCTTTTTCACCATGCTGGGTTTTTCAATACCCATAAAACGAACAAGAATGTGAGGCATACCAAAATACCCAAGTCCCCAACCGAGGCCTGAAACTATTTCCTTCCAGCTTGCACCAAACAGATTTGCCCCAAAGGAATATGTAGTACCATTCACATTAATATCTTTAAGTGCCGCAGCATCAAGATTTTGAGTGAGATAAACCACAATAGGAACTGCAATAAGAGCTGCAAGCATTAAAAGTCCCTGGAAAAAGTCCGTCCAGCAGACAGCCTTATATCCGCCGAGGAAAGTGTAGACAAGGATGATTACAGCAAATATAATCATGGCACGTTCTTCACCCAATTTAGGGAACAAGTCGCCGAACACCTTTGATCCTGCTGAAAATGCCGATGCAACATAAAGTGTAAAACTAACCATGAACACTATTGCACAAATAATCTTAAGTGCGGGATTTGCTGTTGCAAAACGGTTTGAAAGGTACTGGGGAAGAGTGATGGAATCCCCTGAAGCCTTTGAGAACTTTCTAAGACGCTTTGCCACGAAAATCCAGTTAAGAGCAGTACCAATTGCAAGACCGATACCAATCCATGCCTGACCCAAACCGAATGCAAGAATACTTCCGGGTAATCCCATAAGAAGCCATGCACTCATATCCGATGCCTGGGCACTCATTGCCGTTACCCAAGGTCCCATCTGTCTTCCGCCGAGGAAATAATCCTTTTCACTATTCCCCTTCGACTTAAAGAAGAAGTACAGACCGATTGTCAGAACAACAACGAAATAAAGTACAAAAGCCAAAACTTCTGTCATTAAAATCTACTCCTTTAATTAAAAATTATTTTCATTTTACCATAAAATTGAAGCTTATTCAAGTATTTTCTTGTATTATAGATTTTTTAAATATTCCATAAGGTCTTTGTAAAGATAAAGCGAGCCGCAAATAAGGGTGACGGGATTTTCTTTTACCGCTGCCCTAAATGCCTCACCTATGGTTTTAACAGGGCTTGTATCAAAACCAAATTCTTTGAATTTTTCCGCGAGAGTTTCGGGAAGTGCCGCACGTGGATTATCCTTTACGGGGACAGTGAATATCTTCACGCGAGAGCAAAATCCGTTTTCCTTTAAATGGCAAAGCGAGGCATCAATATCCTTATCTGCCATTGCCGCATATATAATTGAAATCCTTTCCTTTGGAAAATACCTGTTTACGGCATTTGTAAGAGCCTCGGTTCCGCTAAGATTATGTGCTCCGTCAAAAATAACGAGAGGATTTTCCGAAATTTTTTCAAATCTTCCGATATTCCGAGCCTTTTCAAGACCGATTCGTATGTATTTTTCTTCAATATTAAGAAGCTGTGCCGCCTTTACCGCAAGTGAGGCATTTTCAGTCTGGTGGATTCCCGAAAGATTAATTTTGAGGTTTTTAAGCTCTCCTAAATCAAAAATTTCGCTCATTCCTTGGGGCGGATGGTTTATACATTCCGGTGATAAAATAAATTCTGCTCCCTGCTGCTTCGCGGTTTGCTCCAGCACCGAAAGTGCCTCTTTCGGCTGATTGGGGGTAGTTATTACAGTTGTTCCCTTTTTTATAATCCCTGCTTTTTCGGCGGCAATTTTTTCTATAGTACCTCCCAGGTATTCGATATGGTCAATATCGATTTTCGTTATAATGCCCAGTAGCGGTGCATCTATAATATTTGTTGCATCTAATCTTCCGCCCAGGCCTGTTTCAAGCACTACGATGTCACATTTTTCTTTTGCAAAGTAAATAAATGCCGCTGCAGTCCATATTTCAAACTGAGTGGGCATAGCCCCCTTTTCCCGTTCTACTTCTTTGGCGTACTTTTCAACCTGAGCTAAAAGCAGGTCCATTTCTTCGGAAGAAATATTTCTGCCGTCAATGCTGATTCTTTCACGAACATCAATCATATTGGGAGATATGAATTTTCCGCATTTAAGTCCGCTTTCGCTTAAAATACATTGGAGAAAGGCACAACTTGAGCCTTTGCCGTTTGTGCCTGCTACGTGAACAAACTTTAATTCATTCTGAGGATTTCCGGACTTTTCACACAAAGCCCCGATGGATTCAAGCCCAAGACGACTTTTCGCCTGAAAGCTGTTGGCGTATGTTTTAAAATCACTCATTGAGCTTCACTCTCCAAAACAAATTTTTTAAGTCTGAAAACAAGCTTTCGTCCACCGCACATGACAAGCATATGCAGAGCAAAAAGAATAATCATTGCAGGAAGCCTCATCCACACTGCACTTCTAAAGCTTGCATAAATTCCCATGGCAGTCAGTATTTCCGACATTATCGTAAAGCTTATGAGAAACTGCAAAAACGCACAGATAAGTGCACGTATATAATAGCCATGATTATCCTTTACTCTAAAAAAGCAAGCTCCGAAAATAAATCCGCACACAAATTCCACTAATGTGATGAGAGGATTTACGCCTATTCTTAGTGCTTCTATAAAGTCAGCGGTTGCCGCAACAACTCCCGATGACAGCGGTCCGTAAATCACGCCTACAATGAAAACAGTTATAAATTTCATTGGAACTTTAATGAGACTGCCCACTCTGAAAGTGGCAAAAACCCCAAGGATAACGGTTATAGCCGTCAAAAGCCCCAATATGCACATTTTCTTTGTTGAAATTCTTTGTTTCAAAAAAATCAAAACCTTTCTGCAGCATGCTGCAGAAAGGTTCTTAGAATCTTAGAGCAGCAACGGAATGCGAAATTACTACCGCAAAAAGCAATTTAATTCGCTTTTTTTCGTTATAGGGGCAACTTCCCGTCCCCCATACACTTAACGCAGTAACTTCTACTTTGCTGTGTTGTTCAAATTATAGTTCCTTTGTAGGGGCATTCGTGAATGCCCCCTACATTTTAATGTTTTTTAATTGTTATTTATATTTTTCCAGATTCCAAATTTTGTCGTTATACTCGTTAATGGTTCTGTCGCTGGAGAAGAATCCGCTCATAGCCACATTGATGATAGCCTTTTTAAGCCATACATCTTCGTTGCGGTATTCCCTGTCAGCTATGCGGTGAATTTCGCAGTACGCCTCAAAGTCACGCACTACCATATAAACGTCCGCTCTGCCGTGATCGCCAAAAATCAAGGTCTGATAAAGGTCCTGATATTTTTTTGGATCACTCGGGCATACAGTTCCGTCAATAAGCATATCAAGCACTCTGCGAATCTGAGCGTTTGAGGTGTAGATGTTCTGACTGGAATTTTCGTTGTACTGAAGCTCACGGTTGACTTCGGGGGTTTTCATACCGAAGATAAAGATATTATCATCGCCCACGCACTCACGCATTTCCACGTTTGCACCGTCAAGCGTACCGATTGTAAGAGCACCGTTTGCCATAAACTTCATGTTGCCCGTACCGCTTGCCTCCTTACCTGCTGTTGAAATCTGCTCACTGATTTCTGCCGCAGGAATGATTTTCTGTGCAAGGCTTACGCCGTAGTTTTCAATAAATACAACCTTAAGTCTACCGTTTACGGCAGGGTCATTATTAACAAGCTTTGCAACGTCGTTGATAAGCTTTATAATGAGCTTTGCACGAGCATATCCGGGAGAAGCCTTTGCTCCGAAGATAAAGGTGTGCGGATACATATCAAAGGTCTTATCCGTCTTAAGCTTGTCATAGAGATAAAGAATATGAAGCACGTTAAGAAGCTGACGCTTGTATTCGTGCAATCTCTTTACCTGAACGTCAAATATACTATTGGGGTCAACATCGATTCCGTTATGCTCTTTAATATACGCAGCAAGCTCCTGCTTTTTCTTAAGCTTAACTGCCTTAAACTGCTGACGGAACTCAGCGTCATCTGCATAAGGAAGGAGCTTTTCAAGCTTGGAAACATCCTTTACCCAGCCCTTGCCGATTTTAGAAGTAATAAGCTCACTAAGCTCGGGATTTGCAAGTCTGAGCCAACGGCGGTATGTGATACCGTTGGTAATTGAAACGAATTTATCGGGCGTGAGGTTATTATAATCACGGAATACATCGTTACGGAGGATATCCGTATGAAGCCCGGACACGCCGTTTACTTTATGGCAGGTTGCAAGACACATATTTGCCATATTGATATAGTTATGCGCAATGATTGACATATAGTTGATTTTGCCCCAGTCGTCACCGTAGCGAGCTTGAAGGTCATTAACCAGTCTGCGGTTCATTTCATCAACAATCATGTAAATTCTGGGAAGAAGTCTCTGGAACATATCCATGGGCCACTTTTCAAGAGCCTCGGCAAGGATTGTGTGATTTGTATACGCAAATACACGCTGTACAATATCCCAAGCCTGTTCCCAGCCCATTCCTTCTTCATCCATAAGGACACGCATAAGCTCGGGAATTGCAATTGCGGGATGTGTATCATTAATGTGAATTGCAATATATTCGGGAAGTCTGTCAAGATCCATTCCCTTGTGATGACGCTTAAATCTGGAAATAATCCACTGAATGGTACAGGACACGAAGAAATACTGCTGACGAAGGCGAAGTGCCTTACCCTCCTGATGATTATCTTCGGGATAAAGAACCTTACTTAAAACTTCGGCAAGTGCCTTTTCTTCCACTGCTCTTAAATAGTCACCGCCTGAGAAGCTTGACATATCAAGGTCACGCTCTGCCCTTGCAGACCAAAGACGGAGAGTGTTTACAATCTTTGCATCATAGCCCACAATGGGAACATCATAAGGAATACCTACAACGTTTGTGGTATCGGTATAGTTTACTTTAAGACCGCTTTCCGTCATTTCGGTGCTTACATTTCCTCCGAAACGAACAGTCACCTTTTCTTCGGGTCTGGGAATCTCCCAAACGCTTCCGTCGTGAAGCCAGTTATCGGGAGTTTCAACCTGTTCACCGTCTACTATAAGCTGCTTGAAAAGACCGTACTCGTAACGGATTGAGCATCCGAATGAGGGAAGCTCCAGTGTTGCAAGAGAATCAAGGAAGCATGCGGCAAGTCTGCCCAAGCCTCCGTTACCGAGACCTGCATCATTTTCCATTGAGGCTACTTCCTCAAGACTGCATCCCATGGATTTAAGTACCTTGTCATAATCATTTGTAAGACCTATATTAAGAAGGTTGTTACCGAAGGAACGACCCATAAGAAATTCAAAGGAAAGATAGAAAAGCTCCTTTTTCTGAGCGGTTCTCTGCTGACGGCGATATGCTGTCCACTGCTGCATGATTTTGTCGCGGACGGTAAGCGCCGCCGCTTTATAAATGTGTGATTTTGTTGCATCCTCTAAAGTTCTGCCGTAGTGACGGCTAAGCTTACCGAGGATTTCTTCTTTAATTTGCTGCTGATTTGCAGTAAGTTTTACTGTTGCCAATATATACAACTCCTTATTAAAATTAAACAGGTATAGAGTATTTTTTACTCTATACCTGTCTATTATACTACAATCTTTCGTATACGTCAATGTATTCTTTTGCTGAATTTCTCCATGAAAAATCAGCTTTCATTGCTCTTTTTACCATAGATTGCCATGATTTCTTATTATTATAGTATGTTGTCTTTGCATAATTTAAGATTCCAAGCATCTCATGTGCATTATAATTTGCGAAACTGAAGCCCGTTCCCGTGTTCTCATATTCGTTATATGGCTCCACGCTGTCACGAAGTCCGCCCGTCTCACGAACGATGGGAAGTGTTCCGTAACGCATGGAAATCATCTGACTGAGACCGCAGGGTTCAAAGAGCGACGGCATCAAAAATGCATCACAGCCTGCGTATATCTTATGGCTTACCGCATTGTCAAACATAATGAGAGATGCCAACGTTCCTTTATACTTCCATTCAAAATGACGGAGCATATTTTCATACTGTCCCTCGCCTGTTCCTAAAACTATCATCTGAACATCGCCGTTTTCAAATATGCTATCCATAACACATTCTACAAGGTCAAGTCCCTTTTGCCCCGTAAGCCTTGTTACCATACCTACTAAGAATTTATCGGGATTTTCTTCAAGACCAAACTGCTTCTGAAGTGCAAGCTTATTTGCCTTTTTCTTTGAAACAACATTGCGGGCATCGTAATTATGCTCGATAAATGTGTCCTTGGCACTGTTCCATTCATCGTAATTTATGCCGTTTATTATACCTGTTACACTGGCACTCCTTGCACTAAGAAGCCCGTTAAGATTCTCCCCAAAATAGTCTGTCATAATCTCTCTGGAATAGGTCTTGCTCACAGTGGTAATAAAGTCGGCATATACCAATCCGCCCTTAAGAAAGCTTGCATCCTTATAAAATTCCAGCTTATCTTCTGTGAAATAGCTGTCGGGAAGCTCACAAACATCGGCAATTGTTTTTTTGTCGTACACGCCCTGGAATTTGAGGTTGTGAATCGTCATAACAGTTTTAATTCTGTTATAACGCTCATCACAGTTATAATGTGCACGAAGAAGCACGGGTATCATACCTGTCTGCCAGTCGTTGCAATGAATAACCTCGGGCCAGTAATCTATCACCTGCAAAAGAGCAAGCACGGCTTTGTCAAAAAACGCAAAGCGTTCTATATCCTCTGCCATCTCTCCGTAAATAGTGTCGGAGCCAAAATAGAATTCGTTATCCACAAAATAATAGATAACCTCCCCTATTTTAAGCTCAAACACTCCACAGTACTGACTACGCCAACCCATTTTTATATAGATGTTGCTTATATAACGCATTTCATCCTTGTATTTCTGAGCAATCTTCCCATATTTGGGGAGAATTACCCTTGCCTCGCACCCCTGGGCACAAAGCTCAGCCGGAAGTGCCCCTACAACGTCGGCAAGTCCGCCCGTTTTAACAAAGGGTACACATTCGCTTGTGGCAAATAAAACCTTCATAAAAATATTTTCCTTTCCTTAGCTTACAAGAGAGTTCTCTTGGGAAGAATAACGGGATAATTGGGCTGACCAACGAGCCTCTTGGAAGCACGGAGAGTACATTCCTTATCAATAATTGTATTTTCAATATCACAGTTTTCTTCAATGACGCTGTTTTGCATAACAATACTGTTTTTCACTACAGCACCCTTTGCAATATGAACTCCTCTGAATATAATGCTGTTTTCCACCGTTCCCTCAATTACGCAACCATCTGCAATAAGGGAATCGGAAATTTGTGCCGTTTCTTTATACTTAGTGGGAACCTGGTCCTTTACCTTTGTGTAAATGCGGTTTTCAGACCCAAAAATTTCTTTACGCACGTCGGCATCGAGCATTTTCATATTTACTTCGTAATAGGAACCCACACTGTCTACAGTGCCCACAAAGCCCTTATACTCATAGCCGTAAACATTAAGTGTTTTTACGGCATTACGAAGAAGGTCGCGGACAAAATCGTGACTTCCTCTTGCATAAGCATCCTCGATAAGCTCAATAAGCTTAAGCCTTCCGATAATGAACATTCCCATACCCTGAAGTGTAGTCTTGGGGAAATGAGGCTCTGTTTCCATACCTATTACCCTGCCGTCCTCATTAACCTCGTAGACTGTACTATGGCTGAGCTGTTCATCCTTTTCTTTCTTGTCGTGGTATATAACGGTAATGTCTGCACCCTTTTCTATGTGCTGACTGAGTGCCGCATCAAAGGTCATATTGCAGACAGTTCTTCCCGATGCCAAAAGCACGTACTGCTGACGGCTTCTGCGAAGGAAAGTAAGTACGCCGTAAAGCTGATCAACGCTTCCTGCACTTATATCACTTACACCGCCTCTTACATAAGGAGGAAGCATAAAGAGTCCGTATATTTTTCTGTTAAGATCCCACGGTGCCCCACTTCCCAAGTGGTCCATAAGTGAGGAATAGTTAATGTTGGTGGCAACACCTACATTTATAATTCCTGAATTTACCATGTTTGAAAGAATAAAGTCAATAAGTCTGTATCTTCCGCCAAAGGGGAGTGCAGGAACTGATCTTAAATCCGTAAGCTCGTTAAGCCGAAGCTCCCTGTTATCCGCCATAATGATACCCATCATATCTTTCATCTTAGTTCTCCCCCTTCTGCTCTAACGGAGCGACCATGGAATTTACACCGATTTTTTCATTGTCGGGCACTGTAACGCCTCCGCCGATAAGCGAAATTCCACCTGTGCAATAAGGGCTGCTGTACTCACTGCTGTCAGTATTTTCATCACCGATTACCGCACCTTTACCTATTACTGCTTCTTCGCCTATTACAGCCTTTTTAACAATAGCTCCTTCACGGATAATACTTCCGGGGAACACAATGGAATCCTCTACAACTGCACCCTTTTCCACCGTTACTCCTTCAAATAGGATACTGTGCTTTACACTGCCCATAACGTTACATCCTTCGGTAACGCAACAGTTATTAACCGATGCACCCTTAGCGATATACTGAGGGGGCTTAACGGGGTTTCTGGAATAAATTTTCCAGTTATTATCATATAGGTCAAATGCCGGCGGGTCGGCAAGAATATCCATATTTGCCTCCCAAAGGCTCTGAACTGTACCTACATCCTTCCAGTAGCCGTCAAATGCGTAGACACACATATTTTCCCCGTTACTAAGCATTGTGGGGATAATATTTTTACCAAAGTCGTTGGAGCTGCCGGGGTCTTTTTCATCGTTTTGCAGATACTTTTTAAGAACTTCCCAAGTGAACACATAAACACCCATGGAGGCAAGATTACTCTTAGGCTCCTTCGGTTTCTCTGCAAACTCAACAATTTTTCCGTTTTCATCTGCTGTCATGATACCGAATCTGCTTGCTTCCTCCCAAGGTACTTCTATAACTGCGATGGTTGCATCGGCATTCTTCTGCTTGTGATAGTCAACCATTTTTGCATAGTCCATCTTATAAATATGGTCACCGGAAAGAATCACAACATATTTGGGATTAAACTTATCTACAAATTCTATGTTCTGATAAATAGCGTTGGCAGTACCTTTGTACCACTCGCCCTTTTCTGCACTCTGATACGGCGGAAGCACATACACGCCGCCGGAATTTCTGTTAAGGTCCCAGGGGTGTCCGCTTCCTATATAAGTATTAAGTTCCAGGGGCTGATACTGCGTAAGCACGCCTACCGTATATATCCCTGAATGAATACAGTTGCTTAAAGTAAAGTCTATAATTCTGTACTTTCCTCCAAAGGGTACAGCAGGCTTTGCAACTGATTTTGTGAGCACGCCAAGTCGGCTTCCTTGTCCACCGGCAAGTATCATTGCTAAACACTCGGCTTTTTTCATTAAAAATCCTTCCTCTCTTCTACGCGGCATATTATGTCACGATTATTAATGTTATTTTTTTATGCGGCTTCTCTTTAAGTAGAATGCACTCATTGGCGGAATATCCACCTCAATGCTGTAGGGCATTGTATTTTGCGCCTTCTTCTTAGCTGAAATTGGTTTGATTTTCATACCGCTTCCGCCAAACTTAGTGCTGTCACTTGAAAGCACCTCGGTATATATACCCGGTCTCGGCACTCCGACAACATAGTTCTTATACTCAACGGGAGTGAAGTTACAAACCACAATCACCTCGTCGGTTTTTTTCTTACCCCGCCTTACGAATGAAACCACACTTCTGTCACGGTCATCGGCATTTATCCATTCAAAGCCGTCCCAGCTGTCCTCAATTTCCCAGAAGGGCTTGTTCTCATTATAAAAGCGGTTAAGCTCCTTCATGAACTCATGGTACTCTCTATGCTTTTCCATATCAAGCAGATTCCATTCAAGCTGTTCATAATAGCGCCATTCTATAAACTGTGCTATCTCACCGCCCATAAACAAAAGCTTTTTACCCGGATGTGCCATCTTAAACATCATGAATGCACGCAGGGAATCAAACTTCTGCCCGTAAAGCCCGGACATCTTCTGTATAAGAGAACCTTTTCCGTGTACAACCTCATCATGGGACAGAGGCAGTATATAGTTTTCAGAAAAGGCATACATCATGGAAAAAGTCAGCAGATTGTGATTATCACGCCTGAAATAGGGGTCCATGCTCATATACCTGAGCATATCATTCATCCAGCCCATGTTCCACTTAAAGTTAAATCCCAGTCCGCCATCACTTACAGGCTTGGTCACTTTCGGCCATGCGGTGGATTCCTCGGCAATCATGAGGATATTGGGGTAATGCTCGAAAGCAAGCACGTTAAGCCTTTGCAAGAACTCAATTGCCTCCAAATTCTCCTTGCCGCCGTATTTATTGGGCATATACTCCTGTCTGCCATAGTCCAGATAAAGCATACTTGAAACAGCATCCACCCTCAGTCCGTCTATATGGAACATATCGAGCCAGTAGAATGCACTTGAAAGCAAGAACGAAACTACTTCCTCTCTGCCATAGTCAAATACCAATGTCCCCCATTCTTTATGCTCGCCTTTAAGGGGATTGGGGTATTCGTATATAGGCGTTCCGTCAAATTTTGCAAGCCCATAAGCGTCACGGGGGAAGTGTGCGGGAACCCAGTCCATAATAACACTTATGCCGTTTTCATGGCATTTATTCACAAAATACATAAATTCCTTGGGAGTTCCGTAACGGCTGGTAGAGGCAAAATAGCCCGTTACCTGATAGCCCCAGCTTCCGTCAAAGGGAAATTCCGTAAGAGGCATAAGCTCCACATGTGTATAGCTCATTTCCTTAAGATAGCTGCAAAGCTCATCTGCCGCCTCGGTATAATTTTTTAATGAGCCGTCACTCTTAGTACGCCAGCTTCCCAAATGCATTTCATAAATCAGCATGGGTCTATGATAGGGAGAGCTTTCTGCCCTTTTCTTCATCCAGCTATCATCAGTCCATTTAAATCCGGAAATATCGTATGTGACAGACGCCGTTTCCGGCGGCAGCTGTGCAAGGCGTGCATAGGGGTCTGCTTTATATACAGCCGAGCCGTCTTTTGTTTCTATATAAAATTTATAGCACTGCCCTTCTTTCACATTTTTAATAAAGCAGTGCCACACACCCGAACTTCCCTGAGGATTCATGGGATGCATGGTAGTGTCCCATCCGTTAAAATCACCCACAACGCTTACGCTTTTGGCATTGGGTGCCCACACGGCAAAACTGTACCCACGCTCGCCGTAGATTTCTGACGGAATGGCTCCCATGAATTCATAAACTCTGAAATTCGTTCCGTTATTAAACTGAGCAAGCTGAGAGGTAGATATAAATGGATTTTCGTTCTTAACTGTGTCTTTTTTCTTGGTTGTCATTAATACGCCTCCGCTTGATATTTTTCTCTTTTTATTATTTTACCAAATATTTTTCAATTAGTCAAACGATTTTAGGGAAATTTAACCAAAAAATGCGAGAATTTTTACGTCGATTTTAGGCAATTTTACACAATTTTTCATGTTTTTTGGGGTATTAATTTGTTTTTTTCTGTTTTTTGTTGCTTTAATTCACTTCTCATTGACAGATTTTACTTTATGTGTTATAATCATCCTGCGACTCAAATTGAATAGTGTTAACCTTTGTTGTATGTATTTTTATTTCGGTAAAAATGCATGCTCTTTTACGCATACAACGAAGGTGTAAAATTCAGTTTGAGTCGCATCAGACAGGGTGTGCATTTTTCGGTGCATCAACTTTGTTGGTGCACTTTTTTATTTGCACATTCCTGTTCCTTGCGGCCAAACAAAGTCTAGCCGACGGGGAGCCGAACCCCACACGGTTTTAAGAGGTGAATTTTCCCCAATAGTGCGTTAAAATCCTTGAAAATACGAAAGTATTATCTGCGTATTTTGCCTTCTCTTGAGAAAAATTCATCCTCTTAAAACTTCTGCGAACCCTGACGCAGGAAAATTTTCATAAGACGGATGCGGAAGTTGCAGATGGGCTGTCGCCCTTCAAAACTGACAAATCCGTATTATGGGGATTTGTCAAGTCAGGGCGTATGGGGTTCGGCTCCCCGTCGGCTAACTACAATGAAAACACCTGCCTGAGTGGCAGGTGTTTTCATTATTCGTAATCTACTACATCTATCCAGCTATTAAGAAGCTCTTTTTCGGATTCAATACCCTTTGTAAGCTGAGAAGCCGCAACAATGGGCATCCATTTCTGAACATACTGCTTTGCAGTGTCGGTTTTTGTGCAGAAAAGCTCAAGATACTTTTCTGCAGCCGCTTTTTTGCCTTCAAGAGTAAAGAGAAGATATACTCTTGCCGCATCTGCCGCACCGTTACCACGGGTTACATGCGCCCAGTCGATAATGTATGCTTCATCATTTTCCGTGATGATTATATTGGAGGGATGAAAATCCCCGTGGCACACCTTGTTATGCTTGGGAGTAGCGTCAAGGCGGGTATGAAGCTCATAGCGGATTGTCGCATTAATATCCGCAGAGGATATTTTGGAATGCATCTTGTCTCTGAGCTTGTTAAGATGTGTAACCTTGTAAGAAAGCACTTCGGTCTGAATATCTACCAGTCTTTCGATATATTCGTCCATTTTATCGGGGTTTTCGCACATAAGCTCTTCGAGAGTTTTACCCTCGATATAATCGGTTACAATTGCCCATTTTCCGTCAATTTTCTTTACCTCGTGAAGCTTGGGAACTTTAAGCCCCGTTTCTTCAACACGAGCCTGATTAAGGGCTTCGTTAAGGACATTGGCTTTTGAATAATTTTCGTGGAACACCTTAACGGTAAAGTCACCGTCACGATATATAGTTTTATCGGGTCTTTCAAATATAACTTTCATTACTGAGCACCTCCGTAATATGCATTAAGATACATCTCTCTGATTTCGCTCATAAGAGGATAGCGGGGATTTGCACCTGTACACTGGTCATCAAATGCCTGCTCGGTCATTTCATCAAGGTTTTCAAGGAAGTTCTTTTCATCAATGCCGTAGTCACGGATGCACCTCTTTACGCCAACCTTCTCTTTAAGTTCGCGGATAAGCTTGATAAGCCCCTGGAATTTATCCTCGTCTGTCTTACCCTTTACGCCAAGATGCTCTGCGACCTGAGCGTAACGTGCAAGCGTATGAGGATGGTCGTACTGTGAGAATGTACCCATCTTAACAGGGGTTTCGGAAGCATTGAAGCGAAGTACTTCTTCAATCATAAGGGCATTTGCTACGCCGTGAGGAAGGTGGTGGAAGCTACCTAACTTATGTGCCATAGAGTGGCATACGCCCAGGAAAGCATTTGCAAATGCCATACCTGCCATTGTAGCGGCATTAGCCATTTTTTCACGTGCCTTTACGTCTGTCTGACCATTTTCATATGCACGGGGAAGATATTCAAATACTGTTTTAAGAGAGCCTAATGCAAGAGAATCCGTGTAATCCGTTGCAAGCATTGACACATATGCTTCAAGGGCATGTGTTACTGCATCGATACCGCTTGCCGCTGTCAGTCCCTTTGGAGCAGACATATGGAAATCCGTATCAATAATTGCCATGTTGGGAAGAAGCTCGTAATCCGCAAGGGGATACTTAACGCCTGTTTCCTCGTCTGTAATAACGGCAAAGGGTGTTACCTCACTGCCTGTACCTGCTGATGTGGGAATTGCTATAAAGTATGCCTTCTCGCCCATTTTGGGGAATGTGTATACTCTCTTTCTGATGTCTATGAATCGCATTGCCATATCCATGAAATCAGCTTCGGGATGCTCGTACATTACCCACATGATTTTTGCCGCATCCATTGCACTGCCGCCGCCGAGAGCAATGATTGTATCGGGCTTGAATGCAGCCATTTGTGCCGCACCGTTCTTAGCGTTAAGAAGTGTAGGATCAGGCTGTACATCAAAGAATGTTGTATGAGCTATGCCCATTTCGTCAAGCTTGTCTGTGATTGCCTTTGTATATCCGTTTTCATAAAGGAATGTGTCTGTTACGATGAAGGCCCTCTTTTTGCCCATAACGCTCTTAAGCTCATCAAGAGCAACGGGGAGGCAACCTTTCTTGATATAGATTTTTTCAGGCGCTCTGAACCAAAGCATATTTTCCCTTCTTTCTGCAACTGTTTTAATGTTGAGAAGGTGTTTAACACCAACATTTTCGGAAACCGAGTTACCGCCCCACGAGCCGCAACCAAGTGTAAGAGAGGGAGCGAGCTTAAAGTTATAAAGGTCACCGATACCGCCGTGAGATGAGGGGGTATTTACAAGAATACGACATGCTTTCATACGGAGAGAAAATTCCTCTATAAGCTCTCTCTTTGTTACCGCATCCACATAAAGAGAAGCAGTATGACCAAATCCGCCGTCCTCTACAAGCTTTTCAGCCTTATCAAGTGCATCGGCAAAATTTTCTGCCTTATACATTGCAAGAACGGGTGAAAGCTTTTCATGTGCAAACTCCTCGGAAAGCTCCACGCTTTCAACCTCACCGATGAGGATTTTTGTATTTTCGGGAACTTCTACACCTGCAAGAGAAGCAATTGTATGTGCTTTCTGACCTACAATTTTCGCATTAAGAGCACCGTTTATAATAATGGTCTTTCTTACCTTTTCGATTTCATCATCCTTCAGGAAATAGCATCCTCTGTCCGCAAATTCCTTCTTTACCTTGTCATAAATGCTCTTTTCCACGATAACACTTTGCTCAGAGGCACAAATCATACCGTTATCAAAGGTTTTGGAATGAATAATTGAGTTTACCGCCATAAGAATGTCGGCACTTTCATCGATGATTGCAGGGGTGTTACCTGCACCAACGCCGAGGGCAGGCTTTCCGCTGGAATATGCCGCCTTTACCATGCCGGGACCGCCTGTGGCAAGGATAATATCGGCTTCTTTCATAACTGTATTTGTCATATCGAGGCTCGGAACATCAATCCAGCTTATGATGCCCTCGGGTGCACCTGCTTTTACTGCGGCATCAAGCACAATCTTTGCCGCCGCAATAGTGCTGTTCTTCGCCCTTGGGTGGGGGCTGATAACAATTGCGTTTCTTGTCTTAAGTGCGATAAGGCATTTGAAAATCGCGGTTGAGGTGGGATTTGTGGTAGGAATAACCGCGGCGATTACGCCGATAGGCTCGGCAATTTTTGTTGTGCCGTATGCCTTATCCTCCTCAATAATACCGCAGGTTTTTGTGTCCTTGTAGGCATTATAGATATATTCTGCCGCATAGTGATTTTTGATAACTTTATCCTCTACAACACCCATTCCCGTTTCTTCTACCGCCATTTTGGCAAGAGAGATACGCTCTCTGTTTGCCGCAGTAGCCGCTGCAAGGAAAATTTTATCAACCTGCTCCTGAGTAAAGGAGGCAAAGGTTTTCTGAATGTTGCGAATGTTTATAAGCTGGGCTTCGAGCTTTTCTACGCTGTCAATTATAATTCTTTCTTTGCTCATCATAATAGTTCCTTTCTGTAGCCAACGGGGAGTCGAATCTCCGTTGGCTAATGATTTAATATATCATGGCATTATTATAACGGCAGTTTTTTCGTTTGTGAAGATGCTTTTTTTATATATCGTTATTCATTTATCGATATAGCATTACCAATTTGTTGTTTTTTTGCAATTAAAAGACCCAAAATTTAACTTTGAGAAGGTTATCCAATTTTCGCGGAAGCACGAAGCCTTATGTTCTTTTGTAACCAAAAGAACCAAAAGTTTTGGGGTTGCGATTCCCCAAACCCCTAAAACGCTGCCATTCGGCTCCAAGAAACACCCTTCCCTAATCTTTTAGATAGCAGAGTTTTGTTTTTGAGGATTTTAAGCCTTTGTACCGCCGGCTCCAAAGGGAAACCCATTCCCTGTTCCGCCTGAAATTGCTCGTCAGCAGTGGAAAATGATACGAGCGATTTCTCGGTAGTCAGCTCAAAACCTGCAAAAACCTGACTTTTGTGCTTGTTGTTATTATATAAAAAAAGCTCTGTTGTAATTTTACAAACAGAGCTTTTTTTATATTTATAATGTAGCTATTACATCTTTAAGGGTCTGTATAAAGAGACTGTCAGTCTCGCTTTTTTTGTAATCCTTCCTGTAGAAAAGCACATCCTTGTATTTACTGTCGTCACTTTTCAGGGGAATAGTTAAGATTTTGTTTTCATCATAATATCCTTTAGGGGGCGGTGTTATTCGGGCATATGCACATTCGTCACCAAGCAAAGCACTTTTCATGCCCTCTCTCTCATACACAAAAATGTGATGCATATTATCAGCTTCGCGAGCCGACTTGACACTGCGTGCGGACCGACCGTAATGCATAATATTGTCCCCGAAAAGAATCTGCGTCATTCCTTCAAGCCGACTTTCCTCCGCCAAAGAAAGCTTTGCCAGCTTACTTTTCGCAGATACGGCAACAAGCTCGTCATATTCCCAGAGAGTTTCATATTGAAGCTCTCTTTCCTCCAGTATCTGCGTAAAATATTGCTCATAGGCGGTATTATATTTTATAATTCCTAAGTTATTCTCGCCTGTGGCAACATTCTTTATTGCACGCATGGTATTGGTTTCTCTGAAGGTTATTTTCTCCTTTGATTCATTTTTTATTTTCTGAAGAAAAAGTGTGAACGCCTCCGAAATATACTCACAGCGTGACGATGCCACATTGAGTGTAACCATTTCACTTTTCTTGGGGTTATACATGATTTCCAGACGCTGAAGCTGTGCTATAATTCCCTTTGCATCCATAATAAATTCTGCACCTACAGTTGTAGGCACTACACCCTTTGAGCTTCTTTTGAAAATCGAAATTCCCACCGATTCCTCAAGCTCACGTATAGCCTTTGAAAGCTGCGGCTGATTCATGTAAAGATTTTCCGCGGCTTTGGATATTGACCCTGTTTTTTCCACCTCAATAATGTACTTAAGATGTAATGTGTTCATTTATTTTTCCTACTCTCTTTCGGCTGACATTTTCTGTCTGAGGTGATTTGAAAGAAGTGCCAGTGACGATGCCATATTTTCGTTCTGCACCAAAATGTTGGCAGGTGCTTTTATATGAGTGGGTGCAAAATTCCATATTGCCAGAATACCACTCTCAACAAGCATGTCGCACACCCTCTGCGCTGAATCTCCGGGAACTGTAATTATACCGATTTTTATATCCTGCTTTTTACAAATTTCCTTGATTTGCGAAAGCTCATATACTCTTTCGTTATCAATCACCTCGGGGCGGGTGTCAAACGCCGCTACAATATTTATACCATAGTTATCAAAGCCACGGTAACTCATCAGCGCCATTCCTAAATTCCCCGCACCTATAAGTATTGCGTCATTTCCGCTGCCGTATCCTAAAAAGTCAGAAATCCCGTTTATAAGGTCACGCACGGCAAAGCCTCGCTTGGGAATCCCCGAGCTTTTGCAAACTGCCGCCAAGTCCTTTCTTACCTGCACATCATTAAGGTCAAGTGCCTGTGCCACGGCGGCAGATGATACGTATTCCGTTTCCGTTTTTTCTAATGTCTTCAGATACGACATATATACAGGCAGTCTTTTCAGTGCCTGTCTGGAAAGATTTTTCTTATTCATATTTTTCCCTCATATTCAGTTAGCACAGCCCTCGCCAATCTCTCCGTGCTGTGCCTTATTTTTAAAAGGGGATGTAAAAAAATTAATTTTACATCCCCTATCTGGTTACCATATATCGGTTACGCCTTGTTTATGCTTCCGAAAAGCTCCATTTTTTCCTTAACGGTTTCCTTAATTGCCTCAAAGCCGGGAGCAAGAAGCTTTCTGGGGTCAAAGCCCTTACCTTCAAGGTCCTTACCTGCTTCAACGTACTTTCTTGTAGCTGCTGCAAATGAAAGCTGACACTCTGTATTTACATTAATCTTTGCAACGCCCAGGCTGATTGCGGTTTTAATCATATCAGCAGGAATTCCCGTACCACCGTGAAGAACAAGGGGGATTCCGCCTGTTGCATCGTTGATTTTTCCGAGAGCGTCAAAATCAAGACCCTTCCAGTTTTCGGGATATTTACCGTGAATGTTACCGATACCTGCCGCAAGCATTGTAACACCAAGGTCTGCAATAGTCTTACATTCTGCGGGATCAGCAATGTCACCGTTTCCTACAACGCCGTCTTCTTCACCGCCGATTGCACCTACTTCTGCCTCAAGGCTGAGACCTTTTTCTGCACAAATCTTTACAAGCTCGGTTGTCTTTGCAACGTTTTCATCGATGGGATAATGGCTTCCGTCAAACATAACTGATGAAAAGCCTGCTTCGATACACTTCATAGCACCCTCGTAGCTGCCGTGGTCAAGATGAAGTGCTACGGGAACTGTAATTCCCAATCCTTCAATCATGCCGTTAACCATGCCAACGATGGTTTTATAGCCTGCCATATATTTACCTGCACCCTCGCTTACGCCCAATATAACAGGAGAATTAAGCTCCTGAGCCGTAAGAAGAATAGCCTTTGTCCATTCAAGATTGTTAATATTGAACTGACCTACTGCATAATGCCCTGCACGAGCCTTTTCCAACATTTCTTTTGCTGATACCAACATAATCCACAAAACCTTTCTGCCCACAAGAAGTTTTATTATCATACACATATCTTATCGTGGGCCGATAAGACACAATTAAGTTTATAAGAGCCTATACTGCTCTTTGTACACATACATACATATTATTGCATATTTTTTGAAATAAATCAATATATATTCTATGAAAAGAGGCGATTTTTTGAAAAAAACTTCTATAATTTCCATAAATTTAAAATTTCTTCGCATACCGGTTGCGTTATCTTTATTTGCCGCCATGGTAATTACAAGTTCTTCATTAATGGGGAATGCCCCCGAAATAAAGCTTAACAAAAATTTGGTAAATTTTTTCCTCTGCTCACAGCTTCCTCATAATCATGAAAAAGCTGATTACACAAGTGTTTTTTCACTGATTAATACAGAAAAAGCGGCTTCGCCCCAAAGTTCTCCGACAAAAGCCGTTTACACCAAAGCCGAAAACGAAGTAAAGCAAACCACCGATAAAAATAACACGGCAGTAAAAGAAATGCCCGAAGTTAAATTTTCCAATAATACACATTTAAATTTAGATGCTGAAAAATACAACTTTGCACAGCTTTCCTTTCTGAAAGAAGATTTTTCTGTCCTTATTGTCCACACACATACCACGGAAAGCTATACACCGTCGGAAAAATTCCCCTATTCCCCCACCGATACGGACAGGACTACAGACAAAAGCTTTAACATGGTAAAGGTAGGAAAAGAAATTGAAAAAACGCTCAAAAGCCGTGGGATTAAAGTTTATCACGATACCACCATCAATGATTACCCCAGCTACAACGGCAGTTATAACAAAAGCGGCACAAATGTTTCCAATCATATAAAAAATGATCCTTCGATAAAAATCGTGCTGGACGTACACCGCGATGCCATCGAAGGAAAAAACGGTGAAAAAGTAAAATATACTGCAAAAATAGATTCCGAGGATGCAGCAAAAATAATGCTGGTTGTAGGCAGTAATTTAAGCGGTCTTGAACATAAAAACTGGGAGGAAAACCTATCCTTTGCATATAAGCTTCAGCAGCATATATCTTCAATATATCCCGATTTAATGAGGCCGATAAACTTTAGAAGCCAGAGATTTAACCAACAGCTTGCTCCCGGTGCATTAATCGTAGAAGTGGGAACAAACGGAAACACCATGGATGAAGCACTCTTGGGCGCAAGATATTTTGCCGAGGGGCTGGCGGATTTTGTAAAATAAAAGAAGAAAAATCGTATTTTATACAATTTTTCTTCTTTTTTAAGCCTTTTTGCGTTCCGGACTTTTTTACATTCCCTTACTCATGGTGTCCGTGACAGTGCGCACAGTTTCCGCTGCATTCCACTTTCTTTTCAATTCCGCTCTTGTCGTAATAGTCCTGGATAGCTGCCTTAATAGCTTCTTCCGCAAGAACACTGCAATGAATCTTTGCAGGCGGAAGTCCTTCAAGAGCTTCCACAACCGCTTTATTGGTAAGCCCAAGAGCTTCCTCAATGGTTTTTCCTTTTACAAGCTCGGTTGCCATAGAGCTGGTTGCCACAGCGGCACCGCATCCGAAGGTCTTGAAGCTGACATCTTTTACGATATCGTCTTCAATTTTCATATAAATTTTCATTATGTCTCCGCACTTTGCATTACCGACTGTACCAACTGCGTTAGCATCGGCAAGCTCCCCTACATTTCTGGGGTTGGAGAAATGGTCCATTACTTTTTCACTGTACATTTTTTTCATTCCTTTCTACACCTTCATAAAGAGGCGACATATCGCGAAGTCTCTGTACGATAGGCCCTACCGCTTTAATAAAGGAATCAATTTCTTCTTCTGTAGTAAACTCCGAAAGCGAGGCACGCATAGAGCCATGCGCAATCTCATGAGGAAGCCCGATTCCCAAAAGCACATGGGACGGGTCGAGAGAGCCTGAAGTACACGCACTGCCGCTGGAAACTACGTACCCCATCATATCAAGGCTGAGAAGCAAGCTCTCCCCTTCAATATAACGGAAGCAGAAGCTTGTATTGTTGGGCAGTCTTTTCGTTCTGTGTCCGTTAAGGCGGGTATAGGGAACACTTTCCAAAATCCCGTCTATAAGCTTATCTCTGAGTTTTGTAATCTTTTCTGTTTTTTCCTGCATGTTTTCACACGCCTCCGAAAGTGCCTGTGCCATGCCCACAATGCCTGCCACATTTTCAGTTGTGGCACGTCTTCCAAGCTCTTGTGCACCGCCGTGAAGAAGATTGTCAATCTTTACGCCTTTTCTGATGTAAAGTGCACCCACGCCCTTGGGACCGTGGAATTTATGTGCCGACATGGAAAGCAAATCAATATTCATTTCCTTAACGTCAATGGGAACGGCACCCGTTGCCTGTACGGCATCGGTATGGAAATATACACCCTTTTCGCGGCAAATTTCGCCTATTTCCTTAATGGGGTTAATTGTTCCTATTTCATTATTTGCAAACATGACTGAAACAAGCACCGTTTCATCGGTAATTGCATTTTTTATATCTTCGGGATTTACCATACCAAATTCATCTACGGGAACATAGGTTACCTTAAAGCCCTGTTTCTCCAAAAACTCACAGGTGTGAAGCACTGCATGGTGTTCCACCGTGGTTGTGATAATATGATTTCCCTTCTCTTTATTTTTAAGGGCTACGCCCTTTATTGCCCAGTTATCCGCTTCGCTTCCTCCGCTTGTGAAGAAAACTTCCTTTGTGTCTGCACCGATACACTTTGCAACTTTTTCCCTTGCCTGTGAAAGTGCCTTTCTGGCAGCTTGTCCGGGGGTTGTATAAGTCGAGGATGCATTCCCGAAAGTTTCCGTAAAATACGGAAGCATAGCTGATATTACGCTGTCTTTCACTTTAGTTGTGGCAGCATTATCCAAATATATCATAAATTTCGCTTCCCTTCTGACGGTCATCCAAGATGAATAAACACGTCCGCATTACAGTATATTACTATTTCCGATAAAATGCAAGTAAGTTTTACTATTTTTACTGTTTTTATTATATATTGGCTAATATGACCTTACGGACGTAATCACTTTGCCCAGTACCTTAAATCTATCACTGTCTGCGTCAACTTCTATATCGGGATAAAGCCCGCTTGTATTTTCCGCCTTAAGCAAAACCATGTTTCCCTTTTTAAAATATCTTCTGACCACTCCGTCCTCGCGGCTGTATACAGCTAAAACCATATCTCCGTTTTTAACCACGGCATCCTGCCTTACAATAACGCTGTCATCAGGGCAGATGTGTGCATCAATCATAGCATTATCAGGCATCTTTACGCCCATATATTCGTTTCCGTCATACCTGTCCCCATCAATAAATATGGTTTCCACTATTTTGGCTGTTTCAAGGAAAGGCTTATCTCCGCTGACCGCAGATACTACGTGAACCATTCTTCCCTTTTCTCCAACGCAAAACGAGATACAGTTCATAAGCTCAAAGGGAGAAATACCGAAAACCTCCGACAGCTTCTCCACAATGGGAGTCGGAGGCGAGGTAAGATATCCGCTTTCTATATTTTTAACGGTTGTAACACCTGTGCCGATTCTTTGTGCAAGCTGCTCCTGCGATATTCCCGATGAAATTCTGAGCCTTGTTATATGAGCACTGATAATGTTCATTCTGGTACCCCTTCGCTTTTTCTAAAAAAACATGCTATCTTGTATTATAACATAAAAAGCGGCTGTGTTCAAGTATCGGAGAGGTTTATTTCTCATACAACGCAATATTTATTGCATCGGCAATTATATCGGAGGCTTGCTGAGAGATAATATCAACATCGTTGGGAGTAACAACCATGCTCTCTCCTCTTTTGGTAATAATATTTTGGGCAAGCTTTTGCTCGTTTTCCTCTTGTTCATTTTTGGGCAGTTTCTGTATAATATCCATTGCCAGAGTTAATACATCCGCAACCATAGGTACTCCTATGGCTATTACGGGAACGCCCAAGGTTTCCTCATTTAAAGCTCTGCGGTGATTACCCACTCCGCTCCCGGGGGTTATTCCCGTATCACTTATTTGAAGCGTGGTGCCGAGGCGACTTAGATTTCTTGCGGCAAGAGCATCAATTGCTATTATAAGCTGAGGCTTTACAAACTCTATGACTCCCTTTACTATTTCGCTTGTTTCGATACCTGTTATACCCAAAACTCCCGGAGCAATGGCACTAACAGGACGGAGGGACAGATTAAATTCGTTATCTGTGGCCTTTGAAATATGACGTGTGACGGTGAGCTTTCCCACAGCCTTTGGACCTATTGAATCAGGAGTAATATCCCGGTTTCCAAGTCCTACAACCAAGACTGAGGCATCGGGGAATCCCTTTATAAGTTTTTTTAATTCCGCGGAAACCGCATTTACAGCCCTGTCACATATCTCATCGTCAGGGAGTGACAAATCCTTTATTTCTATTGTCACATAATTTCCTATGGGCTTTCCTATTTTTTCTGCGGCGTCATCATCCTTTATTTTCACATGAGTCACACTGATTCCGTCATTATCGTGACGGAGACTTTCAATCCCTGCAATTTCCCCCGCAAACATCTCCCGTCTTTCCAATGCAAGGTCACTTCTGAAATTCATTCACGGCTCCCCCTTTTCTTCTCATTTTCTTCTCTTAAAAGCTCTCCTGTAACTATATCGGAATATGCTCTGGTGAGCCATAACACATTAGGATCATCTTCCACTACTCCTTCCGGAAGAAGTATACTGTCATTGGGTGTATTTTCATTCATTATTAACCAACCTTTCAAAATAGATTTCAGCCGAAATTTCGGCTATGTTAGTATTTCTCAGACAATAAAAAAAATGCAAAGAAGCCTTTTTGCTTCTTTGCATTTTTGTTTTTTATTAAAATTAGTTTGTGATTGTCTTTTCTGTTTCCTTATCAAAGATGTGAATCTTGGAGGAATCAAGAGCGATACTGATTTTATCGCCAACCTTAGCTGTGCTGTCAGACTTAACACGTGCAATGAGGTTGATACCGTCAACAGCTACATAAAGGTAGGTTTCAGCACCCATCATTTCCGTTACTTCTACTTCAGCACTGATGATTGCATCAGAGAACTTCTCAATAGAATCTGCATCATCATAAAGGTCTTCGGGACGGATACCCATAACAACCGTCTTTCCAACATAAGCCTTAGCCTTCTCAGCCTTTTCAGCAGCAAGCTTAACTTCATTGGAACCAAACTTAACATAAAGGTCGCTGCCCTTTTCTACAATTTCAGCATCGCAGAAGTTCATCTGGGGTGAACCGATGAAGCCTGCAACGAACATGTTTACGGGGAAGTTGTAAAGAACCTGGGGAGAGTCAACCTGCTGAACGAAACCGTCCTTCATAACAACGATTCTTGTACCCATTGTAAGAGCCTCTGTCTGGTCATGAGTAACGTAGATGAATGTTGTCTGAAGTCTGTGATGAAGCTTGGAAATTTCAGATCTCATCTGAACACGAAGCTTAGCATCAAGGTTTGAAAGGGGTTCGTCCATAAGGAATACGAGGGGCTCACGAACGATTGCACGACCGAGAGCAACACGCTGACGCTGACCGCCTGAAAGAGCCTTGGGCTTTCTCTCAAGAAGATGTTCAATATCAAGGATACGAGCAGCTTCCTGTACTCTTCTCTGGATTTCGTCCTTAGGAGTCTTTCTGAGCTTAAGACCGAATGCCATGTTCTCGAAAACTGTCATATGGGGATAAAGAGCGTAGTTCTGGAAAACCATTGCAATATCTCTATCCTTGGGAGCAACGTCGTTCATAAGCTTGCCGCCGATATAAAGCTCACCTTCGCTGATTTCTTCAAGACCTGCAATCATTCTGAGAGTTGTAGACTTACCACAGCCTGAAGGACCAACAAGGATAACGAATTCCTTATCCTCAATGTCGAGAGTGAAGTCGGTTACAGCTACAACACCGCCGCTGTACTTCTTATAAATATGTTTTAATTGTAAATCTGCCATTTAACTGACCTCCTAAATAAATATACACATGCATCAAATTTACACTGTTTACATTTTAACACAAATTCATCCTTTTTCAAATACTATGATTTCACAAATTTACTACTTTTTTTTGTGAACATTGTATAGGTAACGGGTTTCCTCATCAGTCAGAGACCTGTATTCTCCGATTTTAAGCCCATTATCAAGATAAAGCTCTCCGTATGAAAGGCGTTTAAGATACATCACATTATTCCCCACAGCCCTTGCCATTCTCTTAATCTGATGAAATTTTCCTTCAGTTATCGTAAGCTCTATTTCGTTTGAGTTTATCCTTTTTGCTTTTGCTTCCTTTGTAACACATTCGCCTATGTCTACACCTTTTTCAAGCAAATCAATTTCATCATCGCTTATATCATTTTCAAGTTGCAGAAAATATGTCTTTCCGAAATTTTTATTTGGAGAAAGAAGATTGTGGGCTGTATCTCCGTCATTGGTGAGAAGAAGGAATCCCTCAGTGTCAATGTCCAGTCTTCCTACGGGAAAAAGCTGATACCTTGTATAGGACGGGTCAAGAAGCTCTAACACGGTTTTTTGATTTTTATCCTCCGTTGCACTTACATAGCCCTGGGGCTTATTAAGCATGATATAGACAAATTTTTTATAGAATATTTCTCTGCCGTCAAGCGAGACATTTGAGTTTTCGGGGACATGCACGGCAATATCCTTCACCACTGTTCCCTCAACGGATACTCTGCCGTACTTTATTGCTTTTCTCGATTCACTTCTGGTAAGAGCCGCCGCATCGGACACAAATTTATCAAGACGCACAAAAGCACCTCCCTTTGTTTATAAGCACATTATACCACTACTGAGCATTTATTTCAATGGATTCTTTTCAATCGGAATCATAATTCCGTCGAGGGTTATGCTTGAAATATCGCCGCCTATTATTTCCCCCTCATATACGATTATATTCGCACGGGCATTTTGCGACGGAATAAGGTAGGTATATCTTTTACATAACTTCCCCTTATAGGGCGAAAGGTCGTAGCCTGCGGTTTTTAAAAGCTCATTATAACGGGTATACACCTCATTAAATTCTGTGGGTATGGTTAATTCCGCCACTTCATAAGGAGTTTCAGATACATCATCATATCCCATTTCTTTTACGGTGCGTGAAAACACGCTTATATTCTCTGTAGCCTCTTCCGAGGGAAATGATATTACACATAAAAACATAGCAAAGAAAATAAGTCTCATATATTTTTTCATATAAAAACACACTTTCGGAATATCTTTATTCCGAAAGGGCGCTTTATATTCTCTTATTCAGCAGAGAAAGGAAGAAGTGCAATGTGACGAGCACGCTTAATAGCGATTGTCAGCTGACGCTGATGCTTAGCACATGTGCCTGTGATTCTTCTGGGAAGAATCTTTGCTCTCTCTGAAACGTAACGACGAAGCTTTGCAACGTCTTTATAGTCGATATCTGTTACCTTATCAACGCAGAACTGGCAAACTTTTTTCTTTGCTTTTCTTGCTCTGAAAGGTCTTTCAGTCTTTTCCTTTTCCATCATGGCTAAAACCTCCCTTAATTAGAATGGTAAATCATCATCAGTGCCCATAGGAGAAATAGGTTCGGGAAGCGAACCGAAGTCATTAGCCTGTGAGAATGATTCTTCAGTGCTGTAGCCTTGTGACTCACGCTTGCTTTCAGCGAAATACACCTGACTTACGATAACTTCTGTAGCGTAACGCTTCTTACCGTCCTGATCATCCCAGGAGCGAGTCTGAATACTTCCTTCAAGAGCAACCATGCTGCCTTTTTTGAAGTATTTGGAAATAAACTCCGCAGTCTGTCTCCACGCAACGCAGTTGATGAAATCTGCCTTACGTTCTTCGCCCTGACGGACAAAGTTACGGTCTACCGCAATTGAAAAAGCACAAGTGCTTACTCCCTGCGGTGTGCTGCGAAGCTCGGGGTCGCGAGTAAATCTGCCCATCAAAATAACCTTGTTAAGCATTTAAAATACCTCCCCTTGTCTTCTTACGCTTCCTTGCGGATTGTGATAGTACGCATTACACCGTCGGTGATTCCGTAAATTCTCTCAAGTTCCTTGGGGAATTCAGGATTTGATGCGAAGTTCACAAGAACGTAGTAACCTTCTGTCTTGAAGTCGATAGGATAAGCAAGCTTTCTCTTACCCCATACGTCTACGCTTTCAACAGTTCCGTTATCAGCGATGAGCTTCTGGAACTTTTCGGAAAGAGCGTTAATCTTCTCCTCCTCAAGCGCAGTGTCAAGAACAAAAATGGTCTCATACTTGTTGATAATTTCAGCCATTTTCTACACCTCCTTCTGGTCTTTGGCCCCGAACAAACCCGGAGCAAGGATAGCATTTAAACAAAATGCTTAGTTATTATATAACGTATTTCACCCTTTGTCAAGCTTTTTTTATGTGTTTTGCATTACAGTTTATTCTTTTTAATCCGTTCACGCAAAAAGGCTCAAAAGCAGTGCAGAATTCACGAACTGAACCCTTTAGGGCTTGCCCGAAGGCGTACGTGGGTACGTCGAGGGTGAAGTTCGTGGATAGCAAAACATATAAAATCCGAAATTCGCAAAGCGAATTTCTTCCTTGATTGCTCAAAGTGCTTTTGTTCCCCATCTTAATAAAAATCGCCTCTTTTAAAATATTATTTATGTTTTGCGGTCGGTGCTGCTTTTCAGACTTTTTACAAAGTCGAAAAGGCAGTACGCTGTGCGTACTGCCTTAGTTTGTTCCAAATTAATTACGAGAGAAATCAGATAGCTCTTACAACTTTTCCGCTTCTCAGGCAACGGGAGCAAACGTGGATTGTCTTGGGAGAACCGTTAACAACTGCTTTTACAGTCTTAACATTAGCCTTCCAAGCACGATTTGATCTTCTGTGAGAGTGGCTTACCTTAATACCAAAAGTAACACCCTTACCGCATACATCACATTTAGCCATATCTATTTCCCTCCTTAGCCGAAAGAGAATAATCCAAACTCGATTTTCAGAGGCGGATTTCCGCTTTCGCTGTGTTAAAATACTCGGAAATACACAAAGTATTCCCTGCGTTTTTGGCTTGCGCAACCAAAAATCCGCTCTCTGAAAATTCTTCGACTCCAAACCGATGAAATTTCGAGTAGATTTTGGTGCGGAAGATGAAGCAAGGCTCGTGCCTTGCAAAGATGACAAACCGAAAGATGCCGGAATTTCACCGTCTGGAGCGAGTTCGGACTTTTCTCTTTCGGCTAGAAATAAGTTCATTTCATAACACGCATAGGATATTCTAACAGATAAAAACAAAAAAAGCAAGTATTTTTTTTATTTTTTTCAAATTTATTGAAATTCCGCACAAGAAAACCCCTTTTGGCTAACTATTACCTTGATTTTTTACCAATATGAGGTATAATATATAATGAAATGATTTTGTAAGGAGTAGGAAAATGAAAAACCTTATTATAATAGACGGAAACAGCATCGTAAACCGTGCATACTACGGGGTACGCCCTCTTTCCACCAAAACAGGTATCCCCACCAACGCCATATTCGGATTTATGAATATCATGCTTAAATACATTGATGAATATAAGCCCGATTATCTTTGCGTGGCATTCGACCTTAAAGCTCCTACCTTCCGCCACAAAATGTATGAGGCGTATAAGGCACAGAGAAAGGGTATGCCCGATGACCTTGCCGAGCAAATGCCCCACCTCAAGGAGGTCCTTTCCGCTATGAACATACTTCAGCTTTCACTGGAGGGCTACGAGGCAGATGACATTATCGGAACGGTTAGCCGCATCTGCGATGAAAATAATTTAAGATGCAATATCGTAACGGGAGATAAGGACGACCTTCAGCTTGCAAGCAAAAACACCCATGTGCTTCTTACCACTACAAGAATGGGACAAACCACAACCGAGGAGCTGGACAGTGACGGAGTTTTTGAAAAATATTCCGTCACCCCCGAAGAATTTATTGCCGTAAAGGCACTGATGGGAGACTCCTCCGATAACATTCCGGGAGTAAAAGGAATAGGAGAAAAGACCGCTTTTGATTTACTTAATCATTTCCATTCCCTGGATAATCTTTACGCCGATATTGAAAGCGACTATATTAAAAAAGCGGCACGTGAAAAGCTTATTGCGGGCAAGGACGATGCATATATGTGCTATAAGCTTTGCACCATTGACAAAAATGTTCCCATTGATTTTAAAATTGAAGATGCTTTATATAAGGAAGCAGATAATGCCGCCCTTTCAAAAAAGCTTGAAGAATTAGAGCTTCGCAAAATTGCCGAAAGGCTCTGCACCCCTGTTCATAAAGAGGTAAAAGAAGCAGAAAAGCCCATAGAGGCAACGGACGAGATTATATCAGATGCCAAAAAGCACGACTCATTTTACTTTATATTAAATGAAGAACAAATTGAATTCTGCACAGATAAAAAGGCATATACCGCGAACATTACTTCACTCAAATCAGTCTTGGAAAACGAAAAAATAAAGAAATACACTCACGAATATAAAAAAACACGCCATATTCTTAGCGAAAAGGGCATTAGCCTTTCGGGAGAATACTACGACAGTGAAATTGCGGCGTATATCATAGACCCCTCAAGAAGCGAATATAATATAAATGAGCTTTTTGCCCTTTATGATTTACCGCTTTCCGCAGTTTCCCTCCCCGACCTTGCAGTAAAGCAGACGGAGGAAATTTCAAACAGAGGTCAGCTTTCTTTATTAAATGACATAGAGCTTCCCCTTGAAAATGTTCTTTACAGCATGGAGGTTTCGGGCTTTAAAATCGACCGCGATGAGCTTTATAAATTTGCCAAAATGCTCGGAGAAAGAATTTGTGCTCTTGAAAACGCAATATATTTCATGGCAGGCGGCGAAATTAATATTAATTCCACCAAGCAGCTCGGAAAGCTTCTCTTTGAGGATATGGGGCTTCCCGTAATAAAGAAAACCAAAACAGGCTATTCCACGGATTCCTCCGTTCTGGAAAAGCTTCGCGGAAAACATGAAATTATAGACCTTATAATCGAATACCGCCATCTGGCAAAATTGAAGTCCACCTATGCCGATGCCTTTCTTCCGCTTCTTGATGAAGAAGGAAGAATCCGTTCCACGCTGAAACAGACCGTTACCGCTACGGGCAGAATCAGCTCTGCCGAGCCTAATTTGCAGAATATCCCCGTCCGCACGGAAATAGGAAGGGAAATCCGCAAAATGTTTGTGGCAAAGGAGGGGCATCTTCTCGTTGGTGCCGACTACTCCCAAATTGAGCTTCGGGTGCTTGCTCACATGGCACAGGATAAGGTAATGCAGGACGCATTTATAAATGATGATGATATTCATACCATAACGGCAACGCAGGTGTTCAATGTGCCTGATTTTCTTGTGACGGACGATATGCGTTCCCGTGCAAAGACGGTTAATTTCGGAATTATTTACGGACAGAGTGAATTTTCCCTTGCCGGGGAGCTTAAAATCAGCCGTAAGGAAGCCAAGGAATACATTGACAGCTACTTTAATCATTACAGCGGTGTAAAAAGTTATATGGAAACCACCATTGAAAAAGCAAGGGCGGACGGCTTTGTTACCACTGTTTTCGGCAGACGCAGATATATCCCCGAGCTTAGTGCAAAGAATTTTAATCTCCGCTCATTTGGCGAGCGTGCCGCGATGAATGCACCCATTCAGGGAACGGCGGCGGATATTATCAAGATTGCCATGGTTAAGGTATACGATGCTCTCAGGGAGAAATGCCCCGAAGCAAGGCTTATTCTCCAAGTGCACGATGAACTTATTTGTGAAGTGCCTGAAGAAAAGGCACAGACAGTCGCTGATATATTAAAAGAAGAAATGGAAAACGCTGTTTCTCTCAGTGTGCCTCTTCGCGCGGATGTTAAGATAGGCAGAAGCTGGTATGAAACTAAGTGAAAGGAAAATCCCCTATGAAAATGCTGGTAGGTCTTACGGGAAAAACAGGCAGCGGAAAATCGAGTGCCGCCCGTATGTTTAAAGATTTAGGTGCATTCGTTGCCGACTGTGACAGCGTTGCACACGAAATTCTTTTTGACAATGAAATAAAGAAAAAGCTTTGCGAACTATTTTCCGATTCAATTTTAGACAGCGAAAATAACATTGACAGAAAAGCTTTGGGAAATCTTGTCTTTTCCGATGAAAAGAATCTTCTTTTGCTTAACGGTGTCGTGCATAAGGCGATTGTCGAAAGATGCTTGTCCTTATGCAAGGACAGCGGAAGCGACATATGCATTATGGACGGAAGTGAGCTTAGGTCAAGCGGTGCTGACCTTTTGTGCAAGCATATCGTGGTAATTGAAGCTGATGAAAAAACACGGCTTGAAAGAATTATGGCACGTGACAATATAAGCCGTGAAGATGCCTTAAAGCGTATGAATTCGCAGAAGGATTACGACAGGGAAGCAATTATCATAGAAAATAATCTCGGAGAAGATGAACTCCGGGAGATCATCACTCTTCTTTATAATAAATTCTTGGGAGAAATAAATGGCTAAGACACGTAAAAGCTTTTTTACAACACTTTTCTTCATTTTTATAATCATAGCCGTTACGCTATGGATTTTTCGGGGAATATTCCCGATTAAACACGAAAATTTAATTGAAAAATACTGTGAGGAATATGGTGTAAATCCACCTCTTGTATATGCCCTGATAAAAGCGGAAAGTAATTTCAAGGAAAATGCACAGAGCCACGCAGGAGCAAAGGGGCTGATGCAGATAACGGATGAGACCTTTGAATACTGTCTGAAAGAGCTGGGTGTTTCCGATGCAAATATTTTTAATGCACAAGCCAATATACAGTGCGGAATCTGGTATCTTTCCTATCTTCTTGACAAGTACGGTGGCAACATGAAAAATGCCGTTGCCGCATATAACGCAGGCGAAACAAATGTAGACAGGTGGCTTAAGGATTCAAAATACAGTAAGGACTCAAAGACCTTGCAGGATATTCCTTTCGGGGAAACAAAACGCCACGTCGGCAAAATCCAAAGGTATGTTAAAATTTACGAGTATATATATTTTTAAGGTGAAATTCATATGAAAAAAATCTTTCTTTTATTATCGGTGGCTCTCCTCCTTTTTACAGGCTGCGAAAGCACACAGGAAAGAATAACCAGACAAAGCTTTGCCTTTGACACAGTTGTAAGCATAACCGCAGACAAAAAGGATAAAGAGCATATCGGAACGGCACTTGAAATATGCAAGGAGTATGAACTTATATTCAGCCGTACAAGCCCCGATAGTGAGCTTTATAAAATTAATAATTCATCGGCAAAGGATTTATCACCCCACATGAAAAATGTGCTTGAGTTTTCTCTTGATTTTTCCGAAAAAACTCATGGAGCTTTTGATATTACCGTGGCACCCCTCAGTAAGCTGTGGAATGTAAACAGTCGTAAGGAGCCGCCAGAAGAAGCGGAGGTTAAAAAGGCACTTAGTTTTGTTGGCTATGAAAACATTTCCCTGTCCCCTTTTTCTCTGGGCAAAGCTACGCTTGATTTAGGTGCTGTGGCAAAAGGATATATTGCGGACAAACTGGCAGAGCATTTCAAGGAAAATAGCGTAGAAAATGTAATAATTGACTTAGGTGGCAACGTGGCGGTTCTTGGCGAATATACGGTAGGAATACGAAACCCATCTTCCCCCGATGAGGTCTTTGCCACAATCAGGCTAAAGGATAAAAGTGCGGTAACAAGCGGAGATTATCAGCGGTATTTTGAATATGAGGGAAAAAGGTATCATCATATAATTGACCCACGAACGGGCTATAGTGCCCAAAGCGGAATTTCCTCCGTAACAGTTATTTCCCCATCTTCCATGCATGCCGATGCACTGAGCACAGCTATATTTATTTTGGGAGAGGACGCCATTTCTTTATGTAATGAATTTCCCGATACGGACGCACTGATCATTATGGACAACGGCGATGTAATAACTACCGATAATTTCGATGAAAAGTACAATTTACAGATAGAATAAAAAATTTAATTATTTTATCAAAAAAACCTTGCATTTTGGAATAATATATGCTATAATGCATTTTGTTCCATAATGTGTTGGAGGTGAAAATATAATGCCTAACATTAAATCAGCTAAGAAGAGAGTTCTCGTTATCGATAAGAAAACTCTTGAAAATCGTATGGTTAAATCAGCTATCAAGACAGAGCTTAAGAAGTTTGAAGCAGCTGTAAGCGAAGGAAATAAGGCTGCCGCTCAGGAGCTTTACAATCTTTGCGCAAAGAAGCTTGACCAGGCTGTAGCTAAGGGTGTGTACAAGAAGAACACTGTTAGCCGCAAAAAGAGCCAGCTCGCTAAGGCACTCGGTGCTATCGCGTAAATCTTTGATTGCTTAAAATCAGGGTATGTACTATGTACATACCCTTGTTTTGTTTCCTTCCTACATACTAAAATCGGGAACACTATATTTTTTCCGCGAAATGATTGACATTCATAAACCAATCTGATATAATGAACATAGAAAAAAGATAGGAAGTCAACAGACGGTTGACCCCTATGTGTGATTAAAAGAATATAACCGCTACATTTGGTCGTGTGGGCGGTTATTTCTTTTTGCTAAAAATCGTATAGCAAGTACCAACAAGTCCAACAATCAAGGTTGTAAACAGGAACAAGCCTTCATATGTAACCATGGCATTCCCCCTTTCCGAGGGAAAAAGAAACGAAAACCCTCTATAATGATAAAGGGTCAACCGCCTAACGTCTACAAATTGGATAAAACTCAACGCGACTTCCTATCCAAGGGCATTATACCACGCTTGTCAGACCTTGTCAACGAAAAAGTGCTGTATGTAGCCATTACGGTTACTACGCTTTTTCAGCATCAACTGCAAAAGCAGGTATCACTAAGATACCTGCTTTTGGCATTTAATATTATTTGTTCTTCTCGTATATCAGCATCAAGCCCTTAAGGAGCAAATCCTCGTCCACGATAATGTCACGCTTACAAAGGGGTACAATCACCTTTGCAAGTCCGCCTGTGGCAATGACTGTGCATTTTTCCCCAAGCTCGCTTTCAAATCTGTCCACTATTCCCTCAATAGCACCTGCGTTACCGTAGAGAATACCGCTCTTGATAGAATCTATGGTATTAGTTCCGATAATTTTTTTCGGTTTTTCAAAGGCTACCTTGGGAAGCTGCGAGGTTCTCCCTATAAGGGCATCGTGGGAAACCGCCACACCGGGAAGAATGGCTCCGCCTAAAAACTGCTTCTGTTTATTTATAACAGAAACGGTGGTTGCTGTTCCCATATCAATAATAATCTGCGGAAGCGGATATTCTTCAATGCCTGCAACGGCATCAACCACAAGGTCACTACCCAGCTGTGCGGGATTATCAATCACAATGCTGATACCCGTTTTAAGCCCCGGACCTACCACCATCACACTGATGCCGCAGAGCTTTTCTATTGCTTCTTTGACTATATTTGTAACAGACGGCACAACCGAAGAAATAATTGCACCTTCAATATTTCTGTAGTCAACGCTGTACATATCAAAGGCAGTCTTAAAAAGCACACTGTATTCGAGCCGTGTCGCACGGTGAGCCGTGGAAAGCCGTTCACGGAAAAGAATATTTTTCCCTTCAACGCAGCCTGCCACAATATTTGTATTACCTATATCAATTACTAAAATCATACTTATCTTTCCTTACTTACTACCTTGATAATATGTACAAGAGCCGGTGCAAATATTATGTTAACCGCCATTTCAAGCAAGAAATTAATTCCTACAAGCACAAAAATCATAAACTGACCTATCGGAACACCACCGCCTGAAAGTTCTGCCACTGCATCCATCAAAAATACAAGGCAACCCAAAAGGAACACCCCTGTATTTATAATGGGACACACAATTGCCGCACAAACTGCCGCAATATGACGTGCGTATCTGCTGCTACTTGAAAAAAGCTTACATACAAGCTCATAAGTAAGCCCCGATACAAATCCGCAAGCTGCTCCCTTTAAAAGCACTGTGATTACCGTTCCCACAGCATTAAACTGCATAAAGAATGTTGCATCACCGCTTGCCAGAACTGCACCGCCGAAAACCAAGCCCAGCCACGTTCCCACGCCTCTCCCGCAGGTTACTGCACCGATTACAATCGGAATCAGTACCAAGGAAATTGAGAAGGTTCCAAACCTGATTGCCGCGCCCATAAACTGCAATACAAATACCAAAGCAGTCAAAAGTGCGCCGATTACCATTGTTTTGGTCGACATTTTTCCTCTGTTTTCCATATTAAATTCCTCCTTGTTATTATTCTCCTCAGGGGAGATACAATACGGCATTATAATACTACAGTTTTTTTTGTTTGTAAAGATTTTTTTAGTTATTATTTCAAATTTTCCATTTACTTTCTGACAGTTACGTAGTATAATCAATTTATTTGGGAGCAGTATATATGAATATTCACTCATTGTTCCTAACTACAGTTATATGGGCTACGCATTGGCGGAAAGCATATTGGGTGAAACAGGACTTCTCAATGCAATGATATTTGCAATCCCCCTTTCAATGTACATATACACGGTAAGTTTTTGTAAACTGACCAAGCGTTCGCTTACGTTTAAAAAGCTTCTCAACCCCGTCATACTGGCAATGATACTGGGTATTCCCATCGGACTTTCGGGAATCAAGCTTCCCGATACCATGCTGACGGTTCTCAGCAAAGCAAGTGCCTGCATGGCACCTGTAAGTATGCTTTTAACAGGAATTGTAATTGCGGAATTTAGTTTCAAATCGATGCTTAAAGCAAAAAAGCTCTACATCGTAACACTTCTTCGAAATTTCATTCTGCCGATACTTATTGGCTTATGCCTGACACCGTTTTTTAATACAACCGTTATCCAGATTGCAGTTTTGATGTATGCAATGCCCTGCGGACTTAATACAATTGTCTTTCCCCGATTGGTTGGAGAAGATTGCAGTATCGGTGCCGGGCTGGCAATTATCTCAAATATTCTTGCATGTGTTTCGATACCGCTGGTTCTCAGTTTATTTGGAATAAGAGGCTAATATTATGTACCCCATATGAAAAGGCGCACAATGGAAAGGCACACGACATTTCCCTCTATGAATTTGCCTCCCACTCCAATCTTAAATGCCACTGGGCAAAAGCCCCGAAAACACGTATTGCCACAAACACAATTTATATGAAGGACGCATTTATAGAAATTCCTCTTGACAACAAGGAAAATATGTTGTAAAATCAAAAACAATCGAATAATAAATTATACAGGGGAGCTTGTAGAGGCAGGCTGAGAGGAAGTAATCAAACTTCGACCCTATAACCTGATGCGGATAATGCCGCCGTAGGAAGTCATAGTTTGCTTTTAACGGATAGTCCATATCGGGACTGTCCGTTTTTATTTTGCAGAAAGGAGGTTTCGGCTTACGGGGGAGCGCCTGGGAGTTGTAGGAAGCGAGGGAGGCTGTGTTTCAGTTTGAGAGGGAAAAATTGATTTCCGACCGAGCGAAGCTTTTTTAACTTCGTATTATATACGAAAAGAGGAAAAACAAAATGAAAAATCAAAAAGGAATTGTCAAATTAACTGTGCTTTCAATGCTGGTTGCTCTGGGGGTAATTATATCACCCATTTTGAGATTTGAAGGAATGTGTCCCATGGCACATTTCATCAACATTGTCTGTTCGGTGTTCCTGGGGCCGTGGTACTCGCTTTTATGCGCAGTAATTATCGGTATAATCAGGATGGTGCTGATGTCCATTCCGCCCATTGCTCTTACGGGGGCAATCTTCGGGGCGTTTTTATCGGGGGTCTTTTACAGGCTTTCAAAGGGGAAAATAGTCTGCGCAGTAATAGGAGAAATTATCGGAACAGGTATTGTGGGTGCAATTTGCTCCTATCCTGTTATGACATTTTTCTGGGGGAAAGAAGGACTTAGCTGGCTTTTTTACGTGCCGTCATTTATTTGCGGAACGCTTATCGGCGGAAGTATTGCCTTTGTATTTTTGAAGAAGCTTTCACGAAGCGGACTTTTAGCACAATTTCAGACTACACTGGGCTCCTATGCATACACAGAAAAAAACAGCGTTACCGAAAATGCCGTCTATATAGCGGCGTTTGGCGTAATATGCTTTATGATAACAAAAATTCTGACGGGAATTTTCAATATGACCGCGCCCTTGTGGACAATTGTCGCCTACAGTGCTTTAGGCATATTCACAGCACTGGGGGCAAGCTACTTTATATACTGCAAAATAAGGATGAAGCAAAAATGATACTCAGCAAAACAAAGGAAAAAAGTCCTCTGATTCATGCAATAACAAATCCTATTTCAATTAACCAATGTGCCAACACAATTCTCGCAATGGGTGCTCGACCGATTATGGCTGAGCACCCCCGGGAGGCTTACCAAATCACAGCCCATGCAGACGCGCTTGTTCTCAACACAGGTAACATTACCGATGTGCGGATGAAATCAATGAAAATTTCACTTGCCGAAGCTAACAAGCGCAGTATTCCCGTAGTTTTGGATGTTGTGGGGGTTTCCTGTTCTACTCTCAGAAAAAAATATATTCAAAAGCTTTTAAATAGATTTTCCGTTACAATAATCAAAGGTAATTACTCGGAAATATACGCACTGGCAGACAGCGGCTATTCGTCTCCCGGAGTTGACGCACAGAAAACCCTTGGGAAGGATAAAGTGCAAAATGCGGCAATTTCTCTTGCAAAAAAATACGGCGGCGTTATTCTTGCCAGTGGAAAAGAAGATATAATAACCGACGGAGAAAAGCTTTACTTCATAAAAAATGGTACGGAACAACTGTCCCGCATTACCGGCAGCGGCTGTATGTTAGGTATGCTGTGCGGCTGTTTTTGCGCTGTTTGCACACCGCTTGAAGCCGCAATTACTGCCGCCGCCGTTCTGGGTGTTTGCGGAGAAAAATCTGAAAATGTCCACGGCGAAGGAAGCTTTTTTTGCAGGCTTTGGGATAATCTTTCTGTTTTGACCGATGAAGAGCTTACAAGCAATCTGAAAAAGGAGGAAATTACAATTGAGAACATTTGACACAACTCTTTATTTTATTACCGACAGCACGGGATTTGAGGAAAACGAGTTTTTACATCGGGTTGAGGAAGCACTTAGGGGCGGAGTCACAATTTTACAGCTTCGGGAGAAAGAAAAAACTACCCGTCAGTACATATCCCTTGCCCAAAAGGTTCACGCCATTTCAAAAAAATACAACGTACCGCTGATTATTGATGACCGCATTGATGTGGCAATAGCGATAGGTGCCGAGGGTGTTCACCTGGGGCAGAGTGATATGCCGATAAAGGTTGCGCGGAAAATTCTCGGAGAAAATTTCATCATCGGTGCAACGGCAAAAACTGTTCCGCAAGCGCTTGAGGCTTACACTCAAGGTGCGGATTACCTTGGTGCAGGGGCAATTTATCCGACCACAACAAAGGTTAAAACGGTGCTGACTTCCACCGAAACCTTAGATGCAATCTGCCGTAGTGTACCTATACCCGTAAATGCTATAGGCGGTCTTAACAAAGACAATATAGACGTTCTTGAAAAAATCCCGATTGCAGGTATTTGTGTGGTGTCCGCCATTATGAAAGCAGATAATGTGAAAGCAGAAACGGAAATTTTACTATCCCTTGCAAAGGAGCTAAAGAAATGAAAACAGCATTAACAATCGCAGGCAGTGACAGCAGCGGCGGCGCAGGAATTCAGGCAGATATAAAAACAATGATTACAAACGGTGTCTATGCCATGAGTGCAATCACTGCGCTGACTGCACAAAACACATTGGGAGTAAGTGCAATAATGGAAGTCACACCAAAGTTTTTAGAAAAACAGCTTGATTCGGTGTTTACGGATATTTATCCCGATGCAGTTAAAATAGGCATGGTTTCATCACCAAAGCTGATAGAAGTAATTGCAGAAAGGCTTTTATTCTACAAAGCTAAAAACATTGTCCTTGACCCTGTAATGGTAGCCACAAGCGGTTCAAAACTAATTCAAAGCGACGCTGTCTCGGCACTTATCAAAAAGCTCTTTCCATTGGCAACAGTGATTACGCCTAATATTCCCGAGGCACAGGCTTTAAGTGGCTGTGAGATATCCTCGCGTGAAGATATGCATAGCGCAGCAACAGTATTGCACAACAGATTTGGCTGCACAGTTCTTTTAAAAGGCGGTCACAGAATAAACGATGCAAGTGATCTGCTATACACAAAAGACGGCTTTAAATGGTTTGAAGGCAAGCGGATAAATAATCCCAACACCCACGGGACAGGCTGCACCCTTTCCAGCGCAATTGCCGTAAATCTTGCAAAGGGATATCCCCTTGAGGAATCCGTTTACAAAGCAAAGGAATATCTGACGAGGCTTCTTAAAATAAATTTTAATCTCGGAAAAGGAAGCGGACCTCTTGCCCATGGATATATGAAAGGAAGAAACATATGAGAAACTACACTACACAAATGGATGCCGCAAAAAAAGGGATTATCACTCCCCAAATGCAGATTGTGGCAAAAAAAGAATACAAAACACCTGAAGAAATCAGAGAGCTTGTTGCAAAAGGACAGGTTGCTATTTGTGCCAACAAGCTGCATAAATGTATTGATCCCAACGGTGTAGGCTCAATGCTCCGGACTAAAATAAATGTAAATTTAGGTGTTTCAAAGGACTGCAAGGATTACAACGTAGAAATGGAAAAGGTAATGACGGCTGTGAATATGGGCACCGAAGCAATTATGGATTTATCTTCCCACGGAAACACACAGCCTTTCAGGCGAAAGCTCACCTCCGAATGTCCTGCGATGATTGGCACCGTTCCCGTATATGACAGTGTTATTCACTATCAGAGGGATCTCTCCACGCTTACCGCAAAGGATTTTATTGAAGTAGTTCGTCTTCACGCACAAGACGGTGTTGATTTTGTGACGCTTCACTGCGGCATTACAAGAAAGACCATTGAGCAAATAAAAACACATAAAAGAAAAATGAACATCGTTTCCCGAGGCGGTTCATTGGTTTTTGCGTGGATGAGTATGACCGGTGAGGAAAATCCCTTCTATGAGTATTATGATGAAATACTTGATATATGCCGCGAATATGATGTTACCGTTTCTTTGGGCGATGCATGCCGCCCGGGATGCATCGCGGATGCAAGTGATGTATGTCAGATAGAAGAACTGGTAAGACTTGGTGAGCTGACAAAAAGGGCATGGGAAAAGGACGTTCAGGTAATGGTGGAAGGTCCCGGACATATGCCTCTTGACCAAATTGAAGCAAATATGAAGCTTCAGGAGACAGTTTGTATGGGTGCACCTTTTTATGTATTAGGACCTATTGTAACTGATATTGCACCGGGATACGACCATATTACTTCCGCAATCGGCGGTGCAGTTGCCGCAGCATCTGGTGCGGCATTCTTGTGCTACGTTACACCGGCAGAGCACCTTGCCCTTCCCAATGTAGACGATGTAAAACAGGGAATTATCGCCTCTAAAATAGCGGCACATGCAGCAGACATTGCAAAGCATATTCCCTATGCACGAGATATTGACGATAAAATGGCAGATGCCAGAAGAACTTTCGACTGGGAGAAACAGTGGGAATACTCCATTGACCCCGAAACTGCAAAACGCATCCGCGATGAACGAAAGAGCGAAATTGAAGAAAGCTGTTCCATGTGCGGAAAATTCTGTGCCGTGAGAAGCATGAACAAAGCCCTGAGCGGTGAGTACATTGATATTTTATAAATTTATGAAAATCAGCAAAAAACAGGTAGAAAAATCACAGATAATGTGATATAATGAAAATATTAATAAAGAAAGGTGATTTATTATGCAAAACAAAACACAAAAAATAGTGCTTTCGGCACTGCTTGCTTCACTTGTATGTGTTGCAACGATGCTGATTAAAATCCCGTCACCGCTTAAAGGGTATCTTAACCTTGGTGACTGCGTAGTGCTTCTTTCAGGGTGGATTCTTTCTCCTGTTTACGGATTCCTTACGGCAGGAATTGGAAGTGCCTTGGCGGATATTTTTTCGGGCTACATAGTGTATGCCCCTGCAACCTTTGTTATCAAGGGACTGATGGCACTTATGGCACACTTTGTGTTTGTTATCATGGCAAAAAAAGCAGGAAACCTCTCTTCAAGAATTGTAAGCGGTATCCTTGCAGAAATTTTAATGGTGGGCGGATATTTCCTGTTTGAAGGGATTCTGTATGGTTTTATTCCTTCGGCCGTGAATATCCCTGCAAATGCCGCACAAGGTATTGCCGGACTTATACTCGGAATACTGCTTGTGAAGATATTTGAAAAGGGTAAAATTACGATGCAGTAAAAATATTCTCCGTTTGAAAAAATGAAAAAAGCACCGAAGTTCAAAACTTTCAAGATTTGAACTCCGGTGCTTTATTTTTTAAATACTAATATCAGAACAAGCCGGTGATTTTTCCTGTTTCATCCACGTCAATTTTTTCTGCCGCGGGAACCTTGGGAAGTCCGGGCATTGTCATAATTTCTCCTGTGAGTGCTACGATAAAGCCTGCACCTGCACTTACCTTCACGTTACGAACCGTTACGGTGAAGCCTTCGGGTGCACCGAGCTTTGTCATATCATCAGAAAAGCTGTACTGTGTTTTAGCCATACATACGGGGAGTTTACTAAAGCCAAGGTCTGTAAGGGTCTTGAGCTGTTTTTGTGCGTTCTTGTCAAAGATTACGCCATCACCGCCGTAGATGCGCTTAACGATTGCTTCAATCTTTTCTTCAATAGAAAGGTCGTCCTCATAGCTGAATGAGAAATCGTTTTCCATTTCGCAAAGACGAACAACTTCTTCTGCAAGCTCCTTGCCGCCTTCACCGCCCTTTGCCCATACGTCGGAAAGAACAACATTTACGCCAAGCTTCTTACATTCGTCTATAATAACCTGTACTTCCTTATCCGTATCTGTGGGGAATTTATTGATAGCAACCACAGAGGGAAGCTTGTACACATTCTTGATATTTGAAACGTGACGAAGAAGATTGGGAATACCCTTTAAAAGTGCATCCGTGTTTTCTTCATTAAGCTCGGTCTTTGCCATACCGCCGTGCATTTTAAGGGCACGAATGGTTGCCACGATTACAACCGCAGAAGGCTTAAGACCTGCCGCACGGCACTTGATATCAAGGAATTTCTCGGCACCAAGATCTGCACCGAAGCCTGCTTCCGTAATAGCGTAATCGCCAAGCTTCATTGCAAGCTTTGTAGCCGTTACGCTGTTACAGCCGTGAGCAATATTTGCAAAGGGACCGCCGTGTACAAACGCGGGAGTTCCCTCCAATGTCTGCACAAGGTTGGGCTTTATTGCATCTTTAAGAAGTGCAGTCATAGCACCGTGGGCTTTAAGGTCAGATGCTGTAACGGGCTTTTCATCATAAGTGTAGCCTACGATAATTCTTCCCAGTCTTTCCTTAAGGTCGGAAAGAGAATTTGCAAGGCACAATACTGCCATAATTTCACTGGCAACAGTAATATCATAACCATCTTCACGGGGAACGCCGTTTACCCTGCCGCCGAGACCGTCCGTTACAAAACGGAGCTGACGGTCATTCATATCAACACATCTTTTCCAAACGATTCTGCGAGGGTCAATATTAAGAGCATTTCCCTGATAAATGTGGTTATCAAGCATTGCCGCAAGAAGATTGTTTGCGGCACCGATTGCGTGGAAGTCACCCGTAAAATGAAGGTTAATATCCTCCATGGGAACAACCTGTGCATAGCCGCCGCCTGCTGCACCGCCCTTGACTCCGAAAACGGGACCTAAGGACGGCTCACGAAGAGCCACCATAACATTCTTTCCGATTTTACGAAGCCCGTCGGCAAGACCGATTGTGGTAGTGGTCTTTCCTTCGCCTGCGGGGGTGGGGTTTATAGCCGTCACAAGAATGAGCTTTCCTTCCTTGCGATCGATTTCATCTAAAATAGAGAGGTCTATCTTTGCCTTATACTTTCCGTACTGTTCAAGATATTTGTCATCTACGCCTGCTGTTTTTGCTATCTCCGTAATGGGCTTCATCTTTACGGATTGTGCAATTTCAATGTCTGATTTATACATTAAAATCAATCCTTTCCAACGTTTGATTTAAGAGTAACGTCGTGGTAACCGCCCTCAACAATACTTGTAGCACTAACGAGGGTGATTTTTGCATTTTTCTGAAGTTCGGGGATTGTCAGCACACCGCAGTTACACATGGTTGATGCAACCTTGTAAAGGCTCTTCGCCACATTGTCCTGAAGCGAGCCTGCATATACAACGTAGGAGTCAACACCTTCCTCAAAGGAAAGCTTAGCCTTACCGCCAAGGTCATAACGCTGCCAGTTACGCGCACGGTTACTTCCCTCTCCCCAATATTCCTTAACGTATGTTCCGTTAATATTAAGCTTGGGAGTGGGGCTTTCGTCAAAGCGTGCAAAATATCTTCCCAGCATAAGGAAATCTGCACCCATTGCAAGAGCGAGTGTCATATGATAGTCGTGTACGATACCGCCGTCGGAGCAAATGGGAATGTAGATACCTGTCTTTTCAAAGTATTCGTCACGAGCTGCAGCAACCTCGATAACCGCAGTAGCCTGTCCGCGACCGATACCCTTTGTTTCACGGGTGATACAGATTGAGCCACCGCCGATACCTACCTTAATAAAGTCTGCACCTGCTTCTGCAAGGAACATAAAGCCGTCACGGTCAACAACGTTACCTGCGCCAACCTTTACATCATCGCCGTATTTTTCACGGATGAATGCAATTGTCTTTGCCTGCCATGCTGTATAACCCTCGGAAGAGTCGATACAAAGCACGTCGGCACCTGCCTCTACAAGTGCGGGTACTCTCTTTTCATAGTCAAGAGTATTGATACCTGCACCTACAAGGTAACGCTTCTGTTCATCAAGCACTTCATTGGGATTACTCTTATGTGTGGAGTAGTCCTTTCTGAATACGAAATACTTAAGCTCGTTTTTATCATTGATAATGGGAAGAGAATTAAGCTTATGTTCCCAGATAATATCGTTTGCTTCCTTAAGAGTGGTAGACTCGGGAGCGCAGATAAGCTTATCAAAGGGAGTCATAAAATCCTTAACTTTAATGTCGGTTGACATTCTGCTAACGCGGTAGTCACGGCTTGTAACAACGCCTAAGAGAACTCCTGTTGCACTTCCGTCCTCTGTAACAGCCATTGTATTGTGACCGGTCTTTTCAAAAAGCTCCAGTACATCTGCCAGAGTATCGTCGGGTTTAAGATTGCTGTCACTTACTACAAAGCCTGCCTTGTAGCCCTTTACACGTGCTACCATTGCCGCCTCGTCCTCAATGGACTGAGAGCCGTAAATAAAGGAAATACCGCCTTCCTTTGCAAGTGCGATAGCCATAGTATCGTTTGATACGGACTGCATGATAGCAGATACCATAGGAATGTTAAGGCTGTATTTGGGCTGCTCGCCCTTCTTGAATTTAACAAGAGGTGTTTTAAGGCTTACATTGGCAGGAATACAGTCGGGACCTGTGTAGCCGGGTACGAGCAGATATTCGCTGAATGTACGTGAAGGTTCGTTAAAATAAAATGCCATGGTTATATCTCCCCCATAATAAAATTTTATAGTATTTTTGTTATTATACAACAATTTCAGAGCATTTTCAAGATATAAGTGTCTATTTTATTTAAAAAAATAAAAGTGGATGTAAAAAATGCAATTTTTTACATCCACTTTCTGGCGTCGATAAGAGGATTCGAACCTCCGACCTACCGCTTAGGAGGCGGTCGCTCTATCCTGCTGAGCTATATCGACATACTAATTTACCGCCCCGATAATCGTGGCGGTAAATCGTTTTTCTAAGATTAGTTAGCTGCTTTCTTAACAACCTGAACACCCTTGTAATAACCACAATGCTTACATACGATATGTGCCTTAATAAGCTCACCGCAGTTTGCGCACTTGATCATGCCGGGTACTTCAAGTTTCCAATTAGCTCTTCTCTTATTCTTTCTTGCCTTAGAAGTTCTTCTCTTTGGAACTGCCATTTTTCACACCTCTTTACTTAGTTTTCTAAAGATGGCGAATCTCGGGTCATAGACCTCATCTTCGCAATTGCATTCATTTTTATTAAGGTCTGTGCCACACTTATGGCAAAGTCCCTTACAATCTTCCTTGCAAAGGGGCTGCATGGGAAGAGAGCCGAATATGCACGCATCAATACTTCCGGAAATGTCTATCACATTACCGCTGACAGTAATACATTCTTCGTCAATATCGGAAAGCTCGTCATCAACGCTTTCAAAAAGCTCTGCTGAAAAACCTCCGCTGATATCGATTCCGCAACGTGAACATACTGTAGTATATTCCCCCGTTATCTGTGCCGATATTTCAAGAGTACCTCCGATATTATAAATCCTGCCCGTAATTTTAAGGGGCGTTTCAAAGTTCAGCGTGCTGCCCATATACTCAAAGCTTCCAAGTACCGTTTCACCCGAAAACTCCTTCGAAGCACCTTCATTTCTAAGTACAGATGCAATATTTATTTTCATATAAAAACACCTATCCTTCAGTGCCCCAATACAGGCGCTTATATATTATACTATCGTTTTTGCCGATTGTCAACAATTATTTTGCCAATCTTTCGGTTTCGATAGCAATCATCATTTCTTCATCGGTAGGAATAACGAGAGTTTTTACCGTAGCACCCTCTGCCGATACATCTATAGCCTGACCGCGGAGCTTGTTCTTCTCTGTATCAATCTTTACGCCGAGGAACTCAAGACCGTCTGTAATGCCTTTGCGTGCATCAGTGTCGTTTTCGCCTACGCCTGCGGTAAATACGATTGCATCAACGCCGCCCATAGCCGCTGCATAGCCGCCGATGTACTTCTTAATTCCGTAGTAGAACATCTTGAGGGCTACAGCCGCACGCTTGTTTCCGTCCTCCGCTGCCGCACAAAGGTCACGGAAGTCACTTGAAACACCGCTTACGCCAAATACACCACTCTTTTTATTAAGGACTGCATTAATTTCATCAATGCCGAGGTTTTCCTTTTCCATGAGGAATGTAACGATAGCAGGGTCAATATCACCACTTCTTGTACCCATAAGAATACCTGCAAGGGGTGTAAGTCCCATTGTTGTATCAATAACCTTGCCGCCCTTTACAGCCGCAACGGATGAACCGTTACCAAGGTGGCATGTAACGATATTAATATCCTTAATATCCTTGCCTAAAAGCTCTGCCGCTTTTCCCGATACATAGTTATGGCTTGTACCATGGAAGCCGTAACGTCTGATTTTATACTTTTCATAATATTCGTAGGGAATGCCGTAGAGGTATGCTTCTTCGGGCATTGTCTGATGGAAAGCGGTATCAAATACAGCTACCTGAGGCACACCGGGCATAACCTTTTCACAAGCCTCAATACCGATAAGGTTTGCAGGGTTGTGAAGGGGAGCAAGCTCAATACATTCCTCGATTGCTTTCTTTACTTCCGCTGTAATAACAACGCTTCCGCTGAAGCTTTCGCCGCCGTGTACAACACGGTGACCCACTGCACCGATTTCGCTCATGGAAGCGATAACGCCGTGGTTTTTGTCAACAAGCGCGTCAATAACAAGCTTGATAGCCTCTGCATGTGTGGGCATAGGGCTTTCAATTACAACCTTTTCGCCGCCTGCGGGGGTGTGGTTAAGCTTGCTGCCGTCAATAGTGATTCTTTCGCAAAGTCCCTTTGCCATAACAGCCTTATTATCCATATCGATAAGCTGATATTTAAGGGAGGAGCTTCCTGCGTTAATAACAAGAATTTTCATTATGTAAAACTTCCTTTCTTTAATTACTGAGCCTGTGCCTGTGCCTGAACTGCTGTAATTGCCACAACACCTACGATATCGTCTGCACTGCATCCGCGTGAAAGGTCATTGATAGGCATTGCTATACCCTGTGTAACGGGGCCGTATGCTTCCGCTTTTGCAAGACGCTGAACAAGCTTATAACCGATATTACCTGCATCAAGGTCGGGATATACAAGCACGTTTGCCTTTCCTGCTACGGGTGAACCGGGAGCCTTAGACTCACCAACAGAGGGAACGATAGCCGCATCAAGCTGAAGCTCGCCGTCAACACATACATTGGGGAAAGTTTCCTTACAGATACGTGTAGCCTCTGTAACCTTATCAACATCGGCATGAGCCGCGCTGCCCTTTGTGGAATGAGAAAGCATAGCAACATATGCCTTTTCGCCTACTAAAAGCTCGAAGCTCTCGGCAGAAGATGCGGCAATAGCTGCAAGCTCTCCACTGTTGGGGTTCTGAACAAGACCACTGTCTGCAAATACGAATGTGCCGTTTGCACCATATTCACAATCCGGCACAACCATAAGGAAGAAAGCTGATACAAGCTTTACGCCGGGCTTTGTCTTGATAATCTGAAGTGAGGGACGAAGTGTGTTCGCGGTGGAATGACATGCACCCGATACAACGCCGTCAGCGTCGCCTGCCTTAACCATAAGACATGCATAGTACATATAGTCACCAAGAACGATTTCCTTCGCCTGCTCATATGTAACACCCTTGCTCTTTCTGAGTTCTACAAAAAGATTAAGGTATTCTTCTGTTTTTTCATGGTTAAAGGGGTCGATGATTGTAGCCTTTGAAACATCAAGTCCCTTTGAATTTTCATTAACCTCTTCGGGAGTACCGATAATCACAAGATTTGCAATATCTTCCTTAAGAATTGTCTCTGCTGCCTCCCATGTACGCCTGTCCATAGATTCGGGGAGGACGATGGTCTTCTTGTCTTTTCTCGCTCTCTCCTTGACACTATCCAAAAATTTACTCATTTTTATTCCTCCAAACCTTTATTTTTTTACTTATATAGTATATAATAGAAATATCCAATTTTCAACATTTTTTTACCAAAAAGCGAGGGATTTTATGAAAATAGGTGCTTTAATTGCAGAATTTAACCCTCTGCACGCAGGTCATAGGCTCCTTATTGACACCATAAAGCAGGAAAATGATGCTGTAATTGCGGTGATGAGCGGCAATTTCGTGCAAAGGGGCGAATGTGCAATTTTTGAAAAATACGACCGTGCAAAAGCCGCCGCGGCAAACGGCGTGGATTTGGTAATAGAGCTTCCCGTTCTTTACTCACTTTCCTCGGCAGAGGGCTTTGCAAAGGGCGGCGTGGAAATACTTGAAAAATGCGGTGTAGTTAATTCGCTGTATTTCGGAAGTGAATGCGGAGATATTGATGCCCTTACAAAATGCGCAGAGGTTTTAAATGATGAAAACGAAGAATTTTCTGCACTGCTTAATGAAAAGCTTTCCGAGGGAATGAGCTTCCCCAAGGCAAGGCAGATGGCGGCAGAAGCTGTCACAAAGGAGGCTTCCCTTTTAAATGAGCCTAATAACATTCTTGCCGTTGAGTATATACGGGCTATAAAAAAGCTTGGCTCTGAAATTATTCCCTCCACCATACGCCGCATGGGAAGCGGTTACAACGACACCGATATTAAGTCCCCCATCCCCTCTGCTTCCGCCATTCGTGCAAGGCTTAAAGACGATGATGATGTAAAAGGGTACATGCTTTATAATTATGAGTCAAGCCCTGCATTTATGAGGGATTTTGATATAATTACGGCATCAAGGCTCAAAGCAATCACAAAAGAAGAGTTGATGCTTCTTCCCGACTGCAACGAGGAAATTGCATCAAGGCTTAAAGAGGCATCCTTTAAAAACACCTTTGAGGAAATAATGGCGGAGGCCTCCTGCCGAAGATATACCCAAAGCAGAATCCGCAGAATCCTTTGCAATATGATAATAGGAAATAATTTTAAGGAGTACATCTCCCCCACCTATATCCGTCCCCTCGCGTTTAATAAAAAAGGAAGCGAGATTCTCCGTCTTATGAAAGAGAAATCCTCGCTTCCCATAGCATCAAGGGGGGCTGTCTTGAAAGATGATGCTTTATTTAAGCTGGAATGCAGAGCCACCGATGTTTACAATTTAGTTCATAACATAGAGGGCGGAGGGGAATTTTCTGCTGTAGCGGAAATGCTTGATTAGAAAAGGAGATAGGAAAAAAGCTTCAGAACAAACAAACTGAATCCCGAAGGCGTACGTGGGTACGTCGAGAGGTGAAGTTTGTTCGTAGCAAAAAGGCATCAAAACGAAGAAAAACCGTATTCATACGGTTTTTCAACAATAATATTAGGTTCTTTAATTCTTCTAATATTTTTACTTTGTATTTTAGTTGCCTTTTTGCGGTCTGGAGTTTTTTTACATCTCCTTCATTTGCTTTGCTTTATTCATTTTAGCAGACTTTATAACTTCGTCTTTAATTCTCTTGCAAAAATCAATGGAGCCTTTAAGAAGCATTATGAGTATCAGCACTACCGCAAGCGGTACAAACATCACTCCCATGGTGGGAGCCTTTGTAATAAACCAACCCACAAAGGAAGCAACCATAACAATTGCCACAATGCTGTAAAAATCAATCATACGCATGAAGGTTGTAAACATGAAAATATTGTGGGTATCAACACTGCACATTTTGAAAGCTCTGAGAGTTTTATCGCTATATCCCACAAAGCGTGCCGCAAGGCGCTTCTTCACATTCTTTTCAAGATGCCCGAGGACCTCCTCACGGATTCTTGATTCATTTTCACGGAAATAATCATTAAAAAGCACACGGTACTTCTTCGGATTTTCTTTTGAAAGGAGAATGGATATTTCATCACCTTTTATCCAATATTTCGCCTCGGAGGCTTTCATTTTCACCTTGAGTTTTCTTCCGTCCGGTGATACTGCACGAAGCCACACGGCTTTTTCCGCAGCTTTGTTGCGGTTTGTTATAATTGCGGTGATTCTCTCTCCGTTTGCCTCAGCATCCCTGCCCGTTTTGGGAACACGGTTTGCACGTGCGGTAAGAAGAAAGAACACAACTATCATAACTATAGCTATTACAAAAGGCATATAACCACTCCTTAAATATGTCTGTCCGAGCATTAATATAATACATTATACGACATATTTTAAGAGATATCAAGTATATTTACACTAAATTTACATCAATCTTACATACTGAGAGGCAACGTAGCCCACAAGCCCCCTGTAGTTTACAACGTACCAATCCTGCCATTGTCCCACAACGGTTAATACCGCACCGTTGGGAATCCCGGTAATTACTCTTGAAGTCCGTGACGGACGTGACCTTAGGTTAAGAGTTCCGCTGCTAAGTGAAACAGTTCCCATACGGGGAGTCATGGGCTCTACAAAGGGTATTCCGAAATACTCCGTAAGTGAAAGCACAAGGTTTCGGGCAATTCTTTCAATGTTGTCGGCAACCCAGTTTGCATCGCCCACGTTGTCGTGATACCCAAGTTCCAAAAATACTGCGGGTGCTCTTGTCTGAGTTACTTCGCCTATAGTTGTGGTTGTGATTGCCCTTACCTTGGAGGGATTGGGATAAATGCTTTTTAGATTGCGGACAAAAATATCCGCTGCACGCCTTCCCCGTATGCTTATGGGAGAATAATAAACGTCCACACCTGTATATGTTCCGTACTGCCCTTCCGGTGCGGCGTTTGAATGAAGTGCCAGGTGCAAATCGTAATTTCCGCTGTTTGACTGCCTGATTGCCTGGGATGCAGTCATCCCGGGGCTGTTTCTGGTATATTGGATTCCGCTCGAAAGCAGATAAGGTATCATGGCATCGGCAACAAGGTTCATATAGTATTCCTCACTTCCGCCGATAACGTACATGTTGCCCTCCTGGGTGGAGGGACTTAAATATATTCTTGGCATATAAACACTCCTTAGGTATATTTTTGATTTTGACCACGGGAGGGCGCAGAGGCCCTCCCCTACAAATTAACTTGACGATGAATTGTTTTTAGTCCATTACATAATATGTCGGAAGTTCTCAATTTGACAAAAAGGCGTAAATATGCTATAATATCGGGGATTCTTAATTTAAGAGGTGATTCAAATGAAGAAAATCCGTGCAATTATAATTGCTTTTCTTATTCTTGTAACAAGTCAGATAAGTGTGCTTGCCGCACCGAGAATTCCCGTTTACAAAGTGGGGAACGTTCTCTACTTTCTCGATAAGGCATCGGGGACTATAACGGGCTTTGCAGGCGAGCCAAAGGATCTTGTGATTCCTACTTCTCTGGGCGGTTACAATGTAGTTTCAATAGGTCCGGGGGCGTTCGCAGGTTCTCCCACCCTTGAAACACTCAGTATTCCTGACGGAATCAGCACAATCGCGTCAAAAGCCTTTGCATCATGTCCAAAGCTTACAAGCGTTCAAATCGGTGCTTCAGTTTCATATATAGGAAGCGGTGCATTTGCAGGCTGTAGTTCTCTTGCACAAGTTTCTTTTGACGGTTTCCTTGACAATATTGAGCCTGATGCTTTTAACAATACGCTTTGGATGACAGGCTCTGACAGTGAATTTGTAATGCTTGGGGGAACAACCCTTATTAAATATAACGGTTCCTCCGAAAGCGTTACCGTTCCCGAAGGAATCAGAAGCATTGCCGCAAATGCATTTGCATACAATACAACCATAAAAGAGGTAATCCTGCCCTCTACGCTTCAGAAGATTGAAGAAAACGCGTTTGTTCATTGCTACAGCCTTGAAAAAATCATCATCCCCCCCTCTGTTTCCCATATAGGGGCAGGTGCTTTTGACGATACGGTGTGGATGTATAATCAGCAAAGTGACTTTGTTTGCGTAAACGGGATTCTGATTTCCTATAAAGGAAGCAGTATACACCCCGAGCTTCCCGAGGGAATCACCGCTATAGGAAGCGGTGCGTTTATAGCAAATGATAAGCTTAAAAGCGTTAAGCTTCCCGAAAGTATAATCTATATTGATTCCATGGCTTTCGGAGGTTGCAGTGAGCTGAGAGTTGTAAATATTCCTTTCAGCGTGGAATGGATTGACGAATATGCCTTTGCAGGATGCGTTAACCTGACACTTCATGGCGTTAAGGATTCCTACTCTCAAAAATACGCAGAGTATATGGAAATGCCCTTCAGCACCGTTGTTTATGTAAGCTATAACGGAGAAAAGGTATATTTTGATAACGCCGTACCCATTATTCATTATGAAAGAACTTATCTCCCTCTGCGTACATTAATGGAGCTTATGGGGTATACTGTAGAGTGGGACGGCTTAACAGGGCTTGTCACCTGCACGAAAGAGGAACGCATAGTTACCGTAAGTCCAACAGGCGAAATTACTGTAAACGGAGTTCTTTCCCCCACCGTAGCACCACCGATTAATATAAGAGGAAGCAATCTCGTATCGGCAAGGGTTATTGCCGAGGCAGTAGACGCAAAGGTTGTGTGGAATGATCTTACAAGAACTGTGGAAATTTCCGATTAATGGAGGCGTATTACCATGCGTAAGCTACTGAAAGCAATGTTCAGTCAGGTTACAATTGTTTCTTTACTTCTCATATTGCAATTTGCTCTGATGCTGATGAGCTTAATGCGTATAAGCGATTACTTTATCTATGTAGACAGAGCACTGAAAATAATCAGTCTGATTACGGTTATTATCATAATAAACCGACATTCTGACCCCTCCTATAAGCTGGCGTGGATTGTACCCATATTGATATTTCCGCTGTTTGGCGGACTGTTCTATCTGTTTATAACGGGGCAGATGCATACGAAAAAGTTTTTTGCCAAACTAAGTAAATCAGAAAAGGAAATCAACCGAAATTATCCCCAGAACGGACGGATATTAAAGGAAATTGCGGATAATTTCCCCGAAAGGGAAAATGCAGTACGATATATTAACAACGTATCGGGGCTTTCTGCATATCCAAGCTATGAAACAAAGTATTTTCCCGTGGGCGAGGATATGTTTGAAAGTGTTCTTAAGGAGCTTGAAAAAGCAAAGAAGTATATTTTCCTGGAATTTTTTATTGTGAAAGAAGGGAAAATGTGGGACAGTATCTTGGAGGTGCTTAAAAGAAAAGCCTCCGAAGGGATTGATGTCCGCTTAATGTATGACGGTATGGGAAGCATGACGCTTCTTCCCAAAAAGTACCCACAGACTTTGAAGAAATACGGCATCAAGTGCTGTGTTTTCAGTCCCTTTACGCCATTTATTTCCTCACTGCAAAACAACCGTGACCACAGAAAAATTATTGTTATAGACGGAAAGGTTGCATATACGGGCGGTATAAATCTTTCCGATGAATATATAAACGTCAATTACCCTCACGGGCATTGGAAAGATATGGCAGTAATGATAAAAGGTCCTGCCGCATTTTCTTTTACGAAAATGTTCCTTCATTTGTGGTGGCATACCACGAAAGCAAAAGAAGATATTACACTTTTTGAGCCGTCCTTTACAAAAGAGGAGTCACAAAAAAAGAGCTCGGGATATGTGATGCCATATGCCGATATGCCTCAGGATAAGCATCCTACTGGTGAATTTATGTATATGGATATTATTTCACGGGCAAAAAAATATGTTTATATTACTACCCCGTATCTTATTTTGGATCATCAGATGATGAATGCACTGGCAAATGCGGCAAAAAGCGGTGTGGATGTGAAAATAATATGCCCCCATGTGGCTGACCACTGGTATGCAAGGGAGGTTGCGTACAGCTATTACAAGGAACTTATTGAATGCGGTGTAAAGCTGTATGAATATATGCCCGGATTTATCCACGGAAAAACCTTCTGCTGTGACAATGAAGTGGCAATAGTGGGAAGCATCAATCTTGATTACCGCAGTTTGTATCTTCATTTTGAGTGTGCCGCTTTCTTTGTGGGGGCACCCGTTGTATACTCTGTAGCGGAGGATTTTAATGATACCCTTAAAAAATGCCGAACCATAACAATTGATTACTGCACGAAGATGAACATTTTCAGAAAAATGGGAAATGCCATTCTTCGTCTGTTTGCACCGCTTATGTAAATTTTCGTGAAAGCACGAACGCTTGCCATTTTGAACGCCAAAATGGCGAAAAGCGAACCTTGGAAAGGTTGCCACTTCTTTTGTAACCAAAAGAAGCAAAAGTTTTGGGGTTGCGATTCCCCAAACCCCAACCGCTCCCTATCGGGCTAAGAAATAACCATACCTAATCTTTTAGATAGCAAGTTTTGTTTTTGCGGATTTTAAGCCTTTGTACCGCCGGCTCCAAAGGGAAACCCATTCCCTGTCCGCCTGAAATCGCTCGCACGCAGCGGAAAAGGATGCGAGCGATTTCTCGGTAGTCGGCTCAAAATCCGCAAAAACCTAACCTCGGTGCCGATATGTAGGGGCTCCACAAAGCCTCCCTTGCCTAAAGGGAGGTGTCAGTCGTAAGACTGACGGAGGGATTCATGTTCGTCCGCGGGCGGATAATATCCGCCCCTACAAGTGCACATAGGTAATAAAAACGCATTACTGTCAGAAAAGAAAACATCACTTTTACAAATTATAAAAGTGATGTTTTCTTTTCTGCTTATTACTGATTGTTGGAATTTCCTTGTTAATTTTCTTTTTTAAATATCAACCACAAGAAGATCGCACATACAGGTATTGCTAATATCATTCCCAAAACCAAAGCGGATATCAAGCATGCAAAAAATCCGATTACAGCCAAACTTATTTTTCCTTTAACCGCACCGCAAATGGCAGGAATCGCACCGATGATTGCACCTGTAAGCAACGCACCAACAACGACACTAACCATGTCCATCAAAATAACCCCCTTCCTTTTTATCTTATGTAAATAAAAAAAGCGCACCAACCGAAGTTAATGCGCTGAAAAACGCAAACTCCGATTGTCGCTAAACATAACTTAAATAGAAGCAGGATTTCTACCATACTATTTAATGGAATTCGCATTTTTTGCAAAGTCAAAAATAGTATGGGAAAAAGAGAATATATTATTCTTATAAATAAAATATTCCTACTTCCTAATTATATTAAGTTATGTTTAGCAAAGTTATTGTAACACAATCTCCATAAAATATCAAGTAAATAATCAAAAAATAATAAACGATTTCTTAACGCTTGACAAAATCCATATTTTGTTGTAATATGAGAATGATTTTCAAATTCACAAAGGGTGATAAATATGAAATCGGATTATGAAACAAAACAAAAAGCCGCCATTATTGATTTTATCAAATCAAACAGCGGACATATTACTGCAAAAGATATTGTAAATGAGCTTGCAAGCCGTGGAGAAAAAATCAGCACCGCAACCGTTTACAGAAGGCTTGACAAGCTTGTAGGAAGCGGCATGCTGAAAAAATATATTACGGACAAGGGTGCTTGTTACCAGTATAGCACAGATTGTCACGGTGACCATTTTCACCTTAAATGCACCTCCTGCGGCACTCTTTTTCATGTTGACTGTGAATTTCTTATGAGCATTGCGCCCCACATTATGGAGCACCACAAATTCAAGGTGGACAACCGCCGCACGGTAATGTATGGGCTGTGCGAGAATTGCAATAAGGAGGAGTGCAGCTATGAATAACCTTATAACGGTAAAGAATCTTGCCATTTCGTATGATGGCAAAAACATTATTGAGAATGTCAGCTTCAATGTTGAGGACGACGATTTCCTTGTAATTTTCGGGGAAAACGGAAGCGGAAAAAGCTCCCTTGTAAAGGCACTGTTGGGACTTAAGGCTCACTCACGCGGGGAGATTGTGTTTTCTCCCGATTTAAAGCAAAAGGAAATCGGTTATTTACCCCAATCGCAGGTTATACAAAAGGATTTTCCCGCCTCCGTATGGGAGGTTGTGCTTTCGGGCTGTCTTAACAAAATGGGAATCCGCCCCTTTTATACAAAAAAGGAAAAAGAAGCTGCAAGAAAAAATATGGAGCTTCTTTCGATATATGATTTAAAAAATTCGTGCTTCCGCAATTTATCGGGAGGACAGATTCAGAGGGTACTTCTTGCAAGGGCTTTGTGTGCGGCTCAAAAGCTGATTCTGCTCGACGAGCCTGTTTCAGGACTTGACCAAAGCTCCACAGCGGAATTTTACGATTCAATTAAAAAAATCAATCAGTCGGGCATGAGCGTAATAATGATATCCCACGATATAAATAAGTCGCTTCACCTTGCAAAGCATGTGCTTAATCTTTGCGGAAGTGATACTTATTTCTACGGAAGTGCCGATGATTACAGAAAAGAGGAATAAAATGGATACTATAATCACTCTTTTTTCATATTCGTTTATAACAAGGGCTGTGATAGTCGGAATACTGGTAAGTCTTTGCTCATCAATGCTGGGGGTAAGTTTGGTATTAAAACGCTACAGTATGATAGGCGACGGTCTCAGCCATGTTTCTTTTGGTGCTCTTGCCGTTGCGGCGGCACTTAATATGGCTCCGCTAATGGTCTCCGTGCCTATAGTGATAGTGGCAGCGTTCTTTCTTCTTCGGCTCAGCGAGCAAAGCTCCTTGGGCGGAGATGCGGCAATAGCCGTTTTCTCATCTGCGGCACTTGCTGTGGGAATTATAATCACATCCGTAACAACCGGAATTAACACCGATATTTGCAATTATATGTTCGGAAGCATACTTGCAATGAGCCGTGATGATGTAATTGTAAGCATTATTCTCTCAATTGTGGTTATCTTGGCATATGTGCTTTTTTACAACAGGATTTTCGCCATTACCTTTGACGAAAATTTCAGCCGTGCCACAGGCGTTAAGGTGAATATTTATAATATGACGGTAGCCGTTCTTACTGCAATTACAATTGTATTGGGAATGCGTATTATGGGAGCTCTTCTCATATCAAGCCTGATAATATTCCCTGCCCTAAGTGCAATGCGTATCTGTCGCTTCTTTAAGGGAGTGATAATATGCAGTGCATTAATCAGTATTATCTGCTTCTTTTTAGGAATTGTGTTCTCCTACTCAATGGAAATCCCCGTAGGTGCCAGTGTGGTGGTAACAAATCTGGCAGTGTTTATAGTGGCAACCTTGTTTGGGAAGATAGTTAAGAAATAGAGAATGAGGCGGAAAAAGTTTGACTTTTTCCGCCTCATTCTTTTATAATGTGCCTCTTAAATAGTTCGCCATTTTTCTGCACAGCCAATATACGTTATTATCCTCTTTACATTTTTTCATCCAAAGATTACTGTCCGTAATTATGCCTGCATTAGCAATCTCCCATACAATGTCATTGATTGATTCCACTTCTTTTAATTCCGCACTGTGCACTGTGCACTGTGCATTTACTATCAGCGGAAGCAGATTTTTTTCAAAGGCACTGCGGCTGCTTCCCCCGAAAAAGTTTGTGCCGGGGCAGGTTTTTGAAGATTTTTTGGCATCATAGTCCCCGATTTTCTTTCCGTCGGAAGTCCACCAGCTATGGTATATAACTCCCGTCTTGGGATTTATACAGAATTTATCCGTAAGAATTTTTATTGCCACTGCTATGGCATTTTTCTGCGAATCTTTCATTTTATCGCCGCCACAGTCAAAGTTCCCTAAGCATTCAATGCAGATTGCACCGCTGTTTGCTCCCTTTATTCCTGCCGGAATCATTTCCATGCTGCGACCCGTCACAATAACCCCATCGGGGAAAATTGTAAAATGCTGGGCTATATCGCTCCATCCGTTGGTCTTTATATGATAGCTTCGCATGTTTGATTGCAATGCAATATGATTATTTCCCGTAAACTGTTTGTATGACGGCGAATATGTATGATGAACCTGAATCAAGCTGATGTTACGGCTTACCCTTAAGTCATCAACAAATTTTTTAAACTCCGACATGGTATAGCATTTAAATTCACTCATTATTTAATCCCTCCGTTATATAATATGTGTACTTATCTGTCTTATGACTGATTGTCCCCTTTTTCTTTTACTGCTTCCAATGCCTTTTTTACAAATTCGGGGTAGGGCACTCCCATAAGTGCCAGATTTTCAATTACGCTCAGCCCCTCATTCCCGAGGAAAAAGAAAATAGTTGCACTGCGGACATAATGCGTACCGCTGATTTCATCCACACGTACCGAAAGGGCAATAAGAATGAAAATACACATTTTTTTCACTATACCCTTATACCCCACACTGCTTGATGCTCCGCCGTTTTTTGTTTTTTGCGACTTATGAAAAACCAGCGCTACAATCATTCCAGTTATATAATCCGCAATCATAAACATTACGAGAGCCTTGAGGAAAGAATCCCACCCCCCTAATGCTTCCGAGAAAACACTTGCTAAACCCGCAAGAGAAGCTAAAATTGTGTTTTTGATGTTCATTATTTCACCCCCTTTTTTTGTATTTTCCGCTTATTGTAGCGGCTACGTCTGCTTCTATTACCGTTGTTCCCTTAAACGTGGGAATGTCCGATGTAATCTCTCCGTTTTCCACACTTACCGTGTGCGGTTCTATATATCGCTCATAAGTGTCGTCCCCCTCGCATCGAAGCATTATGTTATCCACGGTAACGGTGTCACCTTCCACGTTCTGTGTATTGTCTGTTTGGAAATAAAACTGAACGTACGATATTTCTTTAGTCGGTGTATATGAATATGATTTATGGGCAATAGTCGAAGTTATATTCCAAGCAAAAACGCGAGAACGCCCGCTATCAAGAAAATCTAATGTTACACGTTTAGCCATTCCGTTTATTTGAGAACTAACAACATCAAGCGTTACATATATCGTTTTCCCGGCGGGTAACGAAATTGGTATTCTATCACCTCTATTGGTTGCGGTTAACTTCGTTGCAATCAATCCATTATTATATGGCTTAGTAGCGTTATTTGAAAAAGGTATTTTGTTAAGGTCAAAATAGTTTTTTCCCCGAACTGTTATGCTTTGAGTGCTTTCGTCTGTATGCACATCATACAACTTATCGTTATAGCAATTTTCAAGTGTTACACTGCCAATGCCTTCAAATTCTTCCACGGTGTACCCTGCTATTTTTTTATTGCCCTTGTAAAGCTGTGCAGGGCGGAAATCTCCCCTGCACAGTAGTGATTTATTTTCCCCTATACAGATCATTTAACCACCGCCTTAATACACAAGATAATACGTGTTTTCATCCTTGACTGCTGATGAAAATTCTTCTTCGGTCATTTCAACGATGCGGTGATTGTTTATTTTATTAGCGTTTAGTGCATTGTCTGCAGTAGTTGCATTGCCTGACTGTACTGCGTAGCTTGTTCCCCATACAACCCAGTTTTCACGAATGGAAGCATCACCGAGGCACTGCCATGTTTTGGTGATAGTCTGCTCACCGTTTACTTCTTCAATAAGCTCTGCCAAATCTCCGCGTTGTGCAGTGAGGCTTGTCAGCTCATCCTCGCTTGAAACTGTATAGATTTCCTGTGTCGCAGTGGCAGGGATTGCGGAAAGAGGGAGCTTGCCCCCTGTAGCAAGTACTATATCGCCGCCGTTTATCATTTCAAGCAAATCCTCCATGGCACGTGCTGCTACTTCCTCGGATTCGGCGGCGTTTTCCTCTGATACAAGAGCGTTTGCCGCAGAACTGACTGCCTCGAACGCCGCCTTGTTCACGGCTTCAATTTCGGGCATGGCACGAATGAGAAGCTCGTCCTTTTCCTCTTCGGTAAAATCGGAATAGGTAAATTTATCACCTTTTACACTGCCCACATTAAAGGAGCTTGCTCCGTTTTGGTCTGTCCTAAGTATAAGCTCGCCATTTTCATTAAGCTCTACATCGGGAGCATTTTCGGAGTCGGGGTAGCTTACCCATAAGTCACCGTTTTCATCAACACTGAAGCTGTAAAATCCGTTTGCGGGAACAACGCTGCCGTTTAGACCCCGTTCTCCCCTTTCGCCTTGGTCTCCTTTATCGCCTTTATCACCCTTTTCACCTTTTTCGCCCACTTCTCCGCGGATTCCTTGAGGGCCTTGATTTCCTTTACTTCCCCGATATCCGCGGGCGGCTATCATAAGCCAGAATTCTTCATTTTCAGGCGATACCCCGATGCAATTTTGTCTGCATACAAAGGAAGAGCCGTTAAAAGTAACTTTGTTACCTGCCTCATAATGAGTTTTTGAGTTATATTCCTCCCACAAAAGCAGCCTTTGCGAAAGTGCTGATACTTCACCTTTGGTCTTTTCCATCAGGTCGTTTACCTTTGGCATAATTTCCTCAATTTCACTTTGAAGCTGCATTGCCTCGCTCTTTGTTACGGGAGGAATATTTGCCTCTCCCTCTGCATGGGAAACGAAAAGGCAATCGCGCACACTCATCATAACCTTGTCGGGCGAGGCTGTGTAATATCCCTCTACTGTGAAGCTGCACCAGCCTGTTTTTGTAGTGGCTTCCTGGGGAATATATGAGGAATATTCCAAAGTTTCGGATGCAATTTGCGGAGTCAGAATGACGGAGGTTTCATTTTCTCCGAAGCTGTCACGCCAGATAACTCTCTTTGCGAATCCTTCCCAGCTTTTGTCAAATATAAATTTCAACTCACGAGAATTTGCACTTCCTGCCGCCCCTGCGTTTTTCGTGGATTTCTTAATAAATTGCCCGTTTATATTTATTGTAATACTGTTCATTTCACTTCTCCTAACTAAAAATCCCCCATAAAACCACTGAGTGGTTTCATGAGGGATTCTTATTTTTAATTTAAATTCACTTTTTGTTTTTGATGTATTCATCAATGGCTTTTGCCGCACTCTTTCCTGCACCCATGGCAAGAATTACGGTTGCCGCACCTGTTACGGCATCGCCACCGGCATATACCCCCTCACGGGAGGTAAGTCCGTCATCACCGTTTGTTACAATACAACCATGACGGTTGGTTTCAAGACCGGGAGTGGTCTTAGTTATAAGAGGGTTGGGTGATGTTCCTATGGACATTATCACCGTATCAAGCTCTAACAGGAACTCGCTTCCTTCTTTAACTACAGGGCGTCTTCTTCCGCTTTCGTCAGGCTCGCCAAGTTCCATTTGCACGCATTTAATTCCGCATACACAGCCTTTTTCATCGCCTAAAATTTCGACAGGGTTTGTAAGAGTCTTAAAGACAATTCCTTCCTCCATGGCATGCTCAATTTCTTCCTTTCGTGCCGGAAGCTCCTCCATGCCTCTGCGGTAAACTATATAAACCTCATCGGCACCCAGACGCATGGCACTTCTTGCCGCATCCATGGCAACATTTCCTCCGCCGACCACTGCAACACGGCTGCTCTTTTTAATAGGCGTTTTTGAATCGGGCAAGTATGCCTTCATCAGATTTACTCGGGTAAGGTACTCGTTTGCACTATATACTCCGCAAAGTGCCTCTCCCGGAATATTCATAAACCTGGGAAGCCCTGCACCGCTTGCTATGTATACCGCCTCAAAGCCTTCTTCAAACAGTTCGTCAACGGTTATTATCTTACCGATAACCATGTTGGTTTCAATTTTTACGCCCATTTTCTCAAGCTTCGTTATTTCTTCCTTAACAATAGCCTTGGGAAGACGGAATTCAGGAATACCATAGACCAAAACGCCGCCCGGTGTATGCAGAGCCTCAAAAACCGTTACCTCATAGCCAAGCTTTGCAAGGTCTCCTGCGGCAGTAAGCCCGGAGGGGCCTGCTCCCACAATTGCAACCCTGCGTCCGTTTAACTTAGGTTTTTGGATTTCTTCTTCAAAATGCTCTCTGCAATAATCGGCTACAAACCTTTCAAGTCTTCCGATTGCCACGCTTTCACCCTTTATTGCACGAACACAAGCACTTTCACACTGACTTTCCTGAGGGCATACTCTGCCGCATACTGCCGGAAGAGCACTGCTTTCCGAAATAACCTCATAAGCACCCTTGATATCCTCGTTTGCAAGCTTTTCGATAAACTTCGGAATATCAATTGCTACGGGGCACTTACTCTGGCAGGGCTTGGTTTTGCAATTAAGACATCTTTTCGCTTCCTCTATTGCCATTTCGTAGGTGTAGCCCGTTGCCACTTCGTCAAAGTTACGCTTTCTTACGCTCGGTTCTTGTGAGGGCATGGGGCATTTTTTAGGATCCATATTCGGCATATTACTCTACCTCCTTTTTAAAGAGGTTACAATGCTCTTCGCGGCGTGTGTTTTCAAATTCTCTGTAAACACCGCTGCGGCTTATAGCCTCGTCAAAATCCACTAAATGACCGTCAAAATCAGGGCCGTCCACGCAGGCAAATTTGGTTTCTCCGCCTACAGTAAGACGGCATCCACCGCACATGCCCGTTCCGTCCACCATGATCGGGTTCATGGAAACCGTGGTTTTAATGCCGTATTTCTTTGTAGTAAGAGCGACGAATTTCATCATCACAAGAGGTCCGATGGCAATAACCTCGTCGTATTCATTACCCTCTGCGATAAGATTCTCAAGTGCCTCTGTAACAAGGCCCTTTTCTCCGTAGCTGCCGTCATCGGTCATTATCCTGAGAACGTCGGATACTTTCGAAAATTCATCCTCCAGGATTATTAAGTCCTTATTTCTGAAACCTGTTACCGAGTGAACCTCGGCTCCGATTTCGTGAAGCTTCTTCGCAATGGGATATGCTATTGCACATCCTACACCTCCGCCGATAACACATACCTTCTTAAGACCGTCAATTTTGCTGGGAGTTCCGAGCGGTCCTACGAAGTCCAGAATATATTCGCCCTCATTAAGGGAGTTAAGCTCCATTGTAGCCTCGCCCACAATCTGAAAAATTATGGTAACACTGCCCTGTTCCCTGTCGTAATCGGCAATAGTAAGCGGCACACGCTCACTGTCTTCCTTTGCTCTGAAAATAATGAATTGTCCCGGCTGTGCTTTTTTAGCAATAAGCGGAGCCTCAACAACCATTTTTACAACTGTAGGATTAAGCACCTCTTTTTCTGCAATCCTGTACATAATGTTCATCCTTTCGCCTGTATATAAGACTTATTATAAGCTTTTTTGACGCTTATGGCAAGTCTTTTTTTGCTTTATTAAGGCGATAATATAAACTTATCTTGAGTACAATTTATACTGCTGTGCTTTCTTATAGTCGTAGTCGCTGGTATGAAGTCCCTCGGGAAGTCCCAAAATTTCCGCACTTTCCTTATCAAGAATTCCGCTTTGCTTCCACTTTAAGAGCGCATTGTCAATTTTGTCCTGTTCCTCTTTTTGCCTATCTCCCTGACGGCTATCTTCAAGCTTTTGCATCTGAAGATCGTAATCTCTTTCATCACGAAGAATATCCCTCTCTTCCTCGCGCTGACGATATTCGTTTTCAAGGCTGTCGATATAGGCATCATAAGAAAATTCACGCTCTGTATTATACTGCTTTAAGGCGTCAAGATATTTTGAATACTCCTTATCCGAAAGTTCTCCCAGTATGCTCAGCTGCTTTTCCTTAATTCCAAGCTCCTCAAGATATTTGTCAAAGGCTTTGCTGTAAAGCTCCGGGATTATATCGGTCATCTTTTTATTGTAATAATCAAGGCTCTGTGATGCCGCCGTAGCCGCATAGCTTGAAGCAACACCGCCGGTATTTGCGGAAAGCTCTCCCAAAAGGTCCGCCATTGCACGTTTTCCCTCACGCTTATACTGCTCCTGATAGTACTTATAAAGCTCGTCCTCCTGAGGATTATATTTAAAATCCCTGATGCTTCTGATTTCTCTTATAAGCTCACTTATGTCATCGCTGTAGCTGTCTCTATACTGCGGTGCACGCTCTGCATAAGAAAAGTCGCTTCCTCTTATATATCTTACGGCAGCATCATAAACATCGTCGTAGGCATACTGACTAAGCCCCTGTGTACCGCTTGCCTTCTGGATTCTCTTTTTGAGAGTATCGGCAACATCGCTCCTTGATGCACCGCTTGAAATCTGACTGCGTATTACATTGGAATAATCGGTCTTGTCAAGCCAACCGCTGTAATTATTTGTTTTTGCAGTGCTGAGACCTTCGCCGTCAATCTTTTCATTTCGGCTTTGCTCATATTTGGCGGCACTTTCGTAGTCGCCCTTTTTTACCGCTTCATTAATTTTTGCCTGATAGTCGGTATCTTTGTTATAGCTCATTTTCATCCCCCTTATAAATATTTGTTTTGCTTAAATCAATTTCAATAATGTTGGAGCTGTCAAGATGTGTTAATATATACTCTAAAAGCTCTTGGTTTGATCGCAGATAGTCCTCTATGATACGCACAGCTTCCTCTGCTGACTTTCCGTTTAAATCCGCTAATTGCATGAACATAGCTCTCACCTCTTTAATTAACTGAAAATTCTCTGGTTATCGATTCAAGAAGGCACTTCCCTTTTCCCGAAAGCCTCAGCTTTACGCTGTGACAGCTTTTTATAACGCAGGGTATATTCAAATACTTCTTCTCATTTGCATAGCAGGTGTGAACATCACTCCAGGGCCCGTTATCACAGCTAATCTGAGTGTTTATGTATGCGTTTTCGAAAAGGTGAACGCTTATATAGAGTCTTGTGTAATTTTTGGTTTTGTGGTAATCCTCGTCAAATGGGCAAAGAGTAATGCTCCAATCGGCTTTATCATCCGTTTCCTCTAAAAGCTTTTCCACTCCGTGAGGGTGCAAGCGATATAAATTTCCGCCATAGAAAGAATAACCTATAACATCCCTTACTCCTGATTTGCTCCACAAGTTTCTTTCCATGTCCCAGACAAATTCTTCTCTGCCTTCCTCTGTATCGGCAGTTATATAGAACCGTTTTCCGTCGCTTCCCGAAACGGCGTTATCCATTGTAATTCCCATCAGCTTCTGAGAAATGCATTGGGGTACTCCGCCGTAAAACGTGTAGATTCCGCCGCTTCCCTTATATATAATTCTGCCTCCGATACTTACGATGCTTTTTGAATCCGTACCAAGGACTCCGCCTCCGTAGCTTTCGGTAAGCTGAAAATTTGACGGACGGTTTCCGTAAAGCTTAAAACAGCCGTTCTCCTTAAAGAATAAGCAACAGTTACCAAATGGCACGCAGGCTGTAAAATCCCCTGCAGAATTTGACATTACACTGAAGCTGTCGGTGGATAGATTCTTGTATATGAAGAAGTTTGTCATATCACCCAACGCCGAGGCGTATATAGTATTTCCCTCACAGCCCCACAGTCTGTTTTCATAACTGCACACACATGAAAAATCGGGAATCTTTCGCTTAATTGTAATTACGGCGGTTTCCTCTGACTCTGTAAAGGTTTCATCGGCGAACCGAAGAACGGATGCCGATGCAGAAACAATTTGTGCCGTCTTGTTATTACTTGCATATTTCTTACATCCCGATATTTCTACCACGTCTCCGCTCTTCAGCTGTGAAAACAGATTTTTTACACTGTTATTTACGGATATGAGTTCATTATCCACCACAAAGCTACCTGTTTCCTCATCTTCACGGATGCTCACGACACGCCTGTACTGATTTTTTTCACACTTTTCCCTGAATATGACATCAGGGGCAAGCTCTTGTATTTTCTTTAGTTTAAAGCCCGAAAAGGTATATTCCGCATTTTTGCAGGTCACGGAATTATAAGTGAAAATGTCAGTGTCTTTGAGAAATGAAAGTCTTTCCACCAAAATGGTTTCTTCATTGTAAACGGAGGGAACACTAATAGAGCTTTTGGAAAAGGTTACCGTTACGCCATCGTGGCTTTTACACTCACCCTGAAGGTCACCCGTACTTCCCGTTTTGGTATCGTAAAAAATCTTATCTGGGAAAACCGCGATTTTATCACCTAAAATCGCAAGGTTCTTTCTTCCCGGGGTGAGCGTAGCCACCTTTTTGCGGTCGTAGTACAGTCCTCCGTCTGCGGCAATACATTCTTTTTTTCCGAAAATCATGGCAGAGGGGGCATTGCACTCAAACACTGACTCGCTTTTTTGTCTTTGAGTAATGGCAGGAAAGCTCAAATGAGAAATTCCGTTACACTCACAAAGCTCACCCTCCGAAAAATCCTGAAGCATATTAATGCCCCCGAAGTATGTGGTGCTTTTTTTATACCTGCTGCCACCTTTAATTATGGGAAGATGCATACATACTCCTCCTTAATATATAAATTTTTGCCCGTGAGGAATATTATTTCTCAGGTAATTCTTACGAAATTCCGAATATGCCTGCTCGAACAAGATTGCAGATGCACTGTAGTTTGCCATTTCTCCGCTGAAAAAGTCGCTCATAGCAATAAGGTACAGTTCATATATGTTGTCGTATGGTTCTCCCACCACAAGCTCTCTTTCTCCGTCTTCTGGAAAGGAATATGGCTTAAAGTCATTCTTATGCATGGTTTCACGCATTATCTTTCCGTCAAGCTCGCTGAGCCAGCGGCACTTAATAGCATCGGAAATAGTGTCGGGGTGCAGTTTAGAAGTCTGCTCTATTACAGAGTTAATTGTACGCATCAATCCCTACACTCCTTCCATTTTCCGCCGGAGAAAACATATATTCCGCAGGGCGCGTCATAAAGCTTCACTGCCGGAGAAGAATTATATTCCGTGTTTGCCACCACGGTATCGTAAGGAAGCACTATTGCCGGTCTTAAAGGGTATTGTGCAGATTTTCTCAGAGTGGTAAAATTTCCTACATCCGACACCCCGTAGGCATTGTTGCTATCGGATACGCTTCTTGTGAAGTATACGCTCTTTGTGGAAGTTCCCTTTTTTGTGGCACATCTCAGGTCCGTCGAGGAAAAATATTCCATGGAATAAAGCTCCGTATAAGCGAGCGGAAAGCACCTGCGCATAAAACCGTTTTCAATGTTTGTAAGCATCAGAAGCTTTCTTATTCTTTCGGGGAAAAGGTTTATATACATTGTTTCAAGGAATACATCTGTATCACTCATAGCATATGACACACGGGCACTGGTATCTAACTGAAGGACTATATCCGTAAGGTGTTTTCTTACAAGTGTCACACTGTTTTCCCCATGAAAGTTTTTTCCGATAATGATATATTCGCACTCGGTTTCTCCCTCAGTTACCAAAAATGAAGTACCAACTGCACACTCGCCAAGCTTTTTGCCGTTTTCCTCCTCTACTATAATGCAGATATCGCCGTTTGCTCCGCTTTCGGGAAGTGACGTGACAACCGACACATTACGCACACAAGGAAGTTCCAGAGAATTTTCACCTGCATCAAGAGCACCCGAAAGCCTTCCGCCGTCTTTTTTTATACAAGCATCTGCAAGATTCCTTGCGTAAGCAAATATATCCTGATTTAGTCCCTCAGGATCATACACTGCTGACTTCATGTCGCCGTCGGCGTCTTTTCCGTCATGACCGCGGGGAATGGAAAAGCTGAGAACGGGATTTAATATATCCTTTGTATTTAATTCCACATACGCTTCCTCAGATGAAGGAAGCGTCTTTGTATCACCTATTGTGAAAACGGGAGTTTGAGCATCGCTTCCTTTTTCCCCTCTTTCTCCTCTATCGCCCTTGTCACCCTTTGCACCTGTATCGCCCTTATCACCTTTATCGCCTTTTATTCTTCCGAGATTAAAGCTTGCCATAGGCACTACCTCCCTTTAAATATTTCTTGCGGCTGCCTGGGCAAAAAACTCATCTGACGTACTCTCCATAAGACGGGCAGTCTTGACATCCTGCTTCATGGAAAGAGCGATTATGTCTGCAAACTTCTTTTTGATTTTTACCTTTTTACCACGGGCAATTACACAGCTTTCCCCGTTTACTGCCACAAAAACATTGTCCTTGTAGTCCTTATTGTCACGGAAAAGCTCAATTTCCACCAATGAATTTTCATCAACGACCTTTGCCTTTGTTTTTTCCAAAGTATTTTTAGTTGCCATAAAATATTCCTCCTGTGTTTTATTACGTTCTGCGGCTTTACCGCCGCAGAACGAATATTTTAAATTTAGTTACCGAATGTGCTTGCTGTTTCTATACGAATCATGTAGGGTTCTACAAGTCTTACAGCCGCCTTTGTAGCCTTCCAGCCTGCTGTAGCACGCTGATTAAGGGGGTCGGCACTTCCTGCAGAGCCGAGCTGCTTTACAATGTGCTGCAAACCGCCGCCTGAGATTTCCGTAGTACCGTAAGCGTTATCGCCGATAATAAGGGTTACATAAACGTCACAACCCTTAAAGCCCGCTTCACCGGGGTATAAAACATCGCCACCTGAAGGAGTATTGGCAGGCTCTGCATAAAGATAGAGGGCTTTATTCTCTATATCAACACCGCCTACACTTAATACTTCAATACTGTCTTCCACACCAAGCTGAATGGTTGCATCCACAAGTCTTGCTGCATCTTCCTCCGTAAGAGACTCCTCTACGACAAGCTTGTACAAGCTTCCTTCTCCATGTGTCACCTTGCCTACAGATGAAAGTGTGCTGTAGGAGGAAACTGTAAGATTTCTGCTTTCCTTGCAAAGGTCCTCTGCGTGAATTACCTTTGCTTCGGAGCTTTCAACGAATCTTACGTTTTCAATCTTACCGATTTCACCCTGATAGATACCCTCGGGGTCGGAATATGTCTTAACGTTAATCCATTTGGGATCGCTCATAAGGTCGTAAGCTGTATCGGGGTGAATAATACCCACATAGCTTCCGTTAATCGTTTCCGCATTCATTTTCTTAATATAACGCACTGCACGTCTTATACTGTCAACCGTAAGATAATGATTGCCTGATTCCTTTCCGCCTGTAAGAAGGCTTCTTGATGCAACCTGCCCTTCGGCAAACTGTACGTTTGTACCGCCGCAGAGAACCTCTCTTGTGATTGCGTCAAGGGTTCTTCCTGCCTGACCGCCCAAAAGCTTGGTTGCCTGAACAAGATTGTTATCAATAGCCGCAAGCATAAGAATATCGGAAAGCTCAATAAAGCCACCGTACTGCTTGACCTCTGCCCTGACAACGCCCAGTTCCATCTTCTGCCCGTCGGGAGTTACTCCCTCTACAAGGGGTGTAGTCATCTTGGGAAGGGGATCGTACTTACGAAATTCAATAGTCTTACCGCCATTCTTGGGGATAGTACACTTCTGTCCGAACTGGTCATGCACCAGCTTGGGCTCTGCCATATCAATAAGATAGTCTGAATAATAGGTCTTCATTTCATTTGAAAGACCGCCTGCTTCACCATAGGAAGCTACCTCACCTGTGTTAGAATTTGCAATACCGCTTGAGGTATGTACAACATTGCCTGCAGCAAAATGCTGCAAATTAAACTTAAACATTTACTTCATCCTTTCTTTCTCTTTCTTTTTCAGAAACTGATTCTTTCTCCCTTTGCCGCTCTCTTTGCAAGCTCTGCTCTCTGCTTTTTATTAAGCTTTGAAACATTGCTTGAAAGAATAATTCCGCCTGCGTCCTCGCTTCCGTTTTCAACAGGGCGGTTTCCCTTAAGTCTGATTGAATCAACCACCATTTTTTCTGCATTCTTTGAGTTTTTATCCAAAATGGAGTCAATATTGAGAACCTCGTAAGCGGTCTTCATGCTCACGCCAAGCTTCAAAAGCCTGCTAAATTCGGGATTTTCAAGTTCCTTCTTAAGGTCAAAATCACTGTACAACTTCTTAGTTTCCTCTGCCTGCTTTTTCCACTCAGTCACAAGAGAATTAACCTCTGTATCGTGCGCCCTTCTTGTTTGTTCCTTTTTGAGATAACTGTTTTCTGCAAGGAGTCTTTCTATAACTCTTGCAGTTTTTTCTGATGCTCCCTTCACTTCTTTCACCTCCTTTAGTCTCTTTGTGATGATTTTCTGCACTGCCTTATTAAACTGCTCCTTATATTCGCCTTTAATAAGGCTGCGGAATTCATCATCTTTGTTTTTTGTGTCTTCGGCGGCAAGACCTTCTTCGCCCGCGGGCAGCCGGCTGATTGCTGCCATTTTTTCAGCCTCTTTACTATCTCCGCTCTGCGCGCTTTCGGCAGAGATTGCAAGCATTTCTTCTTGTTTTTTCATATCAATTCATCCTTTCATAGTTAGCTATTTCCCTTATTTTCGCTTCAATTGCCGCTTTACCGTCAAAATCCATGATTTCAAGAGCACTTAGCGACTGCATTGCATTTTGAGGATTGAAAAAACCTATGTTGAAAAGCTCCTTTGCAAGCTCATTTTGCGAAAGACGGCTGTAGGGACTTTTCTTCTGTGTCTTTACCGCAATATCAAATACGCTTTTGCGGTACCCATCTCCCTTTTGAGGGATTCTGATATTTGTATTACTGTACTCGGTAAATTCATAACCTCCGTCAGGGTTATTTATGCGGAAGCTTCTAAGCTCCGTGTAAAACTGACGTATAAGCTCTATGCACAGATAATTTATCTTGGTATAGGCACGGTATGTTGCCTTAAGCATATCACGGCTGACCTTGTTTCCTGCCTCCTGCAATGCCGCTATTGCCGATGCCGCAGTTACGCCGTTTACGGCGGCACCTCGGTTAAAGTCACTGTTGGAGCTTGTTTCCTTAAGCTCGTCTATTTTCATTCTAAGCATTTCCATACAGGAGGGCGGAAGCTGCATCACGCTGATGGGACGCAGTCTTTCCTCGTTAATATCACCCTCTACATGTACTATGGGGCGTGACCAGTCAAGAAATTCGTTTTCATTTACCCCTGCACTGATTTTTGCAAAATATCTGGGTTTTGACGCCATCAGCGTATTTTCTAAAATGGCATCATTAAGCTTGTCAATATACATCTGCGGATTTTTGGTAACTGCCACAAAGCCAAAGCCTGCAGGCGTTCCCTCCTCGGGAAACAAGCTGTCTAAAACTATAGGGTATTCGCCGTGGTCGTACCAACCTCTGTAGGCGTATTCCTCTAAGTTTTCAGAGGCAAAAAGCAAATTTTCTCCCACGAATTTAGAGTAGTGAAGAAGCGTTTTTCCATTCTCGTTCCTTACTTTATAGTACCAGTCCACAACCGCTACTTTTCCTGATGTGTCAACAGTGCTGTCATAAATGTACTCCTTGATATCCACGCTGTTTCCCAAATTCTTGCCTCGAAGGGAAGGGTATTCACATTCTAAAACATCTTGGTCGCGAAGACTTACAATAAAAAGATTTCTGCTTTTCTGAATATCGGTAATACCCGGCTCCCAAAAAACATTCAAAAGGTCAATTTTCTTTATCTGAATATCACCAAGTCCTCCTTCAAGCTCGCTGTTCCAGAAAACTCCGTAAGCACAACAGCCGTGCTTGAGTTTATACCACCAGTTATTTGAATATATCTCCTCAAAATTGTTGTGTTCCATAATTGCAGGGATAATGGCGGAAAGCTTCTTTGCCTCCTCCTCATCATCCTTTTCCCTCGGAAGAACCGTCGCCTCGGGAAAGCTGTCCATGGCATCGGCGTGCTTGTTTGCCAGGGCATTAAAAAGCCATGCACTACTGCTTCCTGCATCCTTTTTTTCTGTCCTATCCTTGCTGTAGTCCTTATGCCGAAGTTTCCACCACTGCTCGTTTTCTACGATTCGTTCCTCTAAAACCGCTTTGGCATTTTTATAATCCTTTAATATCTGCCCTGCCATTGCAATTTCGCTTTCCCCGATTTTTCGCTTTGAGGCAAAATTGCTTTTGGGGGCAAAAAAACTACTTATCTTCAATTTTTTCCTCTCCTTTGTAATTAATCATCATTCACCGGCGGGAGTATCACCACTCCCGTTTCCGCTACTACTTCACCCTCCGATTCCTTTTCCCTGCCTATCTGAAGCTTCCTTTCCTCAATGGGTGTCAGGATTCCGTACATCACGCATTTTATCTCCTGAAGGGCGGAAAGTGCTTTTATTGCATTATTGAGTGACTGCATATCCATTTTCCCGAATATGCGTTCCTCCTCGCCGCTGTCACTTCCGTTCTTTTCCTTTACGATGTATCGGTAAAACTGCTTTTTATCCTCTATTGCTTCATTTAGCACATCGGAAAGCTTATCGGCTATATCAATTTCCTTTGCCAGTTTTATTGCCGCTATGCAGGCTGCATTGTCAGCACATTTTTCCATAACATTTTCTCTGTATTCCTGCCTTGCCTCACTCCAACGCTCTATCTGATAATGACGGTAGAGTGTGGCCTTATTAATTCCGTGTTTTTTTGCAAGAGCTACCGCAGAGTCCTCTCCCGTAACAAACTCGGTTTTAATTGCTTTCCAGTCGTATTTTTCTCTTTTCATTCCATCATCCTAATCTGTAATAGTTATAGTGCTTGTAATCATCTGTACTAAGCGGATCATACATTATCTGAGGCTGTTTTTTGGGAGGCGGATTTATGGGATTTGTCATAGCAATATAGCGGACTTCATCATATATATGATCCTCTGCTGTTGTGTCGATGTCCTCAACATCAATCTGACTGTAAACAAGCGAAGGAACTGTTCTTATAAAATGCTTGCAGGTGGAAAATATGTACAGCATGGGAATACCCTCGTCATCAAATGCTAACCTGTTATGAAGCTGCATCTTCCCTGCTATACGGGTATTGTCTGCTTTTTCAAAATATACACCCTCCCTTTCCATCAGTCTGCCTACGCTTTCGCCGCGGCTTTCATCAAAAATGGAAGGGTCAGCAATGCCGTTTATATACTTACCGCGAAGATTAATATCATCATTTTCAATACGCCTGATTTCACGTGCAATCCGCCCCGGCTCCCATCTTACACCTTCGTTGGGAGTGCCTGTACATCCGTAAAGCTCCTTAATCCTGTACAGCCTGCCGTCATGGTCCACGCAATACCATCCCACCGAAAAGGGACGTGAATAACCAAAGTCAAATCCACGGTATATTTTCCATGAGGAGGGAATTTTAAAAGGGTTTATTACGTGAGTATTTCTGCGGTTTTCATATCCGTCGGGGTTGTTTCTCCATTCCGTAAAAACCTGTCCCGAAAAGCTGTCCCAATCGCCGTATAAAAGTGCTTTTTTCTCATTTTCGGGAAGCGAGGCAAGCCTTGTAATATAGTCGGGGTCATTTTGCATCAGAATTTTATTATCAAAAACACTTGACGGAACAAAAATTCTGCTTTGACGGCGAAGCTCGCTTTTCCCGTCGGGGAACATTATCTTTACCTCATCATAAATAGGTGTCATTGGCGGAGCAGGCGTAATGAAACGTTCCTTCACCCAGCCGTGCCCTATTCCTCCGGGGTTTGCCTGCGCCCTGATATAACAGCGTGTACCGGGGCCGTTGGGACGGTTACGGCTGAAAAGATAGCTGTATTCATCCCATGTAAAATGCGTCAGCTCATCAAAATCTATAAAGTCGTAGCGTTTTCCCTGATAGTTGGTTCTGTCCTTTGTATGCTGCATGGCTCCAAAGTAGATTTTCGCTCCCGAAGGAAATGTCCAACAGTGCTTTTGGTCATTAAACTTGGCATCGGGAAACGCAGGGGAGTATATCTCACGGCTTCTGTCTACCATTTCCGAAAGCTGTGGGTAGGTTTTTCTTAAAATCAAACCGCGATAATGGGGTATATGCACCTGCCTTAGTGCCTCGGCTATTGCACAGTCGCTTTTTCCTCCGCCTGCCGCACCGCCGTAGAGAGCTTCCGTTTCCTTCCTCTCCATAAAAGCCCTTTGTCTGGGTTGAGGCGTCCAGATTATATTCATTCCTCTTTTATCTCCAGTGCGTAATTTCCGTCCTTGTCACGCTTTGCACTAAGATGATATTTACCAAGGGCATCACTAACCTCGGTTTTAGATAAGGTAACCTTTCCGCCTTTTTCCTTTGTCAAAAGCACAATGTTTGCCGCCGCACAATCAAGAAGCTGTCTTAAAGCTGTAATTTCTTCCCTAAGTTCCTCTTCTGTATTTTTGTAGGTTTCGATACGTTTATCTCTCCGCATAATCTCATTTTTATAATTCATTACCTTTCGTCCTTTCTGTCATAATAACGCTGCATTGAGTGTGCCACGCTGCATTTTTGCCAGTTAATATGGTTTGCACAATAATTTTCAATATAATCTCTCCGTGCCGCAATATCGGGAAACTTCATACTGCATCCCTCACAGTAGAGCTTAAGATGGCTGTCCATTTTGTAAAAGGGACATTGAATTATCATCGGCATATGCTTTCTCCTCCTTTCCTGCTGCTCTCTGCATGAGAGGACAGACTTGCCATATATTTGCCGTAGCTCATTCCTTTGCTGTGTGCCTCCTGTTGGAGTGCGGTCAAATCATCATAGGGAAGCTTGGCATATCCAAGGTAGGGTGCATAGCCACATTTTTTTCTGCGGTGGCAAAAATCACTGCAGGTTTTCTTTCGGCGTGAAAGTTCGGGGATTCTTCTTCCGCACACAACACAAAATTTACCTTCATATTTCATGGTTAATTCTTTCCTTTCATGTAAGTATTTTTACTTTCTTACTTTTTACGTAAGTCAGTATAAAACACGAAATGACGAAAGTCAATACTTTTTACGTAAGTTTTTAAAAATTTTTCTTGCATTTTAAGTAAGTTGTGTTATAATCGTTGTAGAAGCAGTTTTTCCAAGTATTAATGAAAGGAAAATTATTATGAAATTACATGAAAGAATTAAGGAAAGGCGTACAGCACTCGGGATGACTCTTTTGGACGTTGCCAATGCACTTGGCGTTAAGGAAGCTACGGTGCAACGCTATGAAAGCGGGGAAATAAAAAATCCCAAGCACGCAACAGTGCTTGAGATGGCTAAAATTTTTGGTTGTACCCCCTCGTATCTGATGGGCTGGGAGGAGGATGTTCTTCCTGAAGCCGCAATGAAAATAAGCAAAAAGAAGCTGCCGTTGCTTGGAGAAATTGCAGCAGGTCAGCCGATTTTTGCCTCGGAGGAATACGAATATTATTCCCCCGTCGATGACTGCGGAGCTGACTTCTGCTTGCGTGTTCACGGAGATTCCATGACAGGTGCAGGCATAAAGGACGGCGATGTGGTTTTCATCCGCAAGCAGGAATCAATTGATGACGGCGAGATAGCCGCAGTTTTGGTAGACGATGAAGCAACACTCAAAAGAGTTTACCAAGCACCCGATTCCATAACCTTAGTTTCGGAAAATCCTAAGTATAAACCTATTGTATATACAAAAAAGCAGGCGAAGAATATCCGTATATTGGGTAAGGCTGTGTCATTTACAACGAAGTTGTAATACTGGTAAAATATAAAAGGCAGTATTTTTAATGCATTAAATGCAATAAAAATACTGCCTTTTATTATTTTACTTCTATATTCATCACATCATCAAACATAGTCTGAAGCTTATCTACCGAAAGCGAGCTTCCTCGGGTATTTTTCTTTACAAGCTCATCTGTATAATCACTTAGCATATACACGCTGTACATACCATTCTCCCGATGAGTTACTGTCGGGAGCATTTCGTAGCTATCAATGCTTACCGAATCTCCCTCTTTACTAATTTTGATATCTGCCATGCCTCCGAGGATTTTTGGGTTTTCTTTCTGATTGGAAACAAAATTACCCAAGCTATAGAAAACTACCGCCTTGTTTCCATTCTCTGAAATATGTTCGCACACAGGCTGAATCACATGGGGGTGTGTACCGATGATAATATCTGCACCGTTCTGCGTCAAAAACTCCACATCTTTAATTTGTGCTTTTGTCGGCTTATGTGTATACTCCGTGCCAAAATGCAGGAATACCACCGTAATATCGGCAGCTTCCTCCGCTTTAGCAAGAATTTGTGCCTCCCTCTCGCCTCTGCCGAATATATTTATAAGATAGGATTTATCGGCAGGCGGTCTCCCGCCGTTAAGTCCATAAGTAAAATTCAAAAGTGCAATTTTTAAATCGTCCTTTTCCCAAACGGTGATGCTGTCCTGCCTATCTTGATTTTCATTTATTCCGATAACCGTAACGTCCTTATGCTTTTTCCAGAAGTCTATAGTATGAAAAACGGCGTCCGCGCCCTTATCATAAGTATGATTTGTGGCGTGTGTTACAAGATTGAAGCCTGCTTTTACCACACTCTCCCCGACCTGAGGTGGTGTGCCGAAGGCAGGATATCCGCTAAGTGCAGACACGGAATCTACAAAAATGGTCTCCTGATTTATTGCGGCAATGTCCGCATCCTTTATGTGGGGCGTGATATTGGTATAAAGTCCGTCAAAATCAAATCCGTCCTCCGTTTTGCAGGAATTGTATATGGGGGAATGAATAAGATTATCCCCCACCGCTTTAAGCGTAACGGTAACTTTGGAAGGCTCATTTATTGCAGGCTTCTTTTCGTTTGCCGTGCCAAACTCTTTTATAAGCATTATAACAAGAAGAATAATCGCACAGGTCATCACCGAAAAAACTATGGCAAGCTTTTTATTTCTGCTCATATGCCCTCTTTATCCTCTCCATGGTGCGTACCTCGCCCAACACCTGCTGAATGCACCATACGTCGGGAGAATTACCTCTGCCTGTTACAGCAACACGGATTACTCCGCTGACATCACCTACATGCCCCTTATAGCTTTCGGGATTCTTCTTGTAAAGCTTGGGCTGAGGTGCATAGCCGAGTTCCTCACCAATTGCACGAACCTTTGAAAACCATGTGGACTGGTCATCACTATGGTCGTATGTTTCCATATACTTTGAAAGAATAATCTTTCTGTCCTCCTCGGAAACGTTTTCGGGGAAGCTGTCCTCAATTTTAAACAGTTCGTCAAAAAAGAAGCTGTAGAAATCCTTGGACTGCTTCCAGTGGCTGATATCCTTACGGGGCTTTTCTCCGCCTCTGCCTATACCAATCATGCCGATTGCAAAATCCTTGTCACGGGTAAGGAGATCGTAATATTCCTCGTCACATTCCTTTGCCCATGCGGTAATGTAATCGTAAACGGTCTGGCTGTCAAGAGTGGCAAGATAATTTTTGCTGACATCGTTAAGCTTGTCTATATCAAAGAGCGAACCGCTGATTCCCATTTTCTTAGCGGTAAATTCAAATTCTTTCACATCTTTATCGGGGTTGTCCATTCTCCACTGCTCGTAGTTTGAGTTAAGCACGGTCATGAGATATTCCCATACCGCTCCGGGAAGATAGCCCTCACTCTTATAATAATCAAGGGAAAGCTCGGGGTCTTTACGCTTACTGAGCTTACGCTTCACGCCGTTATCAATCTTCATAAGCTGTGCAGTATGGCAATAAGTAGGTGCTTTCCAGCCCATTGCTCTGAAAAGCTGTACATGAATGGGAAGCGTTGCAAGCCATTCCTCACCGCGTACTACGTGGGTGGTACGCATAAGGTGATCGTCTACCACGTGTGCAAAATGGTACGTGGGAATTCCGTCTGATTTAAGGATAACCACGTCCTGTTCATTTTCGGGCATAGTAAGCTCACCGCGGATTGCATCCTTGACGGTAAAGGTCTTACCCATGTTTTCGGGAGCACGGAAGCGAAGAACGAAAGGCTTGCCTTCCTCTATGTTTTTCTGTGCTTCTTCAACGGTAATATTTCTGTGAACTGCCCATTTGCCATAGTAGCCGAAGTTTTCCTTAAGCTCTGTCTGCTTTTCACGCATTGCGCTAAGCTCTTCCTCACTGCAGAAGCAGGGGTATGCCATACCCTGCTCAATAAGCCACTTTGCAAAGGTCTGATAAATCTCTGCACGCTGTCTCTGGCGGTAGGGGCCGTAATCACCTTTTTCACCGTCGCTTGTTGCACCCTCGTCAAATTCCACACCGAAATAACGCAGAGTGTTGATAACCACATCTACAGCACCCTCAACCTCACGCTTGTTATCGGTGTCCTCTATGCGAAGATAAAATACACCGCCCGAAAGATGAGCTAATCTTTCATCGGTGATTGCACCGAAAAGGTTTCCCAGATGAATAAATCCTGTGGGGCTGGGACCGAGTCTTGTAACCTTTGCACCCTCGGGAAGATTTCTTTCGGGGTAAAGGTTTTCATAATATTCGGGAGTCTTTGTAATATTCGGCAGTAAAAGCTCCGCCATTTTTTTGTTATCCATAATCATTTTCCTTTCTTATTTATCGAAATAACCAATGTATTTTACCGTGGGTGCATCGGGCAATAGATGAGCACATATATCTATAAAATAGTCATCCGTCATCGATGCAATATAGTCCGTTACAATATCATCGGGAGTATTTTCCTCCTCGTAAGGCGTTTCGGACTTATAATATCCCCTGCGTGTATTCACATAATCGATATGGTGGCGGTAAATGAGGCTGTCCTTATCCGCCAAATCCTTTATAAGCTTTTCATAAAGCAACTCAAACATTGTCTTAAGGCAGGTGTTATACTGCTCATTGACGCTGTCCGCCAGATAAATACGTTCGTAGTTATCACTTTTTGCCTTCTTCAGTGCTTCAAAATATTCTCCGTCCATTCTGATTGAGTCTTTGCCAAAGCTGTTTTCCACAATGTTAACCACGAAGTTATTTATCATATGGGAATTATCCGTTCCTGCGTAGGGAATCTTTACCCCTGCACGCTCTGCGTCCTGCCTGTCCTTTCCGATATATGCAATTATATCGCTGACACGGACAACACAGCCCTCCAAGGTTGAGGGAATAAGCTTCTTTACATTATCGCGGTCAATATAACAGCCTTCCACTTTTTTATCGAACTCATCAAAGCCCGAAATGGGTGACGGGTAATATTCCTTAAGCTCAAGCTCGCCGTTATGGCAAAGTATTCCGTCCAGGGTGTCAAGACTGATATTCAGATTGAATATCTTATCCAGCACTCTTACGCTGTGTACGTTATGATTAAAATATCTTCCCGTCCGGCAGTGGTATATTTCTCCCAAGAGCCTTTCCCCTGCATGCCCGAATGGCGTATGCCCGATATCGTGCCCCAGGGCTATTGCTTCAATAAGGTCAAGCTGAAGCCCCAAGAGCCGCCCGATGTTACGGGCAATTCTTGATACCAACTGCACATGGAGGGCACGGCGTGTAATATCGTCATCCTTAAAAAAGGAAAAAACCTGTGTTTTATCGGTATAGCGGTTGTAATAAGGGTGGTGGAGGATTTTTTCTATATCGCGAACGTAGCATGGACGCCATATTTTGGCACGGTCACGGTCATTGTTCCGCCTTATGACCTGCTTTAGCGGAAGCTTTAGCTTTTCTTCAATTTCGCGAGCTTTTTCTTCCGACAAATGCAAATAATCATTCCTTGCCAAATAAATCCCTCCTTTTCACAATAATATGTGCGGCAATTCCCGTAAGGATTCCGCATACAACGCCCGACAGTAAAAGCACGGGCATGTAAAAGAGCACGCCTTTTCCTATAATGAAATATGCACACAAAAGCTGTGCCATATTATGAAAAACTCCGCCTAAGCTGCTTACTCCCACAAGGGAAAACTGCCCCGTTTTCTTTGCAATGCTCATTACGAATACGCTCATAATTGCACCGCTGAGGCTGTATAAAAGTGCCGCACCGTTACCAAACAGCATCATACACAAAAGCACCTTTAAAATGGCAATAACCCATGCCTTCCCTACGCTCTGCGTATAAAGAGAAGCCAGAACCACAGTATTTGCAAGCCCAAGCTTTACCCCTGCGGCAATGGGGGGAAACAGGCTTTCCACATATCCTAAAAGCACTGCTACGGCGACAAGTGCCGCTGTCCTTGTAATATCCTTTGTCTTTATCATAATAATACATCCGTTTTATTTTCCGATTTGGTATTTTCTATAATTATACTAAGTCTATTGGGGAGGCACACAATGCTTCCTCCCGAAGAATCGATTTTTTCTTTTTCACAAAGCTTGTCCGGGCAATCGGTATGGTTTATGGTAACAACGCCATTTTTTACGGAAACCGTGTTTTCCCCAAATTCACTGCTTACTAAAATTTCTGCATCTTTATCAAGGGGAATCCGCTTATAAATCTTTCCGTCAACATAGATTGCCGCCTCGCCGCCCTGCTCCTTGGGAATGAACCACAGAAAAAGAAAAGCTACAGCGATTATAATTAAAAATATGTCACCTTTTTTCAAGCTTTTCCCTCCCTACGGCACTATCCCATAATATAATATTGTACCGCTTTTTTATGTCTTTGTAAAGACCTTTGAGGGAAAAAACACAAAAACCCAATCCCTGCTTTAATCTGCATCGGATTGGGTTTTTACTTATCACTATATTATTTCGCCGTAGATTTTGCCGTCTTTGATTTCTTTTATTTTTACGCTTCGGATTTCGCCTGTAAGGTCGTCTCCGCCTTTTACATAAATGCGAAGATAATTTCCCGAAAGTCCTTCGGCATATTCTCCCTGTGTCTGCTCAAATAGAACTTCCATGTTTTGTCCGACGAAGCCCTTTTCCACTTCCTTTGCAATCTCTTCGGTCAAGGCGGTAAGCTTTGCCGCACGTTCTTCGCGGATGTTATGGGGTACTTGCTCCATTCGTGCCGCAACAGTTCCGCTTCTTTCGGAATAAGGGAACACATGTACCTTCAAAAAGCGTGCCTTCTTCACAAATTCCATGGTTTCAAGAAATTCTTCATCGCTTTCTTCGGGAAATCCGCAGATAATGTCAGTTGTTATTCCACTGTCGGGCATAGCCTTACGGATTCTTCCCAATGTATCAAGGTACTCCTCTGCACTATACTTTCTGTTCATACGTTTAAGCACACTGCTGCTTCCGCTTTGGAGGGATATATGAAAATGACGGCACATTTTTTTCTCATTAGCAATGAAATCTATAAATTCGTCATCAAAAATGTTTGGTGAAATACTGCTTAGGCGAACTCTTTCGATCCCCTCAACCTTGCACACTTCCTCGATGACATTTTTCAAGGTACTGCCGTTTTTCAAATCCTTGCCGTAGGAGGCAACGCTGATTCCCGTCAGTACTATTTCGCGAAAGCCTGCTTCTGCCAGTCTCTTTGCTTCGGGGACAATGTTTTCAAGACTTCGGCTTCTCACAGGTCCACGGGCATAGGGTACTATGCAGTAGGAGCAGAAATTATCGCACCCGTCCTGAATTTTGATATAGGCACGTGTGCGCTCGGCAGTGCCCTCACATTCTAATTCTTCATAGTCCCTCTCCTTCATAATATCGCAAAGAAGGTCTATATCCTCGCCCTTAATTTTGGCTTCTACAATTCGGCATATATGAGCACGGTTAGCCGTTCCCAGCACTACATCCGCCTCACTCATGCTTTTTACTTCCTCAGCCTTTGTCTGGGCATAGCACCCCGTTACGGCTATTACTGCATCGGGGTTTTGCTTCTTTGCACGGCGGATTATCTGCCTGCTCTTTCTCTCCCCGATATTCGTTATTGCACAGGTGTTTATTACATATGCATCGCATTTTTCACAAAAGCTTCCGATTTCCCAACCGCTGTCGGCAAATATTTTTGAATAGCAATCTATTTCGTATTGATTTACTTTACAGCCCAATGCATAGAATGAAACCTTCATTAAATCATTCCTCTGTTTTTCATTTCGTTTACCTTCAAAATCGCAATACAAGTCTTTGCATCTACGATTTCTCCGCTCAGCACCTTGTCCGTAACTTCACTAAGAGGCACTCTTTCAAGCTCCATAAATTCATCCTCGTCACGGTTTACACTGCCCTCGTACAAATCGGTTGCCAAATACATATGAACAACCTCTCCGCAAAAGCCGGGAGTGGGGTACATCTTGCCAAGATATGTGTAGTTTTTTGCACAATATCCTGTTTCCTCCTCAAGCTCACGCTTTCCGCATTCTAAGGGGTCCTCTCCGTAATGGAGCTTTCCTGCGGGAATCTCATATGTATTTGTATCAAAGGGACGGCGGTACTGCCATTCCATGATGATTGTTCCGTCGTCAAACAGCGGAACCACGCACACGCCGCCGGGATGCTCTACAAGCTCTCTCGTGGCAAGATTGCCCGACGGTGTTGTCACCGTATCCACACGGAGATTTATTACCTCTCCTTTAAAGATGTACTCTTTTTTTACTGTCTTTTCGCTAAAATCCATTATTCTGCCTCCATCTTTATAAGTGTCTCAAGTTTGGGCGTAATACCCAGCATTTTTTTCAGTTCATAATATTCGCGTGTTGCCTTTTTTGCGTTTTTGCCGTCTTTAAATGCTTTTATCAGCAGGTTTTTGGGTGTTTCCACGGGAGAAATATATTCCTGCGGTGTAACGCTGTAGCCCGAAGCTTCAAGAAGCAGGCATCTTAGAGAATCCGTAAGCAAATCAGCCTGTCTTGCCTTAAATATGCCGTGCTTTAAAAGGGGAGCAAAAGGCTCGTAAGAATATTGACTGAGAAGCTCCTTATGGCAGCAGGGAACGGCAAAAATCGCCTTTGCCCCTGCATTAATTGCCGCACCGATTGCCATGTCGGTAGCCGTATCGCAGGCGTGCAGACTGATAACCACATCGGGCTTTCTTTCAGGAGTGTAGGTGGTTAAATCCGCTTTCACAAAGGTCATGTTGTTATATCCTAAGTTTTTTGCACTTTTCCGTGATGCCTCTATAACAATTTCGGAATAGTCAACGCCCGTTACATGGCAGTCCTTTTTGAGCACATCCTTCAAATAATAATTAAGTGCAAAAGAAAGATAGCTTTTTCCGCAGGCACAGTCAAGCACTTCAATTTTTCCGTCAAGCTTTTTTAAGTAGTCGGCAATAAGCTCCACGAAATGGTCTATCTGATTATATTTTCGCACCATATCGTTTTTTATTTTTCCGTTTTGCCCCATTATGCCTATTTCTTTAAGCAAATCGTTTGCCTTTGGCGGTGCTATAAGATACTGCCTTTCCCCTACGGTTGCGGTGGTGTTATTTTCTATAGGAGCAATATCGTCATATTTAAGGGTTACGTTTCTGTCGTCGGCATTGATGATTGCATCGGTGCCTCGCTCTTTGTACACAAGCACCATTGCATCGTAATCCTTGGCAATATTCTCAATTTCTTTCCACTCAAAGTCTTTCTTTGTTCCCGAAAAGGAAAGCACAAGCTTCTCGCCGTCTTTTTTTACGGATGCGGGAAACTGCTTCGTCCCCGATTTAAAGCTTATGTTCATTTCAATGAAATATTCTCCGTCGCCGTAGCGTGCACGAAGCATCTGAAGATAAAAGGAAAGCTTATTTATTGAATTAGATTTCATAACTACCACCTTATAATTAATGTAGGGGCCGGTGCATACATCCGCCCCTACATTAATTTTCAATTATTTACTCTACCGTTACTGATTTTGCAAGGTTTCTCGGCTTATCAATATCGCATCCGCGGATAAGTGCCGCATAGTATGCAAGATACTGCATGGGAAGTGCACTTACAAGGGGAGCAAACATTTCATCCACATCACTGATAACAATCTGGTCGCTATGAGCACTGATTCTCTTAAGAGAAATGGTAAGCACCTTAGCACCTCTGGCGCGAACCTCTTTAATGTTACTGCGAGTATTAAGGTTTACCGATTCCTTTGTAACAAATGCAATTACGGGAGTATCCTTTTCAATAAGGGCGATTGTGCCGTGCTTAAGCTCTCCTGCAGCAAACCCCTCTGCCTGAATATATGAAATTTCTTTTATTTTCAGTGCCGCTTCAAGACATACATAGTAGTCGGTACTTCTTCCGATATAGAAGCAGTTGCGTGTTGTCGCAAAGAATTCCTTTGAAAGCTCATGGAAATGCTCACGGTTGTTACAAAGGCCTTCCATAACTGTTGCCGCCTTTGCAAGCTCATATTTAAGGTTCATGGGGCTATCCGAAAGAGCGTTTGCAAGCACTGCCAGAACTGCCATCTGGGCAGTGTATGCCTTGGTAGATGCAACTGCAATTTCAGGACCTGCATGAAGAATCATTGTGTGGTCTGCTTCTCTGGAAAGAGTAGAGCCTTTTACGTTGGTAATTGTAAGGCACTTATGTCCCATTTCCTTTACCTTTACCAAAACGGCACGGCTGTCTGCAGTTTCACCGCTTTGGGAAATAAAGATAAAGAAGGGCTTCTTTGAAAGAAGCGGCATATTATGAACAAATTCGCTGGCAATATAGCTCATAGTTGGGATTTTTGCAAGCTGTTCTATATACGTCTGCCCTACAAGACCTGCATGATAGCTCGTTCCGCAGGCAATAATATAAATTCTGTCACTTGCCTTGATGTCTTTTATAATATCCTTGTCTACAACAAGATTTCCTTCTTCATCGGAATACTGCTGCATAATTCTGCGGATAACGAGGGGCTGCTCCTCAATTTCCTTAAGCATAAAGTGAGGGTATGTTCCCTTTTCCGTATCGGAAACATCAATTTCAGCATGGAAGCAGTCACGCTCCACCTTTTTTGCATATGATGTATATATGTCAATACTGTCACGGGTGATTACCGCAAATTCCTTATCGTGAATTTCATAGAATGTATCTGTATTTGCAATCATCGCCATGGCATCCGAGCCAATCATATTGAACCCGTCACCCTTACCTACAAGAAGCGGGGACTTATTCTTTACGGCGTAGATTGTGTTCATATCCTCTTTATCAATAATTGCAAGAGCAAAAGAACCCTCAAGTTCGCCTATAATATGTGCAATTGCAACCTTGACATCTTTATCCTCTTTAATAAATTTTTCCAAAAGGTGTACAATAACCTCTGTATCGGTGTCGCTGTAAAATTCAACATCCGAAAGATACTGCTTTCTGAGTGCTGCTTCGTTTTCGATAATACCGTTATGTACCAGGGTAAAACGGGCAGAGGCATGAGGATGCGCATTGTTTTCTGTAGGCTTGCCGTGAGTTGCCCATCTGGTATGGCCTATACCGATGGTTTCAGGCATTTCATTGCCACCATTTGTCTTTTTCACAAGATTTTCAAGCTTACCTACCGCTTTATAAAGCTGCACACTGTTATTCTCTGCAACTGCAATTCCGGCAGAATCATATCCTCTGTATTCAAGCTTTGAAAGCCCCTCCAGAAGAATGGGTGCTGCACTTTTTGTTCCGATGTATCCAACTATTCCGCACATTATATTAGCTCTCCTTTTCCACCATTAATACATTTATATTATCAAACCTTTAATATAATGTCCAGCAACCTGTTTCCAAACATTTTGCAACCTTGGGTTGCATTTTCTTTTCACAAGGGTCATAATACAATATATTTTAGGAAAGTCCGCATTCGATATGTAAACTTTACTTAACGTTGTGCAAACTAAAGTTTGCTTTGCAAACTCATTATAACATAACTACTGCGTAATTTCAATTTCTTTTTGATACTTTTTGTTTTTATAAATTTTTAAAAGTTTTTTCTGTATTTCGCTAAAAAACAGTAGATTTTTCTGTATGAATCCATTATAATAGTATTATTCAAAAAAAGAAAGGGTGATTACTATGAAAAACAAAATCTTATCGCTGCTTGAATCGGACAGCCGTCTGACTTCATCCAAGATTGCGATTATGCTTGGTATAGAGGAGGGTGAAGTAAAGGCCGCCATAAAGGAGCTGGAAGATGAAAACATCATCCTTGGCTATAAAACCATTATAAACTGGGAGCTGGCAGGCAGGGAAACCACTACTGCCAATATCGAAATAAAGCTTACTCCCCAGCGCGGCGGTGGCTTTGATACCGTTGCCGAGCGTATTTACAAGTTCCCTCAGGTAAAATCCGTCACACTCATGTCAGGTGCGTATGACCTTCTTGTAACAGTTGAGGGTAAAAGCTTAAAAGAGGTTGCAATGTTTGTGTCCGAGAGGCTTGCTCCCATGGAGAGCGTTGTTTCCACGGCAACTCATTTCGAGCTTAAGACCTACAAAAAGGACGGAATTTTCTTCACCGAAAAGGAAGAAGATAACCGGGAGGTTATCAGCATATGATAGATTATTCAAAACTAATATCGGAAAACATTTCTTCCCTTGCACCCAGCGGCATCCGAAAATTTTTTGATGTGGCTGCCGAGATGAAGGACGTAATATCCTTAGGCGTAGGCGAGCCTGACTTTGTAACCCCATGGGCAGTCAGGGAGGCAGGTATTTATTCCTTGGAAAAGGGACGCACCCACTACAGTGCAAACAGCGGTCTGTTAGAGCTTAGAAGCGAGATTTGCAGCTATTTGATGCGAAAGTATAATCTACGCTACAATCCCAAAACGGAGACTCTTGTTACCGTAGGCGGAAGCGAAGCTATTGACCTTCTTATACGTGCAATAATTTCTCCCGGGGATGAGGTGCTGATTCCCGAACCCTGCTTCGTTTGCTACAAGCCCTGCACTATTATGGCAGGGGGAACTCCCGTTACTATTCAGACAGAGGAAAAGGATAATTTCAAGCTGACTGCCGAAAAGCTCCTTGAAAAAATCACACCTAAGTCAAAGCTTCTTATTCTTCCATTCCCCAATAACCCCACAGGGGCTGTAATGGAAAAGGAGGATCTTGAAAAAATCGCAAAGATTGTAAAAGAGCATAATCTTTTTGTTCTTTCGGACGAAATTTACGGCGAGCTTAATTATACGGGAAATCCCCATGTTCCCTTTGCGGCAATAGATGATATGTGGGAAAGGACAGTAACCGTAAACGGCTTTAGTAAGGCATTTGCAATGACGGGTTGGAGGCTCGGCTATGCCTGTGGTCCCGAACCTGTTATAAAGCAGATGACGAAAATTCATCAGTACGCAATTATGTGTGCCCCCACCACTAGCCAGTATGCGGCTATTGAGGCAATGCGAAGCTGTGATGACGAGGTCGAATACATGCGTAGTGAATACGACCATCGCCGCCGTGTTATGGTAAACGGCTTTCGCGAAATGGGACTTAGCTGCTTTGAACCCCTTGGTGCGTTCTACGTATTTCCCAATATAAGTGCCACGGGACTTACAAGCGAGGAATTTGCCACAAAGCTCCTTTATGAAAAAAAGGTAGCCGTAGTACCCGGCACAGCCTTTGGCGAAAGCGGCGAAGGCTTTATCCGCTGCAGTTATGCCTATAGCATTAAAAACATAGAAAAAGCACTGGAAAGAATTGGCGAATTTGTATCCGAACATATGTAAGGGGATGCAAAAAGCAGCACCGACCGTTCATTGGCTCTCAATATGTATTTCTAAAACTAAAAAAATTCTTGAAAATATGGTTTTTGGTGGAAATCCGTAAATTTTACGGATTTCCTCTTTTTTATGCCAATGAACTACGAACAAACTTCACCTCTCGACGTACCCGCGTACGCCTTCGGGTAACCCACGGCAAGCCGTGGCTCAGTTTGTCCGTTCTGCACTATTTTTTCCATCCCCAAATGAAGAGGGTGCAAAAAATGATTTTTTGCACCCTCTTCATTAATTTTGCATTTATCTTATCTCATATCCGCCCTTTATCATAATAAGGCAGTTTGATAAAGCCTTTACGCCTCTGCCGTCATTTACGGGAACGATAAGAAGGTGATTTCCCTGCACCTCTATACCGTCGGCAAGGTCATAACCCATGGTAACGTCACTTACTCCGCCTTTCTGAGTCCCTATAATGGTGCATTCTCCCTGACGGAGAATCATTTCCGTACCGGAATCTCCGTACACACTTTTTCCCTGGGGAACCTCCACAACGTTAAAGCGTGTCATTTGATCAAGATAGCTTTTAGTCACAAGGGGATCCTCATTTGTCCCCGGCTGTGCTGCATATGCTGCCGCAAATACGCCTATAGCACTTAAGATAATCGCCAAAGTCTTTTTCATTCGTAACACAATCCTTTCAGTTTTCTACCAATCCGAAGCTGACGGAAATGGCATCATTAACTTTTATCATTTGCAGTTCATCTAATTTGCCGATTTTCTCCCGAAGCCGCTGTTTGTCAATGGTCCTGACCTGTTCAAGAAGTATCACGCTGTCACGCGAAAGACCGTACTTCTGTGCGTCAAGCTCAATATGGGTGGGAAGCTTTGCCTTATTAATCTTACTGGTTATTGCCGCCGCAATAACAGTAGGGCTATATTTATTACCCACGTCATTCTGAACCACCAATACAGGTCTTATACCGCCCTGCTCTGAGCCTACAACGGGACTTAAATCAGCATAAAAAATATCACCGCGTTTTACAATCAAGTTTCATTCCTCCGATGAAGGGATTTTTTCTTCCCCCAAATATTTCTCGTAGATTTCACATGCGTTTTCATCGGATAACAGAGATTCCCGAGCAAGATTAAGATTTATCTCGCCCATTTCCAGATATCCCTTTTTCATTTGCTGCTTTAATTCAATTTTCTTTCTTTCACCGACATACTGCTTTACTGCCAACGCCATGATTTCACTCCGTGACCGATTAAGTGTCAAGGCAATTTTATCCATCTCCTCAACCAAGAAATCGGGCAATGTGACAGATATTTTGCGATTTGTCCAAAGTTTCATCTGACACGCCCTCCCTTATAGCAAATATATGTCTATTATACTATATTCTCGGCAAAAGGTCAAATGTAACTTATTCCAAAACTATGTAGCCATTGAAAGATTATGGCTGTGCATCTACACCTTCATTATGCACATAAACCTTTAAGCTGATACAATAAAAACAAATTTTACCTCGTAATTTCTCTTATAGCCGCAGGAATAAGCTCAATTAAATCTCCGCTGATGGTAGCGTATGCCCCGATTTCCTTTTCTGCAATAAGCCCTGCACGGGAATGAATATAACACCCGAGTGCCGCACTGTCGGTAAGGGAAAGTCCCTGTGCCGCAAAAGAAGCTATTATTCCCGAAAGCACATCGCCGCTGCCTGCCTTAGCCAGTGCACTTGTGGAATTAAGACTGACATATTTATTGCTTCCGCCGTAGGTTATAACCGTTCTTGCTCCTTTCAAAAGGAGGTTTATTCCCATATCGCAGGCAAATTTATCAGCAATTTGTATACGGCGGCTTTCTATGTCCCCTACCTCCAATTGACTTATTCGGGAAAATTCCTTTACGTGAGGTGTTAAGAGAATATTTTTGTTCTTTATAATATCGGTTCTGCCTGCAAGTGCATTTACTGCGTCCGCATCAATTATAATGCCGCAATTCGCCGCACTTAGTATATTTTTAATCATCAGATGGTGACTTCCTCTTCCGATTCCGCACCCTACAAGAACACTGTCGGCAGTTTGGATGGCTTCATAAGCCTCCCGTGAAAGTTCGGGAATCATTATCCCCTCCTGTTCAGGTACAGGAATAACAATTGCCTCCTTTACCAATATATTCAAAATAGGGCATATGGGTGAAGGAGCAATCATTTTTACCAGTCCGCACCCGCTTCTTAATGCCGCCTGTGCCGCCATTACCGCTGCACCGGGCATTGTTTTACTTCCTGCAACAATTACCGCCGTACCGAAAGTACCCTTATGGGAATATCGGCTTCTTTTAGGTATAATAGTTGCCGCCAGCTTCTGTGTAAGAGGCACGCAGGTGCTTTGAGTGATACTGTTATAATCTACGGGGATTCCCACTTCCGCTATAACTATTTCTCCGCACAAATCAACGCTTTCGTTTGAAAGCATCCCCCTTTTGGGTGCTGTAAAAGTAATGGTTTTGTCCGCTTTCACCGAAACTGTACACTTTTTTCCCATATCACTGTCAAATCCGCTGGGAACATCGCAGGAAACCACGTAAGTCCCTGATGAATTAATCATTTCAATGGCACGGATTATATCCGTATTTTCTATTTCTCCCTTGATACCTATACCGAAAATTGCATCCACACTGCACTCAAATTCCTCTGTAGGAAATAAAGCGCCTTGAATAATGGGAATATCCTCCTCCATTGCTTTTTTACAGAGTGCTCGGCAATCATCGTTTTGAGGCGGCTCTACCTGAACAATTTCTACCCTCTTTCCGGCTCTCTTAAGTAAAATTGCAACCTGATAACCGTCGCTTCCGTTATTACCCTTACCGCAATATACTCTAAAGGAATTAAACTCCTTTATTTCCTTATAACAGGCAAATGCCGCATTTTCAATAAGCTCTCTTGCACTGACATTTTCCATGGCACGTGCTTCCGCTTCTCTTATCATATCGGTATTTAAAAACAGCATATCTTACTCCGTTCCGCCATACAGGCATTTTTTAAGAAAGAGGGGTGTAAAAAAGCTTTACACCCCTCTTTCTTGGGGATAGGAAAAAAGCTTCAGAACGGACAAACTGAACCCCGAAGGGGTGTGCCCGAAGCTGTATGTGTATACAGCGAGAGGTGAAGTTTGTTCGTAGCAAAAAGGCTTAAAATGGGGAAAAATCGAGTATACTGAGATTTTTCAACCAAAATACAGCTTTCTTTAGCTTTTATGCTTTTCATAAATTACTTTATTTCTGCCTTTTTGCGATCCGGAGTTTTTTAACATCCCCAATATGTTTTATTCAAATTCGTTATCGTCTGCCGCAGTGCTTATGTGAATTTTGTCGGGAGCATATTTCTTCATATATTCCAGACATGCTAAAGACGGTTCGAACTTTACAATTGTCTTTTGTCCCTTATTTTCAAGAATGGTGAAATATACTACGGCACCTTTTTTCCATGTGGAAGCATCTATAACCTTATCAAATTGTTCCTTAAGACGGCTATTATATTTCGCATCATTTATTGCCGCCATTACCTCAATTTGCTTTACGGAAAAAGATATCAGATTTTTTCTTTTTGATGCATTGAAAATGACATCAATATCTACCGAGTCTTCAACAATTATATACTCAAATTCTTTCTTGAGTCTGGATGCGAGAATATACGCCAGGTAAAATGCACCCGCTGCCAATAAACTTTCAATGCCGCCAAGCATACGCAGATAATAAAGGCAGCAAAGAGCCAACATAAACGCTGCGAAATAAAGCATAACCGTAACCAATATTTCTGCGGCGCCTAACTTTCTTTTTACTAAATATTCTTTATAATTCATAGCTTTCTCCTTTGGTTTATATTATTAGACTCCCTCTACAACATCACCCGTCACAGGTGCACCGTCTGAGGGTGCAGGCGGTTGTTGAGGCGTCTGAGGCTCCTGAGGTACGTCGGGCACGTCGGGCACGTTTTCGGAGGGATTTTCTGTTTCTTCGTTCTCGTCTACAATACCCTCTATTTCTTCATCTTTCTCTGTCAGCACACCGCCCTCGGCAATATCATTTTTATTAAATGAATAGGGATGCTCACTGCAACGTTTTGTGGGAATCTTGCTCTTTTCGTAAAGCTTTCCGCCCAGATTCTTACATGAGGGTGTCGCTCTCATACCGCTGTCCTTACAAATCAGTATGTTATACTTTCCCTTAACCTCATCCTCCAGGAAAGGCTTATCGGGAAGGCCCTTATGAACCTCGGTCATAACCTTTCTCCATGCAACTGCTGCAGGATTGGGAGAGAATCCGCGAAGGGGGGCAGGCTGGTCATAACCAAACCATACCGCACCCACGTAATAGGGTGTAAATCCTACAAACCATCTGTCATTATTACTTGAAGTAGTACCTGTTTTACCTGCTGCACGAACATTGGGTATTCTTGCAGAAGTACCTGTTCCGCCTGTTACAACGCCTGTCATCATGCTTATCATTTGTTCTGCAGTCGTTTCGCTCATGGCAGTATATTCCGTAGCCTTATGCTCCAAAAGCACATTACCCTCGGAATCAAGCACCTTGGTATATGTCGTAGGCTCGATATATTTACCGCCGTTGGGGAAAGCACTGTATGCGGCACACATATCAAGAACCGTTACACCGTCGGTAAGGCCGCCCAGTGCTATCGGGGCAAGCCCTATGTCGGAAAAGGTCTTTCCGTTTGACTTTCTATTTTCTACCACAGAATCTATGCGGAAATTATTCTTTACAAAGTTAAATGCCGCCTCTGCCGTGGTATAGTTACATATTTTTACCGCAGGTACGTTTCTGGAGCCGCGGAGTGCCGCCGCAACCGTTATCCTTCCGGCAAAATTTCTGTCATCATTTCTCGGAGACCAATTCCCGAAAGAAACGGGGGCGTCATTAACTATTGACGTAGGTGTCACCAAGCCGTATTCAACGGCAGGGGTATATACGGAAAGGGGCTTTATGGTTGATCCGGGCTGACGAAGCGTATGTGTAGCACGGTTAAGTGTACGGTTGCCGTCCTTTTCTCCCCTGCCCCCTGTAAGAGCTTTAATCTGTCCGCTGTAGGGATCCATAATCACCATAGATGACTGAGGTTGCAAAGTTCCCGAAGCCTTCTGAAATGCAGAAGGGTCATTATATACATTGTCCATTGCCTCCTGAATCTTGGGGTCCATTGAAAGATATATCTTAAGTCCGCCGTTATACAAAATCTTACTTGCGTAATCCTTTGTATAGTTATACTCTTTCATCAAATCTTCAATGACCTGGTCAATTGCCGCATCTACAAAATAGCTTTGATAACGCTCGGACTGTTCTCCGTCCTTTTTGACAAATTTTAGTTCCTCACTTTTTGCCTGTTCATACTCTTTTTGAGTAATAAAGCCAAGCTCTCTCATTTTTTTGAGAATAACCAATTGTCTTTGCTTATTGTTTTCAGGGTTTACAAGAGGGTCGTACTTTGTTGGAAACTGAGTAATACCTGCAATAGAAGCACATTCTGCCAAAGACAGCTTTGATACATCCTTTCCAAAGTATGTCATTGCAGCACTTGCCACACCGTTACACTTCTGGCTGAGATAAATAGTATTAAGATAATACTCTAAAATTTCATCCTTGGAAAGCTCCTTTTCCAGATTATACGCACGGTATGCCTCCTGAATTTTTCTCTTAATGGAATAATCATCATCACGAGTGATATTCTTAATAAGCTGCTGTGTAATGGTACTTCCGCCGTAGCTGGAATTTCCGTCCTTGGTAATATACTGAACTGCCGCACCTATAAAACGCTTATAGTCGATACCGCTGTGACTGTAAAAACGCTCATCCTCAATAGCCACAAAAGCATTTTTCAAATGCTCAGGAATCTTGGAGCCTGAAACCCAGACACGATTTTCCGTATCGTAAAGCTGCTCATATTCTATCATTTCCCCCGTTTGTGAATCCTGAACATAGACAAACGAAGTAAGATTAAGACGCATATTATCAACATTTACAAGCTCGGCATCTTCTACGTAGCCGTAAAGTGCTCCGAAAAGCAGTCCGATTACACCCATTATCAGCATAAAAGTTAAAATGCCTATGCCGATAAGGATTCTGATTGCCACTCTTTTAAACTTGCTTTTTGAAGCTTTTGATTTTTGTCCGGAAGCTTTAGTTCGTTGCATCAGCGTGCACCTCCCATGAGTCATACTATGTAAAATACCTATACAGCATTTAGTATAACACCAAAGCATTAAAAAAGTGTTACAAAGCACACATTATTTGAATAATATCGGTTTTATACGGAAAAAATAGGGTTAAATCACGCACAAAAGGAGCTTTTTATATGAATTTTAACAGAAAAGCTGTTTTTGCAGCCATTCTTATAACCACTACATTTTTCTCATCAATGATAGGGTATATTCAGGGGGTACGCGGCGAAAAATCCAGATCACGCTCTCTTTACGAACGTGTTTCCGTTACGCCGGAAAGAGAAAAGATAAGCAGTGTTTCAAGCAAAGAAAATGACCTCACTGTAAAAAAAAGCGAGGAAACCGTTCCGAAATACATTTTAAAAGAGCAGGACGGCATTCTGGCACTTTACTTAGGGAGTGGCAGTGAGGAAAAGCTGTGGCAGACCTACGACATCAGCGTTAATCTGCTCCCCGAATCAGACAGAGCGCAGCTTGCAGAGGGAATCAGATTTGACAGTATAAGCGAGGCACTGCAAATGATAGAAGACTTTTCAGGCTAATGGATAGTTCAAAATGCGAAGTTCAAAATTCGAAATGAAGGAATTTGATATAAAAAAGTCTGTTTTTTATATCGCCTTTACGTGGGGATAGGAAAAAATGCTTCAGAATGGACAAACTGAACCCCGAAGGGGCTTTCCCGAAGCTGTATGTGTATACAGCGAGAGGTGAAGTTTGTTCATAGCAAAAAGGCTTAAAAAAGAAGAAAAATCGTATAAATACGATTTTTCAACAGTAATGTATTATTTATTATTTATGCTATCTAAATTTTCTTTTAAGTTGCCTTTTTGCGGTCTGGACATTTTTAACATCCCCACTTTTTATTGAAGCGGTTTCATTAAGTCCGATCTAACCCAGCCGATTTTGCCGTCGGGAGTCATTACCTTACACCAGATAAATTCCTCCTCATCAAGATGTTCTTCACCCTGGCATATAAACTGCGACTGAAAATCGTCGTACGGAATAAGCATTACCCTCTCTTCGCTGATTTCGGGAGTAGGTCTTATATTAACACCGTCGGGGTCTGCTTTTATAAGAACTGTTCCCTCGGGGTAAAGCAAAGGCTTTTTATATTCTATTTCCACATTCTCGGTTTTTGTCTTTGTGTTGTCTTTAGTATAAAGCACAATATCAAAAGAGTTTGTTCCTTCTTCAAGATTTACCTTCTTTGACCATACCTTTTCCCCGTCATCTTCCGATACAGTGGTAATCTTCTGTCCGTTAATGCTGAGCGTTGCCTTTTCCTTCTCGGTTGATATAGTACCGCTTAATGTACAGGACTTTTCATCTGTTTCTTCCTGATATTCGTCTACCGTGAGGAAAATTTCATATTCTTTTTCTACAACACCGCCTTTATCATCGCCGCCATTATTGTTCTTTTTATTAACAGTCATCACCAAAACAACTATTGCGGCAATTAGTAGCACCGTAACAATACCAAGCACCACATAAAGAACGGGTGATGTACCCTTTTTCTTTTGCGGTATCGCAGGCTGAACAGGGGGTGTATAGACAGTCTGCTTCACCTCCTGCACGGGAGGCTGGGGCTGCACGGGGGTAAACTTTTCAGTGTTTTCCACGGCTGTTTTCTTTTCGCTTACATATGTAACGGCTGTGCCGCAGTTTTTACAAAACTTCGCACCGTCATTTAGCTGAGTTCCGCAAGATTTACAAAACATACTATTCATCTCCTAAAATATTTTATCCTAAATATTTTGCATGGTATTCCTCGAAGCTGTTTATTCCCTTCTCTTTCATATCGGTGCTGACTTCTACGCCCACATAGCGAAGATGCCAGGGCTCAGCTTCGTAGCCTGTTATGTCTTCCGTTTCCTTAAGATACCTTATTATAAATCCGTACTTATAGCAATTATCTCTTACCCATTCGTACTCGGGGGTGTTCTCAAATTCGCGAAGTCCGTCACGTGAGCCGAAAATATCCATTGCCATGCCTGTATGATGCTCACTGTAGCCCGGTCTTGCACTGTAACGGTCTACATTTTCCTTTGTATCGGTAGCAAGGTATCTGTTATACAGATTTTTTTGGTATTCAACGCTTCTGTAGCCTGACACCACGCGAATTCTGTACCCTGCACGTCTTGCATCATCACGCATTTTTTTATAAGCCTCGCCTGTATCTTTCCTCAGATATTGCCCGTCAAACTGCTGAAGGTCGGGAGGCTTGTACCCTTCGGGAACCTTATAGTATTTATTTACTATTATAGTGGGGTCATCGTATCCGGAAGCTTCTACATCATATTCATATTTATCTTTGTCCTGATAGGCGTTGACTCTCCACACAATATCTTCCTTTGCCATTTGTGGGTTAAGCTCTGCATACGCATTATAGCGTTCCTCGTTATCCTCTTTGTAATAGGAAATATCCCTATAGAGGCTTAGCTCATTGATTTCAAGTGCATCATCGGGGATAATGGTGTTTCCGAAATTCTCGCCGCCACCCTCGCTGCTAACACCTTTATCCTTGGTGCTTATGAACGCTATTGCCCATATGCACGCAAAAAGAAGAATCAGACAAATGGTAATCATATTTATAAGTTGCTTCTTCCTACGGCGTCTTTTTCGTTTTTCCGCTATTAAGGCTCTTTGCTCCCTCAGTATCGCATCATATTGGGTATTTTGCTCTTTCTCCACAGTCAACGTGCCTTTCACATCGTTCACCATAACCACCTCATTTGTGTTTTTATAACGGCTTAATTTAACAGAATTATAACATAAAATATTACATTTTGCAACCAAAAACGACAAAATCCTTGTTTATTACAGACGTCCAAACTTAAGCAAGGTAAACCAAAAGCACTTTTCTGCATACAAAAAGAGTGAGCAAAGCTGCTCACTCTTTTATTAATGCGTATGCAATAGATTATTCTTCGATTGCAGATACAACGCCGCTGCCTACTGTTCTACCACCTTCACGGATAGCGAAACGAAGACCTTCTTCGATAGCGATAGCCTTCTGAAGTGCAACAGAGATTGTTACGTTATCGCCAGGCATACACATTTCTGTGCCTGCGGGAAGAGCGATTTCACCTGTAACGTCTGTTGTTCTGAAGTAGAACTGGGGACGGTAGTTGTTGAAGAAAGGTGTATGACGGCCACCTTCATCCTTAGTAAGAACGTAAACTTCGCCCTTGAACTTTGTATGAGGATGAATGCTGCCGGGCTTAGCAAGAACCTGTCCTCTTTCGATTTCAGTTCTCTGAACACCACGGAGAAGTGCACCGATGTTGTCACCAGCTTCAGCCTGAGGAAGAAGCTTTCTGAACATTTCGATACCTGTTACAACAACCTTACGAGCCTCGTCTGCAAGACCAACGATTTCAACTTCTTCGTTAACAAGAAGTGTACCTCTTTCAACACGGCCTGTAGCAACTGTACCACGACCTGTGATTGAGAATACGTCCTCGACGGGCATAAGGAAGGGAAGATCTGTGGGACGCTGAGGAGTAGGAATGTACTCGTCAACTTTGTTCATAAGCTCAACGATAGGAGCATATTCGGGAGCATTGATGTCTGTAGAAGTAGACTCAAGAACCTGAAGTGCGCTACCGCAAACGATCGGGATGTCATCTCCCGGGAATTCGTACTCTGTAAGAAGATCACGGATTTCCATTTCAACGAGTTCAAGAAGCTCGTCATCGTCAACCTGGTCTCTCTTATTCATGAATACTACGATATAGGGAACGCCAACCTGACGGCTGAGAAGGATATGCTCACGAGTCTGAGGCATGGGACCATCTGCTGCAGATACAACAAGGATAGCACCGTCCATCTGAGCTGCACCTGTGATCATGTTCTTAACGTAGTCAGCATGTCCGGGGCAGTCAACGTGTGCGTAGTGACGAGTATCTGTTTCATACTCAACGTGTGCAGTAGAAATCGTGATTCCTCTTGCTTTTTCTTCGGGTGCCTTGTCGATCTGATCGTAAGCTGTGAAGTCAGCCTGACCCTTCATACCAAGTACCTTTGTGATTGCTGCGGTAAGAGAAGTCTTACCATGGTCAACGTGACCGATTGTACCAATGTTTACATGGGGCTTATTTCTTTCAAACGTAGCCTTTGCCATTGTAATTTCCTCCTTTATTAATTGGATTTATTTGTAATTAATTATAATACAAAATTAATTGAAAATCAACTAGTTTTTTCTAGTTTCTTATTCTCCCTTATTTCTGAGAGAGATAATCTCGTCCATAATGCTCTTGGGAACCTCTTCATAGTGAGAGGGGCTCATGGAGTAGCTTGCACGACCCTGGGTATTACTTCGAAGGTCAGTAGCATAACCGAACATTTCGGAAAGGGGAACGTAAGCACCGATTGCCTGTGCACCGTTTCTTGCTTCCATACCCTGGATCTGACCACGGCGTGAAGAAAGGTCACCGATTACGTCACCCATGTATTCTTCGGGAACGCTAACGTCAACCTGCATGATGGGTTCCTTAAGAACGGGGTTAGCCTTTCTGCAGGCTTCCTTGAATGCCATAGAACCGGCAATCTTGAACGCCATTTCAGAAGAGTCAACTTCGTGGTAAGAACCATCATAAAGTGTTACTCTAACGTCAACTACATTGTAGCCTGCAAGTACACCGGACTGCATAGCACCCTGAATACCTGCATCAACTGCGGGGATGTATTCCTTGGGAATAGCACCGCCGACAATCTTGTTAACGAATTCGTAACCTGCACCGGGTTCAAGGGGTTCAACAGTAATCTTAACATGACCGTACTGACCCTTACCACCACTCTGACGAGCGTACTTGTGATCCTGGTCAACAGTCTTTGTGATTGTTTCACGATAAGATACCTGAGGCTTACCTACGTTAGCCTCAACCTTGAACTCGCGGAGAAGACGGTCAACGATAATTTCAAGATGGAGTTCACCCATACCTGCGATAATTGTCTGACCTGTTTCTTCATCTGTATATGTGTTGAAAGTGGGATCTTCTTCTGCAAGCTTTGCAAGAGCAATACCCATCTTTTCCTGACCTGCTTTTGTCTTAGGCTCGATTGCAACACGGATAACGGGTTCCGGGAATTCCATAGATTCAAGAATAATAGGTGCGTTGTCGGCACAAAGAGTGTCACCTGTACCTGTATTCTTAAGACCTACTGCAGCAGCGATATCACCGCTGTAAACAATGTCGATATCCTTACGAGAGTTTGCATGCATCTGAAGGATACGACCAAGTCTTTCCTTAGAATCTCTGGAGCTGTTAAGAACGTAAGAACCTGTTTCAATCTTACCTGAGTAAACTCTGAAGAAGCAGAGCTTACCAACGAAGGGGTCTGTCATAACCTTGAATGCAAGGGCACTGAACGGACCGTTATCGTCTGCGGGTCTTTCCTCTTCTTCCTCTGTCTTGGGGTTGATACCCTTGATTGCAGGAATGTCAAGAGGAGAGGGCATATAGTCAACAACTGCGTCAAGAAGCTTCTGAACGCCCTTGTTTCTGTAAGAAGTACCGCAGCATACGGGAATCATTGTAACATTGATTGTAGCTGTACGGATACCCTTCTTAATTTCTTCGATTGTGAGCTCTTCACCCTCAAGATATTTCATCATGAGCTCTTCATCTGTTTCAGCAACATGCTCTACGAGTTCAGCTCTGTAGCTTTCGGCATCAGCAAGCATATCTGCAGGAATTTCTTCCTCACGGATATCCTTACCAAGATTGTCATAGTAAACATATGCTTTCATTTCAACAAGGTCAATAAGACCTTTGAAATCGTCTTCCTTACCAATAGGAAGCTGAATCGGAACGGCATTACACTGAAGACGTTCCTTCATCATTTTTACAACATTATAGAAATCCGCACCAAGGATGTCCATCTTATTTACATAAGCCATTCTGGGTACGTTATACTTATCTGCCTGTCTCCAAACAGTTTCACTCTGAGGCTCAACGCCGCCCTTTGCACAGAATACTGTAACAGAGCCGTCGAGTACACGGAGAGAACGCTCAACTTCAACGGTGAAGTCAACGTGTCCGGGTGTATCGATGATGTTGATTCTGTGGTCGTTCCAATGAGCTGTTGTAGCAGCGGAAGTGATGGTAATACCTCTCTCCTGCTCCTGCTCCATCCAGTCCATGGTAGCGCTACCGTCATGAGTTTCACCGATCTTATAGTTTACACCGGTGTAGAAAAGTATTCTTTCTGTTGTTGTAGTTTTACCGGCATCGATGTGAGCCATGATACCGATATTTCTGGTTTTCTGCAGTGAATATTCTCTAGCCATAATATCCTCCTTATAAAACTAAAAAAACAAATAACAGAAAGATTACCAACGATAATGAGCAAATGCCTTGTTAGCTTCTGCCATCTTGTGAGTATCTTCTCTCTTCTTTACAGCTGAACCAAGGTTGTTTGTAGCATCCATGATTTCACCTGCAAGTCTTTCAGCCATAGTTCTTTCGCTTCTTGCTCTTGAGTAAGTTGTAAGCCAACGAAGACCAAGTGTCTGTCTTCTTTCGGGACGAACTTCCATGGGAACCTGATAGGTTGCACCACCGACACGTCTTGCCTTAACTTCAAGAACGGGCATAATGTTGTCCATAGCTGCGCGGAAAACTTCAACAGGCTCTTTACCTGTCTTTTCCTGGATGATTTCGAAAGCACCGTACACAATCTTCTGTGCAGTACCCTTCTTACCATCAAGCATGATATTATTGATAAGGCGAGTTACCACCTTGTCATTGTATACCGGATCCGGTAATACGTCTCTTTTGGGAATAAAACCTCTTCTTGGCACTATTCTTCCCTCCTTCATAAAATTTTAAATGAATTCATAGGTACTCTGCGGCACTCTGCCGCCGTAAGTGCAACGACAAATATATATAAATCCGTACGTCACACTGTTTGTGCGTTTCTCGCACGGAAAAATTACTTCTTCGGTCTCTTTGCACCGTACTTAGATCTACTCTGGAGTCTACCGTTAACACCTGCAGTATCAAGAGTACCGCGGATAATGTGGTAACGAACACCGGGAAGATCCTTTACTCTACCGCCACGGATAAGAACAACGCTATGCTCCTGCAGGTTGTGACCTACGCCGGGGATATAGCTTGTTACTTCGATACCGTTAGAAAGTCTTACTCTGGCAATCTTACGAAGAGCTGAGTTAGGCTTTTTAGGAGTCTGTGTCTTTACGTTAGTACAAACACCTCTCTTCTGCGGTGAGCTCTGATCAGTCTGAGCCTTCTTGAGGGAGTTAAGACCCTTCTGAAGTGCGGGAGCTGTAGACTTTGTTACAGATGTTTCCCTGCCCTTTCTGACAAGCTGATTAAAGGTTGGCATGATTTCACCTCCAATAATATCTTTTGCAATATTTGTGAAAACACGGCAAAAGCCCACTTTCACACCTATAGCACTATAATACTATAACAAAGCAAACAGGAAATGTCAAGCATTTTTTTAAACAAGTCTGCAAAAAAGGAAGAATCTTTTGAAAAAACAAAGATTCTTCCTTTTTATTCGTTTTACTCTTAATTATTTAATACCCGATGCATTCATGTTCTGTACCATATCGGCGAGAATGTCGGAATAGTCGCTTCCGGCTGTTTCCACCTCTACATCATGATACATGGGAACACCTGTACCTGCAGGAATAAGCTTACCGATGATAACATTTTCCTTAAGACCTACAAGGGGATCAATCTTACCCTTTATAGCCGCATCTGTAAGCACTCTTGTTGTTTCCTGGAATGAGGCTGCGGAAAGGAATGAATCTGTTGCAAGAGCTGCCTTTGTAATACCAAGGAGAAGTTCCTCGCCTACGGGAGGATTCTTGCCTTCAGCCTTATACTGCTCTACAAGCTCACCGAACTTGATTCTGTCCTCTGTTTCGCCAACAAGATAATTACTGTCGCCACTCTCCTCGATTTTAACCTTACGCATCATCTGACGAACAATAACCTCGATGTGCTTGTCGGCAATGTCAACGGCCTGCTGACGGTAAACCTTCTGAACTTCCTTAACAAGGTATTCCTGAACAGCACGAAGGTTTTTTATTCTCAAAATGTCGTGGGGGTTGATTGAACCTGTTGTAAGTTCATCACCTGCTTCTACCACATCACCGTCGTTAACCTTAAGAGTTGAACCGTAAGGAATGAGGTAAGTCTGAGCCATACCTTCGGAATCAGCAATCATTACCTCGGTCTTACTCTTGGTCTTATTAACCGTAACAGTACCTGCGATGTCTGTTACAATTGCAAGACCCTTGGGCTTTCTTGCTTCGAAAAGCTCTTCGACACGGGGAAGACCCTGTGTGATATCGTCACCGGCAACACCACCGGTATGGAACGTTCTCATGGTAAGCTGTGTACCGGGCTCACCGATTGACTGAGCCGCAATGATACCAACTGCTTCACCGATATTAACAAGCTCGCCGCGGCTTGCAAGGTTCGCACCATAGCAGTGAGCACAAACGCCAACCTTTGCATGACAGTTAAGAACGCTTCTGATCTTAACCTCTTTCACACCGGCTGCCACAACCTTGTCTGCCAATTCCTTATTCATAAGGGTGTTTTCGGGAACAATAACCTCGCCTGTTTCAGGATGAACGATATCGTCGCAGTTTACTCTGCCGATAAGACGCTCTTCCAAAGGCTCGATAACATCCTTACCCTCTACGATTTCGGAAACATTGATACCGTCGTGTGTCTTACAGTCAACCTCACGGATAATAACATCCTGTGATACGTCAACAAGACGACGTGTAAGGTAACCTGAGTCGGCAGTACGAAGAGCCGTATCGGCAAGACCCTTACGAGCACCGTGAGTAGAAATGAAATACTCAAGAATATTCAGACCTTCACGGAAAGAAGCACGAATGGGAATTTCCACTGTACGTCCCTGGGTATTAGCCATAAGACCACGCATACCTGCAAGCTGTCTTATCTGGTTGATACTACCACGGGCACCTGATGTTGCCATCATGTAGATGGGGTTGTATTTATCAAGATTATCCATAAGAGCCTTTGTAATTCTGTCGTTAGCACCCTGCCAGGTTTCGATAACCTTTCTGTAACGCTCGTCATCAGTAATAAGACCCTTTCTGTAGAGCTTTGTAATCTTTTCTACTTCTTCCTCTGCTTCCATAAGACGCTCTGCCTTACTTCCGGGAATCTCCATGTCGCTTACGCTGATGGTGATAGCACCGCGGGTTGAGAATTTGTAGCCAAGCTCTTTAATGGAGTCAAGAACTTCGGCAGTCTTTGTTGTGCCGTGCACCTTGATACAAGCGTCAACAATCTTACCGAGAGATTTCTTGTCTGCAAGGAACTGAATTTCGGGCAGGAATGCGTTTTCAGGATTTGTCCTGTCAACGAATCCGAGGTCCTGGGGAATAACTTCATTAAATATAAGTCTACCAACTGTAACCTCAACGATTCTGCTTTCGATTACACCGTCAATTTCCTTTTCAATTCTTACCTTAACGGGAGCGTGAAGTCCTACATCGCCGCAATCATAAGCCATCATAGCTTCATTTATGCTTGCAAAATATTTTCCTTCACCGATTTCTCCGGGGAATGTTCCCACTCCTTCTTCGGTAAATTCGATTTTCTTCTTGCCCTGTGCTTCAAGCTCAATATTCTGAGCATGAACTGCGTCGTAATATTTGTATACCTTTCCTGCCTCAAGGTCACTGTCGCCTGCATCGGTAATCTTTACTTCCTTGGGTTTAACAAGGGTAAGGTAATAGCTACCGAGTACCATATCCTGTGTGGGAACGGTAACAGGACGGCCGTCCTGAGGTTTAAGGAGGTTATTAGCACTGAGCATAAGGAATCTTGCCTCTGCCTGTGCTTCGGGAGAAAGGGGAACGTGAACAGCCATCTGGTCACCGTCGAAGTCAGCGTTGAACGCTGTACATACAAGGGGATGAAGTCTGATTGCTCTGCCTTCTACCAAAATAGGCTCAAACGCCTGAATACCAAGTCTGTGAAGCGTTGGTGCACGGTTAAGAAGAACGGGATGCTCTTTAATTACGCTTTCAAGCACGTCCCAAACCTCATTGCGTGCTCTTTCAACCATTCTCTTTGCACTCTTGATGTTGTGTGCACTTCCGTTTTCAACAAGTCTCTTCATAACGAAGGGCTTGAAAAGCTCAAGTGCCATTTCCTTGGGAAGACCGCACTGATAAATCTTAAGAGCGGGACCAACTACGATAACGCTTCGTCCTGAATAGTCAACACGCTTACCCAAAAGATTCTGACGGAAACGACCCTGCTTACCCTTAAGCATATCGGAAAGAGATTTAAGAGCACGGTTTCCGGGACCTGTTACGGGTCTGCCGCGTCTGCCGTTGTCGATAAGTGCGTCAACAGCTTCCTGAAGCATTCTCTTTTCATTTCTTACGATAATGTTGGGAGCACCAAGCTCAAGAAGTCTCTTAAGACGGTTATTTCTGTTAATAACTCTTCTATAGAGGTCGTTAAGGTCACTTGTAGCAAATCTTCCGCCGTCAAGCTGAACCATGGGACGGATTTCCGGAGGAATTACGGGAACGCAGTCAAGAATCATCCATTCGGGACGGTTATTGGACTTTCTGAAAGATTCAACAACCTCAAGTCTCTTTGAAATCTTAACCTTCTTTTGTCCCTGTGCAGTCTGAAGTTCCTCCTTAAGCTCTGCACTGAGAGCATCAATATCAACCTCAGCCAGAAGCTCTTTAATGGCTTCAGCACCCATACCTGCACGGAAACGGTCGCCGTACTTTTCGTAGTAAGCCATATATTCCTTTTCGGTAAGAGGATCTTTCTTATTAAGCTCTGTCTTACCGGGATCAATTACGATATACTGTGCAAAATACAGCACCTTTTCAAGAATATGGGGAGAAATATCAAGGAGAAGTCCCATTCTGCTGGGAATACCCTTGAAATACCAGATATGAGAAACAGGAGCTGCAAGCTCAATATGACCCATTCTCTCGCGGCGAACCTTAGACTTTGTAACTTCAACTCCGCATCGGTCACATACAATGCCCTTATATCTGATTCTCTTATACTTTCCGCAGTGACATTCCCAGTCCTTCTGCGGTCCGAAAATCTTTTCACAGAAAAGACCGTCACGTTCGGGCTTTAAGGTACGGTAATTTATAGTTTCAGGCTTTTTAACCTCACCATAAGACCACTCTCTGATTTTTTCGGGAGATGCGAGGCCTATTTGCATTGCTTCAAAAGTATTAAATTCCATAATTACTACCCCTCCCTTAATCCTTTATATTCTGATTTTCGATTTCCATGAGTTCTTCATCAGTGGGTTCCATGTCGAAATCATCATCGTCATCGAAATCTGCCATAATGTCTTCATCTTCTTCGTCTTCTTCATCGTCGGAGAAATTTCCCTCGACAATTCCGTAAATCTCATCTTCGGGATTTACCTCGGTGTAACCGGGAGCCATTCCGTCATTTACGGTAGTGAGAAGCTCGTCACGGTATTCATCCATATTGGGTTCGTCATCATCGTCGCTCTTAAGCTCAACGACACTGCCCTCGGAGTTAAGCACGCTGACATCAAGTGCAAGAGACTGAAGCTCTTTAATAAGAACCTTAAATGATTCGGGAATACCGGGTGCAGGAACATTCTCACCCTTAACGATTGATTCATAGGTCTTTACACGGCCTACAATATCATCTGACTTAACAGTAAGAATTTCCTGAAGAAGGTAAGCCGCACCATATGCTTCAAGTGCCCAAACTTCCATTTCACCGAATCTCTGTCCACCGAACAGTGCTTTACCGCCCAGAGGCTGCTGAGTAACCAGTGAGTAGGGACCTGTACTTCTTGCATGAATCTTATCATCAACAAGGTGATGCAGCTTTAAGAAGTACATATAACCAACTGTTACGGGGTTATCAAAGGGCTGACCCGTTCTTCCGTCGTAGAGAACTGTCTTACCATCACGGCGAAGACCTGCCTCTTCAAGAAGATTCATAATATCTTTTTCGTTTGCACCGTCAAATACCGGTGTAGCAACCTTAAAGCCGAGGCTCTTTGCTGCCATACCCAAGTGAACTTCAAGTACCTGTCCGATGTTCATTCGGGAAGGAACGCCCAGAGGATTAAGAACGATATCAAGGGGAGTACCATCAGGAAGGAAGGGCATATCTTCTGTGGGAAGAATTCTGGAAACGACACCCTTATTACCGTGACGGCCTGCCATCTTGTCACCAACGCTGATTTTTCTCTTCTGTGCGATATAACATCTTACAATTTCATTTACTCCCGGAGGAAGCTCATCATTGTTGGCACGGGTAAATACCTTAACGTCAACAATAATACCTGCCTCACCGTGAGGAACTCTGAGAGATGTATCACGAACTTCACGTGCTTTCTCACCGAAAATTGCACGGAGAAGTCTTTCTTCGGGGGTAAGCTCTGTTTCACCCTTGGGAGTAACCTTACCAACGAGGATATCACCGGAGCGTACTTCTGCACCTACACGGATAATACCTCTTTCGTCAAGGTTTTTAAGTGCGTCATCACCCACATTGGGAATGTCGCGTGTGATTTCTTCCGGTCCCAGCTTGGTATCACGGGATTCGGATTCGTATTCTTCAATATGAATGGAAGTGTAAATATCATCACGTACCAGCTTTTCGTTAAGAAGCACGGCATCCTCGTAGTTGTAACCTTCCCATGTCATGAAACCGATGAGCATATTTCTGCCCAGTGCGATTTCACCGTTATCGGTAGCGGGACCGTCTGCAATGATGGTACCCTTTGTAACCTCTTCCCCTTCTTCAACAATGGGACGCTGATTGATACAGGTACCCTGGTTTGAACGAAGGAACTTAAGGAGGTGATAATTATGTCTTACCCCATCCTTGTCCTTGATTACGATTTCGTCGGCGCCTACTTTTTCGATAATACCGTCTTCCTTTGCAAGTACAACAACACCGCTATCCTTAGCCGCCTTGTATTCCATACCGGTACCGATAATGGGAGACTCGGGTTTAAGAAGCGGAACTGCCTGACGCTGCATGTTAGAACCCATGAGGGCACGGTTAGCATCGTCATTTTCAAGGAAAGGAATCATTGCTGTAGCAACAGATACAACCTGCTTGGGTGAAACGTCCATGTAGTCAATGTTTTCTGCGGGAACTTCGAGAATTTCCTCTCTGTAACGTGCAGAAACCTTTTTATCAAGGAATCTGCCGTTTTCGTCAATAGGCTCGTTAGCCTGTGCTACGACATACTTATCCTCGATATCTGCTGTCATATATTCAATTTCATTGGTTACAACACCCTCGCCCTTAATAACCTTACGGTAGGGAGCTTCAATGAATCCGTATTCATTGATACGTGCATATGTGGAAAGTGAGCTGATAAGACCGATGTTGGGTCCTTCAGGAGTCTCAATGGGACACATTCTGCCGTAGTGGGTATAGTGAACGTCACGAACCTGGAAGCCAGCACGTTCTCTTGAAAGACCGCCGGGGCCAAGTGCTGAAAGTCTTCTCTTATGAGTAAGCTCTGCAAGGGGGTTATTCTGATCCATGAACTGTGAAAGCTGTGATGAACCGAAGAACTCCTTGATTGTTGCAACAACGGGACGGATATTGATAAGAGACTGAGGAGTAACAATATCAAGCTCCTGAATACTCATTCTCTCACGAACGCCACGCTCCATACGGGAGATACCAATGCGGAACTGGTTCTGCAAAAGCTCGCCCACACTGCGGAGACGGCGGTTTCCGAGATGGTCGATATCATCAACCTGACCGATACCGTCACAGATATTGCTGCAGTAGTTAATGGAAGCAAACATATCATCAACAATAATGTGCTTGGGAACAAGCTCATCAATGCGTTCCTCTGCAAGCTTCTTTATTGTATCAACATCGCCTGCCGCTTCTTCGAGAATTTCGTCAAGAATATTCTTTCTTACCTTCTCGTGTGTAATATCGTAAAGGCTGATGCCTGCATATCTTTCGGGGTCTACCATGTTGTTTGAGAATACAACAACCTTTTTATCCTCAAGTGAAACAAGAACACGGTTAATACCCTTGTCCTCAATCATCTGAGCGGCAGATGCATCAATACGATTTCCCTCTGCTACAATAATTTCGCCTGTCTTTTCATCGACAATATCGCTTCCTGCAATCTGTCCTTCAAGACGAGCTGCCATAGCAAGCTTCTTATTATACTTATATCTGCCTACCTTAGCAAGGTCGTATCTCTTTGCATCAAAGAACAGACCGTTGATAAGGGTGGTAGCACTGTCAATCGTGGGAGGCTCACCGGGACGGAGCTTACGATAAATTTCAAAAAGTGCTTCCTCACGATTCTTTGTAGTATCCTTTGCAAAGGTTGCAAGGATTCTTTCATCCTCACCGAAAAGCTCTAATATTGCAGGTTCTGTTTCAAGACCCATAGCCTTGATAAGAACCGTAACGGGGAGCTTACGTGTTCTGTCTATACGAACAGAGAAAACATCGTTGGGATCTGTTTCATATTCAAGCCATGCACCACGATTGGGGATTACTGTAGCATTGACAAGCTTCTTACCAACCTTGTCAAACTTCTGCTCATAGTAAATACCGGGTGAACGAACAAGCTGTGTAACGATAACACGCTCTGCACCATTAATAATGAAGGTACCCTGCTCTGTCATAAGGGGGAAATCACCCATGAAGATTTCCTGTTCTTTGATTTCGCCTGTTTCCTGGTTGATAAGGCGAACCTGTACCCTCAGCGGCGCTGCGTAGTTAGTATCCCTTTCCTTACATTCCTCAATAGAGTACTTGGGCTGTTCGTCAATTCTGTAATCGGTAAATTCCAAAATGAGATTTCCTGCGTAATCCGTAATGGGGCTTACATCACGGAAAACCTCGCGAAGACCTTCCTTAATAAACCACTCATAGGAGCTTTTTTGCATATCGATAAGGTTTGGCATTTCCAGAACTTCATCGATTTTAGCGAAGGTCATTCTTTCATTCTTTCCTAATTTAATAGGCTTCATAAAATCACCTCTTCAAAATTTAATAACGAACAACTTCCTTTAAATATTCCGTATTCCTGTGTAGAATGCACTCGGAACACACCGTGAACAAATTCTTAGTTCATTCACATTGCGGAATTGATTGTAGAATGCACCAATACCGCAAAACACAAAAAGTAGTTGTTAAAACCTTATTTTTTCCCATATCTTCCACGTTTTAGGGGATATGGGTGCATCTTAATGCAGTATAACATAATATCATATATGTCAAGATATGTCAAGGGAAATATTCCGATTTTTTCTATTTTTCGGGGCTGCCGATTAATTTCATTGACAAATTTTAGTATGTGTGCTATAGTTGTGGTGCGACATAATCCAATATTGTTTGAAATTGTATGTGCTTTTTTACCTTTTGGTAAAAATGTACGCTTTTTCTGCATACAGTTTTGAACAAGTATGGTTTATGTCGCAATAAACAAGGAGCGTGCATTTTTCGGTGCATCAACTTTGTTGGTGCACTTTTTTAATTGTACGTTCTCACCTGTCGCCAAACAGAATCCTAACAAATAAGACCTGTTCCGCCGAACAGGTCTTGCCATTTTTCTAAACCTCTAAAATTTTGTCAAATAATGCTGTAAACTTATCATCAATTACCACATCTTTGTGATAATGCCCGAAAAACCATTTTGTACACACAACATTCTTTTTTACTTCTTCCAGAAATTCTGTAAGCTTGTTAACCTCATATGTTGATTCAAGCTTCTTTTGAACAGATGTCGGGGCAGAATGAGTTATGACAAAATCAAAATTAAAATTATTTTTTTTCAGATTTTCCTCTGCATTTTTGTAATCTTGCTCACTGGGCATTTCTGCTGCCCACCAATTTTTCCCTTCTGTCCGATACTCCTTATCGTGGGAACTTGCTCCTCCAAATACAAAGAACTTATTCCCGTCAATGCTATATGCCTCTCCTCTGATTAAGTGATATATGCCATCTTCAACTTTGTGTGCGATTCCTCCACAAAATTCTACCGTTGGAAGATTGTAGAGCATTTCAAAATTCTCATGGTTGCCGTCGATAAAAAGAGTTGTAAAATTTTTGTTTTTAAGCCATTTTATCCAATATTTCTCCTCATTGCTGCCATCCCATACACCACCGAAATCACCACATATGATTATATAATCATCTTTGGTCATTTCTTTCTGCTTGGGAAAACGCTTGGTAGAAAGCTTTTGCACATCCACCGGTATGTGTGTATCACCTGTAATATATATCATTGCTATACCCCCTTTCTTAATCAAACCAAAGTAGGTCATCAATAGTCTTATATCCTTTATACGGAAGCGAAACCTTTTGTGTTGGAACTTTATCCAACTTAAGTTGTTTAGCAGCCTTTAATCTATGGTGACCGTCAACAACATATTTTGTTCCTTTATACTCAACATATTTGATAGGCTCAGTAATACCATTCTTTCTTATGCTTTCTACGAGGTTGCTATATTGCTTTTTACTCAATGTTGTCTTATGAGTTTGTGTTAGTTTTGCCGGAGAAATTCTTTTTATAGTTTTTCCTGCGTCAGACACCTTATCTGTGACTTTCACTGCATCAATAACTTTATCTGCCACTTTAGCAGTTTTTTTTGCATCGGCAAGTTCTCCTGCGATGGGAATTGCCCCGACCAAATCAAGTCCTGCCGAAACAAAATCTCCTCTTGCAATATCAACGGGTATTGCAGCTATGTCCACAAAGGTATCAATTCCCGGAATTAATGATGCGGCGGTTAAAAAATCACTTAAAGCATCAAGAAAGCTCCCTTTGGTGTTTCCAAAATTCCCTGCTCTGCCTGCACCCATTAAGCAGTCACCTGCCCTCTGGACTTTGAAAACTCACTTTCAAATGCTATGATGTTGATTCCCATATCCTTGTAAGGCTTGAAAATACTATCGGGAGCTTGCCATAAACAATTATGGTTTTTGGGGATAGTCTTTGAACCAGTCGTGCAAGTCCTACCTTGAAGAAAATTCTATCTTCTTTCCGTTTAATACAACCATGTGTCCCCACTGCAACAGTTTTGCTTTCTTCTATTCCATCAAAGCAGAAAGAAAAAGTCCTCTCATCTCCAAATCTTACGTTTGGAATAACTTCAATGCCATTATTTTGCAACCATACAGTTATCGCTCTTCCCCTGTATGTGTTCCACATTTGCATGCAAAGAGGCATATTTCGATAAAGGCTAAAATCGGGAGATATAACGCCCTTGAATTTTTTGAGCTTACTTAAGTATTGCTTCGGATTATTCCAAAGCCGCTCAAATTTTCTGTCATGCTCGTAAAATGCCACCCAGCAATCAAAATCGTTCCATGTTTTGGACATTGCTTTTGAAAATGTTATGACTTTATCAGGTAACAAATCGCTTGTTTTTACTACAGGCAGTTCAATATAGCCGTCATAGTCCGCATTAGTTACAAGAAACGAATTGAAAACATCGTAAACATTATTAAATTTTTCCTTTGTCATTTTCGCAAAATTCCTCCTGTGAATCAAAATTAATTCTTGATTTCAATTCACAGATATGCTAAAATACAAATTGGTTAGGGTTTGCATCTTGCATATCCGTGATTAAGTACGTTGGATAACTGCTCGAACAGTTATCTAATGTACTTTTTCTTTTACAATCATAAAACCACCCCTTTTTCAAAAACATTTGTTCGATTTTTGGTCATTCTATCATGCCAAATGACGAAAATCAAGTCTGTTTTCTTAAAAAAAATGAACATTTTTTTGTTTTTCTATTTTTTTCAGAGGCATAAATCCTCCTTTTGGTTGACAAATCGCATATTTTTTATTAGAATATGTATTATATAATGAAATAATTGTGACTAAATTTACTTGGAGGTATGTAGAATTGCATAAAATCACAACCGCCATACACTCTTTTGCCATATGGCTTGTAGGGCTTATCGGACTGGGTGCGGAATTTGCAAACTATGTGTACATAGTTTTGGTTTCCATGATTCCCTTAATTGAGCTTCGCGGTGCAATACCGCTGGCTATGGCACTTGATATGCCCCTTGTCCCCTCATTTATCGTGTCGATTATAGGAAATCTCATTCCGATTCCCTTTATTCTTCTCTTAATTAAAAAAATGTGTGCGTGGATGAAAACCACAAAGCACCTTTCAAAAATTCCCCTCTACCTTGAACAAAAGGTGGAGAAAAACAAGGATAAGGTTACGAAATACGCAAAATGGGGACTGTTTCTTTTCGTGGCAATTCCCCTCCCCGGTACGGGAGCATGGTCGGGAGCACTTATAGCAAGCTTCCTCGACTTCAAATTCAAAGATGCAATGATTGCAATTACGGGCGGAGTAATAAGTGCCGGAATTATAATGAGTATATTTTCATACGGCCTTTTAGGACTTATTTTCTAATATACATCTGACAAAACACAGGAGGACTTACAAATGATTACAAACAAAAAGCTTTTTACATCAGAATCAGTTACCGAGGGGCATCCCGATAAGGTTTGCGATAAAATTTCCGATGCCGTTTTAGACGATATTTTAGCACATGACCCCGAGGCACGTGTTGCCTGCGAGAGCTGTGCGGCAACGGGTATGGTTATGGTGTTTGGTGAAATCACCACCACCCACACCTATGATGTGCGCTCAATAGTAAAACGCACATTGGAGGATATCGGCTATACAGACCCCAACATGGGATTTTCCGCAGACGGCATTGCCATTCTCAGCACGCTTAACAAGCAGTCTGCCGATATTGCACTGGGCGTTGATAAATCCAAGGAAGCAAAGGAAGGCACTTCAGACGGTAACGACATCGGTGCAGGCGACCAGGGCATGATGTTCGGCTTTGCCACAAATGAAACGGAGGAATACCTCCCCGCCCCCATTTACTACGCACAGAAAATGGCAAAGAAGCTTACAGAGGTAAGAAAGCAGGGGCTGTTCCCCTACCTTCGTCCCGACGGAAAGACACAGGTAACCGTTGAATATGACGGCGACAAGGTGAAAAGAATTGACACGGTTGTTCTTTCCACACAGCATACTGCCGACGTAAGTCAGGAGCAAATCAGAAAGGATATGATTGAAAGCGTTATAAAGCCCGTTCTGGACGCTTCCCTCATTGACGAAAATACAATTTATCACATTAATCCCACAGGCAAATTTGTAATAGGCGGGCCTCAGGGTGACAGCGGTCTTACCGGCAGAAAGATTATAGTAGATACCTACGGTGGCTATGCTCCCCATGGTGGCGGTGCATTTTCGGGAAAAGACCCCACGAAGGTTGACAGAAGCGCCTGCTATATGGCTCGTTACATTGCCAAAAACATTGTTGCGGCCTCCCTTGCAGATAAATGTCAGATACAGCTTGCATATGCAATCGGCGTTGCAAAGCCCGTTTCGGTGCGTATCGACACCTTCGGAACAGGAAAGCTCAGTGATGAAAAACTGGGCGAGATTGTAAATGAAAACTTTGACCTTCGTCCTTCTGCAATCATCAATACTCTTGACCTCAGAAAGCCTATCTATTATCAGACAGCGGCTTACGGTCATTTCGGAAGAAACGAACTTAATCTTCCCTGGGAAAGACTTGACAAGGTAGAAGTATTGAAGAAGTATCTGTAAATTGAAATGGAATGTTGTAGGGGCGGATGCCCTCATCCGCCCGAAAACGGGTCGATGTAGGCATCGACCCCTACATTTTTTATACTGTTCCAATCTTCATTGACTTCTCGGCTTTAACATTCATATAATAGTATTGGTGATAGTATATGTATGGTGCGATTACTGCTTTAATAATTGCACTAATGATGATAGCCTTTGTTATTTACAAGGGTAACAGTATCAAACCGGAAACGACAATGTATTGCAAAAAATCGGAGCTTAGCTCTTTTGCAGCAGGGCTGCCCGACAATTGCATTATCGAGATTCGTATTGGAAGGAACACATATGATGCCCGAAGAAACCCAGACGCTTAACGGCGAGATTTATGAAATAATATATCAGAATGAAGATAACGGATACACAGTGTGCGATATAAACTGTAACAATTCCCTTGTTACGGCATGCGGACACATGCCCTTTATTGCTCCGGGTGAGCAGGTGGTTATGACAGGCAAATGGGTAAATCACCCATCCTACGGGGAGCAGTTTTCCGTTACTTCCATGGAAAGAGCACTGCCCAAAAAGGTCAGTGCTGTTCTCTCTTACCTTTCAAGCGGAATTATAAGCGGTATACGCGAGGCTACGGCAAAAAAAATTGTCAGTAAATTCGGGGAGGAAGCCTTGGAGGTTATTGCTCTTTCCCCTGAAAGGCTTGCCGAGATAAACGGCATTTCACTAAACCGTGCAAAAAAAATTTCCGAATCCTTCCTTATCCGTCAGGATGCGGCACAAACCGTTATTTTCCTTCAGGAATACGGGGTTACACCCAACCTTGCACTGAAGGTGCATAAGATTTTCGGACAAAAAGCAATAGAGCTTGTAAAGGAAAATCCATATATCCTGTGCGAAAGCGTTGAACGAATCGGTTTTAAAACCGCTGATCGCATTGCACAGGAAATGAAGCTTCCCAAAAACCACCCCGGAAGAATTTCGGGCGGAATTGTATATATGCTTACCTATGCGGCATTAAACGGGCATACCTGCCTTAAATATTCCGAGCTCTCCGAAAGCACGGCATCTTTTCTCGGTTGTGACATTGGTGAGGTTGAGATGGCACTTGCACAAATGAAATATGATGCCAAGCTGATATTTGAGGAGGATTTTGTATATCTCCCCCTTTATTATAACATGGAGCTTTCCGCATCGGTTAAGCTTAGTGAGCTTATGGCACTTGCAAAGCCGTATTCAAAGGATATTCCGAAGGATATATTTATCCATTCCAAAAACAGCTTAATTGAGCTGTCTGCAATGCAAAGTGAAGCCGTGAAAAAGGCACTTAACGGTGGTGTGCTCATAATTACGGGCGGTCCCGGAACGGGAAAAACTACCATTATGAAAATTATTATGGAAATTTTCCAAAGCCATGAATATAAAATTGCCCTCTGTGCCCCCACGGGAAAAGCCGCTAAAAGGCTTTCCGAGTCCTGCGGCATGGAGGCAAAAACGCTTCACCGTCTTTTGGAGGTAGAGGTGAACGATGCACAAAATCAGCGTTTCGCCAGAAATGAGTACAACCCCATTGATGCCGATGTTGTAATAGTTGATGAGATGAGCATGGTTGACATTATTCTTTTCGGCTCGCTTTTAAAAGCCCTTAAAAGAGGGACATGCCTTATCATGGCAGGTGACAGCGACCAACTCCCCTCGGTAGGTGCAGGAAATGTCTTGCACGATATGCTTCAAAGCGGTGTTATCCCTGCGGTAAGGCTGAACGAAGTATTCAGACAGGCGGAGCAGAGCCGAATAGTAACCAATGCCCACAGAATCAACATGGGTGAAATGCCTCTGGAAAACGACAGTAAAACAGACTTTTTCTTTATGGGCAGAACTCCTGAGGACGCTCTTGAAACAATTTGTGAGCTTTGCATGGGAAGGCTTGGCAAGGTTTACGGATTTGACAGCATCAGTGATATTCAGGTGCTTTCACCGTCACGAAAGGGCATTGTGGGGACGATTAACCTCAACAAGGTTTTACAAAGCAGGCTCAATCCCCCATCAAAGGACAAAAAGGAAAAGAAATTCGGTGAGCGGATTTTCCGTGTAGGCGATAAAGTAATTCAGACACGAAACAACTATGATATGATTTGGACCCTCCCCGACGGAAGCGGTGACGGCTTCGGCATATACAACGGCGATATTGGAACTATACTTGATATATCGCAGAAAGAAAAATCTATGAGGATTCTTTTTGATGATAACAAAATTGTGGAATATGATTTTTCCTCTGTGGAGGATTTGGAAATGGCATATGCCCTTACTGTACACAAAAGTCAGGGCAGTGAATGGAGTGCGGTTATAATCCCCGTATGCCCCTTCCCTCCCATGCTGATGACAAGGAATCTTCTCTATACGGCTGTGACAAGAGGAAAAAAGCTTGTAATTCTGGTGGGGAATCTGCAAAGCGTTTCTGCCATGGTAAAGAATAATAAATTACAACTTCGCTACAGCAGTCTTGAAAAAAGATTAAGGGAGAGCGTGAAAAATGCTTAATAAGCTACTTGACCTCGTCTTCCCTCCAAAATGCCCCTTTTGCGAAAAAATCCTACAGAGTAAGACCCCCGTTTGCAATAGTTGTATGACGTCCCTCCCCTACATCAAGGGAAAAGCCTGCAAAATTTGCGGCAGACCTGTGGAAGAAACCTCACACATTATATGTGCAAGCTGCCGTTTTAACAGAACGTATTTTGAGCATGCATTTATACCGCTTATATATAAAGAAAAAGCCAAGAACGCAGTCCTTGCACTTAAAGCAGGTCACCCATATTATGCAAAAGGAATAGCATATGTACTGGCAGATAAAGTAATTAATTCACCCTACTATACAAGCTTTGACTTCATAACCTTTGTACCGCAGGACAAAGCGGCGTTTAAAAACCGTGGTTATAATCAAGCGGAGCTTATTGCAAGGGAGCTTTCAAAAACCCTGAATATTCCATGTGTCCCCACTCTCCGCAAAACCACAGACGGAAAGCCTCAGCACACGCTGAATCTTTCCGAACGTCGTGAAAATGTAAAAAAGTGCTTTTTCGCAACGGAAAACTCCTATAGTGGAACGGTACTTTTGGTAGACGATATTTATACAACAGGTGCAACCTCCAACTACTGTGCAAAGCTTCTTCGGAAAATGGGATTTGAAAAAGTTTATCTTGCAATTTCAATGATAAGAACGGAAGACTGACGGCTATGAAAAACAAAATTTTTAATTTCATACATTCTCTTGGCATTGAAAAGTGCGGCATTGCACGCTATGGAGAAAAAAGTGCAATAGTCTGCCTTTTTCCCTACTACTGCGGTGAGAGTGACGGTAATCTTTCTTTATATGCAAGAGGTCTTGATTACCACTTGGTTATAAAGGAAAAGCTCTCCCCTGTATGCGACTTCATTCGTACCCTTGCCTCCGATACGGAGTGCGAAATTTTTGCCGATATCGGTCCCGAAGTTGACAGAAGGTTAGCTTATGAGGCAGGGCTTGGGTTCTACGGAAAAAACAAAATGCTTATTAACGATGATTTCGGGAGCTACTTTTTCATAGGATATATTTTATGTGATTTAGATTTAGCCCCCGACACACCGCTTCAAAAAGCCTGTATGGGCTGTAATCGGTGCATAGAAAATTGCCCCGGCGGTGCCTTGGGAGAAGAATTTGATATTAACAAATGTGCCTCTCATATAAGCCAGAAAAAAGGCGACCTCACGGAAAGTGAAATCGCCATACTAAAAAAATCAGGTCTTGTATTTGGTTGCGACACGTGCCAGAGGGTTTGCCCACATAATAATATTACACCAAAACCACTGAAAGAGTTTACCGAGGATTTAATTGACTCTATTTCCCTCTCCGAGCTTGAAAGCCTTTCAAACCGTGGATTTATGAAAAAGTATAAAAACCGAGCCTTTTCCTGGAGGGGGAAAGGTGTCCTTGAGAGGAATATCGGTCTTATGGAATAAATAAAGAAACGGATGCAAATGCATCCGTTTCTTTATTTATTCCATTTCAGTAATTTCCCAGTCGCTTCCGTCTTTTTCAAGCTTTATGGTTGCTTCTTCCAAATCTGCATCGTTAAATTCTTCAATCATTTCGTCAAAAAGCTCCTCCATTACTTCAAGGGCAAGCTCCATTCCGAACTGAAACTGTTCCTCTTCGGACAACAACGCTAATTCGGCAAGGTCTTCCTCGCTTATGCTTTCAAGGCTTGCCTCAAGTCTTGCATCTCCCTCTTCTTCAAATGTCTCGAAAATGTCCTCTATTGCCCCTGCATTTGTTTCATAAATTACCTCGGCTTTATCTCCGTCCACCTTTATTTCTTCAATATTAACTTCTACTGCACCAAATACATCCTTTATCATTTCTTCAAATGCGTCAGCCATTTCGGGACTTTCATCGGCAATTTCATCAAAAGGCATATTCGCTATTATGTCTTTGATAACGTCATAAGCATCAGAATTTCTTTTCGTAAATTCAGTTGCCTTTTCAAAGTCCATTTCGGTGTAAGCATCAAAGAAATCTTCTACAACCTCTTCCACGGTTTCTTTATCTTTTTCTGCAATATTCTCCCCGGCACTTTCTTTTACTTCAGCATTCTTTTCACAGGCAGCAAAGGAAAACATCAGTAAAAAAGCCAATATCAGTGCGGATAGTGTTTTAATTGTTTTTCTCATATGTATCTCTCCTAATTTTAATTTATTCGACAGCTTTCTCAAGCGTCCTACACATTATAACACGTTTTACACCTAATTGCAATACTTTTTTGGTGTGTTTTACAACAATAAGCAAGTTTTAATTATAGCTAATTGTTGTAAAATAAAAGAGAGGTGATTGTGGTGGAATTATCGACTATGGGAATGAGAATAAAAGCTATACGTACACAAAAGAAATTAACACTTGAAAAGCTTTCAGAAAATATAGGAATCTCTAGGAATTTTTTGTGGGAAATTGAAGCCGGAAGAAAAGCCCCTGCAGTACAGACACTCTATAATATAGGAAAAGAGCTTAACGTTTCCGTTGACTATATTTTAGGACTCACAGACAATAGGAAAAAAATTGTTTCCGAAGAAGAACATTCAGACATTCTTGAAATTAAAAATATTCTGGAGCATTTGTCGGTTCCGGAAATTAAAACTATATATCAACTATTGAAAACGTACTACCAAAACCGCTAACAAAAAAAGCTACACAATGGGGACAGTCCCCATTGTGTAGCTTTTTTTGTATTTGCTCTATGTAAATTTTTATTATCTGACATTTTTATCTTCTACCGCTTCGTTTACATTTATTATTTCATTGCCCTTTTGCACAGCATAGTCACAGGCAATTTTTGTTCCGCTTTTATTGTTTTTACGATTTGGCAGATAGCTTTCATCATAGTACACCACACAGATACTGCTCTTATCAATCATTTCGCAATTTCTTTCTACATATGCGGCTTTCCCTGCGTTTATTATTTTTTGTGGATAGTAGGTTTCTTCATAGCTTCCTAACAGATAATTTTTGTAGTTTTCATCTATATACGGATATTCAGCACGAACATACACTCTTTTGATATATGGGTATTTTACCTTTAATTTAGCGACAGTACTAAGACATAAGTCATTAAATTCGCTTTTACTGCCAAAAAGAAAGGTGTCAATCTTTTTATTTATTATTAAATCTTCTATGACTTTATTTAGCTTGTTTTTTAGTTCTGTTGTTTCGTTTATTTTTCTATGACCAAAGAAACAACAGGTTTGATTTTTTTCATTTTCACAAGTCATTATCCTATATCCTTTTATTTTGATTCTTTAGTATAATAACATTTTTTTCGCATTAAGTCAAGTAAAAGGTTTACTTATAAACTTTTAGCCATGTTCATAATTCAAGATAAAGCTTTTATAATAAACTTGTAAACATTAATTGTTTTCAGGAGTGAATTTATGAACAGATTTAACAAAACCAACGCCGAAATCGGTGCAAGGATAAAAGAAATAAGAGCAAAAAGGAACCTTACCCAAGAAGCTTTAGCCGAAAAGGCTGATATAAGCAATCCTCAGCAAATAAGTAATATTGAGCGTGGTTTGTCCGGAATCTCCGTAGGCAAACTGAGAGATATATGCAAAGTTCTTGATGTCAGCGCCGACTATCTTCTCTTTGGAATATCTTCAAAAAATGTCGAAACTGTTCTTCACAAATTCATTTCAGATATGACCGATGAACAGATTTCAAATCTTTTAGAAATAGTTACGGCATACGCAAAATCTTGTGGTATTAGATAAGTAACAAAACACCTCCCTTTCACATATGCTGAAATGGGAGGTGAATAACTATGTATAATTGTTCTTGCAGCTGCAGAAATAGCTGCGGTGCTCTTGCTATTATCGCAAGTATTATTATCGGCGTAGTTGCAACAGTTCTCAGAATTACTGCTGTTATAACCGTAGCTCCTGCATTTTTGTGGACTACTTTCGGTATAGCTGTGGGTTATCTTGCAATATCACTTTTGGCACTGTCGCCCGGCAGACCGTATCTCCGAGATTGCCTGTGTCCCATTCTTCCTCTTTTCCTTGCGGGGATTTTAGGTACGGTTCTCACGTCGGTAATACTTCTTGCTATTACCTTTGCGGCAACCAGTATTGCCGGAGCAATCATAACGGGACTGCTTCTTACGTTTTTCTCACTGATAATTACTTCTACTGCGTGCCTTGTAAAGTGCGTTGCAGGTTGTGACCGTGATATAGACTAAAAAGAAGCGTGCCGCTTCACCCATTTCGCGACCTGACTAAATACAAAACTGACAAATTTTGCTCGCGATTAAATCGTGAAATTTCCTATCCCCTTTAAATAATGCTGTGACACATTGTCACAGCATTATTTTTAGTCTATATATTCTCTTTTTCAATTACTTCCTCTAATGCTTTAAGTGCAAGGGAGGAAATATATTCATAACGTTCTTTTTTGTTTTTAATCTTCACTCTTTCCCAGTCGATAATGCCGAAATTAGCATTCATGGGTTGGAATTTTTTATTTTCACGATCGGTAATATACTTTATAAGTGCACCGCTGCACGTGGAGGCAGGAAAAACAACGCTTTCCTTTCCCATAAGCCTTCTTGCGGCATTAATTCCTGCAATCATTCCCGAAGAAGCCGATTCCACATATCCCTCCACGCCCGTTATCTGCCCTGCAAAAAATACCTTGGGGTATTTTATCAGGCTGTAATCGGGGTTTAAAACGGCAGGGGAATTTATATAAGTATTTCTGTGCATTACGCCATAGCGGACAAATTCCGCATTTTCAAGACCGGGAATCATGGAGAAAACCCTCTTTTGCTCACCAAACTTTAAATTAGTCTGAAAGCCCACAAGGTTATATAAAGTTCCCTCGGTGTTATCACGGCGAAGCTGAAGCACCGCATACGGCTCTTTGCCCGTTTGGGGATTTGGAAGTCCTTTAGGCTTAAGAGGTCCGAAGCAAAGCGTTTCTCTACCTCTTTGTGCCATAATTTCAACGGGCATACAGCCCTCGAAAACCTTTATATTCTCCACACCCTCGTGAAGCGGAGCACGCTCGGCATTTATGAGGGCATCATAAAAGGCTTCATATTCGTCTTTTTCCATGGGGCAGTTGATGTAATCGGCTGTTCCCTTGTTATACCTTGCCGCAAGGTAGGTTTTCGTTTCATCAATGCTTTCACGAGTTATTACGGGAGCCGCCGCATCAAAAAAGAACAAGCTGTCCCCTCCCGTCAGATTTGCGATTGATATACTGAGCTTTTCATGGGTAAGCGGTCCTGTTGCGATTATGGTAAATTCATCCGTATCAATTTCGCTTACAGTTTCGTTTATGAGTTCTATGTTGGGATGCTGCTTAATATAGCTTGTCACAAGAGATGCAAAGCGGTCACGGTCTACTGCCAATGCACCGCCTGCAGGCACCTTTGTTTCATCGGCACATTTTATGACAAGGCTTCCCATCCGCCGCATTTCTTCTTTAAGCAGGCCACAGGCATTATCAAGCCCGTTTCCCTTAAGGGAATTGGAGCAGACAAGCTCGCACAGGTTTTCGTTTGTATGGGCAGGGGAAAAAACGGCAGGCTTCATTTCATAAAGCTTTACCTTAATTCCTCTTTGTGCCGCTTGCCAAGCCGCTTCACAGCCGGCAAGGCCAGCCCCGATTATTTTAAGCTCCATAGTAACATCCTCGATTAAAAAGTTTTAAATGTGAAATTGTCATTCTAAGAGATTCTTCGTAGCAAGCTCCTCAGAATGACAATTTAGTTTTATGAATTTAAGGGATAGGAAAAAATGTTCAGAACGAACAAACTGAACCACGGCTTGCCGTGGGTTACCCGAAGGCGTACGAGGGTACGTCGAGAGGTGAAGTTTGTTCGTAATTCGTTGGCATCAAAGCGGAAATCCGTCTTGCGGATTTCTACCGAAAACCTTGTTATTATAAAATAGTGTTATCTCAAATTATAAAACCGCCAACGAATGTTCTGGGCATTTTTAACATCCCGCATTACTTCTTATTAGTTTCACAGTCAGGGTTAGAACAAACCGTTACACTTCCCCGTTTAAGATACTTTCTTGTCATTACGCCGCCGCAGGAGGGACAGGGAGTCTTTGTAGGTTCATCCCAAAGGATAAAATCGCACTTGGGAGCGTTTTCACAGGAGAAATATTTCTTACCTTTCTGACTGCGTCTTTCCACAATTCTTCCGTCGCACTTGGGGCATTTAACGCCTGTGTCCTTTAAAATAGGCTTCGCGTTTTTACATTCGGGGAAACCGGGACAAGCCAGGAATTTTCCGAATCTTCCAAGCTTTATTACCATATTTCTTCCGCACTTTTCGCAGATTTCGTCGGATACCTCATCGGCTATTTTAACCTTTTCAATGGACTTTTCCGCCTTTTTAAGCACTGCCTCAAAGGGACGGTAGAAATCGTCTATAACCTTTACCCATTTTGCACTGCCCGTTTCAATATCATCAAGCTGTTTTTCCATATTGGCAGTAAAATCAACATCTACAATATCCTCAAAATTTTCCGCCATAATATCGGTAACAATTGTTCCAAGCTCAGTAGGCTTAAGCATACGCTTTTCCCTTGTTACATAATCTCTGCCGAGAATTGTGGTAATTGTGGGAGCGTAGGTACTGGGACGGCCTATGCCGTTTTCCTCCATAGCCTTAATGAGAGATGCCTCTGTATATCTTGCCGGAGGCTCGGTAAAATGCTGTTCTTTCTCCACTTTACCCGCCGTAAGCTCCATGCCCTCCTCCAGCACGGGAAGGCTCTTTGCATCCTTTTCCTCGGCTTCTTCGCTTCCCTCTACATACACTGCACGGTAGCCTGCAAATTTAAGTGTCTTTGCATTTGAACGGAATGTGGCACCATTTGCATCAAACTCCGCAGAGAGGGTATTATAAACTGCATTTGTCATCTGGCATGCAATAAATCTTTCCCAAATCAGCTTGTAAAGCTTATAAAGGTCGGCACTTACCGAAGATTTTATCATTTCAGGCTCAATTGAGGGCACAGACGGTCTGATTGCTTCGTGAGCATCCTGAGCATTTTTCCCTGTCTTATAGTTTCTGGGGGCCTTTGGTAAATACTCTTTTCCAAACTTCTCCGCAATAATTCCTCGTGCCGCATTTTGTGCATCGGGATTAAGACGGAGGGAGTCGGTTCTCATATATGTTATAAGACCGAGTGTCCCCTTCCCGGGAACGTCTACGCCTTCATAAAGCTGCTGTGCGGCAGACATTGTTCTCCTTGATGTAAAGCCAAGCTTTCTGCTTGCCTCCTGCTGAAGTGTACTCGTGATAAAGGGAGGTGCAGGCTGATTCATTTTTTCGCTGTAGTTTGCACTTTTTACAACAAAAGCACTGCCCTCTGTCATGTCAAGTATTTTTTGTGTATCACCGGAGCTTGTAAGCTCCTTTTTCTTTCCGCCAATGCCGTAGAATTTTGCAAGAATGGACTTTTTCTCACCTTTTTTACTAAGGGGTACACTGATAGTCCAGTATTCCTTGGGTTCAAATGCATTAATCTCACGTTCACGGTCTACAACAAGCTTTGTTGCCACAGACTGAACACGCCCTGCACTAAGGCCCTTTTTAACCTTCTTCCACAAAATGGGGCTTATCTGATAACCCACTATTCTGTCAAGAACACGGCGTGCCTGCTGAGCGTCTACCAAGTTTTCGTCAATGGGACGAGCCTCTTTAAGTGATGCCGTTACAGCACTTTTAGTAACCTCATTAAAGGTTATTCTGCACTTTTTGGTAGCATCGATATCCAGAATATTGGCAAGATGCCAGCTTATTGCTTCTCCCTCGCGGTCAGGGTCAGTTGCAAGATATACTTTATCCGCAGTCTTTGCGGCTTTCTTGAGCTTTGTAAGCAGCTCCCCCTTACCACGGATTGTAATATACTTAGGCTCATAATTGTTTTCAATTTCTATTCCGAGCTGACTTTTAGGCAGGTCACGCATATGACCCATAGAAGCAATAACCGTATAATTTTTTCCGAGATATTTATTTATTGTCTTTGCTTTTGCCGGTGACTCAACTATTACAAGATAGTTTGCCATGAGCATCCCCCTCCTGTTATCTTACCGCGTATTTATTTCCGCGTCCTTTTTTTATAATACCTTTTATCTCCATCATTTGAATAAGTGCCGTCAGTCTTGACGGTTCAAATGAGATTCTTTCTTCAATCAAATTTTGTGTATCCGCTCCGCTTGTTATTATGTTTACAATTTCTGCTTCATATTCTGATAGCCCTTGCAGAGACACATTCTTTCTTTCAGGTTCTTCCTCTATATACCTTTCATCCTCATAAATTGGTCTTCCCGCTTCCTTTTCCCTTACAAAAAAGTCGGGATTACCGGAAATCAGTTCATCTATAACTTCAATGGCATTTAAGAGCGGCACTGCCCCGTCACGGATAAGCTCATTCGTTCCCTGACTCAGCTTATCATCAATATTTCCGGGAACTGCGTATACAGTCTTATTCATGTCCATTGCCTGTGTAGCCGTAATAAGAGAACCGCTTTTATTTCCTGCACGCGTAACTATCAGCACATCAGAAAGTGCTGCAATTATTCTGTTCCTCCGCGGAAAATTCCATTTATTTGCAGGTTCTCCAAATGAAAACTCGCTGATTACGCTGCCGCCTTCTTTCACTATTGCGGAAAAAAGAGCGTGATTCTCCGGAGGATATGCAACGTCTATACCGGATCCTAATACAGCAACCGTGGGAGCTTTCGCACGAAGTGCACCTCTGTGAGATGCCGCATCTACGCCGAGAGCACCTCCCGATACTATTCCTGCGCCTGTCTGCCCTATTTCCATGGCAAAATTCTCCGTAACCCTAATCCCGTAGGCATCACACTTCCTTGCACCTACAATCCCTGCAAACACAGTGTTTGAAAGGAGCGCAGGATTTCCCCAAACAAAAAGAACGGGCGGAGGCTGAGAAATGTTTTTAAGCCTTTCGGGATACAAATCGTCAAGATAAGTAACCACACTACATCCCATTTTTCGTGCCATTTCAAAATCTTCTGCTGTTTTTTGATATATTTCGCTCCCCGTATCTATGGAGGATTCATCGAAAAGCTCTTCTTTTTCCGAAAGTTCGCGGAGTGCTTTTGCGCTCTGCCTTACCATGCGTGATTTAACTGTCCATATGAACTGTCTTTTCCTAAGCTCCATTTTTATTGCACCCCTAATAACTTACACTAAAAACATCTTTTTGTAAATAGAAAACTTAAGGTTTTTTTGTATTTTGACGGTAATGCTCATAAATCATCACCGAACCGGCAACCGCCGCATTAAGGCTTTCTGCATCACTGCGCATGGGAATTTTAACCACAATATCACAAAGAGAAAGGGTTTTGTCAGTTATTCCGTTTCCTTCGTTTCCAATAACTATCAATACTTTTCCCGTCAAATCTGCCTCGTAAAAATCAACACTCGTCTCACTAAGTGCTCCTGCTACAATCTTATAACCGTTCTTTTTAAAATATTCTATCACGTATTCACTTACCGCATTTTGCACCACGGGAACGGAGAATATACCCGTCATTGTGGCACGGATGATTTTGGGATTATATAAATCACAGCACCCTTTTGTAAGTATTACGCCGCCGCAATCCGCCGCATGAGCCGTGCGGATAACAGAGCCGATATTTCCCGGGTCCTGCAATGCTTCACCCATAACGATACATTTTTTTCCCGATGTCAAAATGTCCTCAAGTTCCTTTTTCTTCATGCGGCAAACTGCCATTACTCCTTGGGGGGAAACCGTCTCGCAGACATCCTCGAAAAGCTTTGGTGCAAAAGTGAAAACATCGCATTTTGCCTTAAAATCAAGGGTTGTACCATCTTTTAAAAGAATGTACTCCATATCTGCATTCTTTTCAATTGCATCACGAACAGAGCGTATTCCTTCGATGAGAAAAAGCTCTTTTTCACTACGCCCTTTTGCGGTTTTAAGTAATTTTGCAAGCTTAAAAATTTTATTTTCGCGACTTGTAATTATCATAGCTTCACCATTATTAATTTTGTTGTAAAAACCGTTTCCGAAAATTATCGGAAACGGTTCTTTTCTGCATTATTAAAGGCTTTTCTTAGCTGTTTCCACGAGCTGTGTAAAAGCTGAGGGATCATTGATTGCAATTTCAGAAAGCATCTTTCTGTTGATTTCAATGTTAGCCTTCTTAAGGCCGTTCATGAAACGTGAATAGTTGATGTCATTCATCTTACATGCAGCACTGATTCTTGTAATCCAAAGAGAACGGAAATCTCTCTTCTTAAGCTTTCTTCCTACATAAGAGTAAGAAAGTGATTTCATTACTGCCTGGTTAGCAATTCTGTAAAGCTTGGATTTTGCACCTCTGTAGCCTTTCGCAAGCTTTAATATTTTTTTATGTCTTTTTCTGGTGCTGAGCGCACCCTTAACTCGAGCCATTTTATAGTCCTCCTAATTCTTATTTATAAGGTATAAGCTTCTTAATAACTTTTGCGTTTGTTACATCTGCAAGAGCGCCCTTTCTGAGTCTTCTCTTTCTCTTGGTGTCCTTCTTCGTGAGAATGTGACTCTTGAACGCTTTCGCTCTCTTTACCTTACCTGACTTTGTAAGACTGAAACGCTTTGCAGCGGCTCTGTGTGTCTTTATTTTAGGCATAATATCTCTCCTCTCAATTGTATATATCTAAACTAACTTTTGTTAGCCGATAATCAGTTCTTGGGCGAAATTGTAATCGCCATGTTCTTACCTTCAAGCTTCGCTTTCTTGTCAACCGTTCCGAATTCCTCTGCGCCCTGTGCAAAACGCTCCAGAATCTGTTCGCCGATTGAAGCATGATGAATTTCACGTCCGCGGAAACGGACAGAAACCTTAACCTTGTCGCCATGCTGAAGAAACTTAATGGCGTTTTTAAGCTTGGTTTCAAAATCATGGTTATCGATGGACGGTGAAAGGCGAACTTCCTTAAGGTTGACAACCTTTTGATTCTTGCGGTTTTCCTTTTCCTTTTTAGCAAGCTCAAAACGATATTTACCGTAATCCATAATTTTGCATACGGGGGGATTTGCATTGGGAGACATCAATACCAAATCAAGATTCTTCTTGTTTGCCGCCTCCAAAGCATCATTCCTGGACATAATACCCAGCTGACTGCCGTCGTTATCAATTACACGCAGCTCGTTATCCCTGATTTCTTCGTTAATCATCATTTCCTTGCTAATAGAAAACACCTCCAAAAATTGCTTCATACCGCATAAAAAAGCGGCAGGAGAACCTACCGCCATACAAAACTCAAGCATCATAAAAGCCTGTTTTATTAACCGTACCAAGTAACCCTGCACGGTGAGAAGCGGTAACTTCTTCTTTGTTGCTTAGTTATTATAACAGTTCTTTTTCCTTTTGTCAACTGTTTTTTCTGATTTTTTTACAATTCATTTCCCTCGGAGTCAAAAAGAGGCAGTTTTTTCAGGAAAATTATATCGTCTCTGTCTGCGGCATCGCCCTCTGCAAGCACAGCCGCCTTTCCCACAATATTTCCTCCTGCAACCTCTATAAGCTTTTCCAGAGCGTTTAGCGATTCGCCCGTGCTTATTACATCGTCTACGATGAGAACTCTCTTGTCCTTAATTTTTTCCACATCTTCTTTTCCTATATAAAGCTTCTGCTCTCCGTGGGTGGTGATTGAATTTACGCTGACCTCTATCACATCGCTCATATAAACCTTAGGCTTTTTGCGTGCAATAACATAATCGTTTACGCCTGCCTGGCGTGCCATTTCGTGAATTAAGGGAATGCTCTTTGCCTCCGCGGTAACCATTATGTCATATTCGGGAACCTTCTTTAAAAGCTCGTTTGCACAATTAACCGTAAGCTCCACATCTCCGAAAAGAATAAATGCCGCAATGGAGATTTTATCATTTACCGGAAACATCGGCAGATTCCTTGTCACCGATGCTATTTCCATCTGATATGTTTTCATCTTCTTCACCCGTCTTTTCATTAAAATCTGACTTTTTGTTTTTTCTTTTAAGAATGAAAATCACCGCAAAAGCCGCAACCAGAGTTCCTGCGACGATTGCCACCACTAATATTATATCCTTAGGCGTTATTTCCGTTCTTTCTGCACAGTCAAGATTTACCCATCCCATAACGCCGCCAATTTCCGTAAGTCCCCAGTCATTTTTTCCTGTTTCAACGATTTTAATTACGTTAAAATCAGTTCCTTTCTTAACATTGGTAAGAATCATGCTTTGGCATTTTTCCGAATTGGTCGGAAGGCTCATTACATCAAAATCTTTCTTTGCCACATAACTCAAATCATCGCTAAGCCTATATAATGTAAGTGCATTTGCATATGTATCTGTAAGAGAGCCTTTTTTTACCCAGCCTGCCGCATAATCATTTACCACATACTCATAATCATCTTTTTCGGCAATCACCTTGACTTTTACACATTCAGGCATTACCGAGGTATCATATTCATCGTCGGCAGTCGCATAAAGCTGCAAGCCTTCCAAGTCCTCGCTGCACACATATCCTTCCCTGGCTTTGTCAAGAAGCTGTATTATTGCATTTTCATTTTCGGGAGCTTCTTTCAGATGTTCCGAAGAAACCCAGCCCAGAACACCATTATGATTAACAAGGCACCAGCCGCTCACCGTGCTTCTCTGAACGAAAACCGTAGTGCCGTTCTCAATCTCTCCAAGGCGTTGTGCTTTGTCATCGGGATTATCGGAGGGAAGGCTCAAAAGCTCTATTTCGTCCTCATCGGCTGTCACAACAAACTCAAGATTAACAGCCCTGCCCGCTTTGTTCTGAGCATTGGACAGTGACTGCGTTGTGTAGGAATAATCAATCCAACCGTTAAGTCCGTTATATGCCACATAGGCATATCCTTTCTCTTTTTTTCTCACGGTTAATCTTGTGCAATCGGGAATGATTGTATGATATGATTTCCTGCCCTGGTCCTCCCAAAGCTCTACACCCTTACCGCCTTTTGAAAGAATGTACACATACTCAACTTCGCCATATTCCGCTCCGTCAAATTCTTCAAAGGGAGCTGTATCCTTAAGCTTTATCCACGCATAGTTTGCATCATTATTTTTGGAAACAAGTCCCCAGCCCGAAGGAGTTTCCCTCTTGATTTCCAAAACCATGTCGTTGGTGATGACATCCTTCACATCGCTTCCCAAAAGCGCATCATCCGACGGAATATCATAGAGATAAGCTACCCCCTCTTCAGTAGAAACCTTTACCTTTTTCTCTGAATCACTGCCGGTTGCCAACGCCGCCTTTTTATATGATGTGCGTGTAAAGCTCATATTTATCCAGCCGCTTTTTTTATTAAACTCCACAAGCCCCCATGTTCTATCTTGTTCCAAGAGAGTAAGCTTTGAGCAAGCAGGAACAACTGCTATCGCATGGCTTTTTTCATTTGGTGAAATGTGAAGTGAAAGCTCACCCTCAACATTTGCTGCATAAAGCGTATCCGCGGCAAGCGCACTGTGAGCAAGGCAAAGGATTGCCACTGCGGTAAATATAAATGTAATCAGTTTTTTCATATCTATACTTCCTAACATTTCAGCATTATAATTTTGTCTTGCTTTATTTTACACCATCCACCTGCAAATGTCAATATATGACACTTGTCGGGGATGCAAAAAAAATGAGAGTGCAAAAAGTATAGCTTTTTGCACCCCATTCTTGCTTATTATTTATTTTCCAAATATTCGTTAAGCTTCGCAATAAGAGCATCTGCATCTGCGCCGTGCACGGCACAAGCCTCTGCAATTGACTCTCCGCTGGCTGAAGGACAACCAAGGCAATGCATACCTATTTCCAGGAAAAAGGGTGCTGTACCTGCATCCATCTTAAGAACATCAAGAATAATAGTGTCTTTCGTTACCTTTGCCATAAAAGCACCTCCCTATGATAATTACAAATAAATTTGCTTCTTTATTATTATACACCATAATTTTAAAAAATCAAGTTTTGTTTTTTGGGAGAATATGTAAACCATTCAGGTATAATATTCCCGGCGAAATCGTTCACTTTGTTCACGATGAAATCCAAACAGGTTTGGATGAAATCAAAGCCCTGCGGCTTTGATGAAATTAAATCCGTCTTTTATTCCGACGAAGTCGGATTTCATCACGAAGTGATTTCATCTGCAAAGCAGATCTATTCCGTGTGCAAGACGGATTTAACTGAAAAAAGCACTGCTGTTGCAGTGCTTTTTTCTGG
>JAZNYX010000052.1:0-21686 GCA_045594665.1 Clostridia bacterium | reverse complement strand
ATGCGAAAGAAAAGCACGCAATGAGATACACTCCATATACAGGTCTTGCACAGGTAACAAACTGGGCAAGGCTTAAATTTGCAACCATGAATTTAAAAAAGCTTGCAAAATGGAAATGGAAGAGGAATAATACCCCTTCCAGTTTGCTTGTTTTTGTTGTAAATTTGATAAATATGAAGAAGAACCCGATTTTTGCTTGATGCAAAGTCGGGTTCTTCGACAGTCTGAAACGGCATAGAAAACCTATGCCGTTTTAACGAAAAACAATATTACTATTTAATTAAACACACCATTACGGCTCTTTTTTTATATTTACAATAACATATTCTGACGGTGCGGCGGTTTTCATGGGGTAATTCCAGCCGGCAAATCCGGAGGTAACTATTGCTTTGGTATCTTTATCAATGTTTACCTCTCCATAGTTTGCTTCGTTGATTTTAAATATCTCATCAATGATGTTTACGGGCCAAAGCTGTCCGCCGTGGGTATGCCCCGAAAGGATTAAATCGCTTCCTGCTTTGGCGTTTTCTATATACTCTCTCGGCTGATGGTCAAGAGTCAGTATGAATTTTTCTTTATCGGTTTGGGACAAGAGATTTTCTATTGACATTCTGCCCTCTTTTTCCGAAACATAGCTTACGGAGCTGTCCTCCCTGCCTGCTATTATAAAGTCATTTTTGATATTTACAACATCATCACACAAAATGGTGATACCATTTCCCTCTACCGCCGAAATCAATTCCTTTTCTGTGTACAGGCGATTACGGCTGTAGTTTTGCCTGTCATGATTACCGTATACGTAAAAAATGCCAAGCTTATTTTCTATTGTTGAAAGAGCGTAAAAACATTCCTGCATCTGGGCTTTTGTGGTATCGTCATCAACAATATCTCCGCATAAAATCACCATATCAACGTTTTCCCTACTTATTTTTTCACACTGCTTTAAAAATTCTTTCCCCGTAAGGGACACACCGTAATGAATATCTGCAAGGAGGGCAATTTTATAGCCATCGGGGCGGATGTTCTTTTGGGTATATATTGTATATTCGGTTTTTTGCACATTATTAAAATTCATATAGCCGTATGTCATAACTCCCGCCGTAATCAGAATGGGAATTATACAAAGGGCATATATTCTGTTCCAGATGCTCGGACTTCCTACGTGCTTTTTTATAATTAAATTTATAATTTCCGTTACTGCCGATATTGCTAATATATGAAGTATTATCACTGCCGTTATCCTAAATATATTTATTCCAATAATGCCCAGCATTATTGACATGGCACGTACAATATACCGAATACGGCTTTTTTGAGCAGATGGCTTAAATTCCTTAATTGTCCTCATTATCAGTTTGTATATATAAACCGATTCCAATAGTGCAAATATCACCAACAGCATTATTACTACGGCTAACATGGCTCATCTCCTACAGTTCAAATTCAGCTACAGACGAATCCTCCGATATTGTAATTTTTATCCCTTTGCTTTTGAAGTATTCAATATTACAGCATCTGTTTCCGTTTACTTTGGATATAAATTTGGGATTCACACGAATTTCTGCCTCGCTTCTTCCCGAAAGGCTTTCCTCAATTTGGTTACGAATGTCACGGCTCATTACAAGCTCGCCCAATGACGGGTGATATGCCCCTGCAATATAATTTTCCTTTAGCTCGGCAGAATCGGGCAGACCTATCCTGAGTACCTTTATTCCGCATTCTTTAAAAAACCTGTAAACCCTTGCCGATATATCTACGGCTTCCTCCACACTTTGGGGAGTATATTCTCCCGTTTCATACATCTTAGCAAGCTTTGTTCCCCGAAGAACGACGGTGGGGTATATGCGGCTTTCTTTAGCACCCAGCTTAATAAATCTTTGTGCGGTATACATGCATTTTTCCATGTTGTCAAGAGGTAGTCCCGTCATCATCTGCAGGCCCAGGGTTGCTCCGCATTTTTGTATAATTTCCGAGGCTTTTTCCACATCATAACTGCTGTGTCCTCTGTTTGAAGCACGAAGCACTTCTTCGTCCATGGACTGTGCTCCAAGCTCAATATTTTTCACGCCGAATGAAATAAGTCTTTTCACCGTGTCCTCACTGATATAATCGGGACGGGTGGAAAGACGTATGCTTCCTACCAAGCCCTTTTTCATATACTCATTTGCAAGGGAGAGATATTCATTTTGTTTTAGAGTGCTTATCCCCGTAAAGCTGCCACCAAAAAAGGCAATCTGGTCGGCTTTTTTTGTGCCGTTTTCAAGGTACTGCTCTATAATAAGCCTTGCGTCGTCAAGGCTTGGGGCAGTGCTTTTTCCGCTGATTGTACGCTGGTTGCAAAAGGCACAGTCGTTGGGACAGCCCTCGTGGGGTATAAAAATAGGTATTATCATTTTTCCTATCCCCTTATGATTAGCTATAAAGAGGGGTGTAAAAATCTTATTTTTTACACCCCTGATTTCTTATTGCTCTGTTGAAACTTGCTCTATTTCGTCAATATAACCGTTTTCGTCATATTCATCATACTCTTCATCTTCATCGGATATCATTTTGCCCATAAGCATTATCACAATGCCGATAACAACGGTAAGTCCGCTCCAGATAATTGCATTATGGTTAAAGGTATTTAAAATTACCTCTGCCACATCTTTTAAAAGCTCACTGCGGGCATTAAAAAGCGAGCTTGTAAAATACCCTGCAACGCCTGTCAACACACCGCCGATTATAATAGCCCATCCGATAATTTTATGAGCTATCCCTTTGCAGCTTACAATCACAAGTATAATCAAAAGTATCGCCGCAATAACAAGGCAAATAAGCATTAGTGTTGAAAACAGAATTGATGTAAGCTGTGTTTTCTCCGCATTCATCTGACGCACTATGTTTTCGCGTGAAAGGTCATCAAAGAAAGGAGAATTTTTTATATATGCCGCAAATTCCTTAGAGGCACTCTCCCCTACATTTCTTCCCGTCAACCCGTAGATACGCTTGGATGCCGAAAGAATCAAGGACTCAATATTTTCCTCCGTGACACCCTGATACTCATTTCCGAAAAGATAATAATCAATGATGTCATGGGACAGCGTTGCCAAAAAGTGCGAATAATTTGAACGCTTTACCTCACGTGCTATGTCGTCATATGTAATAACATGGTCGGAGTTATCCCTGATTATATCAGCCAATGCCGCTCTTGGAGAGCTGGGGTTTAAATTAATTTTATCGGGCTTTTTGATTTTTCCTATTGTAAAAAGTTCCGGGTTATTGTTTCGGATTGCCGTTTCTATAGCATGCTCGGTTGTGTTCATCTTCACAAGAAGTGAGAAAACCATAGTGGTAACAACTGCCGCAAGAAGAATGAAAAGCCCTGCCGTTCTTGCAACGAAAATTGCTTTTTTAAGCTTTGCCCGTCTTTTTCTTGATTTCTGAGTTACCTGCTTCTTAGCCTTTTGCCCTGCTTTTTCAGCCTTTTTCTGCTCCTTCTCCCTGTTATATTTAGGGATATTAATGGGTGCAGGGGCAAATTCCGAAACAAAATCCGCAGTTTGCTCCTGTGCGGTCTTTTTAGGAGGCTCTTCCTCTTCCAGAGGCTCGGAAGCATTAGACGTCTCTTCCGTTTCCGAAGGTTCCTGCACGGGCGCTTCCTCATTTACCTGAGGCTCGGTATTATCCACGACGTTTTCAGTCTGTAGATTTGTATTATCAATATTTTCATTTACATTATTTTCTGAATTCATTATGCCACTTCCTTTCAACTACATTCCTTTATATAATATCAATTTATGACAAATAAGTCAAGAAAAATTAGTTTTGATTATATTATCGCGGTTCATTCTTAAAAAAGGCTTAAAATTTTCAACTTTTTTCGAACAAATGTTTGATTTTTGTTTTAAGGTATGTTATAATCAATATATACTAAAATTTGGAGGGTGATATATTTGGCAGCAAATATAGATAAACAACAGCAAATATTAAGCTTTATAGAAAAGCAGGTTTCCCAAAAAGGCTACCCGCCCACCGTTCGTGAAATCTGTGAAGCCGTTGGTCTTAACTCGCCCTCTACGGTTCACGGATATTTAAAACGACTTGAAAAAAACGGACATATTATTAAGGAAAACGGAAGCTCTCGCGGAATAAGGTTAAAGAACGTTCCCACAAACATTTCCGCCATGGAAAAGGAATATCTTGAAGTTCCCGTAATAGGCAGGGTAAGTGCAGGTCTCCCGATTTTAGCGGAAGAAAATCTGGAACGCACCTTTCCGCTTCCCATGGATTTTGCCAAGAAGAATGATGTTTACATGCTTAAAGTACGCGGCGAAAGCATGATTAATGCAGGAATCCTTGACGGGGATTATGTAATTGTGGAAAAGTGCGAGGTTGCCCGCAACGGCGAAATGGTAGTAGCACTTGTGGATGACAGCGCCACCGTAAAGACATTTTATAAAGAGGACGGGCATTTCCGCCTGCAGCCTGAAAATGATTTTATGGAGCCTATCATTGTGGAAAGTGTTTCCATATTAGGAAAAGTAGTCGGAGTATACAGGTTGTTTTAAGCACAGGAGTTGAGGGGATAGGAAAAAGGCTTCAGAACGGACAAACTGAGCTGAGAATGCCTATATAGGCATTCTCAGGTTACCCGAAGGCGTACGTGGGTACGTCGAGTGGCGAAGTTTGTTCGTAGCAAAAGGGCTGAGAATGAAGAAAAATCGCATATGAATGCGATTTTTCAACAATAATAGGCATTTACTACTTTTTAACTCAATCCCTATTTTGTATTTTAGTTGCCTTTTGCGATCTGGAGCTTTTTTACATCCCCTATTATTAGTTGTTCGATACTAATTCTTCTATAGCATAACCAACTGTCTTTAACGCACGGTTGGTTTTTTTATATGCTTTTTTAATTTTGGTAGTATCGGGAGGATCCATCATCAGGCACATTGCTCCTCCCATAACTGCACCTGTGGCAAGACCTTTGAGAAAACCCGTTGTACATTTTTTCATATTAATCCCTCCTTATTTCCTACAGTAATAATATTAGTATGGAGGTTTTAATATATATTATTCTCAAAGTGTTCTTGGTAAATAACGCCTTACAATTTTTACCGCCAATACACCTAATAACATTCCCAGAATTGCCCCGAAAAATACATCGGTGGGAAAATGCATATATAAATAAAGTCTTGAAAAGGAAATTATTGTCGCTAATACGATGGCATAAATTCCCATTTTTTTATGCTGTAAAAAAATGATTGTTGCACAGATCGCCGATGCCATGGTATGCCCCGAGGGGAACGAAAAATCATTGGGTGCGGCAATAATAAGCTCTATCCCCTCTTTTATCTGGAAAGGACGAAGTCTGGCAAAGGCAGGCTTTAGTATAAGGTTTGCAACAACAAGGCTCATTAAAAGCCCCACCGAAAGCATTATTCCCGTATAGCGGTATTTTTTACTGCAAAGGCACACACACGCCAAAGCTATCCATATCCAGCCTGCATTTCCCAAAAATGTGAAAAAACACATTATTTTATCCATTACCGGAGATGACATATATTCATGTATAAAGTCAAGAATTTTAAATTCAAACTCAAGCATGGTGTTTACCTCCGCTTTTATATAAACCTTTTCTTAAATGTGCCTTGGTGGAGTTCGTATACATGGTCAAACCCAACCAGGCGTAAAAGCTTCTTTGCTTCATCAAAATAAAAATCCAAGGTGTCTACGCTATGGCTGTCGGAAGAAAGCATCACCTTGCTTCCTTTTTTCTTAAGTATGTAAAGAAGTTCTTCTCCGAGATACGGCGTCTTTCTTATTCCTCTTGAGATTGCCCCTGTATTCACTTCAAAAATCACATCATTTTCTGCGGCTTGCTCCAGATATTTTTTTGCAATCCTGAGATATTCGGAATTATTCAAAAAACGTGTGACATCAATTTCATCATATTTCGTTATAATGTCAAAATGCCCTACTATATCGGGTTTTCTTTCAGTGATATAGCCGACAAACGTGCTGTAATAGACCTCGGCAAGCTTTAATGCATCGTTATCAAAGGCCTCCAGGCATTTTTTAAAATAATCATAATCGGAGTCAATGGGATAGTACTGTCCGTCTATATTAAAATAGTGGGAGCTTCCGATGATATAATCAAAATTTCCCCGCTCCACAGGTGAAAACGCATCTTCCTCTATTCCGCAGTAAATTTCTATTTTATCGCTGTACTTTTTTTTCAGCTCTGATATTTCTTTAATATAGGATTGCGTGTCTTTCATGCAATAGCGTAAATCAAAAGGGGTATAGCCGTGCCCTGAAAATCCTATTGATGAAAAACCTTTATCAATAGCACGTAAAACAATCTCCTCAGGCGTATTTTCTCCGTCACAATAAGACGTATGAGTATGAAAATTAGAAAATGTTTTGTTATTCATGTATTTATCCTCCGGATTGAATTTCAATTCATTACGATTGATATTTAGTCATGTATGTTTGTGTCAAGTCAGGACCAAAAAATATATAATGTATACAATCTTAGGTTTATTACATATACTATACTGTAGCTCAACGCTATTTCAAAGCTTATTGCATTTCAATTACTTGACAACAGCCTTTTAACATGTTACAATGTATATATAAACAATGGATTGGAGTGATACTATGTCAACCACAACATCAAATGTAAGTTTCCGAATTGACAGCACCTTAAAATCACAGGCAGATAAATTATTTTCAGAGTTAGGTATGAATATGACTACAGCCTTTAATATTTTTTTACGTCAATCTGTACGTGAAGGGTGTATCCCTTTTGACATTACAATAAACACACCAAACTCGGAAACCATTGCTGCACTTTTGGAAGCTAAAGATATTCTGAATCGCCCTGATGTAAAAAGATTTTCCGATGTCGAGGAAGCTCTTAAGGAGTTAAAATCATGAGTCGCGATATTATATGGACTTCCAAATTCAAAAAAGATTATAAGACCATTATTAAACGCAACCTTGATATTAACCTGCTTGATGAAGTCATCCGTATTCTTGCTCATGGTGATGTGTTACCACAACAATATAATGACCATTCATTATCCGGAAACTGGAAAGGATTTCGCGAATGTCACATAGCACCGGACTGGCTTTTAATATACTCTATTGAAGATAATAATCTTGTACTTGTTCTATCAATAACAGGTACTCACAGCGATTTATTCTAATACTTGGAGCCAAGTTTTTGGCTCCTTTTCTTTTTTTGATATAATTTACGTTAAAATCATTATATCACCACTCAGCAAAAAACACAATGCTCCCGATGCAAAAAACACACATTAATATTTACTCAAAAATTTGTTGAAATATGCCGTCGTTTGTTATATAATTAATAGAAGTGTTTTCAGGAGGGTAAATTATATGACAGTATTACAGCGTTATGAAGCTCTTAAAAATCGTGTGGTAAAAAGGAAAGATGAATTCACCGCTTTAATTAATTTTATGGAAAATGAAACGGATTATCTCAGTTCTCCTGCCAGCACACGCTTCCACCTGTGCAGAAAGCAGGGGCTTTTGGAGCATAGCGTGAATGTGGCTGAAACCATGCTTAAATTACGTGCTTCTCTCGCTCCTGAAATCGACGAGGAAAGCTGTATTATAACGGCGCTTATTCATGATTTGGGAAAGGCAGGCATGCCCGGGATTCCTCAGTATCTTGAAAACGAGCCTACTCCCAAGCAGAAGCAATATGGTTTTCCTGCATCTGTTCCTTACAGAATGAATGAAAACCTTGTATACCTCAGTGTTCCAGTTAGAAGCCTGTATCTTGCTATCCCCTATATTTCACTTTCCGAAAGTGAAGTGCAGGCCGTTATGTATCACGACGGTCAGTATGTGGATGATAATAAGAGCGTAGCAACAAAGGAAACGCCGCTATTGCTACTTTTACAGTATGCAGACACATGGAGCACATTTGTAATAGAGAAAGATACAAAAAGGAAATAAATCGGAATGTGATAAAGCAGCACCGACCGAACTACTTTCTCCCATTCCTATTCCCTTTAACGACTTCGTCGTGATAAAACGGCACCGACCGCACTACTTTCTCCCATTCCTATTGCATTCAACGGCTTGATTGAGATAAAACAGAACCTAAGAAAGGACGAAAAAAATGATAGAACCTAAAAACATAAGAAACATCGCAATTATCGCCCATGTTGACCACGGTAAAACTACTCTGGTTGACGCTCTTCTTCGCCAGAGCGGCGTTTTCCGCGAAAACGCTCAGGTTGAAGAACGTGTAATGGACTCCAACGATATTGAAAAGGAACGCGGTATTACTATTCTTGCAAAAAACACATCTCTTATGTACAACGATGTGAAAATAAATATCATCGACACACCCGGCCATGCCGATTTTGGCGGTGAGGTTGAACGTGGGCTTAAAATGGCGGACGGCGTGCTTCTTTTGGTAGATGCCTTCGAGGGTTGTATGCCTCAGACAAGATTTGTGCTGAAAAAAGCTCTGGAGCTGAACCTTTCCATAATAATGGTTGTAAACAAGGCGGACAGACCCAATGCACGTCCTTATGAAGTAACGGACGAGCTTTTGGAGCTTTTCATCGACCTTGATGCAACGGATGAACAGCTTGATTCCCCCGTTGTTTATGTTTCGGGACGTGACGGCTGGGCGAGTCTTTCTCCCGATAATCATCCCGATGACCTTAAGGTGCTTTTTGACCTTATCGTGAAGCACATTCCTGCCCCCGAAGATACAACGCAGGGAGAATTTCAGATGCTTGTATCCAATATTGATTATGATACATTCACGGGCAGAATTGCGGTAGGCAGAATTAACCGTGGCTTCGTAAAAACCAACATGCCCATTACAATAAGCCGTGAGGGCATGGATTCCTATAATTCAAGAGTATCAAAGCTTTTTGCCTACAAGGATTTGGAAAAGCAGGTTATTGATGAGGCAGGGGCAGGCGAGATTGTTGCAATCAGCGGTGTTGAAAAAATCAACATCGGCGATACAATCTGTGCTTCGGGCATAATAGAGCCTCTCCCCTTTACTCCTGTTGATGAGCCTGTTCTTTCCATGACCTTCAGCGTAAACAACAGCCCTTTTGCAGGTCAGGACGGTGACTATGTGACAAGCAGGCATCTTCGTGATAGATTGATGAAGGAGCTTGAAAGCAACATTGCACTTAAAGTAACCGAAACCGAATCCCCCGACAGCTTTGTGGTTTCCGGCAGAGGTGAGCTTCACCTTTCGGTTCTTATTGAAAACATGCGCCGTGAGGGATATGAATTTCAGGTAAGCAAGCCCAAGACTATTAATAAGGAAATTGACGGCACTCTGTGCGAGCCATTTGAAATGCTGACTGTAGACGTTCCCGATGAGCATACGGGCGTTGTCATGGAGGGCATCGGTGCGAGAAAGGGCAGTCTTGTGAATATGGCTCCCGGTGCCGCAGGCTATACAAAGCTTGAGTTCAGAATTCCCTCAAGAGGACTTATCGGTTATAGAGGCGAGCTTCTGACCGCTACAAAGGGTACAGGTATTATTAACAGCGTATTTGATTCTTATGAGCCGCTGATTCCCGGAGAATTTACAACACGCTCCAGAGGAAGTCTCGTAGCTTATGAAACGGGTGAATCCGTTGCATATGGTCTTTTTAATTCCCAGGACCGCGGACAGATGTTTATAGGACCCGGTGAAAAGGTTTATATGGGAATGGTTGTAGGCGAATGCAGCCGTCTTGAGGATATTGTGGTGAACGTATGTAAGAGAAAGCAGGCAACAAACATGCGTGCCGCAGGAAGCGATGAGGCACTCCGCCTTACTCCCCCAAAGCTTCTCAGCCTTGAGGAAAGCCTTGAATTCTTGGCTGATGATGAGCTTTTGGAGGTTACCCCCAATTTCCTCAGAATAAGAAAAAGAATTCTTGATACTGACCTTCGTGCAAAAGAGGCAAACAGAATCAAAAAACAACAGCAATAATACTCAAAAAAGAAACAAACGTTCTGTAGTAAAATGAATTAATATTTATACAAGCCATTCGGGGACGGGTCCTGACAGACTTTTTTAAGTCTTTTGGCTTAGCCAGATGTGGGGACGTACACGCCGCGGCACAAGCAAAAACTTGTGCCGCGGGGCAATGCCTGTCGCGGATCGTCCCCCACTGGCTAAGCCAACACAGGACCGTCCCCACTTAATGGCTTGCATATTAATTCATTTTGCTACAGACCTTTTTTATTACAATAAGGTTACAATCCTTGACTTTTGCCATTTAATAGAATATTATGTCCTTGTAAAATAAATTTAGGAGGTAATTACCATGAGTAAATTCGAAATTCACAACATTGATGTAGACGCTTTTGCAAAAGAACTCAACAATTGCAAGGGTCAGGTTTGGCTTACAACAGATGAGGGTGACAGAATCAATCTTATGTCTGCCTTCTGCCGCATGATTGGTCTTATGAGCATTATTCAGGGTGCAAAGCTCAGCCAGGCTACCATTGAATGCGAGGACCCCGATGATGAAAGCCGTCTTTTCAGATTGAACCTTTACGGTAGAGCAGAAAAAGAATAACAGATAAATAATGGCTAAATAAAATTTAGTAATAACAGCCCCCTCAAACTCATATGTTAGAACGAATGAGCTAGTTCGAACTACGTATGGCTTTAAGGGGGCTGTTAATTTTGAAAGATTATATTGAAAAGCGTGCCGTTATGCTTGCATACTATATTCTCGAAAATAATGCTACAGTCAGAGCAACTGCAAAAAATTTCGGTTTCTCCAAATCGGGCGTACATAAAGATGTCACAACAAGATTAATGGATATAGACCCGCTTCTGGCAGAACGTGTTCAAGAGGTACTTGATATAAATAAAGCCGAAAGACACATTCGAGGAGGCCTTGCCACAAAGCTTAAATATGAACGGCAGAAAACTGTTAACTGTTAACTATCCAAAGTGCCAGCATACATATTAAAATCATAAATATTGCTGAAAGAGACACCGCCACATTAGCGTTACGCGCAGAGTAGCTATTGGTGCTTTCTAATAATCCTCCGCGTCTTAAAACCCTTGTCATAGGCTTATAAATAAGAAGAACAAGAGCAGAATTAAGCACGCATTTTATGATATTGAAAGGAAGAATTGCAGGTATTAAAAGGTCTGCAACCGCCTGTCTTGGCATACCTGTGTAGAGTGGGGTAACAAAGTAATTTAACACCATCATCATAGCAATTGCACAAACAGAGCCTATCACCAGCGATACCATGCCGCCCTTTATCGAGCGATACTTGCTGTACACTGCCGCAGCAACACAGGCAAAAGCACAGCTTGCCGCAATATTCATAAAGCAACCTATAATATGCGTAGAGCTTGAGGTAAGCATTTCTATTAAAGAAACAATCACGGATATTACAAACGCAGTAAGCGGACCGTATATGTATCCGCCAATGACGATTATAACGTCCTTAGGGTCGTATTGCAAAAATGGAAATGCCGAAAAAAGCGGCGGAAATATATATTTTGTCAGCATAACCACATACGCAAGAGTACAAAGAAGCCCTGTGGTTGTCATTTTTTTTGTATTGTTCATTAAAAGTCATTCCTTCCGACATATATATGCAAACAAAATGCCCCGATACATAAACGTATCGGGGCATTGTTGTATTTAAATACAAATTTTCTTCTCTCATCCGGACTTTAGCCATAATATAGCTCAACCGTCGGTCACGGAATCACACCGTGTCATGCTTTTCAGCTTGCGGACTTAGGAAAGATTTTTCCATCACCGCCGGTAGGGAATTTCACCCAACCCCGAAGAATCATTATTCATTTTCTTTTTTAAGTTCTTCTTCCGTAGGAAGTTTGATGCCCATCATTTCTTCAGTGATAGGCTCTGCGCCTCTGGCACTTCTTATTTCATTAACCCAATTAAATACATATTTATCAAGTGCATCTGTTTTCCAGTTGATTTCAAACTCTTCTGCTCTGGAATTTAAAATCTCTCCAAACCTCTGATTCAAAATATTCTCTTTATATTCCGTAAATTCAGGAAGCTGGGCATTTACATCATATTTCTTGATAATATGATAGCCATAGTCTGTCTTTACGCCCTGCTTGGTGTATTCACCAACCTTAAGAGCCATGGAAGCTTCCTCAAATTCCTGCACCATTTCGCCTGTGCCGAACACATAGAATTTTCCGCTTTCCATTCCGGGGTCCTCGTCATACTTATCTATAAGAGAGTCAAAGTCTTCACCCTTAGCAAGCTTTCCGAGAATCTCGTCTACTATTTTAAGAGCCTCTTTCTCACTCCTTGCGGGAATCACATCGCCCGTTTCGGGGTCTGTCTGCTCCTGAGTTGATACAAGAATGTGCTGAACCCGCATCTTTTCTTCTGAAAAGCCTTCTAAAGCTTCCTCATCTGAAACATATGCGTCTTCGCCCTTTGCAGTTATTTTTTCCTGTAAACTAACCATAATCTCCGACATTGTGATGCTGTTCTTTACAGCCTTGTCTGTAGTTTTTGCTTCACTTAAAAACTTTTCATATTCACTGTCGGTACTGAAGTTCTTTTTGAAAGCCTTATATTCTTTATCCACGGCTTTCTGAATTTCCTTGCTGCCACGTTCTATGCCATATTTTTCCTTAGCCAATACCGTTGCAGCTATCATCACTTCGAGCTGCGAAGCTGTATTCTGACTTATCATCTGGCCTAAGGTGTTTATACCATCATATGACTGAATAAACCAATCTGCTCCGTAATACTGCTCATACTGCGAAACATTATCATACATTGTCCTGTAAACCAGATTGTAATCTGCCTGAGTAATTTCCACACTGTCTACAGTTCCCACTATCTCTTTATCAAGCTTTGTATCACCCGTGGGGGCATCGCCTCCGCAAGCACTAAAAAGAGATAATGCAAGAATCAATGCTGTGCAAAGTGCAAAAAATCTTTTCATTTTCATTCCTCCTATTCAATGGCTACACTTAATTATATACTACACTTCATCGTTTTGCAAGCACTTTAATACATTATTTACACTTTCGATGAGTTTATCACCCTTAAGACCTTTTTCACGAAGCAGAATATATGGATTATCCCCTGCTCCGAAAAGTATCTTTCCGCGGTTTTTTGAAGCAAGAATTGAAATTTTATCCACCATTTCACGGCTAAGGGATTGAATTTTAAAAATAATACCTGCCTCGGCATGGGAAATTTCTTTTATACCTGCTTTTTCTGCCGAAATACGAAGCATCTGTATTTCAAGGAGGCTGTAGGTTTCATTGGGAATTTCTCCGTAGCGGTCCTCAAAGCTTCCTTCAACTGCGTATCGGTCGTTTATATCCCCGATTCCGGCAATCTGCTTATACGCTTCTATTCTGAGATTTGATGTAGGGATATAACTGTCGGGAATAAATGCATTAACCTCAAGGTCAATTACCGTTTCAACCTTTTCGGGCGCTTTGGGTTTGCCCATAGCCTCGTTCACGGCTTCCTCAAGGATTGCACAATACATATCATACCCCACGCTTGCCATAAATCCGTGCTGTTCGGGTCCAAGGACGTTTCCTGCACCTCTTATTTCAAGGTCACGCATGGCAATACGGAAGCCTGAGCCGAATTCCGTAAATTCACGGATGGCACGAAGCCTTTTTTCTGCTACCTCGTCAAGAATTTTGTTTTTCCTATATGTCAGATATGCATATGCAAGGCGGTTTGTTCTTCCCACTCTGCCTCGAAGCTGATAAAGCTGACTAAGTCCCAGCGTATCGGCATTTTCAATAATGATTGTATTTACATTTGCAATATCAAGTCCTGTTTCGATAATGGTGGTGCAGACAAGTACATCTACCTCATGCTCCTCGGTCTGCATCATAACATCGTCAAGCTCGCTCTCATTCATCTTGCCGTGAGCTACAGCAACCCTTGCATCGGGTACAAGCCTTCTTATACGCTCAGCGACGCCGTAAATGCTCTCCACACGGTTATGCAGATAATATACCTGACCGCCTCTTGCCACTTCCCTTTCTATGGCATTTTTAACTACTGCTTCATTATATTCCAGTACATAAGTCTGTACGGGATGGCGGTCGCTGGGCGGTGCTGAAAGCACACTCATATCCCTTATACCTATCATTGCCATATGAAGCGTTCTGGGAATGGGTGTTGCACTCAGTGTAAGAACATCAACGTTCTTTTTCATTTCCTTAATTTTTTCTTTATGAGTAACGCCGAAGCGCTGTTCCTCGTCTACAATTAAAAATCCTAACTTTTTAAACACCACATTTTTAGATAAAAGCTTATGCGTTCCCACTACTATATCGCACTCGCCCGACTGAAGCATTTTAAGTGTTTTCTTTGTCTGTGCAGGAGTTGAGAATCTGGAAAGCATTCTTACCGTTATGGGAAATTCCTTCATTCTTTCCACGAAATTATGATAATGCTGGGAGGCAAGAATAGTCGTGGGTACAAGGTACGCCACCTGATAACCGTCCATAACTGCCTTGAATGCTCCACGCATTGCAACCTCTGTTTTGCCGTAGCCCACGTCTCCGCACAAAAGTCTGTCCATGGGGCGTGTGCTTTCCATGTCCTTTTTTATTTCGGCGGTGCTTCTTAATTGATCCTCCGTTTCCTCATAGGGGAACATGTTTTCAAAATCATGCTGCCAGGGAGTATCCTTGGAAAAAGCAACGCCCTCAAGCTGTGCTCTTTCCGCATAAAGTGCCACGAGCTTTTGAGCCATTTCCTCCACGCTCTGACGGACCTTGCGTTTTGCGTTAGCCCATTCATTTGACCCCAGGCGGTTAAGACGCACCATCTTATTTTCTCCGCCGGTGTATTTGCTGACTGCGTCAAGCTGACCTACGGGAAGATATAGAAAATCCTCGCCGCGATATTCTATTTTGATATAGTCCTTTGTAACTCCGCTTACCTTCATGCGAACTATCCCTAAATATTTTCCGATACCATGCGCACGGTGAACAATGTAGTCACCCAAATCAAGCTGGTCGGCACTGCGGATTTTCATGGTATCTTCACTTTTGGGCGTTCTTCTCTTTTTCTTTTCTGCGGCAAAGATTTCTTTATCACTTACTACGGCATAGCCGTCTAAGGGATATTCAAATCCCTTGGTGATACTTCCGGGTATAACCGTCACGTATTTATCGGAAAGAGATTTTGGACATTCCTCATATGATGCACGAACAGCCCTTTCGTTAAGCATTTCGGTAATTTTCTTTGCTCTGGAAGTGCTTCCTGCAAGGATAACGGTTTTCACGCCCTCCTGATGCCAACGCTCCACGTCGGAAATAAGGAAATCAATATTTCCGCTGTAACTGCTCATACCCTTACTTGTAATTTCACATTCCGTTTTAATATTCCAATCGGGGCAAGACCTTCCTATGGAGGAGAGGGCAATGCTTGCACTATTTTCTATATGCATGGCAACATCGCTGTAACGGCTGATGCAGTCATAAAGTGCTACTGCATTTTCATTTTCCGCATGGGTTTTTATGTTTTCGGAAAGCTCCCATTCCACAGCCTTTGCACTTTCGCTCATTCTGGCAGGCTCATCCGTAAAAATAATATAGCTGTCATCTAAGTAAGATAGCATACTCTCTCGTGAATTTTGGACTTTCACGGGGAGTATTTTTGCCTCATTGATTTTTTCAATGCTCATCTGCGTTTCACAATCAAATCTTCGGAGTGAATCAATATCATCGCCAAAAAGCTCCATACGAATGGGAAGAAGTGCATCGGGGGAATATATGTCCACAATACCGCCTCGGATTGCAAACTGCCCCGGAAGATTTACTACATCTACTCTGCTATACCCCATTTCGGAAAGCTTTGATGCAATATTTCCCGAATCGGTTATTCCGCCGTAGGAAAAAGTCATGCAAAGAGAATCAAAATCCTTTTTAGGCACGACAAAATGGAGAAGCGATTCTACCGATAAAACGGCATTTGCTCCCCCTGCCAGTGCGCCAAGTGCTGCCGCACGCTTATTTTCAGCCTCATGGTTTGATGCTTCAACCTTATACAGCAAAATTTCCTTGGGCGGAATGTAAACACATTCATTTTCACTGAAAAAACGCAGGTCGTCACAAAGCCTTCTTGCCTGAATTTCATTATGTGTAACGACAAACGCTTTTTTTTCCAGCTTTTCACATATGCAGTTAATAAGATGTGCTTTCTGTGCATCGGCACTTCCGCTAATCATTAAAGGAAAATTTTTCCGTTGAACTTCAGTAATAATTTTTTGAAACTGCTTTGAATTATCAAGCAAACTGCTCAGTACATTCATATATCACAACACCTTGTTGTTAAAGTTACTCATAGCCTCGGAAATACCCTGTTTCATAATTACGGAGAGTATGTCCTCTATCTTTTTTATTGCTCGTGTTACCATTACTCCGTCCTCATCATTAAAATGCCCTAAAACATGGTCTGCAAGATCGTGCTTTGGCGCACCTACTCCAAAACGCACACGAGGGAATTCATCACTACCTAAGAGATATATAATATTCTTCATTCCGTTATGACCTCCCGCACTTCCCGATGGGCGGATTCTGACCTTTCCCACTTCAAGGGTTACATCATCATATACGACTATTATATTCTCCGTAGGAATTTTATAGAATTGTGCCGCCTCCAAAACACTCTGTCCGCTTAAATTCATAAAGGTCTGAGGTTTTAAAAGCACACATTTTTCCGTACCGATGAAGCCCTCGCCATAAACTCCCTTAAACTTAATCTTCGTCATTTTAACTCCGATTTGCTCTGCAAGGTAGTCTATAGCAATAAATCCTACATTATGCCTTGTTTTTTCATATTCACGGCCGGGATTTCCCAGGCCTACTATAAGATGCATATTAATTTCTCCTTGTTTGCATAAAATTCCGGACATTCCACAATGCCGCCACGAGACTTCGGGGCGGCATTGCAGGTACTTTTATTATAATCTTTTTTATTGTGATTATGTAAAGAGAGGACTTACCGAAACATCTTCATAGATACGCTCTATAGCCTCTGCAAAAATAGGAGCTACGCTGAGTATCTTAGTCTTCTTCATAATCTTCTCGGGAGGAAGTTCAATTGTGTTAAGACAAACAAGTTCCTGAATGGGGCTTGCTTCAAGTCTTTCTATAGCAGGGCCGCTGAGAACGGGGTGTGTACAGCAAGCATATACCTCTGTTGCACCCTTATCTACGAGAGCCTGTGCCGCATGAACGATTGTTCCTGCTGTATCAATCATATCATCAACCAAAATAACCTTTTTACCCTTAACTTCACCGATAATATTCATAACCTCACTAACGTTGGGCTTGGGACGGCGCTTGTCAATGATTGCAATGGGAACATTAAGCTTCTGTGCAAAGTTTCTTGCACGAGTAACGCTGCCGAAGTCGGGAGATACTACTACTATATCGTCCATATCGTCTTTAAACTTTTCTATAAAATACGGAGCTAAAATCGGCACTCCAAGCAAGTGATCAACGGGAATATTGAAAAAGCCCTGAATCTGTGCCGCGTGAAGATCCATTGTAAGAACTCTGTCAGCACCTGCTTCTGCAATGAGGTCTGCAACAAGCTTTGCACTGATCGGATCTCTTGCCTTTGCCTTTCTATCCTGACGGGCATATCCGAAATAGGGCATTACGGCAGTAATTCTTCCTGCGGATGCTCTCTTAAACGCATCAATCATAATAAGCATTTCCATGAGATTGTCGTTTACGGGAGCACTTGTAGACTGAACTACGAAAACGTCGCTTCCGCGGACTGTTTCGCCGATGTTTACAAAGATTTCCCCGTCAGAGAAAAGGCCAACCTTGGACTCACCCAAAGTAAGATTGAGCTTTCCTGCGATTTCCTCAGCAAGCTTGGGATTTGAATTTGCTGCAAAAATCTTGATGTTTTTTCCGTGTGATATCATTTTGACATTCCTCCGTATGTATAAATTAAAATTATTTCTTTCGTCTGTCGTTCCAGTTTTCTTTAACTACCTGACGCGCACGTGCGATAGCCAAAGCTTCTGCGGGAACCTCATCGGTAATGGTTGACCCTGCCGCAATATAAGCACCTTCGTTCACCGTAACGGGTGAAACAAGGTTGGAATTACAGCCTATAAAAGCATTATCCTTGATAACTGTTTTATACTTGTTTTTACCGTCGTAGTTAACAACTACCGTACCGCAACCAAAGTTAACCTTACTTCCCACTTCTGCATCACCCACATAGGTAAGGTGTGAAAGCTTCGTTCCGTCTCCGATAATTGCTTTTTTAAGTTCAACAAAGTCGCCCACCTTACACTCATCACCGACGCTGCATCCCGGACGCACATATGCGTAGGGGCCTACGTGAGTACGGCAACCTATGGTGCTGTCGGTTATGGTTGAAATATTAATATCTGTTTCATCGCCGATAACGGCGTTTGTCAGCTTACAGTTAGGTCCGATATATACGTTCTTTCCGATAACGCACTTTCCCTCTATTACCGTACCCGGATAAATAACCGTGTCCGTACCAATAACTGCTTCATCGCATATATATGTATTGTCGGGATCGATAATGGTCACACCGGAAAGCATATACTTTTCGTTGATTCTTCTGCGCATGATTTTCTCACCCACAGAAAGCTGCACACGGTCATTAATTCCCATGATTTCATCGCAGTCGCTGACAATATATGCACCTGCTTTTCCTCCGCCCTGGCAGATAATTTCCAGTGCGTCGGTAAGATAGTACTCGCCCTGTGCATTATTATCTGTAATTAAGTCAAGAGCACTTAGCAGGCTTTTTGCCTTAAAGAAATACATTCCCGAATTGATTTCAGAGACCTTGAGTTCTTCTTCGTTGGCATCCTTATGCTCCACGATTTTCATAACCGTGCCATCCTCTTTTCTGATAATTCTTCCATAACCGTACGGATTGGAAAAATTAGCAGTAAGCACGGTCACATCATTGCACTCCTCTGCATGCACACGCATTGCTTCACGAAGTGTTTGCTCTGAAATAAGGGGGGTATCGCCTGTAAGCACACAGACATGCTCGCTTTCTTCCAAAAACGCACGTGCCTGCATTACTGCATGACCTGTTCCCTTCTGCTCATGCTGGTACACGAAGGTGGCACGCTCGCCCACTGCCTCTTTCACCATATCGGCACAATGACCGATTACAACCTGTGCTTTTTCCGCACCCGCTGAAAGTGCACTGTCTAAAACGCGGTTTACCATTTCTTTTCCGCATACCTTATGAACCACTTTCGACTTCATACTCTTCATACGTTTACCTTCGCCTGCGGCGAGAATAAGCGCTGAAAATTCTGCCATTAATATCATCCCTTCTATGTCAAAGAAGAGTTGAACCCCATACAGGGTTCAAATCTCTGTTAAAGTCAAAAAGGCAAGCAAATAAGCTTGCCCGTCATTTTGCATTACTCGGCTGTCTCTTCTGCTTCTGTAGCGAGAAATTCTTCATACTTTGCAAGAATAGCATTCTGAAGCTGTTCACGCATTTCCGAAGTAATCGGATGTACGATATCTCTGTATGTGCCGTCAGCTGACTTTCTGCTGGGCATTGCCGCAAAAAGCTTTTCTTTTCCTTCGATTACCTTGATGTCATGCACTACAAAGACATCATCGAAGGTAACAGAGACAACAGCCTTCATTTTTCCTTCCTGTGAAACTTTTCTCACCTTAATGTCTGTGATTTGCATACTTTTTCCCTCCGAAAATGAATTTTTTTAAATTTTTTTCATTTTTCTATTGATTTTTTTCCCTAATATGTATAATATCAAATAATGAATGTTATTTCAACAAAAAAATTAAAATTTTTATGAATTTACTACTTTTATATAAAGGCGAGTGATTTTTTTGAGCAATATTACCATTAAAAAGGGTATGCGCGTTTATTTAATAGGCATCGGAGGAGTAAGTATGTCGGGTATTGCCCAGATGCTCCTGAACGAGGGATGCATTGTTTCAGGTTCTGACAGATCCACCTCTGCTCTCACCGAAAAATTGGTTTCAATGGGAATCACTGTGTATATAGGTCACGATGCAGACAATATAAAGGACTGCGACTTGGTGGTATACAGTGCCGCTATCGCTGAAAGTAATCCTGAGCGTGTTCGTGCGAAGGAATTGGGAATCACGCAAATAGACAGAGCACAAATGCTTGGAATCATTATGAAAGAGTATGACTGCCCTATTTGCATCAGCGGAACTCACGGAAAAACTACTACTTCGGGTATGCTTACACAGATTTTTATGGAATGCGGTAAGAATCCCACAGTTACCGTAGGCGGAGAATTGGATATTATCCGCGGTAATGCACATATAGGCGGTAAGGAATTTTTCATTGCAGAAGCCTGCGAGTACCACCAGAGCTTCCTGAGATTCTTCCCCAAGGTTTCCGTTATCACTAATATTGAGGCAGACCACCTTGATTATTTCCGTGATTTGAACCATATTATAGACACATTCAGAGCACTTGCACTTCTTACGCCTGATGATGGTGCCCTCATAATCAACGGTGAGGATAAAAATGTTCTCAAAGCAGTGTCAGGCATTGACCGCAAGATAATCACTTTCGGAATACACGGCGATTTTGATTATACCATTGACAATATGACGCATAACGGATATAACCATTATACTTTCACAGTTTGTAAAAAGGGAAATCCCGTTGGTGAAATCCGTCTTTGTGTGCCCGGTGTACACAACGTTTATGACGCACTGGCTGCATTTGCAACGGCAGACTATTTAGGACTTGACACAGACAGCATATGCGACTGTCTTTACCGTTTCGGAGGTACACACCGCCGTTTTGAAACAAGGGGAATCATGGGCGGAATCATGGTAGTTGATGACTATGCTCATCATCCCACGGAAATAGCTGCTACACTAAGTGCCGCACGCGACATGAAATATAACAATGTATGGTGTCTTTTCCAGCCCCACACATATACAAGAACCTACAATTTCTTTGATGATTTTGTAAAGGTTCTGTCCGAAAGCGGAGCAAATATTATAATAACGGATATTTATGCGGCACGTGAAGCAGACACAGGGCTTGTGAGTGCCCAGCAGCTTGCAAATGCCATTCCCAATGCCGTATACAAAAAGACCTTTGAAGAATCTGCAGAATTCATTAAGGCGCAGGCAAAGCGTGGCGACATTGTAATTACAATGGGTGCAGGCGATGTTTATAAGGTCGGGGATATACTACTTTTCCATAATGAATAGAAGGAGAAGGGGATGTAAAAAAAGTCCAGAACGCAAAAAGGCGATGATACTACAGGATTAGGATTGTTTGTATTTTGTAGAACATTTTAATTTGGTTGAAAAATCTCATTTTATTCGATTTTTCTATATTTTATAAGCCTTTTTGCTACGAACAAACTTCGCCTCTCGACGTACCCTCGTACGTCTTCGGGTAACCCAAAGCTTACGCTTTGGCTCAGTTTGTCCGTTCTGAAGCATTTTTTCCTATCCCCTAAACAAAAGTGGTGTAAAAAACCGAGTTTTTTTACACCACCTTTTTGGTACAATATTAGCATAGCTTGTAGCCGGTACCACGGCATGATTTACAAGTTATGCTTATTTTTATTATAATGAGAAGGTAATGGTCTGACGGCACCTCCTTGGAACCTTGCGTTCGTAAACGAAAGTGTCAGCCGCC
>JAZNYX010000051.1:0-38942 GCA_045594665.1 Clostridia bacterium | reverse complement strand
CGGCATCCAGGAAACATTTACTGTAAGACGTCTTTCATACGGTGTCGGCGTAGAGAGAACATTCCCTGTTAACTCACCCAGCCTTGACCATATCGAGGTTGTAAGACACGGTAAAGTTAAGCGTGCTAAACTGTACTATCTGCGTGACAGAGTTGGTAAGGCAGCTAAAGTTAAGGAAAGACTTTAATAGTCAAAAGAAGGAAGTCTGTCACAAGGCAGGCTTCTTTTTCTTTTTCAGTTTAAGGAGGGAGATTCATGGAGCAGAATAATTACCCCACAGGGGAAAATAATGAAAATGAAAAGGTAAATTCAGAGGAATTAATTCGTGAGGTAGAGGAGCAGGAAACAGAAAAGCCTGCTAAAAAAGGAATGATGAGAGAAATTCTGGAATGGATTCAGGCAATAGCAATAGCGGCGATTTTAGCAATCCTTATCCGTAATTTTGTATTTACGGTTGTACGTGTGGACGGGCAGTCCATGGAGTCCACTCTTAAGCATAATGACCGAATGGTAGTATGGAGATTAGGCTATGAGCCTGAGGCGGGAGATATCATTGTATTTAAGTCCAGAGCTACGGATGAAAGATATTGGATTAAGCGTGTCATTGCAACCGAGGGGCAGCACGTAAAAATTGATTTTGATAAAAACGAAATATATGTAGACGGCGTAAAAATTGACGAGCCATATATTAATGATGACAAGAGCGGCGACCCCATGATGTACAGCCAGGGCTTTATATATACTGATATAGAAGTTCCCAAGGGATGCATTTTCGTAATGGGAGATAACCGTAACCACAGCAGTGACAGCCGTGTAATAGGCCCTGTAAGCACTGACGATGTGCTTGGAAAAGCCAAGGTAAGATTCTGGCCCTTTAGTGCGGCACAGTTGTATTAAAAGGTGAAAGGAGGAAGCATAAATGAATATACAGTGGTTTCCCGGTCATATGACCAAAACAAAAAGAATGATAGCGGAAAACATCCGTTTGTGTGACTGTGTGATAGAGCTGTGTGATGCAAGATGTCCCAAAAGCAGCCGTAATCCAATGCTTCCTTCTCTCATAGGAAATAAAAAATTGCTCCTTATTATAAATAAGAGCGATATTGCAGACCCGATCGAGACGCAGAAATGGATAGAGCGTTATAAAAACGAGGGAGTATATGCAATCGCCCTGAGCTGTAACGATGCCAAGGGTATTGTAAAGGTATTTGATGCCATTAAGGAGCTTTTGAAGGAAAAGACCGAGCGTGACAAAGCACGCGGATATGTTAATAAGCCTCCCCGTATTATGGTGTGCGGAATCCCCAACGTGGGAAAAAGCTCCTTTATAAATAAGCTTTACGGAAAAACTGCCGCCAAGGCAGGCGACCGCCCCGGTGTAACGAGGGGCAAACAGTGGATTACCCTTAAAAACGGAATGGAGCTTTTAGATACCCCCGGAATCCTCTGGCCAAGGTTTGAGGATAAGGAGGTTGCCCTTAAATTGGCATTTACGGGTGCAATCAAGGACGAAATTTTAGATTGTGAGGAGCTTTGTGCCAATCTTTGCAAATTCCTTGCCGATAAATATCCCGAAAAGCTTACCGAGAGGTATAAAATAGAACTTGAGGATAATCTTCAGGGATTTGAAATTCTTGAAAGAATTTGCAGAAAACGCGGATTCATCGTAAAAGGTGGAGAGGTGGACTATCTGCGTGGTGCAAACGTGGTGCTTGATGAATTCCGTGGAGCAAAGCTTGGTAAAATCACTATCGAATAGGTGAAACAAATGAAAGAACAGGAACTTTTAAGACTTCAATCCATGTGGGAAATTGAACACACTCTTTTTGAAAAAGGCTATAATATAATTGCAGGCGTTGACGAAGCAGGGAGAGGTCCCCTTGCCGATGAAGTATATGCCGCAGCGGTAATACTTCCGCCCGATATTTGTATCGAGGGGCTTAATGACTCTAAAAAAATATCGGAGAAAAAGCGTGAGAAGCTTTTTGATGAAATAAAAGAGGTTGCTCTGGCGTATGCGGTGGCAACGGCAAGCGTAGAGGAAATTGATGAGTATAATATCCGCAACGCTACATATATGGCTATGAACAGAGCTATAGAAGCCCTTAATATAAAACCCGATTATGTGATTGTTGACGGCGACTGTATCAAGGAATGCAACTACCCCCACGAGTGTGTTGTCAAAGGCGATGCCAAGAGCCTTAGCATTGCGGCGGCGTCTATTCTTGCAAAAGTGTCACGAGACCGCCATATGCTTCAGATGGCTGAAAAGTATCCCGAGTATGGTTTTGAAAAGCACAAGGGCTATGGAACGAAAGCACATATAGAGGCACTAAAGGAGTATGGTGCGTGTGAAATTCACAGAAAAACTTTTATCAAAAAATTTGTTAAAGAATGAAAAAGTGACGGCAGTTTCTATCGGTAATTTGGGCGAGGAGGCTGCCGTTCGAGCAATAAAAAAGCAGGGGTACAAAATAATAGAACGTAACTACAGAACGAAGATGGGCGAAATCGATATTATTGCCAAAGACGGGGAGTACACCTGTTTTATAGAGGTAAGGCTCAGAAAAAACAATGATTTCGGTTCCCCTGCAGATACCATTGATACAAGAAAACAGCAAAAGATTATAAGGACGGCTAAATATTATGCCGTGGTAAAGAAAATTTACGACAGCCCCATGCGATTTGACGTGGTGCTTATAAATGCCGATGTAAAAGACGGCAAGCTTACAAATGTAAAAACCGAAATCATAAAAAATGCTTTTTACATAAATTAATCTGGAGTAGACTATGAAAGTAATAATTGCCGAAAAACCGAGCCTTGCACGAAATATTGCGGCGGCAATCGGAAACATGAAAAAACATCCCCGTCACTTTGAGGGCGGAGATTATATCGTTACCTGGGCTTTCGGTCATTTGTTTTCACTGGCTGATATAGAGTATTACTCGCCAAACCCCGACGGAGAAAATAGGTGGAGTATGAAAAATCTTCCCTGCTTTCCCGAAAAGTTTGAATTTGAACTGAAAAAGGACCGCAACAAGAATATCGACAGCGGAGTAATACAGCAGTTTGAAACCATAAAAGACCTTTGTTGCCGCGAAGATGTAACCGAAATTATAAATGCAGGCGATGCCGACAGAGAAGGCGAAATTATTGTACGCACCTGCGTAATGAAAGCCGATTGTAAGGATAAGCCGTTTACAAGGCTTTGGCTTCCCGACCAGACGGAGGAAACAATAAGACAAGGGCTTTCGGAATTAAAAAACGAATCGGAGTATGATAATTTAGCCAAGGAAGGCTATGCCCGCACTTTTATAGACTGGCTTTACGGAGTTAACCTCACTCGGTATGCAACGCTTAAAACGGGGACTCTTATGCGTGTGGGGCGTGTCATTGTACCTATAGTAAAAGCGATTTATGACAGGGATATGCAGATACGCAATTTCAAGCCCGAAATATACTATGCACCCTATAGCATGACGGAGCAGGGCGGGGGAGAAATAGAGCTTACAAGCAAGGAAAAATTTGATAAAAATTCCCTTGCCAAGGCACAGGCGCTTTGCAATAAATATAATGAAGCAAAGGGTGTTGTCACAGACAAAAAAACGAAGAAGGACACCCTTTCTCCCGGAAAGCTGTTCTCCCTTACAAAGCTTCAGAACGTACTGGGCAAAAAATATAAAATGCCCATGGACGAAAGCCTTCGGATAGTGCAGGGGCTTTATGAAAAAGGGTATGTAACCTATCCCAGAACAAACTCGGAATATATGGCTACGGCAGAAAAAGGAAAGGTGAAACAAATTCTTTCCGCAGTAGAAAAGCTGGGGTACCCCGTAAAATTCAAGGACGGAAAGACAATATTTGACGACAGCAAAATTGAGTCCCACTCAGCCCTTACCCCAACCCATAAAATTCCTGCAAAAACAGCTCTTTCCGAAGAAGAGGCAAAGGTTTATTCCACAATAATGCGTCGATTTGTAGCGGTTTTTTGCAGCGAGGAATGTATAGCTCAAAAAAGTGAAATAAAAATAGATGTGGGAGGCATGGAGGAATTTATTCTCAAAGGGACGGTTATTCTTGAACCGGGCTGGACAAAGTATGACGATTACAACAAAAAGGATAAAATTCTTCCCAATCTTGAAAAAGGCGATATAATTGATGTGAATTTCGGTCCCAAGGAAAAGGAAACCTCACCGCCTAAGCACTATACAATAGAAACGCTTAATAACTACCTCAAAAACCCTTTCCGTGAAGAAAAGGCAAATGCACAAAACGAGGATGATGAAGCCGAGTACCGTGCAATTTTTGAGGGTTTGGAGCTTGGAACGGAGGCAACAAGGACAGGCATAATCGAAAACGCCATAAACAGCAAATACATATCTCTTAAAAAAGATGTGTACACTATACTTCCCGACGGAGAAAATCTGATTGTATCGCTGAGCCGTATGGGAATAAGCATGGATAAATACAAAACCTCATACTTGGGACAAGCTCTTAAAAAAGTGTATAAGGGCGAAATAACCGTTAAGGACAGCATACTCCTTACCCAAAGAGAAATCAGCAGAATTTTTGACAGAACACAGATGCCTGAGGCAAAGGATACCGATGACGGCTTTGTGGGGGATAGTATAGGAATATGTCCCCTGTGCGGAGGCAATGTGGTAAGAACACGCTACGGATACGGCTGTGACAAATATAAAGAAGGCTGTAAATTCAGCGTGAATAATGTTATTCTCGACAGGGTAATTTCAGTTTCGCATATGAAGTCACTTCTTCAAAACGGAAAAACAGGCAGAATTGACGGATTCATTTCCAAAAAATCGGGAAAAGCATTTTCGGCTGTTTTAAAGCTTGAAGACGGAACTGTTAAATTTGAATTTTAAAATTGAAAGGAAATCGGATTTATGAAAAAAATACTTATTGTTGTAGATATGCAGAACGATTTTGTAGACGGTGCATTGGGAAGTAAGGAAGCGGCATCAATTGTAGATAATGTGGTGAAAAAGATAGAATCCTTTGACGGGGAAATCTATGTGACCTACGATACCCATTATGAGGATTATATGCAAACGAGCGAGGGCAGGAATCTTCCCGTTCCTCACTGCATAAGAGAGAGCGAGGGCTGGCAGTTAAATGCGGCGGTAAAGGAAGCTCTTGACAAAAAAGAATCTTATACGGAAATAGAAAAAATCACTTTCGGAAGCGTTGATTTGCCTTTTGTTCTGGCAGAGGAAAATGATATGGATAATGCAGAAATTGAGCTTATCGGTCTTTGTACCGACATCTGCGTTGTTTCAAACGCACTGATACTAAAGGCAAGCTTTCCCGAAATTAATATAAGCGTAGACTCAAGCTGCTGTGCAGGGGTAACCCCCGAAAAGCACCTTGCGGCACTTGAAACAATGCGGTCTTGTCAGATTATTGTAAAAGGGTGATAATTATGTTTAACGCACAAAAAGTAAAAAACGAATGTGTAGAATGGATAAAAAAATTCTTTAAAGAAAACGGCCCGGACTGTAACGCAATTGTAGGCATATCAGGCGGAAAAGACAGCTCCATTGTGGCGGCACTGTGCGTGGAGGCACTTGGAAAGGACCGTGTTATCGGCGTTCTGATGCCCTGCGGAGAGCAGGCGGATATTTCCTGCTCATATAAGCTTGTGGAGCATTTGGGAATAAAGCATTTTGTTATAAATGTAAAAGATTCAATTGAGGGCTTGAAGGGTGCGTTCCCCAAGGAAATAGAGCTCACAACCCAGGCAAATACCAATATTCCAGCCAGAATCCGCATGGCGACCTTATATGCAGTTTCCCAGTGCTTTAACGGAAGAGTTGCAAATACGTGCAATCTTTCAGAAGATTGGGTTGGATATTCCACACGCTACGGCGATGCGGCAGGAGATTTTTCTCCCCTTGCAAAAATTACGGTGACGGAGCTTAAAGAAATCGGTCATCTTATGGGGCTTCCAAAAGACCTTGTTGAAAAGACTCCCATTGACGGGCTCTGCGGAAAAACCGATGAGGAAAATTTGGGCTTCACCTATGCAATGCTCGACCGCTATATCCGCACGGGTGAAATTGATGATGAAGAAAAGAAGGCAAGGATTGACAAACTGCATAAAATGAATCTGTTTAAATTACAGATGATGCCAATGTTTGAACCGAGTGAAATATAAATAAAACCATGGAAAAAGCGAGGTACGCAAAATGCGTGCCTCGCTTTTCTATGAGGATGAAACCGTGAAAAAAAGTTATTCTTCAATTTCAATGATTTTAGACGCTTTCACTCCCAATGCTTTTGCAATGGTGAAAAGAGCCTTAACCGACGGGCAGTAGGGAAGATTGGGGCTTTCAAGCTGGCTGATATAGGAAAGTGTCAGCCCCGTATGCTCCGCAAGCTCCGCCTGCGTCATTCCTGCCCTCCTGCGATAGTATCCAATTTTGATGCCAATGTCTAAAAGAATTCCTTTGTATTCGTTTTCATTAAGCATAATTACTCAACCCTATCAAGTATTTATTTATTATAAATATTATAAACTATTGACAAATAAAAATAAACTGGATATAATTGATTAAAGACTCAGTTGTGCTGAGTATATACTATAAAGAGGTGTGTGGAATTAATGTTTTGTGAGAACTGCGGAAAAGAACTGTCAAGCCAAGAAAAATTTTGTATGAACTGTGGCGAAAAAACATTCTTTGCTGAAAACAGTATTGCTATTAGAAAAGAGTACTCAATTGTAGATTCTTTTTCATACGAACAGACAGTATCTTTTTTAGAAAATGTAAAAACATTGGAGCAGCATAAATATACTTTGGAAAATATTATTAAGATGTTGCAAGAAAAAGCCAAAAGCCTGCAATATCGGGAGAAGATATCTTCCGATGAAAATCCTACAATCATCGGAACATTTTCTTTTTTTATTTTTCTTGCCAAGATACCCATATTAATAGGAGCCATATGTTTTTTTCTCACTTCGGCAGAAGAAATTGCATTAGCAATGGCTGTAATTTGTCTTCTTATAGGTGCTTTCTGTATTTTCGGACATGTAGGTCAAAAGAATGATTACAGAGAAAAACTGCAAAAAGCAGAAAATAATTTCAGATTTCGTATGACAAAGGTGGCAGAAATAAATAACGAGATCAATAAATTCAGTAGAGAACTACGTAGCGTGGAGAATATTTTACAGCGTGCATATTCTTTAAATGTGATACATGGCAAGTACTGTTCACTTGTACCGATAGCAACAATCTATGAGTACTTTGAAGTAGGAAGATGCAATTCGTTAAAAGGGGAGCATGGAGCTTATAATATATATGAGAGTGAACTTCGCCAGAACCTTATCATAAGCAAACTCGATGAGGTTATATCAAGGCTTGATATTATAGCTAATACACAGTACATGCTATATGAGGCTATACAGGAATCTAACCGAATCCTAAGTGGGATTGCAAGTCAGACCGACGGATTGATAAACACAACAAAAAGCATGGCAAGCAATATGGAAGCAATAAAATACAACTCAAAACTAAGTGCAGATTATACAAGAGTGTCAGCCTTTATTGATGTTTTTGAAAAAGTAAAAGATTAAAAATAGAAAAGGAGAAAAAGAGTATGAAAAAAATTTTAAAAAAAGTGCAAATTGTTATTTTGATTTTTGCAATGACAACTATTGTTTTGCCAAAGATGTCGGCGAATGCAATTACACCAAAGGAAGGTGCTGATTGGGCATTAGCACAAGTAGGTAAATCCATAGACTTTGATGGAGTATATGGAGCACAATGTGTGGATTTAATAAAAAAATATTGTAACACACATTGGGGATGGACACCAAAAGGAAATGCAAAAGAATATGCTTCTATTGCTTTACCGAATTCATCGTGGACAAGGATTAAAAATACTCCGGAATTTATACCTCAACCTGGCGATATTGCAGTGTGGACTAATGGTACAGACGGACATGTAGCAATTATAATATCAGCAAATATAAACAGCTTTGTCAGTGTTGATCAAAACTGGGTTGGTGCAAACGCTAAAACAGGTTCTCCCGCAGCAAAGGTTAATCATGATTATAAGAATTTTTGGGGAGTAATCAGACCGCCGTTTAATGGTTCTCCCTCGGTAACAGTTCCTACAAAACCAACCTTAAAAAGCATATCGGTTGATGGCTCTACCATTAATGTTTCATGGTCAAGTGTAAGCGGAGCGGAAAAATATACGGTGGATTTTTGGGTAAATGGCGGAAGTCATAACTATTTCAGTACAACACAGACTTCTATGTCAAAATCAATGCCTGACAACGTTTACGGCATCAGAGTGTGTGCTGAAAACAGTGCAGGCAACAGCGGATTTACGGGCTTTAGCTATGTGACTGTACCAGAAGCTTCCGAAACGAAAAAAGATGCAGTGGTTTCAAATGGATTATACACCTTAAAAAATGTATCGAGCGGCTATATGATGAACATATATGGCGGAAAAGATGCAAACGGGACTAAAGTAACAACGTGGGAATACGACGGAACAACAGACCAGAGAATTTATATTCAGCACAAAGGTGACGGAAAGTACTTATTGAAATTTAATGCTTCTTCAAGCGGAAGAGTTATCGATGTTAACCGTGGCGAAAGTTTGTCTGCAAGCATAGATGACGGTGATAAAATTGATATCTGGACAGCAGATGATTTGACAGCCCAGTATTTCTTTATTAATGATTGTGGGGATGGGGCATATAGCTTTGAGCTTGTATCAAAGGAAGGATATGTCATTGCTGCAGAGAGTGCATCAGCGGCAAAAAGCAATGGCACACAGCTTCAACTGAAAAAATGGACAGGTGCAGATTATCAGAAATGGTATTTGTGTGACACAAACGGAAATATAATAGGCAGAAAATGCGAGCACGACAGTGTGTCAAAAAAGGTAACCAATACGACATACGAAAAAGACAATGATAAAGGCCACAATGTCATTACTAAATACAGTAATGTTTGTAAGGACTGCGGAGAAACGGTTAAAAGCAATCTGACAGAAGAAAAATTCGAGAATCACAATATCAGTAATGATAAGTGCTCAAAGTGCGGTTATGAAATTGAAAAAGAGGAAATCCCCACAATAACTGAGTGTAAGCATACAAAAACCTATGACGGGGAAATAAAGAACATTGAGATAAAACAGAAAGATAACGAAAATCATACTGTAACTGAGATATACGATATTTTATGTACAGATTGTAATGATATAATTGGGGAAAACAAGGAAAAAAGCTATTCACAGAAGCATAAGCTTTTCGATAACAGATGCAGTGAATGTGGCTATACTTCGGAGAATGCAATATGCTCACACAATGAAGTAGAAAAGACAATGTCAAATAAAGAAGCCACTTATGAAATAAAGGATGATTCCGAGCACATCATAGTTACACACTACAATGTGTATTGTAAGAAGTGCGGGATGCAACTTGAAAAGAACGAGGCTGAGAGTGAAGCAGAAGCTCATTCCTTTTCAGATAACGTATGCGGATTGTGCGGTTATGAAAAAGAAACGGTAAAAAGCCATGGCTTTAATGATATCTATGATGAAGCTTTGCAAAAGACCGTGGAAGAGCTTTCGGATTTTGATATAATCCACGGCTATACAGATGGAAGCTTTAAACCAAACAATCAGATAACAAGAGCAGAGTTCTCCAAAATAATCTGCGAAACTATTATGTGCGGAGAAGGCAATGACAGCGGTGTCTTTATTGATGTTTCTGAGAATCATTGGGCAAGAAAATATATCTATGCAGCTAAAAATTTAGGTATTATAAACGGAACGTCGGCAACAACTTTTTCACCTGACGCAAATATAACCTATGAGCAGGCTATAAAGATGATAGTAGCTTCGTTGGGCTATACGAAAGAAGCAGACGAAAAAGGAGGATACCCCAACGGATTTATTGCAGTTGCAACGGAATTGGGAATAACAGAGAGCATTTATTTCAATAAAACAGCATATGCAACCCGTGGAAATATTGCCAAGCTTGTACGCAATGCAATGAATGTGCCATACTATAATTTAAAAAATCAATATGGAAATGTAACTAGAGAAGAAGCCAATTATACTTTGTATGAGAATCATAAAATGAGGTAGGGAGTGTGTAAATATGTTTTGCAAAGAATGTGGTACGAAATTGTCTGAGCAAGATAAGTTTTGCAATTACTGTGGGTGTAGAACTGAGGTTGTTATAACCTCATCAGATATAAAAAAGAACGAAGATTCAGAAAACGGAAAAAGCGTCACAGCCTTTATTATATCGCTTGTGACACTTCCAGTTATTTTTGTAATTGCTATGCTGGGTCTTGAAGAAGAGTATCAGCCGTTGCCGAGAGGTGCGGCATGGGGAAACCCCTACAAAACGGTTCTGCCCGATAATGTAAGAATGCTTATGATGATGGTGCTTATGGCATCTACGATAATGGTTATATTAATGCGCAAAAGCAATAAACCAAATAAAGTTGTAGCTGCTTTAACTATTGTTATGCTATGCATAAACATTGTTGGTGGATTATTTTTATCGTTAGCGGATTAAAAAGGAGAAGCATATGAAAAAATTATTATCGTTTGTAATGTGCGTGCTGATTGCTATGGGCAGTAACGTGCTTGGTGTTTGTGCTTACACTGATAGCGGGAATATAGAAATAAAATTAAAAATCGTAGAAGATACTAATTTATATGACGGTCTTCTGATAGAAGGTCATGCTGAAATAAAAGCGTATAAAGGCGGGAAGCTTTTATGGGAACGTAATACAGAAAAAGTAATGTTCAATAACGAAACTGAAACAATCTCCGATGTCTATGTAAATAGCAACACTGCTTATATAGTTATAAGCGGAACATTACACGCTATAAACATAGAGAATGGGAACACGAAATGGACTGTGCAAAATTGCGGCATAGGAAATTGTTTTGAATTTGATGGATATGGTAACATTTATATAAGTGGCTCTTACGGACCGGATATAGTTGTTATCGACAAAAACGGCAATGAGCTATACAGGGAAGATAATCCCGATTATGGTTGGGTAAATAACCTGAAAATTGTAGGAAATACATTGAATATTAATTATAGCATGGGCGATGGTTTCTTAAAAACACTTAATATATCACAGTTTAAGCCTAATGAAATTAATGTATTGTTGAACGGCGAAAAAATAGAATTTGACCAACAGCCAGTTATTCAAAATGGCCGTACACTCGTTCCGATACGAGCTGTTGTTGAAAAAATGGGTGGAAATGTTGAGTGGAATGAATTAACACGAACTGCGATGCTAGAGTTTGAAGATAAAACTGTTAAACTTACGATAGACAGTACAGTTGCATGCTTGGATGAACAGGAAAAAACGTTAGATGTCGCACCGCAGATTATAAACGGAAGAACACTTATGCCGATAAGATTTGTTGCGGAAAGCTTTGGCTTTGATGTGAGTTGGAATGCATCTTCGCAATCTGTTATTATAGTTACTAAAAAAAGTGAGCATAACAGCTTTGATTTGTTGGATTGCATTGGTAAAACAAAAAAAGAAATCGTAAAAGTATATGGAGAAATAGTTGCCGCAGAGTATTGGCTCGGGGGGAAATATTATAAACACAATGCGTTGGAATCGCTTTTGTTTTATGATCATGACAACTATGGTGATGAATCAGATGATGTGTCCCCAAACGTACGATGCAATCATATTATTGCAATGTTAAGCGAATGGTTGAACACTCCGGACAAAGAAGCTTATACAATTACAGAGCTTGAAAATATTTTTGGAAAATGTGAGTTTATAGATGATTTAAATAACGACGATTTTCCTTACTGCTATTATCGTTTTGCATATGGTGATTACCTTATCACGGTTGAAAGTGACCATATAAATCCAAGGATTAGTGAGGTAGTTGTTAGTAGGAACGCAGATTAGGGACTTCAGACTGCGTCAAAAGCACTTAATGTAATTACTCATTTTCAGTAAATTTTCATTAAAAATATAAGCACCGCCTACAATTTGTAAGCGGTGCTTTCGCTTAGAAATTCGGTGAGTATTTATATAAAAATGGAATAAAACAAATTTGAATGGATTGTAAATGTTGCCAAAAAACTATTGACAAATGAAAATACTTGCGTTACAATCTGTAGCGTGCTACATAATACAGAGGGAGGATTGCCCGTGAAAGAGAAGGATATCGGATATCTGTTAAAAGTAATTAATGATAAAATGCGTCAACGTGCCGACGCTGATTTAAAAAGTCATAATCTTACTATGGCTCAAAGCAGGGTTATGGCATATGTAAGCAGCCACGGTGGTAAGTCCACACAAAAGGAAATCGAGAAATTTCTCCAGGTTTCCCACCCTACGGTAGTGGGGATTGTTTCCAGAATGGAGCACGGCGGATATTTGACGGCGACTGTGATCGGCAGGGATAAATACGTCTGCCTAACCGATAAGGCTTCATCGGTATTGGAGGATATGCGCACCAATATTAAAAAATGTGAAACACGGCTTGTAAAGGGGTTATCCGAACAGGAAATTGCAGAGCTTAGGAAAACTTTACTGGTGATATACAACAATCTGAAAGGGGAATCACAATGATAAGAAAATTACTGGCATGTGTCAGGGAAAATAAGAAACTGACTATAATTACATTCTGCCTGATGGTGGGTGAAGCGGTTATCGAATGTCTGATACCTTTTTTGACGGCGGCTCTTGTAAATCAGATGAAAGCCGATCTGGAAATGAAAAAGCTTCTTATAATCGGAATTTCCCTTATTGCAATGGCGTTTGTCTCTCTAAGCTTTGGTGCGTTGGCAGGTTATACCAGTGCCAAAGCAGCTGCCGGATTTGCCAAAAATTTGCGTAATGATATTTTTGATAAAATCCAGGACTATTCCTTCAAAAATATTGACAAATTTTCCGCATCATCCTTGGTTACGCGAATGACTACCGACGTTTCAAACGTGCAGATGGCATTTATGATGACCATCCGCAGTGCAGTGCGTGCACCGCTGATGTTTACGTTTTCGGTTATTATGGCATATATCATGGGAGGCGCTCTTGCCACAACCTTTGTTGTGGTAATTCCCGTTCTTATTATCGGGCTTCTGATTATCACAAAAACAGCTATGCCGGCATTTCGCAGAGTATTTAAAAAGTACGACAAGCTCAATGAATCCGTTGAAGAAAATGTCCGTGGAATGCGTGTGGTAAAGGGCTTTTCCAGAGAAGAGTACGAAAAAGAAAAGTTCGGCAAGGCGGCAGAAAATATCCGCAAGGATTTTACAAAAGCAGAGCGAATTATTGCTTTTAACCATCCGCTGATGCAGGTGTGCATGTATTTTAATATGATTTTCATTCTGACTGTCGGTTCGAAGCTTATTATTTCGAGTATGGGCAGTGCCTTGGATGTGGGGCAGATTTCGGCAATGCTTACCTATGGGGTACAGATTCTGATGTCGCTTATGATGCTTTCCATGGTTTATGTTATGATTACAATGTCCTTTGAATCCATGAAAAGAATCGGCGAAGTGCTTTCCGAGGAATCTACACTGACCAATCCTCAAAATCCCATTACAGAGGTAAAGGATGGCAGCATTGATTTTAACGCTGTCAGCTTCAAATACTCCGAAAAATCAAAGAGAAATTCCCTCTCCGACGTTACACTGCATATAAAATCCGGCATGACCGTGGGTGTTATCGGCGGAACGGGAAGCGGCAAATCCACACTTGTACAGCTGATTCCCCGACTGTATGATGTGACAGAGGGAAGCATCCTGGTAGGCGGTGTTGATGTAAGAAAATACGACCTTGTCACCCTGCGTGATAACGTTGCCATGGTACTGCAGAAAAATCAGCTTTTTTCAGGAACAATCAAGGAAAATTTACGTTGGGGCAACGAAAATGCAACCGATGAAGAGATTGCCAAGGCATGCAAACTTGCTCAGGCAGACGGATTTATTTCTCAGTTTCCCAAGGGCTACGATACTTATATCGAGCAGGGCGGCGTAAATGTATCCGGCGGACAGAAGCAGCGACTTTGCATTGCCAGGGCACTGCTTAAAAAGCCCAAGATTCTGATTCTTGATGATTCCACCAGTGCAGTTGACACAAAAACTGACTCACTCATTCAAAAAGGCTTCAAGGAATTTATTCCCGAAACAACCAAGATTATTATTGCGCAACGTGTGTCCTCCATACAGAGTGCAGATTTGATTGTGGTTCTGGACAACGGAAAAATATCCGACACAGGAAGCCACGAAGAACTTATAAACCGCTGTGAAATTTATAACGAGATTTTCAAACAGCAAACAGGGGGGAGGGCTGATGATGCAAATGAATAAACGACCCAAAATCAAAAAAGGCAGCCTTGTCCGTATAGTGTCTATGCTGATAAAAACATACCCGGTATTAATTCCTCTTACGGCAGTGTGTATTATAATGTCTGCGGTTACGGCTTCGCTTCCCGCAATATTTCAACAGCAGGTGCTGTCCGATATAGGCGTGTGGTATAAATCGGGAGACTGGGCTTCTGCGGCAAAGGTTATTTTGCCCAAAATTACAGTATTAGGATGCCTGTATGCCGGTTCACTCCTGGCAATTATGGCATATACACAGCTTATGGCATATATCACCCAGGGCTTTCTTGACAAAATGCGTCGTGAAATGTTTGATAAAATGCAAAATCTGCCTATTAAGTATTTCGATACAAACAAGCACGGCGATATTATGAGCCATTATACAAATGACATTGACTCTCTCAGACAATTGGTTTCCCATGCACTTCCTACGCTTCTTCAGTCGGCAATTTTGCTTATGTGCGTGTTCGGGATTATGGTGTATTACAGCTTATGGCTGACCATGATTGTTCTGCTTGGGGTTGCGGCTATGCTTTTTATCAGCAAAACAGTGGGCAAGGGAAGCGCAAAATACTTTATGCGTCAACAGAAATCCATGGGTAAAACCGAAGGCTTCATTCAGGAAATGATGAACGGACAAAAGGTTGTCAAGGTGTTCAACCGCGAAAACGAATGTCGTGAGGATTTCAGGAAAGTTAACGAAGAACTGTATAATGATGCATTTAAGGCGCATGCGTTTTCTAACATTCTCGGTCCCGTTATTCAGAATATAGGTAACGTACTCTATGTAGTTATTGCTACAATGGGTGGTGTGCTGATTTTGTCGCAGGTTCCGAATATCGGAATTTCATCTTTGATAGCCGGAAGTGTGGGAGCGCTGACTCTTGATGTTATGATACCCTTTCTGAATATGGCAAAGCAGTTTACCGGCAACGTAAATCAGGTTGCACAGCAGATTAATGCTATCGCCATGGCAATAGCCGGCGGAGAAAGAATTTTCGGAATTATTGACAGGGAAGCGGAATCTGATGACGGATATGTAACATTGGTATATGCAACAGAGGATTCAGCCGGTAATATTACAGAATCGGCTGTGCGTACCGGTAAATGGGCGTGGAAGCATCCTCATCATGACGGAACAGTTACCTATACAGCGCTTACAGGTGATGTGCGTATGATTGATGTGGACTTTGCCTACGAAGAAGGAAAAAACGTCCTGCACAATATTTCTTTGTATGCGGAGCCGGGACAAAAGGTTGCGTTTGTGGGTGCTACAGGTGCAGGAAAAACCACCATTACCAATCTGCTTAACCGATTTTATGATATAGAGGGCGGAAAAATCCGCTACGACGGCATTAATATAGAAAAAATCCGCAAATCTGATTTGCGGCGTGCATTAGGCATTGTATTGCAGGAAACGAACTTGTTTACAGGCTCCGTTATGGATAATATCCGTTACGGTAAGCTGGATGCATCCGATGAAGAATGTATTTTGGCGGCAAAGCTTGCCGGTGCCGATGATTTCATCTGTCGTTTGCCCGATGGTTATGATACCATTCTTGAAAACAACGGTGAAAACCTTTCCCAGGGGCAAAGACAGCTTATTTCCATTGCAAGGGCAGCTGTTGCAGATCCGCCCGTTATGATTTTAGACGAGGCAACTTCCTCCATAGATACCAGAACCGAGCAAATTGTTCAGCGCGGTATGGATAAGCTGATGGAGGGAAGGACAGTGTTTGTTATTGCGCACCGTCTTTCAACGGTTAAAAATTCCGACGTGATTATGGTGCTTGACCGTGGCAGAATTATTGAACGTGGAAACCACGATGCACTTATTGCACAAAAGGGAACTTATTATCAGCTTTATACGGGCGCATTTGAATTAGAATAAAACAAGAGGGTGAAAAAATCAACGATTTTTTCACCCTCTTTTAAGGGGATAGGAAAAAATGCTTCAGAACGGACAAACTGAGCTAACAATGCCCACGCTTGGGCATTGTTAGGTTACCCGAAGACGTACGTGGGTACGTCGAGTGGCGAAGTTTGTTCGTAACAAAAAGGCTTCAAAAAAAAAAAAAATCGAACAAAATGAGATTTTTAACCAAATTAACATGTTTTGGCAAGCACCAACTGCCTATAATCCGTATTATTATCGCCTTTTTGTGGTCTGGACTTTTTTTACATCCCCTTTCACGTCTATTCCATAAAATCAAATTTGGTAGCACGCCTTCGCATGCGTACATTCTGAACAAGCCCGATAGCGATAAAGCAGGTCACCAGATTACTTCCGCCGTAGCTGATAAAGGGAAGCGGAATTCCCGTAATGGGAAGAATACCAAGGCACATTCCGATATTTTCCACTATGTGGAAAAACATCATTGAGCCTACGCCGATACAAATAAATTCACCAAAGGGGTCGTGGGAACAGCTTTTCGCATTGTCAAAACAGCGGTAAACGATAATCAGTAGCAATGCAGTGATAAAAACTGCACCTATAAGCCCCAATTCCTCTCCCAAAACTGAGAAAGCAAAGTCGGTTTGCTTTTCGGGGAGAAAGCCCGACTGTGTCTGCGGTCCCTCAAGATACCCCCTGCCTGTAATCATGCCGCTTCCTATGGCAAGCTTGGATTGCAGTACATGGTAGCCTCCGCCCAAAGGGTCGCTTTCGGGGAAGAAAAGAGTTATAATTCTGCTCCTTTGATAATCCTTCAGAAAGAACCATATCACGGGTGAGGCGATAGCTCCTAAGGCGAATACGCCTGCAATATATTTTTTATATATGCCTGCAAAAAATAACTCGAATGCAAATATCACCGCAAAAACCGTTGCAGTGCCAAAGTCGGGCTGAAGCAGCACGGGAATCATATAGCAGAGCAAATGCAAAAGCAGTCCTAATAACGTTTTGCGTTTGTTAACAGATTCATGTTTTTTTGCAAGGTGGGTTGAAAGGGTTATAATAAAGCACACCTTGGCAATTTCCGAGGGCTGAAGCGTTACAGGACCTAACACCAGCCAGCCCTGAGTTCCGTTTGAAAGCTTACCCATTGCAAGCACCAAAATCAATAGCCCTATTCCTAAAAGAAAAATGAAATAGCGTAGCTTTTCTATGTACTTGTAACTAAAGAATATGGTAAGCGTCATTGCACCGATTCCCAAAAGGAGGGCAATGCTTTGTACCGCCACATATTTTAAATGCGCGTCAAGAGCAAATGTGGCGCTGTTAATAATCAGAATACCGAAAACAGAGGCGAGAATCACACTCACCAGTAAAACTATATCAATTTTATCAGAAAAAATATTAGACTTTTTCACTCTTTATCACCCTGAAAATATCTTAACAGAAATTTCGGGAATAATCAATATTTTTTTCCTTTATTATTTTGTTGGGATTTGTAGAAATAAAAAAAGAAAAGCAGACTTGATTTTCGTCAAATGGTATGATACAATATAACAAAAGGCGAACAAATGTTTTGAAATCTAACATACAACCATTACCAAACTTTTTGTGAGGTTGTATAGGAGGGGATAATGATGCAAGAAGTTATAGAAATAGATTTTTCAGATTGTAAATATTTAGGAGAAATACATAGAGCAATAAAAGAACAACTTGATTTTCCGGATTATTACGGAGAAAATTTATCAGCACTTTGGGATTGTTTAAGATACTACAGCTTTGAAGAAACAAAAATAATTGTTAAAGGAATTAATTCATTGCCAAACGAACTTAAAGAATATATGAATAATATTTTTGAAGTTTTTGATGATGTTCATGCTGAAAATCCCAAAATTGAGTTTAAAATATTAAATTAGTAACAAACGGACAGAGATTTTCAAATCAAAGGGGAGTTCATATGATAAAGAAAATTTTAATTGTTTTATCATCTGTTTTAGTTTTATTGTTCTTGCTTGTGAACATAGCAAATCAATTGTTTTCAAAACTTTTTGAAGATCCCATTATTGCAAGTTTGCCGAAATATGAAGATTCGGATTGCTATTACGGCGAAGGTTTTCAGGATTTTACAGATTACTGTAAATATTATTTCCCCAAAAATGATGACATCCTTGAAGCGTTAAAAGTAAACAAGTATTTGAAACCTGTGACAGATGAAGATGTGGAGGAGATAAAAGGTTATTTTGAAAATTTCAAAGGTTGGGTTGAGTTCCAAGAATATAAGGATAAATATGATTTCAGATATGAGAGTGTTGACACATCAGATTATTTTTATATAGAAAATGAAGATACTTGCGAAACGTATGAAAATTGTCCGGATAAATATGATAACTACGATGTTTATTTCTTTGATGTTGAAACAAAAATATTATACTTCATTCACTCAAATATTTAATTTTTGGTTTTGAATATGGATCATCATTATACCAATAGAATGTACTATTTTGAATATGATACTTAAAACAAAAAAATAATAATTTGTTCGACTTAAAAGCGGTCAGAGATTCTCAAAAGAGAATCTCTGACCGTTTGTTATATGATATTCGCGTGTGACAATGTTTCAATTAGCTTGTGCGCGATGTGGGTGCAGCCGCAGGGTGCTGTCTCCCCGTATGGTCAATCGTATAATTATCCTTATAAATTAAATCGCTGACCTTTAAAAAGGAAAATCCTTTCTTTTCAAGCTCGGCTAAAATCCGATCAAGGCTTTCGGCGGTGTGGGCGGTATCGTTATGGAAAAGCAGTATATCCCCCGATTGTGTTTTGGGAATAATCCGCTCAAGCATTTCTTCGCAGTTAAGATTTTTCCAGTCAAGGGAATCAACCGACCACTGTATATATTCCATACCCGCTTCCTTTGAAGCGTTGATAACGTCATTATTATAATCTCCCGACGGCGCTCTTAAAAGCGTGGGGGAGGGTGCTCCCGATTTAGTAATTGCGTCATTGGCTTTTTGTATGTCGGAAAGAATTTCGCCTATGCCGAGCGTGGTATAATGAGTATGATTATAACTGTGGTTTCCTATCTCATGCCCCGATGCCGCAAGCTTTTTTATGGCGTCGGGATTTTTCTCTGCCCAGCTTCCCAGAACGAAAAACGTCGCCTTGCAGTTATGCTTTTGGAGCGTTTCGATAATGCTGTATATATCGTCGCTTCCCCATGCACAGTCAAATGTAATTGCAATTTTCCCGTCGTCACGCGAAACACTGTAGATAGGTATTATTTTGCCTTGAGAAGATGCAGGAACGGAGGGAGTTTTTGCCAGATATGTACCCAATCCTATTATTGAGCATATAAGCAGGAAGGTTATTATTCTGTATTTGTCCGTTACATAAATTTTCATAATTGAGAGTCTTTCCTTTCGCTATTATAATATTTTTCTATCCCTTTTACTATGGCTTTCGAGAGCTTTTGTTGATACTTGGGCGTGCCCAAAAGCTCCTCCTCCTCAAAATTGGAAAGAAAACCGCATTCTACTATCACGGCAGGAATCTCTGCCTTTTTCAAAAGAAAAATTGAATTGGGAGCTTTAAGCTGTGTTCTTTTTGAGACGTTTTCGGGCAGAAAGTTAAGCTCTGCCTGTATAAGCTGTGCCACACTATGTGATTGGGTGAAATTACCCGAATATATCACTTGCGCACCCCGATAACGTGAATCGCTGAATTTGTTCATATGAATACTGACAAATAAATCCGCCTCCGAATTATTTATTATATTAAGCCTTCGGTACATATCCTTGTGCTTTTTGTTTGAGATGGTGTCTTCGCCCGATATTGGGGAATCTTCTCCCGTGCGTGTCATGATTACCGTATAGCCCTTTTTTTTAAGTTCTTTTTCAATTCTTTTTGCAATTTTAAGGTTAAGTGTACATTCAATCGTTCCGCTTGCTCCCACAGCTCCGCCGTCGGGAAATCCGTGTGGGGGATACAGGTTATGCTTTAAATTAAAGATGGTTGTAACCGTTTTTGTGTGTAAAATAATGTCGATAAATGGCTTTATAAAGGCGTTTGGGAAGAAAATTATATTTTGCTCATGAAAGTATATGCGAGATTTTGAGAAAACAGAACTTTTTTAAATGTTTTTATAAAAACATATTGAATTGTTTAATTTCCAAAGAATAGTAAAGGAAGTAGAATAATAAACTGTTCCTTTCCTATTCCTTGGAATATATTACATAGACTTTAAAAAGAAAGAGAGTGGTGTAAGTGTACGATATTTTAAGAAGTGCCATCGAAAGAAATGCTTCGGATATTCATATCACGGAGAATAAAATTGGATGGTTAAGAGTTCAGGGGACTTTAGAGAAGTTCGAGCAGGTAGTTCATCTTGATGAAATTGATTCTTTTATCGAACTTGAAATTCCAACTATATTAAGCTCTTATGAGGAACTTCGTAAAAGGAAAAGGATGAATCCCATTGACGGAGCGTTTAAATTTAATGACAGAAGATTCAGAATAAACATTTATCTCGGTCTTGACGGAATAAATGTTGCTATAAGGCTTCTCAGCGATGAAATATTACCGCTTGAGAAGCTTTTTTTGCCTCCGGAAATAGAACTTTTCGCTTGGATAACTTCCGGTCTTTATCTTGTTGTCGGAACAACGGGTAGCGGAAAAAGCACAACGCTTGCATCACTTATTCGCAGTATCAATGAAGAACGTGCAGAAAATATCCTTACTGTTGAGCAACCGATAGAATATATACATAAACCGATTAAGAGCCGTATCGAACAGATAGAAGTCGGTATCCATGTTGACAGCTTTGAAACTGCAACAGTAGCTGCAATGAGGCAAAATCCCAACATTATCTTTGTAGGTGAAATGAGAGAGCTTCAGACAATACAAAATGCAATTACACTTGCTGAAACGGGACATGTTGTATATGGTACATTACACGCAAAGAGTGTTATTGATTCCATTGACAGAATAATTGATGTGTTTCCGGCAAAACAGCAGGAACAGGTTCGGTTTCAGGTTGCAAGGGTTCTTAAAGGTGTAATGCATCAAACTCTCATAAAATCGAATGACAAAGTAATTCCTCTTGTTGAGCAGATGGTAGTCGATGAAGTTATTTCATCAATGATACTCGGAAGACAAAAATCAAATGTAATCCGTGACCATCTAAGAAGCAAAGGTGTAACGGGAAATGTTCATATTGTGGACAATGCCGTGTGGCATATAAAAAATAACCGCCTTACTCTTGAAAGTGTAAAACCGTACTTGTCACAGGATGACTATAACACGGTCAGAGCAATAGTAGGCGAAGATAATAAAAGGAGAGGTTTTCATGGCTAAGTCAATTTTGGATGCCGCTTTGAATCTTGGGTATATAGATTTTTCTCAGAAAGTGAAAGCGGAAAAATATAAATCAGAAACGGGACTGAGTGAAGATAGTGTAATACGAGATACAAAAATCATTCCCGATGAAGCTATTACAAAGCTTTACAGCGATGTATATAAAATACCCATTGGTGATATTAAAGAAATAGAAGATACAAGCCTGATGCAGCATCTTAATCCTAAAGATATGCACAGGCTTTTTTTCTTCCCTGTAAAAACAGAAGAAGATATTGTCATATATACTTCGCTACCGTCTAATCTTCTTTATGCTGAAGATTTATTAAAAGAAACCTTTGGATTCAAAGGTTCATTCATACATAAACTCATTACCCTTAAAGAACTTAACGCATACATCTCAAAAATACGCTGGCTTAAAGAGGACACCTAAGGATATATGTAAAGATAGGAATATCGGAACGTGGAAAGGTCAGAACGCTGAGCTATTGTGAGCAATGAAGCGTTATAAAGGAAACAAAGCAAATTGAAAAAGGACTTTGAGGGAACTTTATTTTATCTGACTGAGAGTAGCGGCACAGTACCTTTGAAACCGTAGATAATACGGTGGAGGGATAGCCGCAAGTCGATTTATAAAAGAAAAATAATATACAGTAATTTATAGGTTCGAGTAAGACTAAGAAAGGCACTTCGTTAGGAGTAATGCCGACTATGACAATAACAAAAGCAAAAAAGAAACAAAAACTTCGTAATGCGGAGTATTATGACATACAAAATGTGTTTGACAATTTATATGATAAAAGTAAGCGAGGAAAGCAATTTTCAAAACTTATTGATATTGTTGTGTCAGAAGAAAACATTTTGTTGGCATACCGCAACCTAAGTAAGAACAAAGGAAGTAAAACGGCGGGAACGGATAACAAAACAATCCGTTATCTGTCGAAGTTCAGCAATAAAGCTCTCGTATGCTATATCAGGAAAAGGCTGAATAACTATCATCCGCAACCTGTTCTCCGAAAGGAAATACCCAAAGGAGATTCAGGTAAAACAAGACCTCTTGGAATTCCTACTATAGCTGACCGACTAATACAACAATGCTTTCTCCAAGTCTTGGAGCCCATATGCGAAGCAAAATTCCACGAAAGGAATAATGGGTTCCGCCCTAATCGTAGTGCAGAACAAGCAATAGCACAATGTTATGCGATGATACAGAAAAGGGATTTACATTATGTCGTAGATATTGACATCAAAGGCTTCTTTGATAATGTGAATCACGGGAAACTTCTAAAGCAGATGTGGACAATCGGAATCAGAGATAAACGACTTCTGAGCATTATATCTTCAATGCTAAAAGCAGAAGTTGCAGGAATAGGTTTCCCTGAAAAGGGAACACCTCAAGGCGGTATCATTTCGCCACTTCTCTCCAATATTGTTTTAAATGAATTGGACTGGTGGATAAGCAGTCAATGGGAAAATATACCAACAAGAATTTGCAAAGAATATGCACGCTCTGATAATGGTGTAATAGACAAAAATCAGAAGTATGAAATGCTTCGTAAAAAATCAAATCTTAAAGAGTGCTATATTGTTAGATATGCTGATGATTTCAAAATATTCTGTCGCAAGAAAAGTGATGCGGAGAAAATCTTTATTGCTACTAAAGATTGGTTGAAACAAAGACTTAATTTAGAAATAAGCTATGAAAAATCAAAAATTATCAATCTGAAAAAGCAATACTCGGATTTTCTCGGATTCAAAATGAAAGCTATTCGCAAAGGCAAGAAAAGCAACGGCAAAAACAAATATGCAGTTGAAAGCCATATGTCGGATAAAGCAGTCAGAAATGTGAAAAAGCAATCACGCCAACTTGCTAAAAGAATTGAAAAACCTGATAATGCAAGAGAAGAATACAAAGCGATTAATAACTATAATGCGTATGTGTCAGGAGTTCACAACTACTATCAGTACGCAACACATATCAGCAAAGATATGAGAATAATAGCCTTTGGTCTTAATCGAACATTGAAAAACAGATTGAAAGAACGCCTGCAAATGCAGGGCAACAAATTACCTATTTATATCGAGAAACGATACGGAAAAAGTAAACAAATGCGTTTTGTAAATGGACAACCACTAATTCCAATGGGATATATCCAAACAAAAGCACCGCTATTTCTTAGTCGTGGAGTTAATCGGTATACTGTTCTCGGTAGAACAATGATACATAGGCGTTTAGAGAATGTGAACATTAACATATTACACTACCTTATGCGAAATCCATTAAGAGAAGAAAGTGTAGAGCTAAATAACAATCGTTTAGCTTTATACTGTGCTCAACAAGGTAAATGTGCGGTCACAAAGAAACCGTTAGAAATTGGATTTATTCATTGTCACCATAAAACTCCAAGAAAGCAAGGTGGCAAAGATAACTATTCAAATCTCGTACTTGTAGATGATGATGTTCACACATTGATTCACTCCACAACGCAAGAAACAATACAGTATTACGTTTCTGTATTACAACTTGATATAAAACAGAAAGAAAAAATCAATACACTTAGAAAATCAGCGAATTTGTTTCCTATATAAATTCTGTTATTGAACTGTATAATTATGGACTTGAAGAATCGATGGAACGCCGTGTGCGGTGAAAGTCGCATGCACGGTGTGGAGTGGGGGAAAATCCAGCGATAATATCAAAGGATTACCTATCACTATTTGCCCTTCCTGATAACTTTGAAAGACTGCTTGCGACAATGCGTTCAAGACGGATTTCCGTAAGCATTATTATTCAGAATATGGCACAGTTAAAAGCTCTTTTCAAAGATAGTTGGGAAAGCTTAGTCGGCAACTGCGATACAATGCTTTATCTTGGCGGTAATGAGCAGTCAACGCACGAATACATATCAAAGATGCTCGGCAAAGAAACAATAGATACAAGAACAAGAGGAATAACAAGAGGTTCGCACGGCAGCAGTAATACAAATTATCAGAACACCGGGCGTGAGCTTCTTGCTCTTGATGAAGTGCGTTTGGTTGATAACAGCAACGCACTTATTTTTATTCGTGGCGAAAGACCTATTATGGATAAAAAATTTGATATTTTATCACATCCGAATATCAAATTTACTGAAGACGGAGGCAATCTTCCTTACACTCATAACAAAGAGGGTAAATACTTCAGAAAGAATCTGTCGGTTAAATTACCGATTTCAGATGACACGGTTATTGATATGGATTTAATTAAGGGAAGCTCTATCGAGTTAATAGATTTTCCTGATGAAACTTTAAATAATAATGGAGGTAACGAAAACAATGAAAACAAATATGAAAATTGAGAAAACAACAAAGGTACTTCGTATTGCAAAAAGAATTCTTATGGTTTCCGGCGTTATACTTGCTGTGATTTCAAACACAGCGTTTGCTGCCGATGATCCGCTTGCAACGATCAACAATCTTTCAACCTTTATTTTCTCGGCAATAAAGGCTATCGGTATGATTCTTCTTGGTTTTGGTATTGTGCAGATTGGTCTTTCTCTTAAATCTCACGATGCTTCACAGAGAGCTAACGGATTTCTTACATTCTTCGGCGGTGTAATTATTGCATTTGCAAAGGAAATTCTCGATACAATACTTTAATAAAAAATGAATATTAAGCTCTTGACTTTCGACAAAGCATATAGTACAATACAAGTAGAGGAGAGGATGTATCAAAGCTATCTTTCCGGCATATACTGTTAACAATAGGACGGAAGTCCTATTTAGGAGAGCTCCTACCAATAAGTGGAGGTCTTTAAAAGTGGGTGTATCTCAGCCCGAAATGAGAAACTTATTTAGAGAGCTTCTCTTGGCTCAAATCAAGAAAGTTAAGAGTGAGTGTTTCGCTACTCTGAAGGCGAGCGTAACAGAGGGCAAGTGTGCTTGCCCTTTTGTTGTACGCAAGGAGAAAAAACTATGGACAATATAAAGTTCTTTGAAATTAATAGCAAGTATATAAATTACCTATCTCCCTATGCTCCGCATTTGTTTCTTAACAAAAAACCGGGACAACGAAATGAGAGAAAATACATAGGGATAGTTTTACAAGTAAATGATGTGGATTATTTCGCACCGTTATCGTCATTTAAGCCAAAGCACGAAACAATGACAGAAAAGCTTGACTTTATAAAGGTGAAAAAATATGCTGTTATAAATCTTAACAATATGTTTCCTGTTCCAAAGTCAGAGTGTATGTATGTTGATATAAGCAAGGAAAAAGATTTAAGGTATCGCAACCTGCTTCTTTCTGAGTATCGTTATATAAAATCTATACAAGACAAAATAAGAAAAAATGCTTTGGTTTTACATAAGCATAAGCTTGAAAAAGGTAATTCAACAGCACTTGCTAAAAGATGTAATGATTTCTTTTTGTTAGAAGGACTTTGTAAATCATATAAGTAAATACTGATAATATTTAGAGAGCCATCACTGTAAAAAGTGGTGGCTTTTTGTATTAAGGAGGTGAGTGTTTTTGTCAGATAACTGGATTGTTGCAAATCTTGAAAATGCTTTTGCAACATGGAATGGCAAAATGAATGAGATATGGACTTTAGTAACTACCTCTCCTGAAAATTTCAAAGGCGGAACGGTATGGACGGTTGTGCAGAATATCAACGGAGGACTGCAGGCAATAGGACTTGGCTTGCTTGTTCTCTTTTTTGCTATGTCGATATTTAAGAGCACGGCATCTTTCCGTGACTTTCAGCGGCCCGAATATGCCTTGAAGCATTTTATACGGTTCGTTGCAGCTAAAGTTGTCGTTACATATGCACTTGATTTAATGACTACAATATTCACAATTTGCGGTGGTATTGTAAGCAAGATAGCAACAAGCTTAGGTGGTTTAGGTGGTGCAGCAGTTTTGTTGCCTAACTCAATCGAAGATGCTATAGAAGATGCAGGCTTTTGGGAATCTATTCCATTGTGGCTTGTTACTATTTTGGGAAGTTTGTTTATAACCGTATTGGCATATTTGATTCTACTGTGGATGAAATAATAGAATCAATTTCCGGTTCGCTGTCTGAGAGTCGTATAAAAGTGGTAAATAATGCTTGTTCTCTTGTTGGAAAGGTTACATATTTTTGGGGCGGAAAATCTTCTGCGATTGGTTGGGATCCCGAATGGGGAAAGCTGAAACGTGTTACTGCTGAGGGGAATAATAGCACAGGTAAAGTCAGACCCTTTGGTCTTGATTGTTCCGGATTTGTCACATGGGTGTTTCATAATTCCGGTTATTCAGAATCTCAGATAGGGCACGGTGCAGCAAACCAAGCCTCAAAAGGCACACGCATATCGTGGTCGGAAGCAGAGCCCGGAGATTTAGCACTGTATTCTGATGATTCGCATATCGGAATTATTGTAGGAAAGGATTCAAGTGGTAATATACTTGTTGTTCATTGTGCAAGCGGTGCAAACAATGTAGTTATGACAACCAACAGTGGTTTTGGTTATGCTGTGAGGCCAAATTGTTTAAAGAAAAATATATAATTTTATAGACAGTCGCAAAGGCTGTCTATATTTTTTTGCTTTTTACACGAACAAATGTTCTTGACAAGATTTATATAGTTTGGTTATAATAAGTGTTGAGTGGAGGTGGAAGTAATGCAGCATTATTACCTTTGTATAGATTTGAAAAGCTTTTATGCGAGTGTGGAATGTTTAGAAAGAAACCTTAATCCGCTCCTATAACTTTATTTTCTGTGGAATAATTTTTTCGTTGAGATTTCGCATAAAAATTAATTTTTGATATAATGAAATCGGGCAGGTTTTATGACCTTGCCCGATTATCTAAACACATAATTTTATTAATCAATAAGAACATTGTCTTTTGTTGTTATCCCAACAACTTGACACCAATCAGTTAGATTTTCTTTTAAAATCATACCCAAATCTCATTTTTCTTGATTGTTTAGGATTGTAATCTTTAATGAAAACCCAACAAAATCGCTATTTGTTTTAACTTTGTTGTAAATACTCTCTGTTGTCTTAAGTGTTAAACTATTGTAAAATCAGTAAATAATTTAGATACCACCTGTTTTTAAAGAATTTCTTTTTCGTGAAGAACTACGCCGCTATTTTTTAATACTTCTTGAAGGTCTTTTACATTAAGTGTAGAAAAATCATCAGTCATTGCTGCCGCAGTTCCTGCAGCCTGTCCTGTTACAGCACAACATGGAATAACTCTCATAATATCCCACATTGTTTCATTTACAGAGGTACATCTTCCTGCACAAATCAGGTTCTTTACATTTGAATTGTAAAGGGTTCTAAACGGAACTTCATATATAGGGCCTCTCTTTTTCCAGTCTGACACCATACCGATAGAATCCTCAAAATATGTATGCATTTCTTTATCCGAAAGAACATATTCGCCAACTATCTTTCGAGTCATTCTTATTTGTGGTATTGTGGCTATTGTTACCGGTATCAATTCAAAATCATTCTGTCTCTTTTTTAAAAAATCATTATATGTTGATTGATGTGAAAGACACATTTGTTCAGAAAGCTCCTCGCCGTCAAGACCGCTGAATCTTCTGCTGATAAGTGGTTTTACTGCATTTTCTTTTGTTTTTTCTTCTTCAGGAATATCGCAATATCCTAGCATATTCAGTTTGTACCCCGATTTTCCCAAAGAATAGTACCATGCAGCAAGTATATTCCCTTGTTTGAAAGTATCTGTAGGAGCATTTGAAAATTTAGCAATATCGCAATCGCCTGTTGCATCAACAACCGCTTTCACTTTGTATGCTATTCTTCCGGATTTGTTTTCTGTGATGATATGTGATATTTTATTGTCTTGTAGCTTAACTCCAACTGCATATGTACCGTAGAGTATCGTAACCCCTGCATCTATCAATAATTTTTCTGCGAGTATGGCAAACAGCTGCGGATTATATTGAACTTCAAATCTTTTATCCTTTTCGCCTCTCGACCCGTTTTTATCAAACCAGTTATCAGGATATCTATCCTCTGCACCATGAGCGATAGATAAATGAAAAAGCTCCTCGGCAATACCAAATGACACCTGGTGCCCATATCCATCACAAAGGGGAAGATAGATTGTTACGATCCCCGCTGTAGCAAGTCCTCCAAGCATAAACTGTCTTTCAAAAAGTGCTACTTTCTTGCCTTGCCTTGCGGCCGCAAGCGCGGCAGATATGCCTGCAAATCCAGCACCACATACAGCCACATCAAATTCTTTTATAACCTTAGTTTTAATATTTTCCTCTACAAACATTTTATTGCTCCTCTCATTTTCTATGTTCTGCTTAAATTATAGCAAAAATACACCCTATTGTCAACAATTTTGCAAATTTTCAGCAAAGCGCCCTGTTGTGGTTATCTCCTTTTGGTGGATATCCCCGAAGAAGGAAAAACCGACACTTTTGACCATTTACCACTTTATGCTTATTAATTTTTCAAAAAAATATGGTTTTTAAGTGGTAAAATCAACAAAAAAATTGCGGTCGGAAAATCTTCCGGTAAAAACCGACACCTATAAAAGACACTTTTGAGATCTAGTCAAGTTCTTTTGCTTGTTGTATCATTAGTTGTATATCTTCCATAAATTGTGAGTGCAAGTGGTCTGCGGCAACAAGTCCAAGAAAAATGTCATTGACTTGTGGTAGTTCACAGATTAATTTTGCCAATCTCTCTTTACTGTCAACGGCAGTATAGCCTTTTATATGATATTCCTTGCATATCTGCTTTAATTTTGTTATTCCGCAATTCCTGAAATATTTTCTCTTGTTAAAGGTGAGCAATCTGTCATTCTCGTCAAAAGTAAAGCCCATATCATTTGATTTTTTTCTCATTTCTTCTGTTAGTTCTTGCAGATTGTTTATATAATGGGTGGTGGGCTTTACATAATCAAGGATATTCCCACCCTTTATATCCTCACTACGGTATGCTGTCCCTCTATTTAGCAGTAAGTCAATGAGTATGTTTTCAGCGTCATGTCTGGAAGTGGGGTGTTGCTTGTTGTGGCTGATACTCCAATTATGCTTGAATACATATAAAGCAAGATATAAAGGCAAATACACAGTAGCAACACCAGTCAAGTTTTTGTTGATATGTCGCTTTAATTGAATATGAAAACTGTCAATGTTATCTAATGTCAAATGCTTATCGTCTTTTAATCTCTCAAACTCTGCAAAACTTAATCTTCCGTAGTTTTCCACCCTGTCAAGCCCTTGTGTTTGATAATATCTTTTAAGGATTGTTTCTTCTGCCAATTCTCTCCCACTATGCTTTTCTGCCCAGTCTTTTTGCTCTTTTCTAACTATTTTCTTCATATCAGAAGGTTGTATGTAGTGCGGAATACCATTATTATCACAATACCGAGTGTAGGCGTCATAATCGTCACTACACAAGAAGGTTATATCCCCTAAATAATCACTGAAATAATCTTCAAGTATTTGAGAACTGCTTTTCCCTAAACCCGACAGAACTGCGACAACATAGCCATTACTGTCAATCCCCGTAACTACACAGGCAAACTCTGGTCCAAAAATCCCAAGTTCGGAAGGTATATGTGTGTTTTCAAGTCGGGATTTTCTCACTTTTACTGCGGTCGGTGCAACATTGACAAGTTCCATTGCGCCCTTTTGATTTTCCCTGAAATATGTTTCGTCAACCTGAACTACACCCGATAGTTTAGGCATTCCGTAGTGTTCTAAGAGGGCTTTTAAGAACTTATGTCTGTATAGCAAGATTGTGCCTTCTGAGGTATGCCACCCGTAGTCAACTTCTAAATTACGCCGACAAGCGGATAAGGATAACCCCATTAAAGTATAGTTAATTACTGCAATCTGCACAGGTAGGGGGAATGTAGATTTATCTGCAAAAGTACCTGTCATTATGGTATAAGTTTTCCCGCAATTTCTGCACTTATATCGGGGTTTTCCATAATCGTCCAATCCATGTGGCTGATATAATCGGCTTTCACAGTGAGGGCAGGCAGGTTTTAAGCCATACTTATTTATAAAGATTTCATAATCTGTTAATGGTCGGGTTGGTTTTTCCTTATTCTCGGGTGGTAAAAACCCCTTTAACACCCAAGCCAAGTCCTCTTTTGACAAGGATTTTAATTCTCTTTTTAGTTCTTTTAACCTTTTATCTATTTTAGGATATTTTTCCATTAATTTGCTCAAGTGCATACCTATACACCCCCCTTTTTGGTACTTATATTATATAAAAGTATGCAAATATTGTCAAATCGACATTTCTAACAGTTTTTATAAAAGAATGGACATCTTTTATAAAACATTGGCAACTGTTTATAAAAGGGTAGGACATAAATTATAAAACTCCAGAACTGAAATTATAAAAGATTACGGAAGGAATTATAAAACCTTTATACTGAAATTATAAATAATCAAGCAACCTTTATGAAATATCGGCATTAGTTTTATAAAAAGCAAAAGAGATTTTATAAAACTTTTGACAGATTTTATAAAATCTCTAATATTGTTTATAATGTGCGGAACTTTGCAACACCACGAACCATGCATAAAAAATGGACATATTTGCTTAATGCAATTCAATTTCTCTGCGAGATTTCAACAAAAAGTTCGTTCCACAGAAAATTGAGTTATAGGAATCCGCTGACAACGAACCTTGTAGTAGCTGATGAAAGCAGAACAGAAAAAACAATTTGCCTTGCCGTTACTCCTGCGCTTAAATCTTATGGCATACCCGGAAGAGCAAGGTTATTTGAGGTTATACAAAAGGTTAATGGCGTAAATACGAATAGAAGGATAAATGCCCCCGGAAGAATGCTTAATGGAAAGTCATACAATATCGAGGAGCTTAGAGATAATCCTTCACTTGAACTCTCGTATATAGTTGCACCTCCGAGAATGGCGTTGTATATTGAATACAGTGCAAGGATTTATAATATTTATCTTAAATATATAGCATCAGAAGACATCCATGTGTATTCCATTGACGAGGTGTTTATTGACATCACCCATTATCTTTCTTTATATAAGCTTACGCCTTATGAGCTGGCACAAAAAATGATTAAGCACGTTCTGAAAGAAACAGGAATAACTGCAACTGCAGGTATAGGAACAAATATGTACCTTGCAAAAATAGCAATGGATATCAAGGCAAAGAAAATGCCTGCCGATAAAGACGGAGTAAGGATTGCAGAGCTTGATGAAATGTCTTACAGAAAAGAATTGTGGTCGCACAGACCTCTCACTGATTTTTGGAGAGTCGGTAACGGATATGCAAGAAAACTTGAAGAAAATAGGCTATATACAATGGGTGATATTGCAAGATTTTCTAAAATTCCTTACGGCGAAGAAAAGCTATATAAAATGTTTGGAATAAATGCGGAATTACTTATAGACCACGCATGGGGCTATGAACCCTGCACAATGAAAATGATAAAAGAGTATAAGCCCGAAAGTAAAAGCATAAGCTCAGGGCAGGTGCTTCATTGTGCATATTCAGTCGAGGATGCTCGTCTTGTTGTAAGGGAAATGCTGGAGCTTCTTTCTTTTGATTTGCTTGAAAAAAGAATCGTAACCGACCAGATTGTTATAACTATCGGCTATGATAAGGAAAGCTTGTTGAAAAACAGGGCATACAAGGGAGAAATAACTACAGACCACTATGGAAGAAAAATTCCTAAGCACGGACACGGAACTGCAAATATCGGAAGATATACTTCTTCCTCAAGGGTTATAACAAAAGCCGTTTTAGACTTGTATGATGAAATCGTTGACAAGACGCTCCTTGTTAGAAAAATAACTATTGAAGCTAAACATATAATTTATGAAAAAGATATTCCAAAAGACAATATTCCCGAACAGCTTGACCTATTTACTGACTATGATAAGAAAGAAGAGGACAGAAAGAATGAGGATGAACTTCTGAAAAAAGAAAGAGCACTTCAGGAGGCAACTCTTGACTTAAAAAGACGATTCGGAAAAAATGCAGTTCTTAAGGGAAGCAACCTTTTTGAAGAGGCTACTGCAAAACAGCGTAACGAACAGATTGGGGGGCATAAAGCTTTATGAATGGTTATGATGATATTATAAATATGCCTCATCACGAATCAAAAGTATATGAAAGAATGCCCGCAATCAATCGTGCGGCACAGTTTACACCATTTGCGGCATTAACCGGATATGAAGATGCAATAGAAGAAACAGGACGGTTAACCACTGTGAGAAAAGAAATTGATGAATATTTAAAAGATGAAATTGATGCAAAACTGATATTCTTATCAGAAAACAATGCTGTTACAGCAAAGATAACATATTTTGTTCCTGATTCAAGAAAAGAAGGCGGAGAATATGTTGCGGGAACAGGAACGGTTACAAGGATTGACAAAAACAAAAAAATAGCTGTGTTTGACGGTGAAAAAATAAATATCGAGGATATTATAGACGTTAAATTTGAAAACGGCCTCTGAAATATGAGGTTGTTTTTGCTTGTAATATTAAAAATATTGAACGTATACCATAGATATAATATATTTGCTAATAATTATAAAATAAAGTATAATTAGAATTATCAATCTATGTTAGGAGGGAACAAAATGACCATTCAGCAATGTAAATATGTTATGAAAATTGCAAAGACAGGTTCTTTTAGTGAAGCTTCAAAGAAATTGTTTGTTGCACAATCTTCCTTATCTATAAGTGTTAAACAATTAGAAAAAGAGCTAGGAATAAAGATTTTTGAGCGGTCAGGTAATGGCGTTTATCTAACCGATGAAGGTGAAGAGTTTATAAGTTATGCAACGCATATTTGCGAAAGTCATGATTTTATTGCGGATAGATATTCTAAGAGAAATATTCAAAAAAGGCTCTATATAGCAACACAACACTATGATTTTATTGCAGATATTTTCGGCAATTTCTTGGAAAAGAATGACTTCTCAAGCTATCGCTTTTCGATACGGGAAATTGAAACATATAATGTTATTCGTGATGTAGAAACAGGACATTGTGATATTGGTGTAATTGCTATTAAAGATGGCGATTACGAGGTAATGAAGCGTTACCTTGGAAACAAGAAACTAACCTTTGAAAAGCTTTTAATCGCATCTCCACATATTTTTTTGCGAAAAGAGCATCCCTTAGCAAGTTCAAGCCGCCTCACAACTACTGATTTAAAAGAATATCCCTATGTATCATACGAACAAGGCGAGCATAATTCCTCATTTTTTACTGAGGAGTTAATGGATATAGCGTATGTAGATAAGCATATAGAAATAAGTGACAGGGCCACACTGATGAATGTTCTTATGCTTACAAATGCTTATACAATAGGAACAGGAATAATGCCATCTGCACTTAATAGAGGTGATATTGTTAGTGTTCCGTTTGAAAGTGCAGAGGCTTACATTATAGGCTATCTTTTAAATGATGAAAGAAAAATTTCAGAAGAAACACAAGCTTTTATCAACCAACTTGAAAACACAATTATCGGAAAGGAATTGACAAAATGAAAGCACTTGTAAAAAAATATCCCGAAAGAGGTTTATGGTTTGAGGATGTGCCCGAACCATTGATGGGTAGTAATGATGTAAAAATAAAAATACATAAAACTGCAATATGTGGAACAGATTTACACATTTATAACTGGGATGAATGGTCGCAGAAAACTATACAGACTCCTCGCGTTATTGGGCACGAGTATGTGGGAGAAATTGTTGAAGTAGGAGAAAATGTTTCTAGCTGGAAAGTTGGTGATATAGTTTCAGGAGAGGGCCATATCGTTTGCGGAAAATGCAGAAACTGTCTTGCCGGAAACGGACATCTTTGTAAAGAAACTGTAGGTGTCGGAGTAAACCGAGATGGTGCTTTCGCTGAGTTTCTTGTTATTCCGCAGGAAAATGTTCGCAGATGCGAAAAGGATATCCCTGAGGAAATGTATGCAATTTTTGACCCTTTTGGAAATGCAGTGCATACAGCACTTTCATTTGACCTTACTGGAGAAGATGTTCTCATCACGGGTGCAGGTCCTATTGGTATTATGGCAGCAGCGGTATGTAAACATGTAGGTGCAAGACGTGTTGTTATAACCGATATTAATGATGAAAGACTTGAGCTTGCCAAAAAGCTTGGAATACAGTACACCGTCAATACTGCAAAGGATGATTTGTCGGATATTATGGAAAAGCTTTCAATTAAAGAAGGCTTTGATGTAGGTCTTGAAATGTCAGGCAGTGAAATTGCACTCAATACAATGATTGACCATATGATTCACGGCGGAAAGATTGCACTTCTCGGACTTTTGAAAAGTGACAGTAAGGTGGACTGGTCGAAAATCATTTTTAACGGGCTTGTTATTAAAGGCATATACGGAAGAGAAATGCACGAAACCTGGTATAAAATGTCAGCTATGCTTCAAGGTGGACTTGATATTTCAAATATCATTACACATCGTATGGATATAAGAGATTACGAAAAAGGCTTTGAAGCAATGAATAGCGGAAAAAGTGGTAAAGTTATTCTTGATTGGTCAACGTTAAATTAAGGAGTGAAAGCAATGAAAACAGCAATTAAATATTTTAAGGAAACTTGTGAAAATATAGAAAAAGAGGGACTTACTAAAAATGAAAAGGTAATAACCTCACCGCAGGGTGCCAAGGTAAGCCTTAACGATGGTAGAGAAGTTATAAATATGTGTGCAAATAACTATCTCGGACTTGCAAACAATAAAGAGATTATAGAAGTTGTAAAGGAAAGCTATAGTACATATGGTTATGGACTTTCCTCTGTGCGCTTTATATGCGGAACACAAAAACTACATAAGGATTTAGAGGAAAAGCTTAGTAAATTTCTCGGTACAGATGACACAATTTTGTACTCTTCATGTTTTGATGCAAACGGCGGTCTTTTTGAAACTCTGCTTACAGAGGAGGATGCCGTTATAAGCGATGAGCTTAATCACGCAAGCATTATAGACGGAATCAGGCTTTGCAAGGCAAAAAGATTCCGTTACAAGAATAACAATATGGAGTACTTACGCAGCAAGCTTGAAGAGGCAAAGGATTGTCGCATCAAACTTATTGCGACAGATGGTGTATTCTCTATGGATGGTATTGTTGCCGACCTTAAAAGTATCTGTGACCTTGCCGATGAATATGACGCACTTGTTATGGTGGACGACAGCCACGCGGCAGGATTTATGGGTGCAACAGGCAGGGGAACACCCGAACATTGCGGTGTCAGCGGCAGAGTAGATGTTATAACAGGTACATTTGGCAAAGCCCTTGGTGGTGCGTCAGGTGGCTTTACATCAGGAAGAAAGGAAATAATTGACCTTCTTCGTCAGCGCTCCAGACCATACCTTTTCTCCAACACCCTTGCACCTGCGGTTGCCGCAGGCTCGTTAAAGGTGCTTGAGATTATAGAAAATGATCTTTCAATGCGTGAAAAACTGTTCTCCAATACAAAGCTCTTTGCAGAAAAAATAAAGGAAATCGGACTTGATGTAATGGATGGCGGTACACCGATTATCCCAGTAATGCTTTATGATGAACACAAAGCTGTGGAAATGGCAAAGCGTATGATGGATAAAGGTGTATATGTAGTTGCATTTTCTTACCCAGTTGTGCCAAAGGGAAAGGCAAGAATAAGAACTCAGCTTTCCGCAGCACTTAGCGAGGCAGATATTCTCTATATCGTTGATTGCTTTAAACAGGTAAAAGAAGAAATGGGACTTTGATACCAAGGGTGCAGTTTGTAATAATTGCACCCTTTAAATTTTCTTTAATATACTAAAGAAGAGGTGAAAAACATGAATGAGTTTATAATGACAGCTATGGAGATAATTGGCACAATAGCTTTTTCTATTTCAGGTGCATTGATAGGTGTTAGCTGCGGACTTGATATTTTTGGTGTTGTTTTCCTTGGAGTGATAACATCTGTAGGCGGTGGCCTGTTGCGAGATGTTATTATTGGAAATACTCCTCCGTTGATTTTTTCAAATACTTATATATTCGTTATTGCAGCAATAACTGCAATAATTGTTTTCATTGTTGCTTATATCAACAGGAAGCACTTTCAGATGCTAAAAGAAAGAATTGAAAAGATAAATAATGTATTTGATGCAATAGGTCTGTCTGCCTTTACTGTAACCGGAACAGAGATAGCATGTGCAGCAGGATTTTCAGATAAAATTTTATTAGCTGTTCTTATGGGTATGACAACGGGTGTAGGTGGCGGAATTTTTCGTGATGTTTTGGTTTCCAAAACTCCATATGTATTTAAAAAACATATATATGCTCTTGCGTCTATTGTTGGAAGTGTAATCTACTATTGCATAAGGATTGTCACAGAAGAAAAAGCTATTGGTACTGTTTTTGCAATGTTGACAGTTTTTGTTATAAGAATGCTAGCTACAAAATATTGTTGGGAATTGCCAAAAATAAAGATAAAAATTATAAGATAGATAATATGTTGTCCTATGCTGAAAACAAAAAACGCAGTGTGTATTGTCTGGTTTGGCACAATTTTATGTAACCTATCCTAAAAGCACCAGAGGATTCTACTGCCTGTTTCCTGAACTGAGGATAGATTCATCCTGAAACTACAGGAAGACTAACAAAACCTGAATTAAGGGTTACAGGAATATATAATATATTAGTGCGGGTATTGCAATATTTGTAAAAATATGTTATAATCTCTGCAGAAATTAACTGAAACCTGCTAAATAAAGTCAATAAGTAAAATGAAAAAATTTAATAAAGTATTAAAGTAAAGAATTGCATAGCAAACAGAGATAGCCGTATGACTATCTCAAAAAATAGACAATATGTATCAGAGATAACTGCCGAATATCAGTTGTTCGTTAATTTCTTTGTAAAGCTCGGTGACTCTACCATAGTAAATGCGTAGGAACTTGTTCAACCCAGCAATCATAGCTTCTTTTCCGCACTTACCTTCAAGACGTTTCTTGCTAATGAAATCATAAACAGGATCGCCAATGGGCTTGTGTTGAATAAGAGATTGCATGATTTCGTATCCGGTTTTACGTAAATAACTGTTACCACGCTTGGAAATATGACGTTCCGTAGCATTAAATGCTCCTGATTGATAAGGTGGTGCATCAATGCCTGCATAAGCAATTAAAGAATGTTTGTTTTTAAATCGGCGGATATCACCAATCTCAGCAATAATACGTGGTGCAAGTGTATCACCGATGCAAGGCATTTCTCTGATAACAGAAAATTCTGGTAAAGACTTGGCAAGTTCTTGCATTTGTGCTAAAATGGTGTCACGAGATATTTCGATTTCATGAAGTACTCGTACAGCTTCTACAACTACAGCCTTGGTGACAGGAGAGTTTGGAAGCACAGGGATACCGTTTTGAGCTACGGCAAGAATTTCACTTGCTAAACGTTCGTATACACGGTATCCCTGTTTTTTTGCCCATTTGCAATAATCAGATATAAAGCGTTTTTCTCCCATCTCAAGGATGTGACCATAATGATAATAACGTTTAACAAAATCCGTGAGCTTGTGATTGCCGGGACTATCGTTCATCAAATCCTTGATGTTAGGCATAGTCTGGTCAAGTAGATTGCTTAAATTTACTTTGGCTTTAACAAGCATAGAAACGGTCTGATAATACTGTCGTGCAAGCAGTTTGAGTTCCTGATAAACATCTTCGGGTGGCTTTACGGGAGATAGTTCATCCCAGTATGTAAGTCCAAATTGAGCAATGCGAACAGCATCAATTTTATCTGTTTTTGCTCGTCTGATACTTTGAGAACAAAACTTTTTCATTCGCAAGGCATTTACGCAGCAGGTAAAGATACCTTTTTCAACAAGCAGAGTTACCACGGGTAAGTGGTAGTGTCCGGTATCTTCCAAAATGACACGAACTTCCTCTTCGTAGGAGTTAATGAGCTTAACGAGATGGAGTATTGATTCCATAGAGTGAAGCATTTCAAAAGGCGTTTTTAACACTTCGCCACCGGGTTTCATAATACAAACCATGCTTTTACCTTTGGATACATCAATACCAACACTAATCATAAAACATTCCTTCTTTCTAAATTAAGATGTGTAATGTTTCCGCTACAGGCTTATTACGATTCATTTTGGTTAGTGACACGAACGCTGTTTCTTAAAGAAACAGGAACAACCTGCTTAATCGAATCTTTATAATAAGAAGGCGGCTGACACTTTCGTTTACGAACGCAAGGTTCCAAGGAGGTGCCGTCAGACCATTACCTTCTCATTATAATAAAAATAAGCATAACTTGTAAATCATGCCGTGGTACCGGCTACAAGCTATGCTAATATTGTACCAAA
>JAZNYX010000050.1:0-20459 GCA_045594665.1 Clostridia bacterium | reverse complement strand
TTAAAAGCCTTGCCAATACGACAGTATGGGCTTCGTTTTTGCCTTGTATCGGCAGAAAAATAGTTTGCAAAAAATTCTCCGAACCTGAAATAGCTCAAAATAGAGATTTTTCAAGGCGGAAGGGTGAAGGAATACTTTGTGTATTTCAAGACCGACAACGCAGAAAAAGCCTATTTTCAGCTATTCCAGGCGGGTTCAGATAATCCTTCAATGGCTAAAGGGAGAGGGCTAGGAAGTGGCGAGGGGTTTTAATATGGACAGAAAACATAATACCAGTTTAACAACTAACGCAAGAACTTTGCGTAAGAATATGACAAAAGAAGAACGACATCTTTGGTACGATTTCTTGATAAATTATCCTATTAGATTTTTAAGACAAAAAGTAATTGATAACTACATAGTCGATTTTTATTGTCATAGTGCCAGATTAATCATAGAACTTGATGGTTCACAACACTATGAAGAAAAAGGATTGTTAAAAGATAAAATCAGGACAGAAAGAATTGAACAAAGGAACTTGGCGGTTATTAGAATACCTAATAGCGAGGTAAATAGAAATTTTGAGGGAGTTTGTCAGTATATTGATAGTGCTGTAAAAGAATCCCTCCGTCAGTCTGCGACTGACACCTCCCTTTAGGCAAGGGAGGCTAAGTTGGCATCTAAACATGATATGCCTTATAAATAAGGCATATCAAATATCAATACAAGAGGTAAAACATGAAAAAGGTAATAGTAATCGGATGCCCCGGTTCGGGGAAAACCACTTTTGCTGAAAAATTGAACAAATGTACCGGATTACCTTTGTTTTATTTAGATGCAATATGGCATAAACCCGATAGAACGCATATTTCAAGAGATGAATATGATAAAATTCTATCTGAAATTTTAAAATTGGACGAGTGGATTATTGATGGTAATTACAGCCGAACTGTAGAAAAAAGGATTCAAAACTGCGATACAGTGTTTTTATTTGATTTGCCCACACAGGTGTGCTTAGAGGGCGCTATTTCAAGGTTGGGGAAAGCCCGTTATGATGTCCCGTGGATAGATGCCGAACTTGACCCGATGTTAAAAGAAGAAATAGAGGATTTCCCTCACAATGTTTTGCCGAAAATTTATGAATTTCTTGATAAATATAAGAAAAACAGGGAAATTATAATTTTCAAATCGAGAATACAGGCAGATGAATATTTGGAAGACTTAACAAAGGAGCAACAATGAAAATCAAACTTACACCGAAACAATTTTATACCAAGCTTTATAAGCTGCTTGAAGATGTCACCCCGCTTGAGATTGATTGCGGAAAACTGTGTGACAATGCGTGCTGCGTCGTTACCGACGAAGTGACGGGAATGTATCTTTTTCCGGAGGAGCGGGTGATGTATAATCCCATGCCATCGTGGGGCGAAATTCAGGATATTGATTTTACATATGATAACGGAAAAAGCGTGGACTTCTTCACCTGTGGTGGTAAGTGCGACAGAAGATTAAGACCGCTTTCGTGCAGAATATTCCCCCTCGTACCCTATGCAAAAAGAGGGGACAAGCTGAAAATCATTATGGATATAAGGGGGAGGGGTATGTGTCCCCTTGCCACTGCCATGAAAAAAGAGGATTTATCGCCTCTTTTTGTGGAGAGGGTGAGAGAGGCAATGCAGCTTTGCATGCTTAACCGCAAAACGAGGGAATTTATATATTCGCTTTCAGAATCCATAGACGAGATAGAAAAAATGGGGGAGGATTTCAGATGAGTTACAATTTTGCAATTATAGACCTTGGTTCAAACTCGGTGCGTATGAATATAAATTCCATCGAAAAAGACGGAACATGGAGTACACTTCAGAAACTGCGTGCCACTGTCCGCCTCAGCGAAGGAATGAGCAGTGATAATTTCCTTAAGGAAAACGCTATGAATCGTGTGATAGATGCACTGTGTGACTTTTGCGATAAGGCAAAGGAATATAAGTGCGTCAGCATAGCCGCGGTGGCTACGGCGGCACTCAGAAATGCTGCGAATAAAGAGCTTTTCCTTTCAAGAGTTAAGGAAAAGACGGGAATTGATTTTGAAATAATCAGCGGCGAGCAGGAGGCTTTCTACAGTTTTCTTGCCGTGCGTGAAACTGTAGGGATTGAAAACGGCGTAATATATGATACGGGCGGTGGAAGCACTGAAATTATGCTTGTTAAGGACGGAAAAATTAAACACTGCGTAAGTCTTCCTTTAGGTGCTGTGATAATGACAGAAAAATTCAGAAAAAGCAGTCAGATGCATCTTTATAAATATGTTTCCTCCTACATAGGCGGTATAGACTGGCTTGACGAGTGTGAAGGGCTTCCCCTTTACGGAATAGGAGGAAGTGCAAGGGCGCTTGCCATGCTTTACAAAAAACAAAATTTAGGGATCGATGCCTTTGACGGAATGAAAATTCCCTATGCATCCGTGGCAAAGATTTATCAAAGCATTTTTTCAACGCCTCCTGAAAAACGAAAAGATATAAAAGGCATGGAAATATCCCGTGCAGATATAATATTGGCAGGGCTTACGCCTCTCAAGGTTCTTATGGATATGTGCGGAGGAAAAAGCGTGACAATATGTGCTTCGGGAGTGAAGGAAGGCGTATTTTTCAGAATGAAGGACGAAATTTTAAGGAGCAGTAACAAATGAGTGTAAATATAGTTTTAGTGGAGCCTGAAATTCCGCAGAATACAGGCAATATTGTCCGAACCTGTGCGGCAACGGGAACACGGCTTCATATAGTAAAGCCCATGGGCTTTCAGCTTGATGATAAAAAGCTTAAGCGTGCAGGGCTTGATTATTGGCATTTTTTAAATATTCAGTACTACGAAAATCTTGATGATTTTTTTGATAAAAATAAAGACGGCAGGTTTTTCTACCTTAGCTCCAAAGCACCAACGGCATATACCGAGGTTAATTATAGGGAAAATGATTTCCTGCTATTCGGAAAAGAAACAAAAGGACTCCCCGAAAAGCTACTTATGCAACACCCCGAGCGTGCTGTGAGAATCCCGATGATAAGCAGTGCCAGATGCCTTAACCTTTCAAACTCCGCGGCAATAGTTGTGTATGAAGCACTAAGGCAACAGAATTTCGCCTCACTTACAAAAGAGTCGGATTACCTCTATGGAATAATAGACTGATAGGACTTTTAGTCGGCGCAAAATGCTTTTTGAGATATTTATATTAATGATAAAATGTAATGATATAGCAAATGAGAAGGCAGTTGAGAACTATGAAAAACAATAAAACCATTTTTGCCACGTTAGCGGCTCTGGGTGCACAGATTATATTTGGGCTCAGCTTTATGTTTACGGAGATAGCTCTTAGAACTGCAACACCGATGACTGTCATAGCTGATAGATACATAGTTGCGTTTTTGGGGTTGAGTCTTGTGATGCTCTTTTCAAAAATAAAAATTAAGATTGGGAAAAACATTTGGAAGCTTGTTCTGATGTCCCTTTTTCAACCGTTAATGTATTTTGTTTTTGAGACTTACGGTATACAAATGACAAACAGTTCTTTTTCTGCCATTATGATATCGATGATTCCTATAGTTTCCATGGCTTCAGGAATATTTATTCTTGGCGAGAAGCCTTTAACTATGCAGTATGTATTTGCAACTCTTTCCGTAACAGGCGTAACAATTGCTGTTCTTTCAGGGAGGTCGGACGGAACGGTTACTATACTTGGTGCAGTACTTCTTATGGGTGCGGTAGTTTCATCGGTTGGCTATAACGTTACCAGTAGGAAAATTTCGGGAGAATTTTCTACATTTGAAAGAACGTACGCAATGACAATCATAGGTATGGTTTCGTTTGTCATAATTGCTGTTTTAGAAAATATTACAAATCCCGCAGAAATGATAAAATCTTTTTCTGAACCGTCATATCTTTATTCAATACTGTATCTTGGAATATTTTCTTCCGTAGTGGCATTTTTGTTTCTTAACTATTCCAATACACATCTTCCGGTAGCCAAAACAACTGTGTTTTCTAACATTACGACAGTAGTTTCAGTGATTGCAGGTGCGATGTTTATGGGGGAGAAAATATCTGCTCCGATTGTTTTTGCGGTTATAATGATAATTGCAGGAGTAATCGGGGTGCAGATGTATGAGATAAAAAAATAATTACTCTTGACAATTTTTGAGTTTTGAGATAATATATAGATACATTATATTTTGGAGGTATTTTAAAATGAAGAAGTTTTTAGCACTCATTCTTACACTTGTGTTGTGCGTAGCATTTATTGGTTGTACAGCAGAAAAGGAAGCCAACAATGGTTCACATTATGTAATTGCAACAGACAAGGGATTCAGCCCGTTTGAATTCCAGGACAAAAAGGGAAATATCGTTGGTATTGATATGGATATCCTTGCAGCAATTGCTGAAGACCAGGGGTTTACATATGATCTTCAGTACATCGGTTGGGATGCTGCAATTGCGGCATGTCAGGCGGGTCAGGCAGACGGTATGATTGCAGGTGCTTCAATAACAGAAGAGCGTAAGGCAAGTGGCTGGACTTTCTCTGACGGTTACTATGATGCAACACAGGGTATGGCAGTTGCGAGCGGTTCTTCCATCACTGGATTTGCTGATATGAAGGGGAAGAAAGTTGCGGTAAAGAATGGTACAATGAGCAATCAGTACGCCGAAAGTATTAAGGGCAAGTATGGCTTTGAAGTTGTAACATTCCCGACATCTCCTGATATGTATCAGGCTGTTATGGGCGGTCAGGTTGATGCTTGTCTTGATGATACTCCTATCCTCAAGTACAACATCAAAATCGGCGAACTTGATATGAAGTTTGTTGACGGAACAGAGAATGAACCTGCTCAGTACGGATTTGCAATTTTTGATTCCGAGAAACAGGATCTCATTGACAAATTCAATGAGGGGCTTAAGAATATCAAAGCAAACGGAAAATACGATGAGATAATTGCCAAATATCTTGGTTAATAGGTTTTAACTTAAAGGGCGTTGGGTTATCCGATGCCCTTGGATTTTGTTTAGGAAGGGGTATTCCGATGGTTGAACTCGCCAGAGAATATGGTCCTCTTTTGCTGTCGGCAATGGGGCAGACTTTAATTCTTGCTTTATGGGGACTGTTTTTCGGTTGTATATTGGGAATAATTTTTGGGTTAGCCAGTGTGGTTGATAATAAAGTCAGTAAAATTATGTCGGCGATTTATGTAAACCTCATCAGAGGTGTGCCGATGATAGTTCTTGCTTTTTTTGTTTATTATGGTATACCGTACGGTTTGAAAAACATGGGCATTCCGGTTATATTCAGTGCATTACAGGCGGGAACAATCTGTCTTGCACTTAACTGCGGTGCATATATGTCAGAAATTATACGTGCCGGAATTCAGTCGATAGATCCCGGTCAGATGGAGGCGGCAAGAAGCTTGGGGCTTTCGTATTGGAGATCTATGTTCCGTGTGGTTCTTCCTCAGGCTATAAAGAATATGATTCCCAGTATTGTAAACCAGTTTATCATAACCTTGAAGGATACATCTATCCTTTCTGTTATAGGTTTCCCGGAACTTGTAAACAAGGCGCAGAATGTTATTTCATTTACATTCAGATCTTTTGAAATTTGGGCTATTGTTGCAGTAATGTATCTTGTGGTTATTTTAGCACTTCAGCAGGTAGCAAACGCTTTGGAGAGGAGACTTAACCGTGACCGTAAATGATAGCAATAAAGTTAAAATACATATAGAGAATCTTACAAAAAGTTTCGGGAAAAACAAAGTTCTGTGTGGCATTACAACAAATATCCTTGAAGGCGAAGTGGTTTGTATTATTGGTCCCTCCGGTTCAGGAAAGTCGACTTTTTTGCGTTGTATAAACAGACTTGAAAGTGCTACTTCAGGTGAAATAATTGTTGAAGATTTTTGCATAAATGACAAAAAAATTAATATTAACAAAGTACGGGAAAATATAGGTATGGTTTTCCAGCATTTTAATTTATTTGCGAATATGAATGTTCTGGACAATCTTATGTTGGCACCGGTTGACCTTAAAAAGGCGTCAAAAGCCGAGGCGAAGGAAATTGCAATGGGGCTTTTGGAAACAGTGGGGCTTTCCGACAAGGCAGACAGCTTTCCGTCCCAGCTTTCAGGCGGACAGAAGCAACGTGTAGCGATTGCCCGTGCTCTTGCTATGAAACCCGACATTATGCTTTTTGATGAGCCAACAAGTGCCCTTGATCCTGAAATGGTTGGCGAAGTTCTTGCAGTTATGAAACAGCTTGCAAAGGGCGGTATGACTATGGTTGTTGTAACCCACGAAATGGGTTTTGCACGTGAGGTTGCAGACCGTGTTCTGTTTATGGACGACGGTGTTATTCTTGAAGACGGTACACCCGAGGAAATTTTCTCCAATCCAAAACACCCAAGGACTATTGATTTCTTGAATAAGGTATTGTAAAGCAAAATTACTCTTGTATCATTACAAGAGTAATTTTATTTATACAAACAAGCAGAATGAGTATTTTACATACTCATTCTGCTTGTTTGTTTTTTCTTACCTGACCGGGTGTTTTTCCCGTTTGCTTTTTGTACGCACTGCTGAAATAAAGCGGGTTGGAGAACCCAAGTATTTCAGAAATTTTGCCTATGGGTAAATTAGTGTGCATCAGTAAATTTGTTGCCTCGTCCATTTTTAACATCAACTGATATTTGTATGGAGGAAGGGAATATTTTTGCTTAAAAATCACTGATAGTCTGTCTTTGCTCAGACCCACACGGTCAGCGTAAGTGGACACGTCAAATTTTCCATGAATGAAGTCCTTATGAATGTCCTCTGCGAGCGACGAAATTACCGCATCCGTTAAGGTTTTTTCATCCTTTAAATCTGATAAAAGGAAAAGCAAACGGCAAAGTGTTAAAGAAACCAAACTTCTTTGCTTGTACCGCTTATGTATATAGTCAAGGTGCAGACTTTCAAAACAATCGCAGAAAGCCTTACTGTCATAAATTTTGAAAACAGCGTTATTGAGGCTGTATTCATCTTTAAATGATTCGGCGTCCGTTACTTTAAAATGAACGGCAAATATTTCGGCATCAATACTTTTGGAGCATTTAAAACACAGAAAATCACCAATGCAAAAGATGACGGTGTTTTTTGAAAACGTATACTTCCTTTTATTGAGTATGCATTTTCCGCTTCCGGATGCTATGAAAATCAATAATCCCTCATCAGAGGGCATATTATACCTGTACAGATGCTTTTCTCCCGAAAAGTGGCTTTTATATACTTTTAATACTTCAATATCTTTCATAAAACATTACCTGTATACATGGAAACCATTGCCTACAATCTGCTGTGATTCGGAGAATATAATGAAAGCGTCTGAGTCTATTTCCAAAATCTTTCTTTGAAATTCGGGGATTTCGTTTTCCTTTAAAGCACACATAAGGGTGGATTTTTTCTGCATGGTGTACGCACCCGTTACATCAAAAATCGTTACCCCTCTGGGGGAGGTTGATACAAGAAGTTTTGCCACGTCAAGTCCTTTATCTGTAACAATAAAAGCTAATTTTGAAACGTTCAGCTTCTGAATCAGCCAGTCAACGGCAAAGGTTGATACAAAAAGTGCGACAATGCCCCAAAGGGTGAGGTTGATGTTTCCGAATACAATAAGCGAGGTTAATATAACCATGGCATCCACAATCAAAAGAAGCTTACCGATTTTGAAATGCGGAAAAAAGTGCTGAAGCAGTCTTCCCAAAATATCCGTACCGCCCGTAGAACCACCGGAAAGAAGCGTCAGCCCGATACCGAATCCGTACAAAATTGAACCGAAAAGTGATGCCAAAACAATATCGTCGGTTAATGCGGGAAGCTCGGAAAAAAGCTGTACAAATATTGAAATATTTGCCGCACCGATAATTGTTTTCACCACGAATTCTTTTCCGATTACCTTAAAAGAAATAAGCAGGAAAAGAATGTTTATAACGGCAAAGGAAAGTCCCGGAGGGATCTGTGCAATATGGTACAGAATTGTGGATAAACCCGAAACGCCGCCGCTTACTACTTTATTCGGCAGGTAAAATACACTGATTCCGAAAGCTGTAATAATGGGACCAATCAGAAACAGAAAGTTTTGCCTTAATTTTTCCTTTGAAAGGAAATTGTGTGCTAATTGCTTGTTATGCATTTTATCACCTTTGTAAATAAACTTAATTTTCAAGAAGTAATTTTAACACAACGCAATATAAAAAGCAATATTAATTGCATGAATTAAAGGAAAAACAAATTAATTTCATTTAAAAAGAAAAAGACCGAAATTTTTAAAGCAAATCTTCAATTTGAGAAAATGTTTTAACGGGTTTTGCTATCTTAAATCAAGCCGGTATCGAAAAGTTTATGTACAGGGATTTGAAAGTGTCTTTGTATAGAAAATAGAACATCGGCACTTATCCTTTGGGGAAGAGTACCATGCTCTATTAAAGAAAGACTTTTAACTCCAATTTTGCAGATTTTTGCCATTTCTTTCTGAGTCAGGTTATTCTTTTTTCGAAGCATAGTCACGTTGTTGCAGAAATTTTCTACGTACTGATCGTTAAATTTTTTGTTTTTCATTATAAAAATACCTCCTAATAAGTTTATTGCATGCATTATAGCATATAATTTTACGAATTTTACGTTACATTAACGTATTCTGTAAAAAAATATAAAAAATTTTAAAAACTAATTTTTTGTCTACAAAGTAGTTTTAGAAGCTTCAAGGCTGACTGTCAAAATTCTGTCCACATCAGTTTCCTTTGCAGGTGGACAGAATTTAGAAACAGCTGAGGCTGGGTGCCGAATCTGTTTCGGTGACACAAAAGCCGTAGAAGCTTCAAAACGGAATTATATAACTTAGTAAGATAAACAAGTTTACGGCAAAACAATGCCGCCCCCGCGAGGCCGGTTTAAAGGTCCGGGAAATTCGGCATCCCGGCGGTTTTGGTCCTTTTGCCGCCAAAAGGACATAAGCCTTTGCGGCTCCGCAAAATTCTTTGCAAATGTTGCAATACATTATTTTTATAAAAATTAAGGTTGTTTTTTTCTACAAAATATTATATAATGATGTAGTTAAGGGGTGATAGATGTGTTGGGCAGAACAATTTATGATATCAAATCAATACTTGAACGTGACCCTGCGGCAAGAAATGCACTGGAGGTAATACTCCTGTACCCCGGATTTCATGCGGTACTGTTTCACAGATTTGCACATATGCTCTACCGCTGTCATCTCAGATTTATTCCCAGGCTAATAAGTCAGATTGCAAGGTTCTTTACCAAAATTGAAATTCATCCCGGAGCGACTATCGGCAAAGGGCTTTTAATTGACCATGGCTGCGGAGTGGTAATTGGTGAGACCACCGTAATCGGTGATGACTGCACTATATATCAGGGGGTAACCCTCGGCGGTACGGGTAAGGATACGGGAAAGCGTCACCCCACATTGGGTAATAATGTAATGGTAGGCTCAGGTGCGAAAATCTTAGGTCCCTTTACCGTGGGTGATAACTCAAAGATTGCGGCAAATGCAGTATTGCTTCGTGAGGTTGAGCCGGACAGTACCTGTGTTGGTGTTCCCGCCCGTGTTGTTAAACGCGGTGATAAAAGAGTGGATAATCTGGATCAGATTCACATTCCCGACCCCGTCAGCCAGGAGCTTTGTCGGATGAGTGCCCGTATTGATAAGCTTACTGCTGAGCTTGAAAGATTGAAAAATAATGGCAACGAAAGGTGATAGCTATGAAATTATACAACACTTTAACAAGGACGAAGGAAGAATTTAAGCCCATAGTTCCGGGAGAGGTAAAGATGTATTCCTGCGGACCTACGGTTTACAACTACTTTCACTTAGGAAATGCACGCCCCTTTATCGTGTTTGACTGCCTGAGACAATTCCTCGAATACAGGGGATATGATGTTAAATTTGTGCAGAATTTTACCGATGTTGACGATAAGCTTATAAATAAGGCAAGAGAAGAAGGAACCACCGTTCCTGAAATTGCCGAAAAATATATAAAAGAGTATTTTGTAGATGCCAAGGCTCTCGGAATTAAGGAGGCCTCTGTCCATCCCAGAGCTACGGAAAATATCGATGCCATCATTGAAACCGTGTCTACCCTTATTGAGAAGGGTCACGCGTATGAGGTAGAGGGGGACGTATATTTCTCCGTTGAAAGCTACAAGGACTACGGAAAGCTCAGTCATCAGCCTCTTGAGGACTTAGAGAGCGGTGTCCGCAAGGAGCTTGATGATAAAAAGCATCATCCAATGGACTTTGCTCTTTGGAAAAAACGTAAAACAGACGATGAAATCGGTTGGGAAAGCCCTTGGGGCATCGGAAGACCCGGCTGGCACATTGAATGTACGGCAATGGTAAACAGATACCTCGGTCATACTATAGATATTCACAGCGGCGGCTTTGACCTTATTTTCCCTCATCATGAAAATGAGATTGCACAGAGCGTTTGTGCAAACGGCACGCCTTTTGCAAACTACTGGCTTCACAACGGTTTCATAAATGTGAATAATGAAAAAATGAGTAAATCTCTTGGCAACTTCTTCACAGTACGTGATATTGCCGCAAAGTATGACTATGAAGTAATTCGTTTCTTTATGCTTTCGGCTCACTACAGAAGCCCCATCAATTTCTGTGATGAGCTTATGGATGCCGCAAAAAACGGTCTTGAAAGAATTTACAATTGTGTTGACAACATTGATTTCTTAATGAATAACGCCCCTGAAGGTGAAGCAAATTCAGAACTTAAGGAAGCAATGGAAGGTTATAAGAATAAATTTATCTCATCCATGGAGGACGACCTTAACACTGCCGATGCTATTTCTGCAATCTTTGAAGCTGTTCGTTATGCCAATACAATGCAGTCACCCAATAAAGCAGAGCTTCAGCTCGCAAAGGACACAATTATTGAGCTTGGTAACGTGCTGGGACTTCTCAAGAACATCCAGAAGGCAAGCCTCGACGAAGAAATAGAGGCATTAATTGCCCAAAGAACACAGGCAAGAAAAGATAAAAACTGGGCTTTGGCGGACAAAATCCGTGATGACCTTAAGGCAAGGGGAATTGTGCTTGAGGATACACCCGACGGTGTAAAATGGAAAATAGAGAAGTAAAAAAGTAAGGGAGCAGTTATATGCTGTTTAAAGCTGATAATATAAATCCCAGGGAATACAGCCCATTGGCTCTTGCATATATCGGGGACACGGTTTATGATCTTTTCATCAGAACAAAGGTGCTTGAAAAAGGGAATCGCCACGTTACAGTAATGCATAAGGAAGCAGTAGGCTTTGTTAAAGCCCATTCCCAGTCGGTCAGTGCTTACGCCATAGAGGAGCATCTTACCGAAGATGAGCTTCGTGTCCTTAAGTGGGGGCGTAATGCAAAAAGTAACACTACGCCTAAGAACGCCGATGTTACAGAGTATCGTATGGCAACAGGCTTTGAAACACTGATTGGCTATTTGTATCTTAATAATGATACACAGCGTCTTGAGTTTTTGCTTGAAAAAGCCTACAATGCAATTTTAGAAGAAAGTAATTAATTTTAACATAGGAGTGATTGTCTAAATGAAAAATTCCACCAAAATCCATGCGTATAAAGCAAGAAAGCATGCTATTACAGGTATATACAACGCCGCTTCCGGCCATCCCGGCGGAAGCCTCTCAATAGCAGATATTTTGGCAGTTCTTTATTTTGAAAAGATGAATATTGATCCCGAGAATCCTAAAAAAGCGGATCGTGACAGATTTGTTCTTTCCAAGGGACATTGTGCGCCTATCCTTTACGGAATATTGGCAGAGCGTGGATTTTTCCCCACAGAGCTTTGTGCTACACTTCGTAAGGCGGACAGTATTCTCCAGGGGCATCCCGATATGAAGGGGGTTCCCGGTGTAGATATGTCTACAGGCTCTTTGGGTCAGGGTATTTCAGCGGCTAACGGCATGGCACTTTCAGCAAAACTGGATGGTAAGGATTTTAAAGTTTATACAATTCTTGGCGACGGCGAAATCGAAGAAGGTCAGGTTTGGGAAGCTGCAATGTTTGCGGCACACTACAAGCTTGACAATCTTGTAGCATTCCTTGATTTTAACGGACTTCAGATTGACGGAAATATAGAAGATGTAATGAATTCCAATCCCATTGATAAGAAGTTTGAAGCATTTAACTGGAATGTAATTACTATTGATGCACATGACTATGACCAGATTCGCTCAGCAATCGACGAGGCACACGCGGTTAAAGGTAAGCCCACCATCATTATTGCAAAGAGTGTTAAGGGCAAGGGTGTTTCCTTCATGGAAAATCAGGCATCATGGCATGGCAGCGCACCAAATCAGGAACAGTACGAACAGGCAATCAAAGAGCTTGATGGAGCTCTCAGCGCTCTTGAAGCCCAGTAAGAAAGGAATGTGAAAGATATGGCTATAGGCGATAAGAAAGCAACTCGTGAGAGTTACGGTATGGCTCTTGCACAGCTTGGAGAAAAATATGATATTGTTGTAATGGATGCTGACCTTTCCAAATCAACAAAGACAGATACATTTAAGAAAAAATTCCCCGAAAGATTTATTAACACAGGTATAGCCGAGGGCAATATGCTTTCAACAGCGGCAGGTCTTGCAAGCACGGGAAAGATTGTTTTTGCAAGCTCCTTTGCAATGTTTGCGGCAGGCCGTGCCTTTGAACAGATTCGTAATTCTATCGGTTATCCCCACCTTAACGTGAAAATCGGTGCGACACATGCCGGTATCAGTGTGGGTGAAGACGGTGCTACACATCAGTGCCTTGAGGATATGGGAATTATGCGTACAATTCCCGGCATGGTAATCATTAATCCTGCCGATCATGTTGAGGCAATGGCGGCTGTTGAAGCGGCAGTTAAATATGACGGACCTGTTTATCTTCGTTTCGGAAGACTTCCCGTTCCGCAGATTTTTGACGAGAATGCATATAAATTTGAAATTGGTAAGGGCGTACAGCTTGCAGAGGGTAAGGACGCCACAATTATTGCGACAGGTCTTATGGTTCCTTACGCAATAGAAGCAAGAGAGCTTCTTAAAAATGACGGAATTGATGCGGCAGTTGTAAATATTCACACAATTAAGCCCATCGACCGTGAAATAATTGAAAAGGCGGCTCGTGAAACAGGCGCAATCGTTACTGCCGAAGAGCATAACGTTAACTGCGGACTTGGAAGTGCAGTGGCAGAAGTTCTTTGCGAAACATGTCCCGTTCCCATGCTTAGAGTGGGTACACAGGATGTATTCGGTAAGAGTGGCAAGCCCTACGAGCTTCTTAAAGAATACGGACTTTCCGCAGAAAATATTGCAGAAAACGTAAAGAAAGCAATAGCAATGAAAAAATAAAAAGAAAAAATAATTCCAAAGGGGAATTATACCTATGAATGAGCTTTTAGAAAAGTTAAATAAACCTCAGAGAGAGGCCGTTGAACATATCAACGGTCCTCTTCTGGTATTAGCAGGTGCAGGAAGCGGTAAAACGAGAGTTCTAACGCATCGTATTGCATATATGATTCAAGAAAAAGGTATCTCTCCATGGAATATTCTTGCAATCACCTTTACAAATAAAGCCGCACGTGAAATGCTGCAGCGTGTGGAAAGTCTTATCGGTGTTGTTGCAAATGATATGTGGGTAAGAACCTTTCACTCTGCTTGTGTAAGGATTCTGCGCCGTGATATTGACCGCATAGGCTATGATACACGTTTCAACATTATTGACGGCGATGACCAGAAATCCCTTGTTAAAGAATGTCTTAAGGAGCTTGGCTTTGATGAAAAACAGCTTCCGCCAAGAAGTGTTTTGAGTGAAATTTCACATGCAAAGGATAATTTGCTGACTCCCGAAAACTATGCCCTTGACTATGCGGACGATTACAGAAAAAAACAGATTGCACGTGTGTATTCACTTTATCAGCACAAGTTAAAGATTGCAAACGACCTTGACTTTGATGATTTAATTATGCTAACCGTAAGGCTTTTTGAGGAAAATGAGGATGTGCTTGAATTTTACCGAAATAAATTCAAGTATGTACTTGTGGATGAGTTTCAGGATACCAATAAGGCACAAAACGAGCTGGTAATTCTGCTTTCGGGAAATCACCGCAATCTCTGCGTTGTGGGTGACGACGACCAAAGTATTTATAAATTCCGCGGTGCAGATATTTCCAATATTCTTGATTTTGAGAAAGCTTTCCCCGAAAGCATGGTAATACGCCTTGAACAAAATTATCGTTCAACGCAGAATATCCTTGATGCCGCAAACAGCGTGATTAAGAATAATTGCGGCAGAAAAGGCAAAAAGCTCTGGACGGATAAAGGCGAGGGCGAAAAAATTAATGTATATAAAGCGGCTAACGAATATGAAGAGGCAAGCTTTATTGCGGAAAAAATAGCACAAATGGTGCGTGACGGCTACAGCTACAACGATATGGCGGTACTCTACCGTGCAAATGCGTCATCACGAATTTTGGAAGAAGTGTTTATGCGTAAAGCACTTCCGTACAGAGTTCTTTCGGGGCTTCGCTTCTATGACCGAAAAGAAATCCGTGATATGATTGCATATCTAAGGCTTATAAAGAATCCCGATGATGATATCAGCCTTAAAAGAATTATAAATACACCGTCAAGAAAAATAGGAAAGGTAACACTTGATAAAATTTCCGCCTTGGCTGAAAAAGAAAACACAAGCATGCTTAAAGCAATCGGAAATAACAGGGATTCTGTCAATGCATCGGCAGCGGAGTTTTTCGATCTTATTGAAGAATTACGTGCTTTTTCTCAAGATAGCTCCTTGGGTGACCTTGTAAATGAAGTGTTTGAAAAATCACTCTATCGTGCTTTTCTTGAAACCGATGAAAAAGGCGAAGAACGCATAGATAATGTGTACGAGCTTATAAACGGTGCTTCAAATTACGAAGAAAATAACGAAAATGCTACATTCCTTGATTATATGGATAATTTAGCACTTATCAGTGATATAGATAATTATGACGAGGATTTGGAAGCGGCGGTGTTTATGACGATGCACGCCGCAAAGGGATTGGAATTCCCTGTGGTATTTATCTGCGGCTTTGATGAGGGGATTTTCCCCAATATGGCAAGCTGCTACAGCAGTGAGGAATTAGAGGAAGAAAGAAGACTGTGCTACGTGGGAATCACCAGGGCGAGGGAGCTTCTTTTTATTACAACGGCACAAAGCAGAATGCTTTACGGTAAAACCTCGGTGTATAAGCCTTCGAGGTTTTTAGACGAAATACCTCCCGAGCTTCTTGATGTTACGGACAATACTCCAAAGGCAAGAGAATCATGGCTCCCCGAAAATGATAACAACCGTTTTCCGTATATCCCCGAAAGCTCACTGTTTGGTAATAAACCAACCACTCACGAGGTAAAGGGTGAGGTATTTAAATCGGGTGACGTTGTAATCCATAAAAAATTCGGCAAAGGCATCGTAATTGATGCAACTCCCGTGGGTAATGACGTTCATTATGAAATTGCCTTTGAAAGCGTAGGAACAAAAAATCTTTTGGGGCTTTATGCAAAGCTTCAGAAAGCGTGATAATTATGTATAATGAGTTTGCTTATTTATACGATAAATTAATAAACGATGTTGACTATAAAAGCTGGGCAGACTATTATTTTAAAATATTTCAGCGTTACGGTCTTAGTCCAAAGCTCGGTCTTGACCTTGGCTGCGGGACGGGTAATATGACTGTAGAGCTTGCAAAAAGAGGCATAGAAATGACAGGCGTGGACTTGTCGGAGGATATGCTTATGGTAGCAAGAGAAAAGTCAGAGGGGCTGGATATATTATATCTTAACCAGGATATGGCAGAGTTTGAGCTTTACGGAACTGTGGATTTTGTTATTTCAAGCCTTGATTGCATAAACTATGTTACCGATAAGCGTGAGCTTCTTCGTGTGTTTAAGCTTGTGAATAATTACCTTGATCCCGGCGGACTTTTTATCTTTGATATAAATACTGCCTATAAGCTTGAGAATGTAATAGGAAATAATACCTTTGTGCTTGAAGATGATAACATTTTCTGCACATGGCAGAATGAATATGATAAAAAGAGAAAAATATGCGATTTTTACCTGACATTCTTCTGCAAAAACGGTAACGAATATACAAGGTTTGACGAGCAGCACAGTGAGCGTGCCTATGAAATCGATGAGATAAAGGCACTGATTGAAAATTCCGGTATGAAGCTACTTAAGGTGTATAACTCTCTTAGCTTTGAAAATCCTAAGAAGAATAGTGAAAGAGTATTTTTTGTTGCTCAGGAACAGGGGAAAAGATAATGATTGTAGTTATAGGCGGAGGAGCCGCAGGTATGATGGCGGCAATCTCGGCGGCACAAATGGGTGCGAGCGTCACCCTGATAGAAAAGAATAAGGATTTGGGAAAAAAGCTCCGCATAACAGGCAAGGGAAGATGCAACGTTACAAACGGCTGCGTCACGGAGGAGATTTTTGAAAACATTCCCACAAACCAGAGTTTTCTCTACAGTGCGATATATACTTTCTCCAATTTTGATACCATGAGTTTCTTCGAGGAGTGCGGTGTTAAATTAAAGGAGGAAAGGGGTGCACGCATTTTTCCGCAAAGTGATAATGCGGCAGATATAGTAAATGCCCTCAAAAACAAGCTCAGAGAACTTAATGTAAGGGTTATTTGCGGAAAAGTTATCGAAATTCTTACCGATAACGGAGTAGTAAAAGGTGTGAAAACCGAAACTTCAACAGTTTTTTGCGAAAGCGTTATATTGGCAACAGGTGGAAAAAGCTATCCGCAGACAGGCTCTACGGGTGACGGATACGCACTCGCACAAAAGACAGGGCATACCATTACAAAGATTAAACCTGCCCTTGTTCCGCTGGAAACTGTGGAAAGTACAAAAGCTTTAATGGGACTTTCATTGAAAAATATTTCGGTTTGTGTGTTTGATAAACAGGGTAAAAAGAAGTTTACGGATTTTGGTGAAATGCTTTTCACGCACTTTGGATTAACAGGCCCCGTTATCCTTTCTTCCAGCAGTCACATGGGCGAAAACCCTGAAGGAATGCGTGTAAAAATTGACCTTAAACCGGCACTTGATATTGATACTCTTGATAAAAGGATACTGCGTGATTTTGAAAAATACCAAAATAAGAATTTTGAAAATTCCCTTTCTGATTTGCTCCCGTCAAAAATGATTGACTATATTGTGAAAAAATCGGGAATAGATCCATACAAAAAGGTAAACAGTATTACTAAAGAGGAAAGAAGAAATCTTCTAAACCTTTTAAAGCAGCTTACTTTTACCGTTAAATCGTACCGCCCTGTGTCAGAAGCAATTATAACAAGTGGCGGAGTGAATGTGAAAGAAATTAACGCATCTACAATGGAAAGTAAGATTGTAAAGGGACTTTACTTTGCAGGCGAAATTATAGATGTTGATGCCTATACGGGCGGATTTAATCTGCAAATAGCCTTTTCCACCGGATATCTTGCCGGGAAAAATGCCGCAGAAAATAACAACAAATAAAAAGAATAAAAATTTAACAAGTTTAAGGCATATTGGGCTGGGTTCCCTTATGCCTAAGGAGGAAACGCTATGACAAAAATAGCAATTGACGGTCCTGCAGGAGCAGGAAAAAGCACCATTTCAAAGAAAGTGGCAAAGGAGCTTGGGTATGTGTATATTGACACAGGAGCAATGTACCGTGCAGTAGGTCTTAAAGCTGTAAGAATGGGAATTGACACCAAGGACGAAAAAGGTGTCACAGCTATTTTGGCAGACCTTGATATTGACATAAGGCATGAGGGCGTAGAACAGCAAATTTATCTTGACGGAGAAAATGTTTCCGATAAAATCCGTACTCCCGAAATTTCCATGGCGGCGAGTAACGTTTCTGCCATTGGTGCAGTAAGAGGCGCCCTGGTTGATATGCAAAGAAAGCTTGCCCAAAATCACGATGTTGTTATGGATGGACGTGACATTGCAACCTTTGTACTTCCCGATGCAGAGGTTAAAATTTTCCTTACGGCTTCCGTTGAAGCTCGTGCAGGAAGAAGGTACAAAGAGCTTATTGAAAAAGGCGAGAGCGTGTCTTTTGAAGATGTTAAAGCTGAAATGATACAAAGAGATAAAAATGACTCTACCCGCAAAGTATCACCGCTGAAGGTAGCGGATGATGCAACGGTTATTGATAACTCTGACCTTAGCTTAGAGGAATCGGTAAATAGTGTAGTAGAATTTATAAGGAGTAAAATCTGATGAGTTTTTACAGAATAGCAGTAAAATGTGCAGGTGGAGTATTTAAAGTGTTCCTCCTGTCAAAAGCCCGCGGAAAAGAAAATATTCCGGGAGAGGGGCCGTTTCTTTTGTGTGCAAATCACCGAAGCTATAAGGATCCCATTTTAATTGCGGCAGGGTGCAACCGTGACCTTACCTTCATGGCGAAGGAGGAGCTTTTTAAAAAGCCGGGCTTAGGCTGGCTTATTAAAAGGCTTGGTGCATTTCCCATTAAAAGAGGCAGGGGGGATGCCGCGGCAGTTATGGCAACTCTTAAAATCATGAAAAAGGGCGAAGCAACGCTGATTTTTCCCGAAGGCACCAGAATGAAAAAAGGCGAGCGAAAACAGATAAATTCAGGTATAATAAGGCTTGCATTGCAGTCGAATGTTCCTATATTGCCTGCCTTTGTCGGTGCAAATAAAGTTACATACGGAAAACCGATATCCTATATAGAATATGCCGAGCAGGCACAGAACGGGGAAGTTATGCAGCGTCTTGCCGATGAACTTATGGATACCATCTATGCTTTGGGTGAAAAGAAATGAAAAGGGTTGTAAAAGTAGCGGAGAAAGCAGGGTTTTGCTTTGGGGTAAGCCGTGCTGTAAGGCTTACCGAGGAGGGACTTTCACGCGGAAAGAAAATCGTAACGCTTGGTCCTATTATACACAACAGTGCCGTGGTTAATGATTTAAGAGACCGCGGAGTCAGAATAATAGAAAAAGCGGAGGATTCCCAAAAGGGTGAGACTGTTATTATAAGAAGCCACGGAATAACAAAAGCGGAGCAAGAAATATTAGACGCTAAAGGCGTGGAATATATTGATGCCACATGCCCTTTTGTAAAGAAAATTCACAAAATCGTAAGTGAAGCCTATTTGAAAAAATGCAACATTCTAATCATAGGCGATGAAAAACATCCCGAAGTGATAGGCATAAACGGTTGGTGTGAAAACAGTGCCAAAGTTATAAAGACCGTCGAAGAAGCAGAAAATGGTGTTTTTTGCGATGATAAAGAGCTTTATGTCGTGGCGCAAACCACCTTTGAGAGAGAATTATGGAAAAAAATTACGAAAATTATAAAAAAGACTTGCCAAAGTGCTATAGTTTTTGATACAATATGTAGTGCTACGAATGAAAGACAGAAATATGCGGCTCTGCTTGCAAAAGAGAGTGACGTGTTTATTGTCGTCGGAGGTAAAAACAGTTCAAACACTAAAAAGCTGTTTGACATTGCCTCACCTCTTTGCCCGCACACTTTTTATGTAGAGGGTGCAGAGGAGTTGCCTAAGGATTTACTCAAGCTCGGTCATTCGTTCGGTATTACCGCCGGTGCTTCAACGCCGGAGCATATAATTAAGGAGGTTTTAGAAACCATGGTAGAAGAAAAGAACACTAATATTCAAGGAAATGGAGAGCCTACATTTGCCGAGGCATTTGAACAATCCCTCGTCACTTTAAATACAGGACAGGTTGTAACGGGTAACGTTATCGGCATTACCCCCACAGAAGTATATGTAGACCTTGGCTATAAGGCTGACGGCATCATCCCTGTGGACGAGCTTTCTGACGATCCGTCAGTAAACCCGAATGAAGTTGTTAAGGTTGGCGACGAGGTTGAGGTATTCGTTGTAAGAGTTAACGACGTTGAAGGCTATGTAAAGCTTTCAAAGAAGAAGATTGATGCTATCAAGGGATGGCAGTCAATTGAGGCAGCTTACGAGTCTGGTGAAATCCTTACAGGACGTATTGTTGAGGATGTAAACCGTGGCGTAATAGCACTTGTAAACGGTTGCAGAATTTTCATTCCTGCTTCTATGGCAAGTGAGAGATTTATGAAGGACCTTTCTTCTCTCGTTGGAACAGAGGCAAGATTTAAGATTGTAAACATCCGTGAGGACAGACGTGGCAGAAAGGCTATCGGCTCAATCAAGGTTGTTGCTCAGGCAGAGCGTGCTGAAAAGGTTGAAAAGTTTATGGCTGATGTAGAAGAGGGCAAGACATACACAGGTACTGTTAAAACTCTTACAGATTTCGGTGCATTTGTTGACCTTGGCGGTGTTGACGGTCTTATCCCGATTTCTCAGCTTAGCTGGCAGAGAATTAAGCATCC
>JAZNYX010000049.1:0-5309 GCA_045594665.1 Clostridia bacterium | reverse complement strand
AAAAATTCTTCTTCCAGAGTGTTTCTTATACTTTCCTCTCTGTTCGGATGGTTCTCTGGATAGAAGAAACAAAACATTTCCTTGCAGTCCCTCATTCTCGGCATTTCATTAATCAGACTTTCACAAAAATCAAATGAAACTCCGGAATTTTCTCTTTTCGAAAGGGAATGATACAATTCGATAACAATATGTTTTGATGTAATGCGAATCCAATCAACCGTGCAGCTTTGCTGAATTCTTTTGTAAATTGATAACACCTCTGCCGCAACTTCACTCTTTTCGGTTGTACTGCGTATAAGATAAGCCATATACCTTATCAAAACACGAAAGTCATTGGGATAACTATTTTTCAGCTCTATTATATGATTTTTCTGTAAACTTCTGTCCGTAAGATTATCATATTCTTTTAAACCTTCTTCTATTTCACGCTCCTTTTCTGCATCATCAAGACCTAAAAGAACATCAACGGATACATTAAAAAGCTCTGCAATAGCAGGTATAATTTCCAAGTCGGGATATGTTATTCCGTTCTCCCATCGACTGACTGCTTGAAATGAAACACCTAGACGCTCCGCAAGTTCTTCCTGTGTTATATCAAGATTTTTTCTATAGGTACGTATTTTTTCGCCAATTTTCAATTTCACAACATTTTACTCCTTAACAAATTAATTGCCGGCAAATAAAATATAACATAAAAAACAATCAAAATGAATACCGTGATTGTAGAGGATTATTCAATTTAATTAAGAAAAAAAGAAAATTTAAAATTATAAGAAAAAAATCATTGACAAATCAAAATCTTTTTGGTATTATATCTATCGTTGCGAATACGCATGCATGGGCCATTAGCTCAGTTGGTTAGAGCAACCGGCTCATAACCGGTCGGTCCGGGGTTCGAGTCCCTGATGGCCCACCATAATTTAATATAGGGGTATAGCTCAGTTGGTAGAGCAGCGGTCTCCAAAACCGCGTGCCGAGGGTTCAAGTCCTTCTGCCCCTGCCACGAACAAGTCCTGAAACCGTTGATATATAAGGGTTTCGGGGCTTTTTCTTATACTTTTTTGAAAAGTGGTTATTTTTCTAAATTAGCATCATTACCGCAAAATATCGCACATTTTCGAGGACTATGTGCCCCTTTATGTGCCCCTTTTTTTCGAGTTAATAACGCCCGAAAACCCAGACAGCAGAAGGGATTTCCCCACTGCTGTCTTTTCTTTTTTGTGTATAATTTCACTCTTTTCGAAGCAATAATCAGCATTTTTAACATCATTTTTATCAATGTCCGAATTCACTGTTCATTCTCAACAGTAGATTTTTGTGCTTTCTTTCTGTAATCCAACGGTGTAATATTATAGTATTTTTTAAACACATTTTGAAAATATGACTGACTGGAAAAGCAAAGGTAATTGCTGATTTCAGAAAGAGATTTATTGGTATAACGAAGCAAGGATTTTGCTTCACGAAGACGGCACTGGGTAATGTATGCGCCAATGTTTATCCCCATTTCCTGCTGAAATTTTTTGAACAGATAAGCTCGGCTCTTTCCTGCGTGAGCAACTACATCTGCAACACCGATCGGTTCATTAATATGAGTAACTATAAATTGTGTACAGGAAGAAATCTCTTTAGAAATCCCCGAAGGTAGTTTTTGTTGAGCAATTCGTTTTGCAAAATCAATAGGCATATTATATTGCAGATTTTTAACTGCTTCCACTGTTTGAAGTTTCTCACATTCTTGTATATATACATCAATCAGCTGGTAGGTTTGTTCAATGTCAAGCCCGCCCGGAATTGCAGCATCTTTGCCAACTATGGTAATCAATCCGATAAACAGATTTTTTGCCTGACGCAATGGGTTTTCTGCAAGCTTGCCTTCTTTAATTTGCGGCATTTTAGCAGCAGCTAATAAGAATTCGTTCAGAGCGATTGTATCACCGCTTCGGATCAAATCTAACATTTGCCGTTCAAAATGGTAAGTTCCGTGCTGCCTTCCGTCCTCTCTTGAATTGTATGCTTTTTCTGAATACTGTTGACCGATTAACTGTTGATATTGATTATCTGTAATTCCAAAAGCCTGTGTAATATCAAGTTTTTCGCCGGTAAGGCAATAGTGCAAATACAACAGCAGATTAATAAATTGGTTATATGTATACTGTGGAATACCGCCCAGAAAAGATGCAATTTCTTCGTATTTGCCGGGAGATATTGTATTTTTATTTATATATGCTCGGATTATCTCATTTGTAACAGGAGTGCTGTAGGTAGGTCCAATCACAAAATAATGTATTTCATCAGCGCATTTGACCAAACCGTAATAACCCGTATCAGATGATACATAAACAGCAGGACTTCTCATATTGAGAAGTTTCGGCAATGCAAAAGGATACGGATCACCTGTTTCATAAAAGCCTGATGAACAAACAAAACCGTTTTTATCATACATTGCAATCGGCAGATAATGTGCCGCATAGAACATTTCGCAATAAGAGCTGTAGTCAAACATAAAATTCACTTCCGATAGACTAATTTACAATATTATAGACGAAAGTGCAATATTTTGCAAGTGTCTATAAGTATAATAATAATGAAAGAGTATATTATGGAGGTGCAGTAAATGGCTAAATTTCGTTTGTTCGGGCGTAAAACAGATGAAGTGTCCGACAGAGAAACGGCCCACCGTCAGCTTGCCCGCAATGTAGCTGCCGAAGGCATTGTACTGCTGAAAAACAATGGAATTCTTCCGTTACAAAACAGTAAGATTGCTCTGTTTGGCGCAGGAGCCAGAATGACCGTCAAAGGTGGTACAGGCAGCGGTAATATGCAGGAACGATACAGCGTCAACATAGAAGACGGGCTGAAAAATGCTGGTTTCCGGATTGCCTCAACTCGTTGGATGGATCGTTTTGATGCTTCTTATGCCGCCGAGAAAGAAGCGTGGCGTCAAGGTATTGAGGAACAAATCAAAAAATATAAGCCTTGGCAAGTTCAAAAAATGTTTGACGAGGTTATTCATGTTACTCCGCTACGGTTTCCTATTGGCGATGAAATTCAGCCGGAGGATATGCCCGATGATACAGATACGGCTGTATATGTTATCGCCCGGCAGGCAGGCGAAAGCACTGACCGCAGGCTGGAAAAAGGAGATTATTATCTTTCAGATGTGGAAGAAAAGAATATCCGCACTCTTGTAAAACAGTATAAAAAACTGCTTTTGATAATAAACAGCGGCGGTATGTTGGATTTGTCTGTTTTGGATGAGATTTCGGAAATCGGAGCAGTTCTTTATTTTGTACAAGGCGGAGAGGAAGGCGGAAATGCTCTTGGTGATATAGTAAGCGGCAAAACAACTCCTTCCGGAAAACTTACAGATACTTGGGGTAAGAATTATTACGATTATCCGTGCGCTGAAGAGTTCGGCATTATGGGCGATGTGCTTCAGCAGTATTATAAAGAAGGTATCTATGTAGGTTATCGTTGGTTCGATGCCAACGGCATTACTCCTCGTTATCCGTTCGGATTTGGTTTGAGCTATACTGATTTTGAAACAGAATCACAAAAAACAGAGGTCTGCGGAACAACAGTATCAGTAACTGTGACTGTCAAAAATATCGGAAGCACTTTCTCCGGTAAAGAAGTTGTGCAGCTATACATAGCCAAGCCCAACGGTAAGCTGCATAAAGAAAGAAAATCACTTATTGAATTCCGCAAGACTAAATTGCTTGCACCCGGAGAACAAGAAGCGGTGACATTGCAGTTTGATTTTTGTGACTGCGCTTCATATGATGAGGAAACCGCATGCAAAATGTTGGAAGCCGGAGAATACGGTATATACCTTGGCAGCGACTCACAAAACATCAAACTCTGTGCAGTTCTCTCTTTAGACAAAACTGTAATTACGGAACAACTGACAAACATAAGCGCTGTTCTGAGAACTTTTGAACTGTTTGTTCCTGTAAATCAGCAAGTCACATATCCCGAAAATGTTCAACGGATAACAATAAATCCGGATGAATTCATAACACATAAATGTAAATATGAACCGCTGAAACCGATTATTAAAACCAATCAAACGAAGGCATATCTTCATTCTTTGTCCGACAAGGAGTTGATTGAGCTTTGTGTCGGTCCCGGTTACAGCGGTCTGGGTTATAATGTAACACCAACTGCGGCAGGTCGAACCAGTATAAAGCTTTTGAAAAAAGGTATCCCTAACATCAATTTATCCGACGGGCCTGCAGGTTTAAATCTTTGCCCTAAAAATGCATATACAAAGCTCGGTATGCCTAACTACATTGATGAGGTGCCGCAGGACTGGCAGTGGGGCTGGATTCGCAAAATTGAACCGTTTGTTTTGGCGAAACCCGGTAAAGGTTACAGGGTATATCAGTATATGACTTGTTTCCCGGCAGTTACTTTGCAAGCTCAGACATGGAATCCTGAGCTTATTGAAGAAGTTGGTAAAGCCATAGGAACGGAAATGGTTGAAACCGGAGTCACGCTCTGGTTGGCTCCCGGTATGAATATCCACAGAAATCCTCTGTGCGGACGTAATTTCGAATACTATTCGGAGGATCCGCTGATTTCAGGTGTTATGGCTGCTGCTGTCACTAAAGGAGTGCAGAGCCACAAAGGTCTCGGAGTTACAATCAAGCATTTCTGCTGTAACAACCAGGAGGATAAAAGAGAAACCGTTTCCGAGAATGTTCCCGAGCGTGCTCTTCGCGAAATATACCTGCGAGGTTTTGAACTGGCGGTTAAAAGAGCAAATCCTTGGGCAGTAATGACTTCGTATAACCTTGTTAACGGTGTACATACTTTTGCGAGCTATGATCTTTGTGTAAAAGTCCTGCGTAACGAATGGGGTTACGACGGACTTGTTATGACCGACTGGACGGCAAGCGAACACAATCCGGGCGAGCATACTTCCTGTATTCTTTCAGGAAATGATTTGATTATGCCCGGCAGTTCCAAAGCAAAAAAGGAATTGCAGGAATCTCTTAAAAACGGATTGCTGAAAAGACATGATTTGGAAGTAACGGCAGCAAATGTGTTAAATGTGATATTTAACAGTTTGGTTGCGGAAGATTTAAGCGGCACGGTATGATGAGGAGGCTTTGCTATGGAAACAGGAGTATTTCCTAAAGAGTTTTTGTGGGGTGCAGCTACAGCCTCTGCTCAAGTAGAGGGCGGTCACAATGCAGATGGCAGAACTTTTAGCATTTGGGACATTGCACCTTCTGAAAAGATTAAAAACGGTGAAAACAATCATATCTCATGCGACCACTATCACCACTACAAAGAAGATGTGA
>JAZNYX010000048.1:0-93901 GCA_045594665.1 Clostridia bacterium | reverse complement strand
AAATTTCCGCCATATTTATCAAAATAATGACGCATATCTGCTGCAGTGCGGTTTCTGTTATTTGTAAGAGTTTCAACAATTACCGCAACGCCCTTAGGACCGTAACCTTCATATGTGATTTCCTCGTAATCGTTACCGCCCGTCTCGCCTGCCGCCTTGGCAATACAGCGCTGAATATTATCATTGGGCATATTGTTTGAGCGTGCTTTTGCAATTGCATCACGAAGCTTTCCGTTGCTGTCGGGGTTGGGTCCGCCCGCACGAACAATAACCGCAATTTCTCTTCCAAGTTTTGTAAAAATCTTTGCACGTTGTGCGTCTGATTTCTCTTTCTTATTTTTAATATTATTCCATTTGGAATGTCCTGACATTTTCTGTTACACCTCTACTAATTATTCTGCCTTTTCTGCTGTTTCTATTGCAGCTGCTTTTGATGCTTCCTGCCTTACATCTGCACGAGCTTTTCTGATTATAGACTGTGCCTTTGTAAGCTTTGCATCAGTATCAGCAAAAAGTGAATCTACATACTGACGTGCTCCCATTCTTAATTCACGGGAGTTCTTCTGTGCTGCTGCAATAATCTGATTTGCCTGTTCATAAGCCTTCTTTGTAATTTCATGCTCATCAATCATTTTTTCAACCTTGATTTTTGCATTCTTTACAATTTCGTCAGCCTCAGCCTGAGCTTCAGCAAGTATTCTTTTTCTTTCATCTTTAATAAGACGGGCTTGCTTCATATCCTCGGGAATATTCAAACGAAGCTCTTCGATATTTGCAAGAAGATCTTCCTTATCTACCATCGCTCTGTTCATAAGCGGTATAGATTTCGCCTGTTCAACCTTATCCTCTAAAAGGTCAATAATTTTTAAAATTTCCATTACTTTTTACCCCCTATTTTATCTTGTATATCTCCTATAATTTCTTTTGGAACCATCTCGGTAAGGTCGCCGCCGTATTTGGCAACCTCTTTAACTATACTTGAACTGAGATAAGCATAGTTTGCATTGGTGGTTATGAAAAAAGTTTCTATTTCCGGTGCTAACTGTTTATTAGTTAAAGACATCTGAAACTCGTATTCAAAATCACTCACAGCCCTTAAACCTTTAACAATAAACTTTGCTTTTTTACCTCGGGCATAATCAACCAAAAGTCCTGTAAAGGTTTCTACCTTTACGTTATCCAAATCTGCCGTAACACGGTTGATAAGCTCCAGTCTTTCCTCTACGGAAAACAGCGGATTCTTGGAACTGTTGGAAAGAATGCTTACATAAACCTCATCAAATAATTGACTTGTCCTTTTTATAATATCAAGATGTCCGTTTGTCACCGGGTCAAAGCTCCCCGGAACTATTGCGATATTCATTCACATTGTCTCCTTTTGAAAACCGAAATTCCAACTCTGCCATACTTTTTTTCTTTTACAAGTTCAAATTCCCGTGGTAAATTACCGATGCCGTTTTCATAGTCCCATTCAGCAATAATTAAACCATCATGACCTATCAGGTCATTTGATGCTATCAGCGAAAACACATTTTCATATAACCCGGATTCATACGGCGGATCGATGAAAATAATATCAAACTCTCCGGAATATTCACGCAAAAATTTGCAGGAATCCGAGCGAATAATTAAAGAATCCTCCGCCATTTTTGCATTGTTAATATTAGTCTTAATACAAGCAATTGCCTTTTCTGAAGAATCGACAAAGACTGATTTTTTCGCACCGCGGCTTAGTGCCTCTATTCCCATGGCTCCTGAACCTGCAAACAAATCAAGAACAACAGATTCATTAATATGCGGAAGAAGCATACTGAAAACCGCTTCCTTCACCCTATCAAGAGTAGGTCTTGTATCCTCTCCCTCCGGTGAAACAAGCTTCATACCACGAACTTTTCCTGAAATTACTCTCACAAAATCCTCCGAAAAGAAATTCCTTCTCAAAATACCGAAAAGGAATTTAATATATCATATATATATTTTACATTAACTTCTGAAAAAGTCAAGTGTTTTATGGTAATTACTATCATTTTACAGAATTCTTCTTGCACATACATAGTTACGCACATAGTAATCTGTGTTCAAATCGTCCTTTACTACTCCGCGAACACTTGTAGACGCATGAATGAATTTACTATCGCCGACATATATTCCTACATGATTAACTTTGCGGTCACGTCTGTTTGAAAAACATAAAATGTCTCCGGGAACTAAGCTTTCTTTTTGCACCTGTACCCCAATCTGGCTTTGAGATGTGGAGGTCCTTGGTAAGCTGTAACCAAACTGCTTATAAAGGTAGCTTGTAAAACCGCTGCAATCAAATGTATTTGGTCCGGATGAACCATAAGAATACCTGCTGCCTATGTAATTATGTGCAAGCTTTGCTATTTCTGCACCTGTATTTGTACCATTATAAAACAAATCTGAAAGCTCTGATGTTTTATTAACATATGCGGCTGATACAAAACCTGTGATACCGTTATCCATTTTTATATTATACCAACCATTATCCGTATAAATTATTTCAAATCCGGTTCCATAGGACATACGGTCAACAATACCGCAATTTGTGTTAGGCGACTCTCTCACATTTAAAACATCGCAAGTAACATAACCTCTTTCGCTTGCGGATACATCTAAAATAAAAACAAGTAAAAATATATAGGTTGCAATTCCACGAAAAAATTTAACCAATTTTATTCACCTCGCTACCATTGTAACACTTTTTAACCAAAATGTCAAACTTTTTTAATACTTTTTTTATATTCTGCGAGGTGTAAATTATTTTTTTATTTTACTCTTTATTCTGACATTTTTTTCGTGAGATAAGTTGTATACTGTAATCGGGTGATGGATATGCCGGTTATTTATATTGATGTTTTATTTGCCGTAAACTTTATCATTAATTACGTGCTGCTAAAAACAAGTTGTATTTTCATAAATTTAAAACATAACAGAATAAGAATGATGCTTGGGGCTTTAATAGGCTCAATATATGCAATTTTGATTTTCTTTCCTGACTTCTCCCCTCTGTATTCAACATTGTGTAAATTATTGGTTTCAATGCTGATTTTGGCTTCCTCATTTACTTTCTATTCGTTTTCCTCATATTTAAAGGCTCTAATCGTCTTTTATATGGTTTCATTTGGATTCGGGGGTTGCGTTTTGGGAGTATTTTATTTCAGTGATATTGGAGCAAGATTAGGTGCGGTATATTCTAACGGAATTTTCTATTTTAATTTGCCTTGGACCATACTTGCTGTTTCGGGAACAGCATTTTATATTGCTGTGCGTATTTTTGATTTCATCTCAAGGAAGCACTTTTCTGCAAAAAGCTTAAAAAAGAAACTATATCTTACATACGACAACAAAACAGCGGAAATAACAGCACTGCTTGATACCGGAAATTCCTTAATGGATCCGGTGTCAATGTCTCCTGTAATAATAGCAGAATACAAATCAATAAAAAATTTATTTTCTTCAGAAGTCAGAAATTCACTGGAGCGTATTGACAATGACAATCTAACCCATATACTCAGTGAAGTTGGAGAAAAAGGTCTTCGGGCAAGGCTGATTCCCTTTTCATCATTGGGAAATGAGAACGGGATGCTACTGGGTTTTATTCCTGACAAAGCAGAACTTCGCGATGAATGCGGTATAAGGACTTTGGGAAAATGTGTAATAGCCATATACGAAAAAAACTTAACCTGCGACAGGAGTTACGGTGCACTATTAAATCCGTATTTACAATAATTTGAAGGGAAACTTAAATATGTTTGAATTAATTAAAGAAAATACACGACTGAATTATTTAAAATTGATTAAGAAATTAAAATTTGAAGACTACATACATTACATAGGTGTTGGAATATACCTGCCTCCCCCACTCACACCCGAAGAAGAACAAAAGTGCATTGAAACGCTGCCTCTTTCAGACAGCAGGCAAAAATTAATCGAGCACAACTTAAGGCTTGTGGTCTATATTGCAAAAAAATTTGAAAATACAAATATTTGCATTGATGATTTAATTTCTATAGGAACAATTGGATTAATAAAAGCTATCAATACATTTAAGGCAGATAAAAAAATCAAGCTTGCAACATATGCAAGCCGTTGTATTGAAAACGAAATACTTATGTATTTAAGAAAAAATAACTCGCAACGTGTTGTAATATCCTTCGATGAGCCTTTGAATGTTGATTGGGACGGAAATGAGCTTCTTTTAGGTGATGTATTGGGCACTGATGATGATTGCGTAGACAGACATCTGGAAGAAGAAGTCGAGAAACAATTACTCCTTTCAGCAATGGAAAATTTATGTCAGAGGGAAAAAGAAATCATGGAAATGCGTTACGGACTTCACGGAAAGTCCGAAAAAACTCAAAAAGAGGTTGCCGACCTTCTTGGGATAAGCCAGAGCTATATTTCAAGACTTGAAAAAAGAATTATACGCCGATTGAAAAATGATATTGCAAAAAATATATAATATATGAATAATTTTGAAAAAAACATTGAAATCCTCTTTATATTTATGTATAATAATAAAGGTATGCACCTTAGGAGGGATTCCATGTTTTTTTTAAAAAAGACCAAGTCTGAAAAAGGTAATAATGCTACATTAACCGAATTTAAACGTTTATGGAATGAAGAACTGCTTAAAAATGTCGATTCACGCGATTTTTCCAAAGCATATAACTACGCTTTAAGAAAGTATACTATACGCGATATGTGCATGAAAACATATTTCGATTTTGAATCGGAAGATTCATTGCGTTTCAAGGAAGCGTGTAAAGCTTTTGATGAGGGCGATATTTTTTGGACATTTATGCTTATACGCCAATTTGCATCGCTGCCCGGACATTCAAGCAAACTGAAAAATCTCACAAGTAAAAGACGTACGTTTCTTTCTGAAAAGAGAAAAGAAACAGTAATAACAAGAAATTCAGCAAGAATGTTTTTACATAATTTAATGCAAACCTCCGAAAAACAAGGCGAGGAATTTATAAAAAACGCTCTTGCCGATTTGGAATTATATGAAGATCTCTGCAACAAAAACCAGTATAAGTCAGCCTACAAAATAATTGCCCTGACTGATAAGCCCGGAGATTATACCTCTAATATCAAAAAGTATCTTTATTATGCGGCTAAAAGAGAACGCACTGATGAAAATGAGCAGGAGACGCTCAAGTATTTTGAATATGCTGGGAAATATTATAATTTCAAAAGAAAATTAAAGGACGGCTCTCCTATTTTTGTTCACGACATCGATATAATTATGGCGATGTTGATTTTCATGCGCAACGGCGGAGCTGTTTCGCGGGAAGAATTAAAACGAAAAATGCACAGAACCGTAAAAGTTTATTGTGTGGAAAGTTGTTTTTCCTCTGTTTGCGTATTGGCTGATTATTTATATCAGCTTGGAGAGACCGAATTTGAGCAAATGGTTCTCAAATTGCTTGTACACTACGGCGAAGCGGTTAACGACAAGTACAAGAAGAGATATACTTGTCTTGAACTTATGAGTAAAAACTCCGAAAAATTTATTTTCAGACACAAACCCCATACTCCGCTTGAGTGTGTTTTGTATGATGATAAGGCCTCATCTTTTGAGGAGTGTTTGACAACTTGTTTAAACCAAAAGGAAAAGAACCAATGGTGTATAGCGTTTAAACATACAGTTAAAACATATGAATTCAGCTATAAATATTTTTACGATGACAAGCTTCTTTCGACTTTAGAAACGGTTTTAGATAATGAATTCGGTGATTTTGTCCTTGAATACTCAATGAGAACCTTTTTCAATGGTGATGACAGTTCAAACGCAAAACACTCGATGATTATTATTACAAGCGGAAAAAATCAATACAGTGATTTTCCGAAAATAGGAATAATGATTAAGATAGAGCCGATTACAAAGAAATTTGTTAATGTTCATTACTGTGTTCTTTACCTTCCCGAAGAAGAATATACGCAGGAAATGATTGAATCAGATTCTCGTTATGTAGAGTCAATCATCAAGAATGAATCAGACTCAAGATTTGAAACATTCTCTAAGGTGATTGAAAATCTTACATGGAATACAGTTAATGATATGTTGAGTAAATAGGAAATTTAATTGGGGAATTTTCGCATGACAAAATGTAAAAATTCCCCAATTTGCAATTTATATAAATTCTAAAAAAATATATATTTTCTAAAAAAAACACTTGCTTTTTATAGCAATTAAGTGTATAATATCAAAGTCGGCACTCGGAGAGATGGCTGAGTTGGTCTAAGGCGCACGACTGGAAATCGTGTAACGGTTAACCCCGTTCAAGGGTTCGAATCCCTTTCTCTCCGCCAAAAGACACAACCGTTTGGTTGTGTCTTTTTTTTGCAAAAAAATAAGAAAGGGATTTGAACCCTGAGAGGGCAATACGCGTAAAGAAAACGATTGATAATCGTTTTTAGCGAATTGGTGCGTAGACGGGTACCGAAATGCGAAGCATTTGGGTCGTCAAGCAAGAAGTGCGCTTTGCGGACTTATCCCTTTCTCTCCGCCAAAAGATACAACCGTTTGGTTGTGTCTTTTTTTATTTTAATTTTTATTTCGAATAAAAAAATCATTCTCGGTAATTACTAAGATAATCAAAAAGACATAGTTTGAAAGGATCGATTTTCATGAAGGAATTTATCTTTACAGTAAATGACCCTGACGGAATACATGCCAGGCCTGCAGGGCAATTGGTAAAAGAAGCAAACAAATATAATTCACAAATTACAATTAAACTTAATGATAAAACGGCAGATGCTAAAAAAATTTTTTCTGTTATGGGACTTGCTGCAAAAAAATCAGATGATTTACAAATAACGATATGCGGTGATGACGAGGATTTGGCTGCGGAAAATTTAGAGAAATTTCTAAAAAACAACATGTAAGGAGATTTATATGCTTATTTATCAGGGTAAAAGCGTCTATGGAGGAATCGCAATCGGAAAGATAAAAATCTGGAAAAAAGCAGATTCAATAATTAAATGTTATCACGTTAAAGATACCGACAAGGAGCTTTCCAGATTTTTAGAGGCTAAATCCAAGGCTATTAATCAACTTTCAGTATTAAGACAGCAAGCAATAGAAAAAGTCGGAAGTGAAAGTGCCGCTATTTTTGAAATTCATGCAATGATGCTTGAAGATGCCGATTTTTCGGATTCTATCGAAAACATGATACAAAATCAACGCTATAATGCAGAATATGCCGTTTCATTATGCTGTGAAAGCTTTGTTGCTATGTTTTCATCAATGGATGACGCTTATATGAAAGAAAGAGCGGCAGATGTTAAGGACATATCAGAACGTTTAATCAATATTTTAAACGGTGTCTCTTTTAAATCAGATGAAGCAGACAGCAATTTAATCATGGTAGCGGAGGATTTTTCTCCAAGCGAAACACTTCAGCTCGATAAAAGTAAGATATTAGCCTTTGTTACTGCTAAAGGTTCGCTTAATTCCCACACGGCAATACTCGCCAGAATGATGAACATTCCGGCTATTATAGGGGTTGACCTTTGCTTAAACGGTCTTTCCGACGGAAAAACTGCAATTGTAGACGGTTACAGCGGAACTGTCTATGTGGATCCTGATGACGGCTTTTTAAAGAAAATGCAACAAAAAGCCGATGAAGATGTCGCAAAGCTTAACCTTCTAAAGTTTTACAAAGGTAAAGAAACTGTTACTATCGATGGCAAAAAAATTAATTTATATGCTAACATCGGAAATATAAAAGACATTGCAAATGTGATTGATAATGATGCCGAGGGAATCGGTTTGTTTCGAAGTGAGTTTATTTTCTTGGAAAAAAATACATTTCCGTCAGAGGAAGAACAATTCGCCATATATAAAAATGCCGTAGAAACAATGGGTGGAAAAAAGGTAATTATAAGAACACTGGATATTGGTGCTGATAAAAAGGTAGATTACTTTGGATTGAAGCATGAAGAAAATCCTGCAATGGGTCTCAGGGCAATAAGGCTTTGCCTGAAACAGCCACATATATTCAAAACTCAATTACGTGCGTTAATGCGTGCTTCCGTATATGGTAATCTTTCCATTATGTATCCGATGATAACCTCCGTTGACGAAATAAAACAGATTAAGGATATCATTAATGAAACTGCCGAAGAACTTAAGACAGGCAATATTCCCTACTCCATACCCGAACAGGGAATTATGATTGAAACGCCTGCATCTGTTATGATTTCCGACTTGTTGGCAAAAGAGGTTTCCTTTTTCAGTATAGGGACAAATGATTTATCTCAATATACACTTGCAATAGACAGGCAAAACGAAGATGTGGACGATTTTTTTAATCCACATCATGAAGCAGTTATGAGGATGATAGAATTAACGATAAAAAACGGGCATAAGGCAGGAATCTGGGTTGGAATATGCGGAGAATTGGCCTCGGATATTACACTAACCAAAAGGTTTCTTGCAATGGGGATTGATGAACTTTCCGTCTCCCCTTCTGCAGTTTTTCCAATCAGAAAAACTGTTCGTGAAACTAAATTAAAAAAATAAAAATCCCTTAAGGGATTTTTATTTTTTCCATGTATATTTAGAAAATAATACCAGCATTGGGAAAACCTCAAGACGCCCAACCAACATATCAAACGATAATACTAAAAGCGAAAAATCAGAAAAACCTGAGAAGTTAGAGGTGGGACCTACTGCGGCAAGACCCGGTCCTATGTTATTAAGCGTTGCTGCTACAGATGTAAAATTTGTAGTAAAATCAAAATTATCAAAGCTTATGAGTAAGATTGAAACAACAAATATTGAAAGGTAAGCAGCCATAAACACATTTACACTTCTTACTGTCTCGTGTTCTATGTTTTTTCCGCCCATCTGAATTTTCTTTGTAAGTTTAGGATGGGCTGCAATGGCGACCTCTTTGGCAATGCTTTTGAGAAAAATCATTATTCTTGAAACCTTAATTCCGCCGCCCGTACTACCGGCACAAGCTCCGATAAACATCAAGAGTACGAGTATTGATTTGGAAAACTCAGGCCATTTATCAAAGTCGCATGTAGAAAACCCCGTAGTTGTCATAATCGATGCAACCTGAAACGCACTGTGCCTTAATGAAACCCAGATATTTTCAAATAAATCCACGCAGTTAATACATATTATAAGGGTAGAGACTGCCAATATTCCCAAATATGTTTTTACTTCACTTGACTGAAGTAAAAGCTTGAATCTTCTTAACAGAATTATATAGTAAACGGAAAAATCAATACCAAATAAAATCATGAAAACTGTAATTACAATCTGTATATAAGGAGAATATCCGCCTATGCTGCTGTTTAAAATTCCAAAGCCTCCTGTACCTGCAGTACCAAACATGTGAGTTAACGCTTCGAAGAGATTCATACCACCGAGCAAAAGCAGAATTGTCATTATTACACTCAAACCGATGTAAATACCGTACAAAATTTTAGCACTGGATTTAACTTTGGGTACCAGCTTGCTAACCGATGGTCCTGTACTTTCAGCCTTCATTAAATATAGATTACTTCCTCCGGACAAGGGCAAAAGTGCAACAAGGAAAACAAGAACTCCCATACCCCCTATCCAATGGGTAAAGCTACGCCAAAACAGCAAACTCTTTGGAAGTGCTTCAACATCACTTAATATTGATGCACCGGTTGTTGTAAAACCTGACACGGTTTCAAAAAAAGCATGCACAAAGTTTGGTATATATCCAGATATTACAAACGGAATACATCCAAACATACTAATTACAATCCAACTGAGTGCAACAATAACGAAGCCCTCTTTTGAATAAATACTTTGATGCTTGGATTTTACCGTTGCAAGCATAATTCCTGACAAAAGACACGGAATTATAGATAAGAGAAAAGTCGTGTACTCTTTTTCTCCGTATAAAAAAGCACAGAAAAGGGGCAAAAGCATTAAAAAGGCCTCACAGCATAATACTATGCCCAAAGTGTGCATTATTCGTTTAATGTTCATAGCTTAACCTTCCAGAATATCCTTAATATCTTTCAATCCCTTAATGGTAGTAACGACTATCACGGTGTCCCCTACTTCAATCTTATCTTGACCTTTAGGCGTAATAATCTTCCCCATTCTGTTAATAGAGGCAATAAGAATATTATTTTTAATTCTCAAGTCAAAAAGAGGCTTGCCTACAAGCGGACAATTCTCTCCAATATTAAATTCAAGAGCTTCCGCCTTGCCACCAAGGATAAAATGAATTGTTTCAATATTACTGCTTGCCTTAGAGTTGTTTTTTGCTCTTACAAAACGTAAAATATTCTCGGCAGTAATATTTCTGGGATAAATTATTGAATCCAAATCGAGCTTCTTTATGACTTCATCATAATCAATTCTGTTAATCTTCGTAATAAGCTTTCCTTTGGATTTACTTCTTGCAAAAAGAGAAAGCAGTATGTTTTCTTCGTCAATATTTGTTAGAGCAACAACGGCATCGGCAGATTCAATTCCTTCTTCTATAAGTAAGGCGTTATCGGTTCCGTCACCATTAATTATTGTTGCCTTAGGCAATAGATTGGATAGTTTTTCGCATCTTGCAAAATCCTTTTCTATTATCTTAACTCTTATGCCAAAGTTAATAAGCTTATCGGCAAGATAATAAGCGGTATATCCTCCGCCTATAATGATTGCATCTTTAATTCTTCCTGTTTTAATTCCAATGTTCCTGAAAAATGCGGAATAGTTACTGAATGTCCCCACCACGCTTACAAGGTCTCCTTGTTTCAAAACGAAGTCGCCGCCCGGAATAAACGCCTCTCCATCCCTTTCAACACCGCATATAAGTACATCACAGGAAACCTTACTGTTAATTTCCGCAAGTCTTAAATCGCACAACACAGAATCTTCGGGAATTCTGAATTTTAAAATTTCAACTCTTCCCTTTGCAAAAGTATCAATTTGAATGGCGCTTGGAAACTTTAAAATACGAGCCATTTCATTTGCCGCAGACATATTGGAGTTAATGACCATTTCCAAACCTAAATCCCGCTTAAAAAGATTTATCGTTCTTCTGTATTCCGGTTTTCTTATTCTTGCTATAGTCTGGCAATTACCTAATTTTTTTGCCAACAAACATGTTGTAAAATTTATTTCATCGCTGCCTGTAGCCGCTATAAGTATATCCGAATTCTTTATATCAGCTTCTTCGAGTATTTCGGCATTAATACAGTCTCCTACGATTCCCAAAACATCATATTTATTAACAACCCTATCAACAATATGGTGCCTAAAGTCCACTACTGTTATATTATATTCATTTTCAGAGCATAACCGTTCGATAATCTTTTGACCGATTTTTCCGCAACCAACAACTGTTATATTCATCAAGTCACCTTCTTTGAGATACATTATATCAAATATAATTAAGTATTTCAAGTATATAATGGAAGCATTTCTTTTAATATTTAAAATCACAAAAACGCCCGATAACAGGCGTTTTTGTGATTTTAAAATTAGTCAATGATAATATCCAGAGCATCTTTTAATTCTGCATCGGGAACAAGAATTTCAAAGCAATCCTCCCCGATGTTATCTGTGGGACGTATTAATCGAAACATCACAATAATGTTATTCTTTTCGATTTTTTCGCGAACGACTCTGGCATTTTCAATGCTTTGAGTCATATAAACAGTAGTCCACATAAAAGAACATTTCCTTTCAAGTTAATTAGAACCTTAGATATAATACACCATTTTTTTACTTTTTGCAAGCAATTATTTTACTATTCTCTCGGAAAACACAAAATTGAGTTTTTCCCTGAGTTCATTTCCTGCGTTAACATAAACTCCGTTAAGGGTAATTAATCCATAACTGCTCTCTATCGAAACAGGGGTGCTTCCCGGATAATTTTGAAGAATTGGTTTTAACTTCTCAATTTCAAGCAGCATTTCATCACTTAAGCTGATTACGAGAGAATCGGACGTTCCCGTAAAAGGTGATGCAGAATCTACAATAAGCTTTACACCCTCATCTTCTTTGATATCAAGTCTGCCGTGAAGCATTACAATTGAATTTTCAGCAAGAAGTGAATCAAGGCGAGTTAATACTTTTGGGAAAACAATTGTTTCAATGCTTCCCGTAAAATCCTCAAGTGTAATAAATGCCATGTTTGTGTTTGAACGTGTAAGTTTTTCCCGCCGCAGGGATATGATACCTACAACAGAGACTTCGCTGCCGTCAAAATAGCCTGAGCTATTGGGCTCATCAATGATTTCAGAAATGTGAGGATAGTTCATTTTTTCTAAATCTTCACGATAATCATCAAGAGGGTGTCCCGAAAGGTATATACCTGCAACCTCTTTTTCCATGTTTAAAAGTTCTCTCTTTGAATATTCGTGAACATTTTCGGGGAACACATCCTCCTTGCTGCTTTCATCGCCGAAGAAAGTAATTTGCCCCGCTATATTATTCTTTCCCGCTCTCGCTTCTGAATCGATTATTTCCTCAAATATTTCAAGTTTTTGTGCCCTGCTTCCTTCAAGCGAATCAAACGCACCGCTCTTAATAAGACATTCAACACTTCTCTTGTTAAGTTCGCTGATCATTCGGGATACAAAGTCACGTACACTCTTAAATTCTCCGTTAGCTTCTCTGTTCTTAACGCACTTTCGTACAAAAGCATCACCAACATTTTTTATGGTAGTAAGCCCGAACCTGATATTATTATCTTCAACGGAAAAGTCAGCCATACTCTTATTTATATCCGGGGGCAGAATCTTTATGCCTTTATGTGTACAATTATTTATATACGATGCAACTTTATTTGCGTTATCCATAACACTGGAAATAAGCGATGCCATAAACTGTGCAGGGTAAAGACATTTAAGATAGGCTGTCTGATATGTTACATAAGAATATGCAGCAGCATGGCTTTTGTTAAAGGCATACTGAGCAAAGGCATCCATATCATCCCATATTTTTTGAGCAGTTTGTTCATCTATTCCATTACGCACACAGCCCATATAACGTACGCTTCCGTCTTCATTATCTTCTCCGTATATGAAGCTTTGACGGGCTTTCTGCATTTCCTTAGCTTTCTTTTTACTCATTGCTCTGCGTACTTCGTCGGCACGCCCCATAGAGAATCCTGCAAGGGTACGCACTATTTGCATAACCTGCTCCTGATATACTATACACCCATATGTCATTTCAAGAATATCCTTTAAAAGAGGGTGTTTGTAGGTGATGTTTTCAGGATTGGTCTTGTTTTTAATATATGCAGGTATAAAATCCATGGGACCCGGTCTGTAAAGTGCAATACCCGCCGTTATGTCTTCAATGTTTTTTGGTTCAAGGCGTTTCATAAACGCACGCATGCCGCCACTTTCAAGCTGAAACACCCCATCGGTATCTCCCTCAGAAATCATTTGGTACACCTCGGGTACATTATAATCAATGTTATTAATATCTATATCAATTCCCATTGATTTTGCAATATTAACGGTATCCTCAATTACCGTAAGATTTCTAAGTCCGAGAAAGTCCATTTTAAGAAGACCCAGTTCTTCGACAGTATCTTTTGTATACTGAGTTGAAATAATATCTTCACTACGCTGTACAGGTACATAGCTTGACACCTTGTTTCCTGCAATAACTACACCGGCTGCGTGTGTTCCTATATTTCTGGGAAGCCCCTCTACTGCCTTTGCCGTGTCAATCAGATTTCTGATTTCATTTGAAGTTTCATACGCCTGTTTTAATTTAGGATTTTCCAGTGCAAGCTCAATAGTCATGCCTAAATCCATGGGTACCATTTTTGCGACCGTATCGACATCTCCGTAGGGCATACCGAGAACTCTTCCGCAGTCTCTGATTGCCCCCCTTGCTTTCATGGTACCGAAAGTACCAATCTGACTTACATTGTCAGCACCGTACTTTTCTATAACATAGTTTATAACCTCTCCCCTTCTTTTAGGGCAAAAGTCAATATCTATATCAGGCATACTCACTCTTTCGGGATTTAGAAATCTTTCAAAAATGAGATTGTATTTCGTCGGCTCTATATCGGTGATACCCAAAGCATATGATACAATGCTTCCTGCCGCACTTCCTCTGCCCGGACCAACAGGAATGGAATTGCTCTTTGCATAATTTATGAAATCCCAAACAATAAGAAAATAATCCACAAAACCCATTTGAGAAATTACATTCAGCTCGTAGTTAAGTCTTTCAAAAAGTTCATTTCCGGGATTATCATACCTTTTTTTCATGCCTTCAAGACAAAGACTTTTAAGATACTCGTAAGGGTCTTTGCCTTCGGGAACATCGTATGATGGAAGATGCCTTTCTCCGAACTTAAATTCAAAATTACATTTTTCCGCTATTATACTGCTGTTATCGATAGCTTCCGGGGCATATTTAAAAAGTTCACGCATTTCTTCCTCGCTTTTTAAATAAAATTCCTCGGTTTCAAAACGCATGCGATTTTCTTCATCCAAGGTTTTTCCCGTCTGTATACAAAGAAGAACATCTTGGAACTTTGCATCCTTTTGTTCTATATAATGTACATCATTTGTAGCAACAAGTGGCGTATCTGTTTCCTTTGCAAGCTTAACAATCAGAGGGTTTACTTTCTTTTGCTCCTCAATCCCGTGGTCCTGAATTTCTAAATAAAATTCATCGAAAAGCTCTTTGTATTCGTAAACAACCTCTTTGGCACGGTCAAATTCCCCATTCATGAGAGCTTTCGGAATTTCTCCTGCCAAGCATGCGGAAAGAGCGATTAATCCGCCCTTATACTTTTTTAAAATTTCCATGTCAACTCTGGGTTTATAGTAGAAACCATCTACAAATCCCGCAGAAACAATCTGAATCAGATTGTTGTACCCCTCTGTATTTGTACAAAGCAAAACCAGGTGATTTGTTTCATTTTCTCCTCTGCCTCCGCTTTTGTCCAGACGGTCCTTTGTTGTATATACCTCACAACCTATAATTGGTTTTATTCCTTCAGCTACGCATGCCTTGTAAAAATCAACGACGCCGTACATAACTCCATGGTCTGTAAGCGCAATCGAAGTTTGCCCAAGCTCTTTTGCACGCTTGGGTAATTCTTTTATTCTGCTCATTCCATCCAATAAGCTATATTCACTATGTACGTGTAAATGCGTAAACATATGATATCCTCCAATGGCTATTTGATATTTGCCAAATCTATAAGCTTGTTTAGCCTGCGATTAACACTGCTTTTAGTCATTTTAGGTGACATTTTTTCGCCTATCCCCGCTAAAGGCAGGTCAAAAAACTCCAGTCTTAGCTGTGCAAGCTGTTTTGTTTCATCGTCTAATGTGTCCCATATGGGAAGTTTTTGTAATTTTAATATTGCACTGCACTGGTTTGCTGATGCTGTTATTGCCTTATCGAGATTTGCCGCCTTGCAATTTGAAGCACGATTGTTACGGTTGTTAATATCCTTTTCTATCTGTGTCATCATCAGATCCATCATAAGCTTATGTGCACCGACAATATTTAAAAAATCACTTACGGATTCCTTGTCCTTTAAATAAGTTACAAAAGAATTATTCCTTTTAACCGTGTTTGCCTTAATATTAAAATTTTCAAGTAATTCAGCAGCAAGGTATGACATATTTTCGTTATAGGTAATAAGTTCACAAGAGTAACCTTTAAGGGGATCGGTGATAGTACCGCTGATTACAAAAGCCCCCCTTAAAAAAGCCCTTTTGCAGCTATCATCCTCGCAAACATCCTCATCAAATTCAATTTCACCATCATCGGTGAAGAAAACGCCTGCCTTTGCCGCAATTTTGGTGTTTATTTCAACAGAAAAATTCCTTTTCCCTTTTATAACATCAATTGCGACCTCCTGTGAAACAGCCCGTTTTATGATATATTGTATGCGTGCGGCGGTATTTGCTTTGTCGGTTTTAAAGCACATCTTACCATCCTCGGCATTTTCACCGAAAAGTATCATAGCTGCAAGCTCTGCTACAGCTTCTTTTTCATTTACCTTAACTTCGCATAATTCGTCTTTTACCTCTTGCGAAAATGTCTTGTGGCTCATAAACTTCAATCCCTTTGAATATCCCTATGTCTGATAACTGTCTTTACGTTACATTTCTTTAAAAACTCTGCTGTTTTTTCAGTCATGGTAACACTTCTGTGCTTTCCGCCCGTGCAACCTATTCCTATAACAAGCTCTGTTTTACCTTCCTCGATATAGTGCGGAATGAGCATTTTAAGCATATCTTCAAGCTTTGTTAAAAACTCTTGTGATTGTTTATAATTCATAACAAAATCAGAAACCTCTTTTTCCGTTCCGTTATGAGCTTTAAGCTCAGGAACATAAAAAGGATTAGGCAAAAAACGCACATCAAAAACCAAGTCGGCATCTCTCGGAATACCATATTTAAATCCGAAAGACTGAACCTGTACCATAAAATAGTCACTGTTTTCTTCGTTTCCGAAAATGTCACGAATCATTTGCTTAAGTTCTCTTGTGAGAAGTGGTGAAGTATCAATAATATGAGTTGCATGTCCACGGAGAAAAGAAAGCTTATCCCGTTCAAGCAGTATCCCCTCTTCAATACTTCCCTCAGGAGAAAGAGGATGCTTTCTTCTTGTTTCCTTATATCTTTTTACAATCACGCTTTCGTTTGCTTCAAGGAAAAGAATCTCATAATTTATGTTATTTTCCACAAATGATTCTAACGCTGTATCTATTTCAAGCAAGGCATCTCCGCCGCGAATATCAACAACTACAGCCACATTCTTAAATTTTTCACTTTGTTCATTACACATCTTTGCAAACGGAAGCAAAAATGCAACGGGCATATTATCAATACAATAATATCCCATGTCCTCTAAAGAATGCATTACCTGTGTTTTTCCTGCGCCGCTCATTCCTGTAATAATAACAAATCTCAAAACATTCACCTCTTTATCTTAGTCCCAAAACTTAACTTCGGTCTCCAAAACTACATTATGCTTTTTATATACTTCTTCCTTAACGATATTTATTAATTCACAAATATCCGAGGTTTTAGCATTGCCTGTGTTAATGATAAAGCCGGCATGCTTTTCACTGACTTGTGCACCGCCAACTCGCTTTCCTTTAAGCCCTGCTTCCTCTATCAATGCTCCTGCAAAGTATCCTGCAGGACGCTTAAAGGTACTTCCTGCGCTTGGAAATTCAAGCGGTTGTTTTTCTCTCCTTTTTGCATTAAGTTCACTCATTCTTGCCTCAATTTCATTTTTATCTCCCTTTTTAAGCTTTATTGTTGCCCCTGTAATTATGCAGTCCATATTTGCAAGAACGCTGCTTCTGTAAGAAAATTCCATTTCATCGCCCGTTATTATATGCTCTTCTCCGCATGGGTCGATAAAGCTTACCGCTTCCACCACATCCTTCATTTCCCCACCGTAAGCACCTGCATTCATAATCAGAGCACCGCCGAGTGTTCCGGGAATCCCTGCCGCAAATTCAAATCCGGTCAAAGAAGCGTCCGCCGCTTTTTTTGCTATGGAAGATAGAAATGCACCTGCACGTGCAGTAATGCAATCTTCAAAAAGCTCCACTGATGAAAAATTCTTTCCAAGGCAGATTACCGGGTCACTAATTCCATCGTCGCTTACCAAAAGATTGCTTCCGTTTCCAAGCACATAATATTTAATCTTTGCATCAAAGAAGAACTTTACAATTTCTTTTATTTGATTTACACTTCTCGGGAATAAAACTATCTTCGCATTGCCTCCCGTTCGAAAGGTTGTAAGCTGAGACATGGGTACATCCTTTTTAACAATGTCATTATCTATTAATTCCAAAAGTTTATCAATCATATCAGTGTTCCTTTCGAATATCAGAATAAATCATCGCTTGACATATCCGTGCCCTGCATTTGCTTTATCAATCTCTCATTCAGCTCTTCGGCAGCATTATACCCCATGTTGCGCTGACGATGATTCATTGCGGCAATTTCAATTATTACTGCAAGATTCCTTCCCGGTCTTACAGGAACTGTAAGACTTGGTACGTTAATTCCAAGAATGTTAGTTACCTGAGTGTCAAGCCCAAGTCTTTCATAAGTTTTTCCTTGCTGCCATATTTCAAGATTAATGACAAGGTTTATATTTTCCGTGTTCTTCACGGCACCCATACCGAAGATTTTCTTAACGTCAATTATTCCTATTCCTCTGAGTTCAATAAAGTGACGAATAATTTCAGGGGAGCTTCCAACCAAAGTCTTTGCCGAAACCCTTCTGATATCTACTGCATCATCGGCAACAAGACGGTGTCCTCGTTTTATGAGCTCGACAGCAGTTTCGCTTTTTCCCACTCCGCTCTCGCCTAAAAGGAGTACACCCTCGCCGTATACTTCTACAAGTACGCCGTGACGGGTAATTGACGGAGCAAGAGAAAGATTCAACGAGGCAATCAGTGCCGCCATGAATGATGATGTACTTTCTTCGGTTCTCATCAGCGGCACATTATACTTTTTTGCAGCCGCAAGAAGCTCCGGCGTCACATCTAAACCGCGGGTAACAACTGCCGCAGGAATACCCTTTGACATAAGATTTTCATATGCAGCTTTTCTCTCTTGTGAGGACTTCTTCATCATATAGAAGTGTTCAACTTTTCCGAGAATCTGAATTCGTTCATTATCGAAATAATCAAAATACCCCTCGCTTAATTGTATGCCCGGTCTGTGAACGTCACTGCTTTTCAGCACACTGTCCTCTAAATTTTCCGGTGCAAAAACAACTTCGAGATGAAACTCTTTAATAATTTTTGTCAACTTAACACTGCCGCGATGACCTTCCATTTGTATTCCTCCTAATTTTTCAGGCGTTCACTTTGAAAATGGGTAATTAAAGCATCAATAATTTCGTCGATTTCGCCATTCATTATAGACTCGATTTTATATAAAGTAAGATTGATTCTGTGGTCGCTTACTCTACCCTGAGGGAAGTTATATGTTCTGATTCTTTCACTTCTGTCTCCACTTCCGACCTGACTTTTTCTTTCTTTACTGATTGCATCATTTCTCTGTGCTTCCATATGTTCATAAAGCCTGCTTCGAAGCACTTTCAATGCTTTATCCTTATTTTTGTGCTGACTTTTTTCGTCCTGACACGAAACAACCAATCCGGTTGGTATATGGGTAATTCTTACGGCACTGTCGGTGGTGTTGACACACTGCCCTCCGGGTCCTCCCGCACGGAAAACATCTATTCTTAAATCATTTGGATTTATATCAAGCTCAACTTCCTCAACTTCAGGCAAAACAGCCACAGTTGCAGCACTTGTATGGATACGGCCTCCTGATTCAGTTTCGGGAACACGCTGAACGCGGTGAACGCCGCTTTCGTATTTTAAACGGCTGTAAGCCCCCTGTCCCTCGACTGTAAAGGTGATTTCCTTGTAACCTCCCAGCTCAGTAGCGTTGGAGTTCATAATATCAATTTTCCAGTTTTTATTTTCAGCATACATGCTGTACATTCTGAAAAGCGAGCCTGCAAAAAGCGCCGCCTCATCTCCACCTGTTCCCCCGCGAATTTCGACAATTACGTTCTTTTCATCGTTGGGATCTTTCGGAAGAAGTAGTATTTTTAATTCTTCCTCAATTACGGAAATTTTTTCATTGTTTTCATCAATTTCGGAAAGAAGCATTTCCTCAAAGTCCTTTTCGGGATTGTCCTGAAGCATTTCTTTTGCCTCATTGATGGCTTTTACAGCCTCCTTATATTCACGATATTTCTCCACGATTGGAGTTATGTCAGAGCTTTCTTTGCAAAGTTTTCTCCATTGGTTCTGATCTGCAATTATTTCAGGGTCGCTGATTTTTTGCGAAAGCTCCTCATATTTTTCTTCAATAAATGCTAATTTCTCGAACATGATATGCTCCTTTTTAGTTCTCTCTGTTTAATAAATATAGTGCAAACTCCCTTAAAAATTCTCCCTTGCTGCCTAAAAAGCTTATTGATTCCAATGCTTTATCGGTTTCTTGTGCTAATTTGCGTTTTGCACCGTCAATACCATAAAGGGAAACATAGGTTGTTTTATTATTTTTCTCATCACTCTTTATCGGCTTTCCGAAGGTTTCAATGTTTCCTTCAACATCAAGGATATCGTCTCTTATCTGAAAAGCAAGACCGATAGCCTCTGAATACTCGTCAAATAAGTTAAGTGACTCACCTGCAGAAATTACACCCACTCGTGCGGATGCCTTAATGAGTGCTCCTGTCTTGTTTTTATGAAGAATTTTAAGTTCATCTTCCGTAATTATTTTGTTCTCGGAACGTATGTCAATCACCTGACCGCCTATCATTCCATTGCATCCCGATGCTTCAAAAATTTCTTTTATTGCCAGAAGCTTCATTTTGTTATTTCCTGCATTTGAATTTATTATGCTTTCACAAGCAAAATTCAGCAGTGCATCACCTGCCAGAACCGCCATGTTCTCCCCAAATACAATATGATTTGTAGGCTTACCACGTCTTAAATCATCATTGTCCATACAGGGAAGGTCATCGTGAATCAATGAATAAGTATGAATCATTTCGATTGCACTGCCAAAGCAAAGGGCGGCGTTAAATTCGCCGTTTAAAGAATCTGAAACTGCCAATGACAAAATAGGTCTGATGCGTTTTCCGCCTGCATACAGACTGTAACGCATTGCATCGTATATTTCTCCCTGTCCAAAGTCAAGTAAGGAATGAAGATAAGAGTTAACGCTATTCAGATATGTTTCATACTGCTTATTAAAATTCATCACATGTTCTCCGTATCAAATTCAACTTCACTGTCATTTTCTGCAATCAGCTTTGTTACTTTAAGCTGTGCTTCACTTAATAATTTTTGGCATGTTCTTGTTAATGAAACTCCTTTTTCAAAAAGTGCCATGGAGTCTTCAAGGCTTGTTTCTCCGCTTTCAAGCTGTTTTACGGTTTCCTCAAGCTCTTTCATTGCTTCTTCAAATTTCATTATTTGCTCCTCCTTTCGGTGACGTCACAATCAAGTTCACCGTCAGTTAATTTTACTGTAAGCGTATCACCGATAGTAATATTTTTAATACTGTTAAGCAGTTTACCGTCTTTTTGAGCGGCACAATACCCTCTTTCAAAAACGGCAAGGGGGCTGAGTGTTGAAAGCTTGCCGCATAGTGCAGAAAACTTCTTTTCGTTAAGTTCAACCCTGTTTTTATAAGAAATCATAATGCGTTCATATAATGTATCAATTGTTTGTTCTTTTTCGATAATTCTCCTTGGAAAATTCACAATACCGCTTCTTTTTGATAATAATTCCAGCCCTCTTGCCTGCATGGATAATTTATTCTTTAGGAGCGATGCCATACGGCTGTGAGATGAATCAAGGAAGTTTTTAATCTCAAAAATATCGGGAACAGCAAGTTCAGCCGCCGCAGAAGGCGTGGGAGCACGTAAATCCGCAACAAAATCACTGATGGTAAAGTCAACCTCATGACCGACTGCAGAAATTACGGGAATATCCGATGCGGCGATTGCTCGAGCCGTTATTTCCTCATTAAAAGCCCATAAATCTTCAATGGAGCCTCCGCCCCTGCCTGCAATTATAACATCGGTTTTACATTTGGAATTAAAGTACTCAATTCCTTTCACAATACTCTGAGCCGCATTTTCACCTTGAACAAGGCACGGATAAATAATAACCTTAACCACGGGAAAGCGACGCCTCAGGACATTAATCATGTCCCTGATGGCAGCACCTGTCGGACTTGTTACAATTCCGATTGTTTCAGGAAATTTGGGAATCTTTTTCTTTTTATCCTCGTCAAAGAGCCCCTCCTGCATCAGCTTCTTTTTTAACGCCTCAAAGCGTGCATACAGGTCACCTTTCCCCTCCTGCTCCATTTCTTCAATGTACATCTGGTATTGACCGCCTGCTTCATACACGCTTATTCTTCCGCGAGCAAGCACCTTTGTTCCGTCCACAGGCTTAAAATTAAGAGACGCCGCACTGTTTCTGAACATTACTGCTTTTAAAACAGCCCCCTCATCTTTAAGAGTTAAATAAATATGTCCTGAAGAATGAATTTTACAATTACTTAGCTCCCCTTTTATCCATATGCTTTGCAGAACAGGCACTTTATCCAAAACAGCCTTTATGTAGTTATTAATTTGAGTAACGGTAGCAATTCTGCGTCCATCATTCATACTTAATTTGTCCCCTTTAATTTTTCTCTATGTTGTCGAGGAGTGTTCCCAATACGCCGTTTATAAATGATGCAGATTCCTTACCTGCATATTTCTTAGCAAGTGTTATCGCTTCATTTACCGAAACCTTGTTTGGTATATCTTCCATATAGTAAATTTCATAAACCGCAAGCTGTAAGATAGCTAAATTAACCTTTGCAATACGTGCAATGGTCCAATCCTTTAAAGTAGGCATAATGAGGGCGTTAAGCTCCGATTCTTTTTCCTCAATTCCTTTTACAAGTTCTTTTATATATGCTCTGTTCCCGGCATTTATAAAATCCTGTGCCCACATTTCATTCTTTTTGTCAACAGTATCAAACAAATAATTTACGGCTTCATCTGCCGAAACCTTTGTAACTGCCATTTCAAAAACAAGTTTAAACGCATCCTCACGTGCTAAAGCTCTGCTCATACTTAACATCCTTTCGAAGTCATCTTTATAGTGCTAAAATATCTCCAACGGTTACATACAACGCAAGCGCCATCAGCAGGATAAATCCGATTACACTCGCATAACCGACAATTTCACTTTTAACTTTTCTTCTTGTTATTAATTCATACAGTGCAAAAATTATACTTCCGCCATCAAGTGCAGGAAAAGGCAGTAAGTTAAATATACCAAGATTCACGCTAATCATGGCAAAAAGCAGTAATATCATTATTAATCTCGTTTCTCCCTGCGTCTGCTCTGTTACCTGACCGACTGCACCTACAATTTCAACAGGCCCTGATAAATTATTAATATCTTCTTTTCCTGTAATCAAGTCCCCAACGGCAAAATACACCGCTTTTGTAACATTAACGGTATCGTAAAGGGCAAACTGTGCACTTTCAAAAAAGCCTGCCTTTTTTGAGTTAAACATTACTCCGAGTTTATAACCGTTTTGAGTTTCGTGTAATTCAAAATCTTCTAAAGTATGCTCCCTACCGTCTCTTTCTATTGTTATATCTATTGTTTTGGAATTATTACGGCTCATAAAAAGTGATACATCATCCATGGTATGAACATTTGTGCCGTCAAGTTCGGTAATCTCATCTCCTACAGCAAATATTTCCTTATTTGCCGGGTATTCTTCGGGGATGCCGCTGACTACCGTTGGCTGAATGCCAACTTTTAGATTAATTACGGTAAAGATAAGTATTCCCAATAATATGTTCATGAGTGCACCTGAAACAAGCACAATAATCCGCTTAATAGGCGGAAGATTCGAAAAGGAACGGGGATTTGCGCTCTCCTCCGTATCATTCTCTCCCTCCAGCTTTACATAACCGCCAAGAGGCAGAAGACGAAGGGAATATTTTGTTTCCCCTTTTCCAAAGGAAAATATCTTCGGACCCATTCCGATTGCAAATTCATGAACCAGCACACCAAAGCTCTTAGCTGTTAAAAAATGGCCCAGTTCATGTAAAAAAACCATTATGCCAAAACCTATTATAGTGATTAAAATTGACAATCAACAACATTCCTTTACAATTTTTCTGGCAAGCTCATCTGCCATATAAATATCGTCAAGCGACGGATTTGGTATAAGCGGACACATATCCATAGCTTTTGCAATTAAATCGGTAATATCAAGGAATTTACATTTTTCATTCAGAAAAAGCTCCACTGCAGCCTCATTTGCTCCATTGTAAACGGCGCACATGGTCCCTCCTGCTTGTGCTGCCTTTTTTGCCAGCATAACCGCAGGAAAGGTCTCATTATCAATATCAAAAAAAGTTAGTTTATTGACACTGACAAGGTCAAGAGCTTCACACACAGGCATCGTTCTTTCAGGGTACGACAGTGCGTAGCTTATGGGAAGCTTCATATCGGGAACTCCTAACTGTGCTATTACGCTCCCGTCACAAAATTCAACCATAGAATGTACAATGCTTTCTCTGTGTACAATGGGCTCTATATTCTCTACAGAAAGCCCGAAGAGATGCATTGCTTCAATAATTTCAAGTCCCTTATTAACAAGGGTTGCACTATCTGTTGTTATCTTTGCCCCCATACTCCAATTCGGGTGCTTAAGTGCCATTTGCGGAGTAATATTTTCTAATTCATTGCGTGTTTTTCCGAAGAAAGGCCCTCCCGAAGCGGTAATAATAATTCTCTTTAAGTATTTACTTTGATTTGATATTGACTGAAAGATTGCACTATGCTCGCTGTCAACGGGTGTAATCTCACAGCCGTTTTTCTTCGCTTCTTCCATTACAATATGCCCGGCTGTAACTAAAGTTTCCTTGTTTGCCAAAGCTATACGTTTTTTTGCGGCAATAGCACTCATCGTAGGCTTTAACCCTGCAATCCCTACAATTGCGGTAACAACGCTTTCGACTTCTTCCAATGAAGCACATTCACAAGCGCCTTCAATACCACTAAGCACTTTTACCGGAGTATCTGCAACACGCGTTTTCAGGTCAGATGCCGATTTTTCATCTGTCATTGCTACCACTACGGGCTTGTATTTTCTGATTTGGTTTTCCAGCAGTTTCACATTTTTGTGTGCGGTCAAGGCACATACCTTATATTCTCCTGTAATATCAACCACATCTAAAGTCTGAGTACCTATTGAACCGCTTGAGCCGAGTATCGAAATTTTTTTCATAATATAACCTTCTTATTTTATAAATATAGGAAAGTAATACAAAATATAGTAAACCACGGGAGCTACGAATAAAAGGCTGTCGAATCTATCCATAACGCCGCCGTGTCCCGGCATTATATTTCCAAAATCCTTTATGTTATTTTCTCTTTTTATGATTGATGCACATAAATCGCCGCATTGTGATAAAAATCCGCATATAATACCGATTAATGCCGCGGAAATTAAATTTACGCCTAATCCCATTATATTTGAAGCAATAGACGCATATGCAGTCATAATGGCACTGACACCTATGATTCCACCAATAGAACCTTCTATCGTTTTCTTGGGGCTGATTTCAGGTGCAAGCTTATGTTTCCCAAAAAAGTAACCTGCAAAATAGGCACAGCTGTCTGTAATCCAAGAGCCAAATAAAATCACAAGTACATCAAGATTTTCAAAGCCAAGTCTTCTTGTCATTACCACATGAATAAAACAAAGTGGTATAATTACAATTACCGTAATAAACCTTGAGGCAACATCAAAAGTACACTCTTTATGATTAAACAGCATGCAAAGCATAAAAATTGAAGCAAATACAAAAAGCACAGGCATATACAGTTCTGACTTTTGATATGAAAGCAATGTTAAAACTGCAGGAAATAAAAGTGAAACGGCAGTCATTCCTTTAAAACGCGTAAGCCCGAGTGCATTAAGAACCTCAAACACGGCAACCGTCGAAATTAATGTAACTGCAATATCAAAAACATATTGATTCCCAAGTAGGACAAGTACAAGAACTATTACTCCTACTAAAGCACTGATTATTCTTTGTTTCATAAATTACATATCCTTTCAGGAGTAATTTATACTCCTCCAAATCTTCTGTTTCTCTTCTGGTAATCTGAAATCGCCATGAGCAAATCATCCTTTGAAAAATCGGGCCATAAGCAATTTGAAAACCAAAGCTCACTATATGCTCCCTGCCACATTAAAAAATTGCTGAGACGACACTCACCGCTTGGTCTTATAATAAGATCGGGGTCGGGTAATCCGCTCGTATAAAGGTGATTTGAAATGGTTTGTTCACTAATATCCGAAACGGACAGCCCTCCGTCTTTGACCTTAGCTGCAATTTCTTTTACCGCTGCTGTAATTTCATTACGCGAGCCATAATTTAGTGCAACATTAATTAAAAGACCACTGTTTTCTTTAGTGGTCTTTTCAACATGACAAATTTTCTTTTGAAATTCTGCTGAAAAGACGCTTGTGTCTCCAATGAACTTAATAGCAGTATTTTTTCCTGCCAATTTTGCCAGACCATTATCAAGATAGTCCTCAAGAAGGTTCATTAATGCATCTACTTCATCCTTGGGTCTTTGCCAGTTTTCCGTAGAAAAGGCATACACCGTAACTATCTTTATTCCGATATTACCGGCATCTTCAACAATTCTCTCAAAAGTTTTTGCCCCTGCAGCATGACCGGCAGAACGAGGAAGGCCGCGTTTTTTTGCCCAGCGACCGTTCCCGTCCATGATTATCCCTATATGCTGCGGTAAATTTTCAAAGTCCACATTATGCTCGTTCTTTTTAAACTTCAATCTAAACTTTTTAAGCATAATCATATTTCCATAATTTCTTTATTTTTCTTATCTGCAATTTTGTCAATTTCCTTAATCTGAGCATCAATGATATCCTGGATATCCTTTTCGATGCCCTTAAGGTCATCTTCAGTGATTTCACTCTTTTTCTTCATTGCTTTGTATTTTTCAATTTCATCTCTTCTTATTCCGCGAACAACAACCTTGCAGTCTTCACTTTTCTTTGCAACGGTTTTTGTAAGCTCTTTTCTGCGGTCTTCCGTAAGCTGAGGGAATGTGAGACGGATTGCCTTTCCGTCATTCTGAGGATTGATGCCAAGTTCGCTGGCAAGAATTGCTTTTTCAATTTCCTTAATAAGGGTAGCATCCCAGGGCTGAATCATAATTGTTCTTGCATCAGGGGTTGAAACTGCGGCTACCTGTGAAACAGGTGACATTGTTCCGTAGTAATCAACGCTGATTTTATTCAGAACCGTGGTGCTTGCTCTGCCTGCACGGATAGAGCCAAGGTCATCCACAAAGTAATTAATTGCCTTTTCAATTTTTGCTGAAAGCTCAGGATAATCGTTTTTCATAATAAAATTCCTCCAATATATAAATATATAATATTAAGCGTGAACGAGTGTACCGATTTCTTCACCAAGAAGAACACGTTTGATGTTATCGGGGTTATCAAGCCCAAACACACGAATGGGCATCTTGTTATCCATACACAAGGAAGTAGCTGTGGTATCCATAACTCCCAATCCCTTATTAAGTACATCAATATATGATATGGAATCAAATTTCACTGCATCAGGGTACTTGGCAGGGTCGCTGTCGTAAACACCGTCAACCTTTTTTGCAAGAAGTATTGCGTCAGCATCAATTTCCGCCGCTCTGAGTGCCGCAGTGGTATCTGTGGAAAAGAACGGATTACCGGTTCCGCATCCGAATATCACGACTCTTCCCTTCTCAAGATGGTGGATTGCTCTGCCACGAACGTAGGTTTCCGCAATCTGCTTCATTTCTATTGCGGTTTGAACACGGGTTTCTATTCCATGACGCTCAAAAGCATCACACAGAGCAAGGGAATTAATAACCGTGGCAAGCATTCCCATATGGTCTGCACGGGTACGCTCCATATTCTCCCCTGTTCTTCCTCTCCAGAAATTACCGCCGCCAACAACAACAGCTATCTGAACACCGATTTCGGTACATTCCTTAATAGTAGATGCAATTTCATCAAGGGTCTTTTCATTAAGTCCAAAGCCCTTATCACCTGCAAGAGCTTCACCGCTTAATTTGATGAGAACCCTGTTGTATTTTTTCTGCATAATACCACAGCCTTTCTTATTATATAAAATCCATTTTATATATTTTACCACATTTGATTGCAATTTGTAAATATCTATAGTATAATAAGTTAAATATTTTTTTGAGGTGAATAAAAAAATGAGCGATTTTCCGAGATTATGGAATAATTTACTGGCTTCCGACATGGGTCTTCCCATTGTTGTTAATTCTGTTCAGAAAATTATGGATGCAAGATATCATCCCGACCACATAAGTATGCATGATGAATTTGAACTCGTGTACATGCAGGAAATTGACCGAGGCTCATATTATATTGACAATACAATTGTAAAAGTTCATTCGAATGACCTTATTCTTATAAAGCCTCATGTGCCTCATTATCTTAAAATAGAATGCACACGTCCATGCAGATTCATTGTATTAAAGTTTAAATTTGAAAAAGGCAGCGCCACCGATTATTCAAACATAAGTGTAAATGATTTTATTTCGTTCATCTCTGATAACAATGACAGCGGCGGTTATTTTATGCTTTCAAACAATAACTGCGACAATATTTCTAATATAATGCAGCAAATAATGCACGAAAGCAAGACTCCCGACAATGAAAGTGAGTTTTTAAAAAGTCTTCTTACCATGGAGCTTTTTGTATGGCTCAGCAGAAGTCTTCGTTCACAGTGGGAAACAAACCTTGCGACAAAAGGACACAAGCTTAAAGAAATTTTAGAATCGGCAAAATCTTATATCGACAATAATTATAATACCGATATTTCCCTTACCGACATCGCTTCCTTTGTATATATATCAACAAGCCATTTTGCACGTGCATTCAAAAAGTATTACAGCATCAGTCCCATTCAATACCTTTTAAGTGTCCGTATAGAAAAAGCAAAGGCTTTACTTGAGGAAACCAATTTTAAAGTCGGCGATATTGCATCATCCGTGGGATTTAGTGCACAACAACGTTTTAACGATATTTTTAAAAAGCATCTTGGTGTTTCGCCCAGCGAATACAGGCAAAACTACCGTGACAGTATATTGAATAAATGATAAATTTTCAGCAATACTAACACAAAAGGAGTTTGGTGTTAGTGGATTATATTAAAGCATTTATCGTAGGCGGTATATTTTGTGCAATCGGACAGATTTTTATTGATAAAACCTCTCTTACTCCCGCGAAGCTACTTACAGGATATGTATGTGCAGGAGTGTTTCTTTCACTGATAGGTCTTTACGGAAAGCTTGTTAGTTTTGCAGGTGCGGGAGCCACAGTTCCCCTTACCGGATTTGGCTACACACTTTTTGAGGGAGTAAAAAAAGCAGTGGGCAAACACGGTCTCTTAGGAGTTTTTACGGGAGGGCTGACAGCGACTGCCGGAGGGATTACGGCGGCGGTGGTTTTTGCACTTCTTGCAGCACTTGTGTCGAGACCCAAAAGTAAATAATCAAAGAAGTGTATGTAAAAAGCTTGCATTTACATACACTTCTCTTTTTCTAAAATATTATTCAAGATTCATAACGTCACGTACTTTTTCTCCGCACTCTCTGCAGATGGGAAAACCCTCAATCATGTTTTTCTGAGTCTGGCAGAGCGCACATATTCTTTCCACGGGTGTAATTATAAATTTATCCCCCTCCGTAGCAATATATACCTTTGTGCTTCTTATATATCCCATCTCTCTTAACATTGACTTTGGGAACTGGAGTCTGCCATCTTCTGTTATACTAGCTTTAAACATATTTAGTTATCCTCCTAAACATTTAATACTATATATTGTATTATAATCGTTTATTTGACAAATGTCAACCATATTTTGGAAAAAAATGTAAATTTTCTCTTGTTGTCTTATAAGTCCTTATTTTTTGATAAAGATTAAAATTTTCTTTACAGCATTATTTTGCTTAAAATATCCATAAAAAGGATTGACATAGCTTCGTTTTTGGTTTATAATATTTGTTGTTGCTCGAGTGGCGGAACTGGCAGACGCCCGGGACTTAAAATCCCGTGTCCCATAAAGACGTACCGGTTCGATCCCGGTCTCGAGCACCAAAAAAGACCATTAATCTTGATATAAGATTAATGGTCTTTTCATTTTAATTGTTCACAAACGATTATTATTCCATTTTACCTTCTGCATACCCTACATACTCATCAAGGAAATCTTCCGCTGTTTTAAGCATTCTAATTCCCACTTTATCATCGGCAAACCCAAAATGCATATCTAAAACTCCGAAATATGTATCAATTATTTGAACTTTAATGCCCAAATGATTTTCATTTGACCATGATGCAGACACAGCACACTCAAAGCGTCTGTTTCCTGGAACGGTACCAATCTCATCTGCATAACCGTCCTGCGGGAATATGGTAAACTCATTTTTATTCATTTTAAATGCAAGCTCTTTATCTCCCTGTGCATTCGTATAATAAAGTACTCCTCCGTCTGCATTAAAAGAAAACTTGATTTTGGAAATTCCCATGTCGTTTTCGTTAAGCACATAAGTCTTATTATTGATTTTTTCAATTATGGGAGAGGTCTTTTCTCCATATGTAGCAAGAAGTTTAAGATTTGAAGTGTATTCTTCAAGTTCTTTCACAGCTTTTTCATCAACATCCACTTCCTCATTTTCTGCAGGACGTGCTATATACTTAAAGAAATTTTCAAAAATAACTTTTTTTGCATAGGTTTTGCCCTGATTGTCTGCATTATATACGCATATAATATCTTTGTCGGGAACGCATATTGCAAACTGACATCCCATACCGTTAAAGAAGAACGAATTGTCAAAGGTTCTCCAAATAAGGTAACCGTAGCCTTGAGAATCAAACTCATCATCATTGAGGTGGTTATTAATTATTTGGCATGAAGTTGCTTCTTTTACAAATTTTTCATTAAGAATCTGTTCTCCGTTCCACTTACCGCCGTTCATCATAAACTGTGCAACAAGCATGAGGTCGCGAGGCTTACAGATAAGTGCAGAATCGCCCCATGAATGTCCGCCCGGACATTTAAGGCAATACGCTTCTTTTGAAACACCTATTTTATCAAAAAGTCTGCTGCGAAGATAATCAATAAGAGACATACCGCTGAGCCTCTCTGCAAGTGCACCGAGAACAAAAGAGCCTTCGCTGTCATATTTGTAAATCGTTCCCGAAGGACGCGATTCTTTGTTATCGTTTTCAAAATAGAACTTAACACGGTCATCGGGCTTTGCATCAAACCAATATCTGGGCGTCTTTGATGTGCTCATCATGAGCATATGGCGGATTGTCTGATTGTTCATATTCATATCAGGCTGGTTTTTAAGCTCCTCAGCAAAATACTTTGACATTTTATCGTCAAGAGAAAGCTTTCCTTCCTGCTCCAAAAAGCCGATTGCTATAGCAACAAAGCTCTTTGTCACAGAATACATTCTGTGGTTAAAGTCTTTGTCAAAAGGTTTCCAATATGCTTCGTATACAAGTTTTCCGCCTTTCATAATGAGAACATCATGCGTAGCAAGGCGACTGTCTTCAAGTGCTTTTATAAAGTTAAGGATATTTTCTGATTTAATACCCATTTTTTCGGGTGCACAAAATTCCATATTTACATACCTCTCTTTGAAAAACTATATCTTATATATTACATCAAAGAATAGCTAAAATCAAGAGAAATTTTGTATTATTTAATATTTAATAAGCAATAACAAAAACGTCTATGCAACTGCATAGCCGTTTTTGTTATTGCTTATCTAACTTATTTAAAATAACGGTTCAAAAGTCCTTCTAAGCCTTTTCCATGTCGAGCTTCACAATGGGACTATGCCCTTGAAACCCTTATTTTAAGGCATTTTCAAGACTTGGTGGGTGGAATTGCCCACCAACTGCCCACCATTTTTCTGTGCCCACCATTTATAAGAATAAGGGCATAAAAACAGTGGTTTTTAGGTCTGTTTCTGTTTATCACAGTGTATTTATATTCTGTGATAATGTGTTTTTATTATACCATATACTGCTTGTTATTGCAAGTTATTTATAAACCCTGAACAAAATCAAGAATATTGGTATCTCCTATAAAATCATAGTATGGGTCTGCTAAAACTGTTGCAATAGCATATCTGTATAAACTGCAATTATCATAACCATAGAAGTCATATACTCCATAATCATTATATGTAAAAACAGTATCACTACCATAAGCATCAACAAGTTCCTCTATTCTTTCTTTGGAACATTTTTCAACAGATAATGACTTAAAATCTTCTCCATTTCTTGTGTATTTAATCATTTCAGTTGGGTTTTCAAAAAACTTTTCTTCTTTGTTTGCCATTATTTCTAAATAAAAACAATCAAATGCCTCTCTTTTACTGTTGTTTAACTCCAATACATAAATATTTTCTTCATTTCCTGAAACAAAATAATATTTACACATATCTATTCTCCTTTATCACTTTATCTTACACATTTTTCAATATACTTGCTGCACTCTTCAACTGCTTTTTCAATACTACCACTTGATATATATACAGTTGTTTTGCCCATATAAGTTTCTTCTTCAATATCAATGCTATCAATATTGTCAATTTCATAAGATAATGAAAGATTATAATGTTTGGGTTCTGCATTGTTATTTTTTAGTTCAATAGTAAAGTTTTCATAAAAATAATCAAACTCACAATTAACACTTTTACTGTTTGCAAGGTTTTTGACTTGCTCTGTTATGGTTTCCTCAAAATGTATTTTTAACATATAGAAAACCATATCATCTATTGCTCTGTCAAAGTCATATAAATCACATACATTTTTTTGATATTTTTCCCCTTTGTATGAGCATAGAACCATAGCAGTTTCTTCATATCTGCTAAATGTCATACTTGCAGTAGCAATTAGTTTTCTTCCTTGCTTTTTCTTCAAGGTGATTTTAGTTATTTTATCTTCTTTTGTTTCTATCTTTTTTTCTAACTGCAAATCATTTACATAACTATCTATAATTTCAGTTATTTCCTGATAATCTTTACCTTTTATATTGAAATCAACCATTTAATCACCCCTTTTATTGTTTATTAAAAGATTTTTCTAAAATATTTCTTTTTTCAATAGGTAAATAAACATACAACAATTCATAATAAGACTTTGTTGCTTCAACATAATTTTTCAAACAGTCAAGTTTTTCAACTTGATAATTTTCTATTGGTGTTTTTTGATATTTTTTTAGTATCTTAATATACTGCTTACAACTCTTTAATCTCTTATCTCCAATAGTTTTTAATTCACTTTTTGAAAAACTATCAGTATTGCCAATATTAATTATTGACAACAATTCATTTATTATTTCTCTTTCTTTTGGAGATGTTGTACTTGATTTTATTGCTCTCCAAAGTTCCATTTCTCTAATAACTGCCTTATGTAATGGGTGTTGTATAGAAAACATTTTCTTTTGGTTTTTTGTTTTTGTTTGGTCTGTGTTGCTTATGTTTAATAATAAAAAGGTGTTAAAGGTCTTTTGATTTGATTTAATTTCCCTATAAGCAGAATACCTATTAAGGAACTTAAATATTTTTGTGTCTTTCCACCACTCTTTTATTTTGGAAAAGTTTTCTACTACTTTACCTATAATTATTTCTCCCACTTTAATAAAAAAATCTAGCATATTCTTTCCTTACTTACTTGATTTTCTTCTGTTGTGTTCTTTACAGAGCATCTGGCAGTTGTCAATTTCAGTCTTGCCACCCTCACACCAAGGTGTAATATGGTCTGCCTCCATTTCTTCAATCTCCCAATGTGTTTTTTCTTTCTTTTCCATTACACAGTGTGGGCATATACCTTTTTGCTTTTCATAGACTTTTCTTCTCATATTGTCTGTGAATTTTCTTATATTAAGGTGTTTTTCTTCTCCACTTAAAAGATACTCATATATGCCTGGTCTTCTTCCTATGTCATCATCTTGCATAAGTTCAACTATTCTTTTTTCAAGTTCTTGTGGGTCAAGTTTGTCATTACCATATTTATTATAAAGTAGTCCCCACTCTAAACCTTGCATTTCCTTTCTATAATTAGGGAATATTGTTTTTACCCAAGTAATAACACTATTGAAATACAACCATAATTCACTTGCATTTGTTGTATGTTGGTGTTCTGCCATATAATCTTCCAAGTCTTTCTTATCTCTTGAAGAAATCCATTTCAACACGGTTTCAAGGTAGTCTTGCCTTATAGGTGTTCCACCCATGTATTTACTTGCTACCTGATATGCAGGGCAACCATTTTTACTGAAATATGCCTTTGCATTTGATAACCACTCTCCTGTGTAAATTGCATTTCTTAATTCTTGTGGTGTTAGTTCTTCTCCTGCAATATTGATAATTTTGAACCAATCTAATTTTTCTTTATCATTGCCTTTGCAAATATAAATCATTAGTTTATAATCTAAAATTTGGTCTTGTTCTGTTTGAGTAAGATTTCCAAATGCTCTGTGGTCTATTGAATAGTCCCCACTAACATATTGACAAATGCTTATAGTTCTTTGTTGTCCATCAAGGAGTTCATAAGTTCCATTATCATTTTCTACCCAATACATAACATTGAGTGGAAAGTTTTTTCTTATAGTGTCTATTACTGCATCTCTCTGCTTTCCACTATATACAAACTCTCTTTGAAATGGTGGTCTTACATTTAATTTTCCACCAAATGCAACCACTCCATTTTCAGCACTGTCAAGATAACCATTATGTACTTCTCTTACTGTTATTTCTTCCAACCTTATTTCCATAAACTTACCTCTTTTTCTTTATCAATACTCTTGCATAAGGAACATTGACAACACCATTTTCAATCATATAAAGGTCACCATCTACTGCTCCTCTTTTTTGAACTTCTTTTCTGTACTTTTTATGTTCAGGTGTATATGGTCTTACACCAACTTCAATTCCTGAATTAGATATACCCAACCCTAATATTTCAAATTGTTCAGGGTTGTATTTATCAATAAATGTTATAGGAACACCCATAATGCCATCATAATCACAAGGAATATCAGTAACTCTATCTATATTTATTGCCTCAAAATTATAATACATAGGGTATTCTTCAGGTATATATGGTTTGAATAAAATCAAATCTTCTTTATGTTTTTTTACTTCAAGATTTGTGAACCAACAAGAAGTTGATACCCTAACCATTTTTCTGCCATTTTCTATTTTGTGATATTTTTCCCAAGTATCAGGAACATAAAAGTACATACCAACATTAAAATTAGTATAACCTGTCCTTAACTTGTTTTCTTTAATAAGTTTAAATGTTTCTTTATATGTTAAAGCATTTGTATTTCCTATTACAATAAACTTTTTGTCATATTCTACAAGAGTTGCTACATACTCTCTAAACAAGGAGAATGGTGGGTTTGTTGCCACAATGTCTGCTTGTTTCAAAAGTTCCAAACACTCTTCACTTCTAAAATCTCCATCTCCATTTAGCAAAGAAAGAGTATTTTTATCACTCTTCAAAAGATACTCAACATCAAATAGGTCTATTGCACCATCTCCATTAAGGTCTTTAACTTCTGTAATCTCAATTTTGTATGGTTTCTTATTATCTCCATCTGTATGTGGTTCTATAATATCAAACAAAGACAGTTGAGTATTTGCCACAGGAGAAGAAGAATAACAAGTGGCAATTAACTTTTTCAGTCCAAAGGTGTTAAAGTTCATTGCAAAGTATTTGAAAAAGTTGCTCTCATAAGGGTCATCACAGTTGCAGAAAATAACCTTATTTTTATAGTTTTCTCTGTAATGTTTTAACTCATTTTCTATATCTTCAAGTTGAGTGTAGAACTCATCTTCTTTTTTCTTATTTGCATTTCTTAAAGTCTTATTACCTGCCATATTTATCTTCTCCTAAATATAGTTATACTTAATAACATTATAACACACACTTGTCAAAAAATCAATGAGTTCACAAATAAAACACAAAAAAGTAATAAAAAAACCCACCAACCAAAAATGATTGGTGGTTGGTGGGTGGGGTTATGCAGTTCTTACAAGTCCCCCAAGTCTTTGAGCAAAACCAATACTGCCAAACTCACTTAAATCAGGGCAATCAACATTATAGACATAAGACAAAGCAATGTTGTCTTTTAAATCTTCTCTGTCCATTTGCCACTCTTCCTTATGCTTACTGACATAGAGTAAAGCAAGCAGTTCTCCAAACTCTGTATTACTATGTAATATATGATATACCATAGCATTATTTTTTTCTTCAAAGTCTTTAACTACTGCCTTTTCCTTGTCATTAGCATAATACAAGATACCAAGTTGTTCAGTCTTGTATAGTTGCCCATTTTGGAAGTCTGTAATAACTTCTCTGCATAACCCTGAAAGTTTCAATCTTATTAAGCACTCTTTCTTCTGTTCTTCAAATGTTGGTATCATTTAAAACACTCCCTTATAATGGTATTTTTATGTTGTGATTGTTTATTTATAGAAAGCTTTTAAAACACCTTTTTTCAAAAAAAAAACCACCAACTGTGGCAGTTGGTGGTATGTATGCTATTCCTCAATTTTTATTTTTTCTCTTATTGCTTTTATCAATTCAAAACACAAAACTATAACTGAACCACAATCGAGCACTTCAAAATATGGTTCTTCCTTTGTTTCTTTAAAATAAAAATCAATATTATACTTCAACCCATTGTATATGAAGAAAAAATAAATGGTGTCTATGGGTTCTCTACTCTCTGCTATTACTTTTAATTGTTGCTTAATTTTTTCTTCAATTTCTGTTCTTGTCATTATATTATAGCATAGTTTTATATCTAAATCTATTGCAACACTTTTTATTAAAGCAACATATTCTTTAAGAAAATCTGTATCAACTCTGCCTTGTCCTATTGTTTCTATATCACATATCTGTTTCATAATAGTGTCCAAAGAACACATTATTATTTCATAATCAAGCAGTTTCTTTTGGCAGTATTCAATAAATCTTCTTGTTTCTTCTGCATTTAAAAAGTGTTCTTTTTTAAACTCACTTAATGATTTTTTCATAATATCTGTTGTGGGGAGAAGTGTCCCCACTCTCCTTTCTTAATTATTCTTTAACAATGACTGTATGTGTTTTAAAGGTTGTAGTGTCTTTGCCAAATCATAGTAGCAAAGCAACCCACACTCAATTTGTGTCATACCACCTATGACAAGACTTTTTAACTTTTCTTCACAACTTGCTTTTGTAAGTTTTTCAATAGGTGGTTTATTGGACTTTTTCAAGTAATCTTCCCCAAACATATAATGGGGAATTATCATAAAATCAAGGTTTGCTTTCCTGAAAATATGATACATTGATAAGTATGGTCTTATTTCTTGTTCATAGTATTTGTTCCACACTTCCATAGAGCATTTAAGTTTCTTATTGCTACTAATTGTGTTAGCAATGCTCTGCAACTTTTCAAGCATTGTTGAGGGTGATACAATATCATTATCTCTGCTAATACTGTTAAAAACACCCTGCAACTCTTTTAATGCTCTTTTGACTGTTTTAACATTTTCTGCATTGTCTTCTACTTTCAAAAGTTTTTCCCAAATCTCATTTGAAAGTCCAACTTTTAAATGCATTAAATCTTCTTTATATAACATATAATTTTTTGTGAGCAAATTGCCACTTGGTCTGCTCACCCTCCTTATTTAATTATTTTTTTGTTGGAGTGGCACAACTTTGTATATAATAAAGAAAACACATTTAAGTATCTTTATTACTAGCATTAGAGGAGGCAAAGGGTGGAAACACCACCCTTTACACTCTTTATTCTTCAACTGCCTTTGGAATAAGGTTTTTTGCACCCATAAGACTATCAACAACTGCTCCTGCTCTTGTTCTCTGTTCTTCACTAGTATGGGAATATACTTTCATAATGGTCTTTAACCCACTATGACCTACATTGTCCCTTATAACTGTGATATCTACACCATTTTGGTGTAAAGCAGAAATGTAATAGTGTCTTAACAAGTGAAAGTGGAAATCTATTCCCATACTTTTTGAAATTCTAGAAATAACCTTGTTGCTATCAGGAGAAAGCATATCTCCCTTTTCTTTCACACAAACCAAATCATTAACAACAATCATTTTTCCTTGCAATGGGTTAAGAAGTCCAACACTGTTTCTAAGTGTGTTGCTATTGTAATACTCCCCATATCTTTTTCTGTTGTGTTCTTGCAACTTTTTCACAAACTGCAAATATTGGGCAAACTCTTCTCCAAAATAAACAGTTCTTATGCTTTGGAAGTTTTTGGGGTCAGTAAATGTCCATACACCCTCTACCTTTTTCAACTGCTTATTAACTCTAAGGCAGTTTTTTTCAAAATCTATATCACTCCACCTTAAAGCATAAACCTCTCCACACCTTAAACCTGTGTTTTTGGCAATGGTAAAAGCAACTTGCACATTAGTTGTCTGCAACCTTAATTCCAAAGCATTAATCTGCTCAGGAGTTGGCAACTGCACCTCAGGTCTAATATACTTGGGTGGTCTTTCAACACAGTCCATAATATCTTCCAATATGTATTTATGCTTTCTTGCAAACTTAAAAATCAACAAGAACAAGTCATACATATCATTAGGGTACTCTGAGTTAGGAAACTCTTTTACCTTTGTATTTAAAAAGTGTGTAATGTCAAGGGGTTGTATTCTTCCCACTAACATTTCTCCAAAAGCATTTTTAAAATGATTGTTGTATATGGAGTTATACCTTGTAATAGTTCCATAACTCTTTTGCTTTGTTGCACTTTCTTCCAAATAAAGAGCATACAGTTGACTGAAAGTTATTTTTTTCTCCACAAAGTTTGTGAGTTTTATTTTCCCAATCTCTTCAATTCTTGCTTGGTATGCCTCATAAGAACTCTTAAACCCTGCTCTTTCTCTGTTAATCTTTGTACCATTGGGCAGTGTCATTTTAATTCTGTATCTCCAACTGCCACCTTTTTCTCTTGTTCCCTCATATCTTTTTTCTGCCATTTCAATCTCTCCTTTCAAATCATTTACTCATTTTTTCAATAACTGCTTGTCTTTCTTGGTGAGCAGTATATGAAGTATCAAAACCATACTTCTCCTTTGTGAATACCTTGCCATTGGGGAGAGTGAGTTTCACTCTATACCCCCAACTACCACCTTTGAATCTTGTTCCTTTAAATACCATTGCCATTTTGCATTTCTCCTTTCTTTAATTTAATACTTTTATGTTGTCAAGGTCTGTTAAATCATAACCATTGTATGTTTGCAAGAAGTTTGCTATTGCAAACTCAGGAACTCTGTATCTTCCAAACTTTATAGCAGTTAATACCCCCTTGTGAATAAGGGAATAGACAGAACCTTTATTGACACCCAAGATTTTTGCCACCTCAGGAACAGTATAAATCTTAATGTTGTCAGTCATTTCTATCACTCCTTTTTATTTGTTTGTGATGTTAAAATAAAACCTTTCATCTTTTAGATTTCATTTTAGCACCCTCAGTGTTTTATATTATAACATACAAAAATTATTGTGTCAATAGATTTTTTAAATATTTTAAAATTATTTTTTATTTTATGACACAGAGGGTGTTATTTTATGCAAAAACACTTGACGAAATTGTTTTTTTGGTGTATAGTATATAATGTATAATAAGGAAAGGAGATAACAAAAATGGGAACTGAAAGCAGAAATATTACACAAGGTGTCAAATATGACTTAACACCTGAGTTAAAAAAGCACCTTAAAGATATGAGAAAAGACATAAACCTTATGGCAGAAGATATGGCAACCCTTTTAGATATGAAGTTGAACACATATAAAAATCTTGAGAAAGCAACAGGTAGCAACAGTATTACAACTGATACCCTTAACAGTATTTTTGAAATTTATAAAAATAAAGTTGGTTGGGAAAGTATGCCAATAGACCAATTTGTTATTATGCACTTGGAAAAATATCTGTATGGAGCAAATGCAGAAATTGAAAACTTGCAAAATCAAGATTGGGTAAAAGCATACTATATGAAGTATCAGTATATTACTTTGAGCAATGCTCTTGAAAGAAGAATATTAAGGAGCATAGAAGAAACTGACACTGCCACTGCCTGGACGGTTGCACTTCAAAAACTCAATAGCAACAAACACATAAAACTAAAAACAAATATAAAGGTAGCAAATGAAGTGTATGTAGGTCTTGATAAGGAGAAATACAAAGACTTGGGAGATTACCCCTATTGGTGTATCAAGTATGAACTTACAGACAAAGACATTAACTGTATTGTCAATGATATTCTTACTAATAATAAAATAAGATACTCAACCTTGTTTTCACTGCTTGTCTGCTTGGAACTTGAAGAAAGGCAGAGAAAAGACTATGAACAAATTTATGCAGACCTTTACTATGAGTTAGAAAGTTATGGGTATGAGAATATTTTTGATAAGATTGCAAAGGTTGTAGAGAATTACACTGACAACAATTTTCAAAGCAGTTTTATCAGTCAGGGAGCACCCATAAGCAGTGGAGATTTTTATAACAAATTACAGACACTTAAAAATGGCAATATGCCTGAAAGCATTTTGAAACTGATTGATAATTGCACAAATGGAAAAGATAAGTTTGCTAATGCTATAAATGTTGATTTTTCCCCACTATTCAAAGCAACAGATACAGAGATAGAAAGTTTTAGAGTTAAATTAACTGATTTACTGATTTCTTATATAAAGTAAAAATGACAAAAGGAGCAGACAAAAATCTGCTCCTTTGCTTATGTAAAAAAAGGGTTTTTACTTGTTATCTATAATTATATAAATGGTTTCATTTATACACACTCAACACACTTTCTTTAAAAGAAAAAACAAGAGCAGAACTCTTGTACTCGCAACAAATAAGTTTTTACATAGATAGAATATATAATGTAAAACTTTTCACTTATACATAGTTTTTGGAAAATTACTCTTATACTCTTTGTCTTTCCCACAAAAGATATTTTCTCTTGACAAAAGGAACAAGGGAAAAATAATTTTTTCTTTCCACCACTTGTGGTGTTCATATAAATTATTTTTGGGACTTTTTTTAAGTTCTTTGGGCAACTGCCTACTAAACTTAAAAAGTCAAAGAGTAATTTTCAAAAGACAGACATAATCTGCTCTTGTGGGAGCAGATTTTTTTTGCACATATTTGGTATAATAAAATTGGATCTTTATTATACCAAACTTTGTGGCAAAATTGGTTAGGTTGATTTAAACCTAAACAATTTTGCACTGCACCTAAAAAAAGAAATAAAAAGGAATAAAATATATTTCATAGGAAAAAAATCATAAAAAATGTGTAAAATCATTTTTTATGATAAAATCACTGAAAATGGCAACATTTTCAGTGAATACATATTAAAAAGGGGGTATTTTGAAAATGGGCAAAAACAAATCACTTGGGTATCAAATACACACTGCACTTGCAGAAATTAATATGCAAAATCAGGAGAAAAGAACAGAGATTTACAACAGAGAAAATAACACTCATTTTTCAAGTGTTGGAAAAAGGGAGTTTAAAAGAAATGGGACAAATATTAACTATATTTTTTCTCAAAGAACTGCACAGAACTTGGCAGAGAAATCAAAAAACTTTGTTAAGTTCTTAAAGGAGAACTACAACATTAAAATGGTTAAAGAAATCACACCCAAAATGTGTTTGGAGTATCTAAACACAAAGCAAGGTTGCAGTAAAAAAACTGTTGCAGCATACAAAAATATGTTGGAAAAAATTTCTATTGCTTGTAGCAAGAAGTTTGGGTGTGAGCAGTTTTATACACAAGAAGTAAGAACATACAAGGTGGAAGATACCTATAAAACCAATTCTGCAAGAATATACACCAATGCAGAAATTGAGCAGATTTGTAATTATAAAGATAGTAGATATAGTAATGTAATTCTTACATTAGCATATTTAGGTTGCAGAATTTTTGAAACAGTCAATATCAAAGTTGAGGACATAAACCTTGATAAACATATTTTCAAAACCACTGCCAAAGATGGAAAAATAGACACCTATTCCACAGTTCATATTATAGGTAAAGGTGGCAAAGATAGTTATAGACCAATACTCCCACAATACAGACCATTTTTTGAAGAACTTATAAAAGGTAAAGCACCTGAGGAAAAAATATTCAACCTACCTACTGACACAAAATTAGCAAGATTGACTATGAGTAATGAAATAAGAAAAATCACAAAAGAACTTGGTTTAAAAGTGAGTGGTAAAAATCACGAGTTCAGGAAGTACCACTGCCAAAAAGCACTTGAATATTACATAAGCAAGGGTTGGAGCAGGGAAAAAGCAGAGCATTTTGTAATTCAAAGGCATTTATCTCACAGTGGAGAGAGAAAAGATTTGAAACAGATTTATTTATATAGTTAAAAAAGACTGCTCAAAAGGCAGTCTTTAATCATTTTCTACATCTACTAATTTACTTATTGGAACTCCTAAAACATTGCTTATTTTAAACAGTGATTTCAATGATGGCACATAGGGAGCAGAGGGCCCCTCTAATTGAGAAATAAAGTTCAGGGACATACCACTGCTTTCACTTAATTCTTCTTGTGTCATATTTGCAAGTCTTCTGTAATAACCAACTTTCAAACCAACTTTTATTATAAACATTTGATATTCTTTTTCATTATAATAGTTCATAAAAACACCTAATTCCACAATTATTATCTATATATCATTATAAACTATTTACAAATAAAAGATTATTATGTATAATAAAATAAAACTTCTGTGTCAAGGAAGTTTTAATATTATAGCAAGGTGTAATTATGGAAAATATCAAAAGGTGTTGTTTCTGTGGGCATAGTGATATATCTTATGACACAGACACAAGAGAAAAAATAAAATCAATAGCAGAAGATTTGATTTTGAACCATAAAGTAAGTGAGTTTTGGGTTGGGCATTATGGCAATTTTGATGGTTGTTGTTCTTCCATTATTAGAGAGTTGCAGAAAACTTATACAGATATAAAATTAGAGTTGGTTATACCATATATTACAAAAGGTATCAATGAGTATAGGGAATTATATTATAAAGATTATGATAATATTCTTATGGCAGATATACCATTAACAACTCCCCAAAGATTTCAAATCATAAAAGGAAATGAATATGTTGTAGATAACAGTGATTATGTTATTTGCTACATTGAAAGACATTATGGTGGAGCATACAGAACTTTTACCTATGCAAGAAGAAAAAAGAAAGAGATTTTTAATGTTTCTCCAAGACCAATAACTGATTAGATTTATACTACTGACTTTCAAAAAGGTCAGTAGTTTTTTTATAATTTGACAGTAATATAAAATGGTGTTAAAACAAATATAAAGAGATTTATATTCATATAAACTCTAAATTATATTATTTTTTAAGGAGGTGGAAAATGGGAGCATTTTTCATTAACAGTAGTGAGATTTTGACTTTATCACTACTAAACAATAAACAATTTCATTTCAATCAGGAGGAAATGGCAAAGTGTATAGGTTGCACTCAACCAAACATTTCTTATGTTGTTTCTTCTCTTTTGGAAAAAGGAGTAGTTGAAAACATAAAAGGTTTTATTGCAGTAAATCAATACAGACTTGTTGAGTACATAACAGAATATGCAGACAGTATGTATGACAATGCAGAGATTTATTTTTCAAATGGTATTTTAAAAATTAGGAATTGGTTTCCTGAGGTTTTTGCTTTCTTTCAATCATATTTTAGAATACTTAACATTGAATATGTAATAACAGAGTGTAGAGATTTAAAAGAGATTTGTTTTGTTTTTAAAAATGATTTAATAGATATTGCAGATATAGAATAATACTAATAAGAGTAAGAATAACAAAAATAAAAAAATGCTCACAAATTAAGCAATAGTGGGCATTTCAAAGATTTTTTAATATAAACTGTATCTTATATTATTATAAAGTTCAGTTTATGTTTTAACTCTTGTTAGGGGGTGTATAGTGAAACAAAACAAAAATGAGCATATAGAAATATGGGAAGAGTTAGAGAGTATTGCAAGTAAAGGTTATACTAATTTTGTTTTGCCTGACAAAGCAAAAAAAGATAAAAGAAAGTTTATGAAGATACATACAACTTCATTAGATTTTCTTGCCAATCAATCAGGCATAGATAAAAAATACATTAACTTTTTTATTTTGTTAGTAAATATCAATGTAAAGTATATTGAGGCAGATACTAACCTTATAAAATTATCAATAAAAGAGATTGCAGAAAAAATGGGGTATTCAACTGTTTATGCTTATGACACATTAAACATACTTGAAAAAATCAACTTGATTGGTTTTTACAGAATTGGAAGAAGTAAGTATGTTGTTATTAACCCCAAATATTATGCAAAATTTTATAACATAAGATTTATGTATGCAGTAGAATACTGCTTTGAAGAAAGAAAAAGAATTGATATACAAGAAGTCATTGGAAAGATATCTGTATTAAAAGAATTAAAAACAGATAAGGAAAACAACAAAGTAAAAGGAGAAGTAAAAGGGTTTATAAACAGTAATATTTAGGTGGGCAAGTAGTATTTATATGGTGGGCAAATGGCATTTTTTATGGTGGGCAGAGTATTTTTTTGGTGGGGTTTGCCCACCACCTGCCCACTTTTTCACAAAAAACCATAAAAAAACACACTGGAATTCTAAAGAACAATAAAAAAATTTAGTTTCGTGAGGAAATCTGCAAAAATCAAGAAAAATGGCATAATAAAAGGGTTTGGAGTGTTCCAAACCCTTTATTTTACTTAACCGAAATAGCGTTTGAGGAGACCCTCTAAACCGCGCCCATGCCGGGCTTCATCACGAGCCATTTCGTGAACTGTGTCATGGATCGCATCAAGGCCGTTTTTCTTTGCGCAAGAGGCAAGGTCAAATTTACCCTGAGTTGCACCATATTCGCAGTCTACTCTCCACTTAAGATTATCCTTTGTGGTAGCCTTCATGTTGGGTTCAAGGTCTTCACCAAGAAGCTCTGCAAATTTTGCAGCATGCTCTGCTTCTTCATACGCAGCCTTTTCCCAGTACAAGCCAACTTCGGGATAACCCTCACGATGTGCAATTCGTGCCATGCAAAGGTACATGCCTACTTCCGCACACTCACCGTTGAAGTTTGCCATAAGCTGTTCAAAGATATACTTCTTATCTTCTTCGGAAATATCGGGGTTATTCTTAACAGTTTTAGCATAAACTCCGTATTCATGCTCTGCCGCAAGAGCTGCACCCTCCTGCATTTCCTTAAATTTTTCGGCAGGAACCTTACAAACAGGGCAAGCTGCGGGAGGATTGTCTCCCTCGTGAACGTAACCGCATACTGAACATACAAATTTTTTCATAATAATTTACCTCTCTTTATATAAAATTTTTAAATAAATAACAATTTAATTCTGACACTCCCGGCATATACCGCCTAACGAAATGTCGACCGCATCAATTCTGAAACCGTTTTCCGTCTTGATTTCAATATTTATGCTTTCTTTCGGGATATCTATGATTTTGTTACAAAGACTGCACCTCATGTGATAGTGGGGTGAAATATCGCCGTCAAAATGAGATGAATCACCGTAACGAAGTTCTAAAATCTCCCCTAATTCCGTTAGCTGTCTTAAATTTCTGTAAACAGTTCCCAGTGAAATATTGGGGTATTCTTTACGAAGTTTTTCGTAAAGCCATTGGGCGTCGGGGTGAGATTTTGTAGAGCACAGAAGCTCTACAAGTGCTTCCCTCTGTCTGCTGTATCTCATTTCCTCCCTCCTTTTTGTTAACGATAATGATTATCGTTATTACTTGATTAAAATATAACACATAATTGAATCTGTGTCAACAGTTTTTTTAATATTTTTCTGAAAAATAAAAAGTGAAGTTTCATATCAAATAAAACTTCACTTTTTGTATATAAATCAATCGCAATATTTACAGAATATTTTTCCGCTGTCCACAGGAGCTTTGCAGGAAGCACAATATTTCCCTGTATTACAGCTGTCACAGTAAAAATAGCCGTCTTTATCTTTATATGCCGTCAGTGTATTAATTTGTGTGTCGCAATAATAGCACCAATCCTTCTCCCCTTTTTCGGCACACTTTGTACAATAGCCGTTTGAGAGATTTTCCTCAACATTACCGCAATCCTTGCAGATATGATTTTTCTTACATTCATCACAATAATTATCTTCTATACTTTTGTCAAATAATTCACAATCTTTACAGGTATAAAGCTTTATACACTCCCTGCACAGTCCGTCCTCAAGCTCTTTGTCAAAGTTATTACATTCGGTGCAAACATAATCCTCCGTACACTCACGGCAATACCCGTCCTTCGTTCCGAAGTCAATTTCACCGCAATTTTCACAGGTGTATTCTGCAGCACATGAGGTGCATAAGGATTTATTAATCTCAAGGTCTGTCTTTCCGCACTCTGTACAAGTGAAATCATCTGTGCAATCCTTACAGAGTCCGTCTTCCACGTTCTCTTTAATTTCTTCACACCCATTGCAGGTATATTTTTCTATACAAGACTCGCAATACTGACCTTCGGTATCAAATTCGCTGTTGCAAATCTTGCAGTTTTTTCCGAACACATCTGTACAGAAATAAATTAACGCAAATGTCACCAAACAAACAAGAACAGCTATTATGGAAATCACCAAGACTTTTAAATTAGCTGATTTCTTCTTTTTGCCGCGGACAGCAGGCGTGCGCTGTGCTACCGCCCGGTATGTATCATTAAATCTTTCCGTTGAAGCTCCACGGTCTTCCAAAATAGGTTGTTTCATGGTTTGTGTGAACTCTAAATTTTCCAGTGGTTTTCCGCATCCTGAACAGAATTTTGCACCCTGTGAATTTTCATAACCGCAGTAATTGCATTTCACATTTATACCTTCTTTCAAAATAACGTTCATTAAATATTAATCTTTAAACTCAATATTTTCAAGTGTTGCTCTGAAATTTTCACGTATTCCTTTTAAATATTCCTGACGAAGCTGCGCTTGTTCCAAAGTCTCATCCTCTGTCAGTCCGACAGTCTTTTTCTTTTTTGCAAGCTCGTTTATACGCTCGATTTTACTCTGCTCCATAACATACCTCCGAAACATTATTATGTTCATTATACACTCAATTTTAGCAAAACACAACATTTATGTGTAAAATTTATTAAAATACACAAGATTTTTGAACTATTTATTGCAAGTTGAGCCTGATTATTATATAATAAACATATTAGTTTGCGGGAGGTAGTCTTATGTCATTGAAACTTGTTTGCGGCAGAAGCGGAAGCGGTAAAAGCACATATATACTTAAAGAAATGGAGAAAGATTCCAAACCTATTTATATTGTGCCTGAGCAGCACTCATTTTCTGCCGAAAAAAAGCTCATTGAAGTTTTCGGTGCGGTCGGTTTGGACGGACCGCAGGTTCTCAGTTTCATGAGGCTTGCCGACCATGTGTTTTCAAAATACGGTTCTCCCGAATTTATTTCAGACGGTGCTTCATATGAAATGCTTGTAAGCTATTGTGCCAATTGTGTAAATCCCGAAAAGCTGCGTCTTTTTGACGGTCTGGTGAAAAGAAATGAACTGTCGCAGACTGCCTCCACGCTTATAACAACCTTTAAACGCTATTGCATAAGTCCCGGAATGCTGCAAAACGCCATCGAAAAAACCGAGGACGAGCTGCTCAAAAAGAAACTTTCCGATTCTCTCATTGTATATAACCAGTATCTTAATGAATTACGAGAGGCGAATATACACGACCAAAATGATAAGCTTTCTGCTCTTGCAAATGTTTTGGCAGATGATAACTGCGATTTTTTAAGCGGCAGAAATGTATACATAGACCAATTTTCAGATTTTGATCCCAGTGAATGTGAATGTATAAAGGTTATGCTGAAAAAATGCGATAAAGTCACCGTTGCTCTTTGCAGTGATTTTGGAGAGGAATTCGAAACGGTAAATCGTACTTTAAAAAAGCTTCAGATTCTGGCAAAGGAGGTCGGCACTCAGATTGAGCCTTTGGAGGAGCTTTCTTCTGCCATGTATGGTGCGAAACCAATGATACGCCATCTTGAGCATTTTTACTTTGATGATAACCCTGCACTCTTTGCAGGAACAGATGACAGCATACAGATTTTCTGCGGTAAAGACAGAAAAGCCGAAGTGCATTATATCGCTCGTGAAATAGTAAAGCTTGTCAGAGATAAAAATATGCGTTTCAGAGATATTGCCATTATTGCAAGAGACGCTGAACTTTACAAAAAAAACATAGAGCGTATTTTCCCTTTTTACGACATTCCGCTTTTTGTAGACAGTAAAATGCCCCTTTCAGGTCACAGCATAACCGTTTTTATAACAAGTATTCTTGAAATTGCATTGAGCGGCTTTACGTATGAAAACATATTTGCATATGTAAAAAGTCCGTTTTCTCCGCTAAATGAAAACGAGGCTGATTTGTTGGAAAATTATTGCCTTGCGGCAGGGATTCGTCCATACTCATGGGGTAAACCTTTTAGCGCTGTTGCCAGAACGTATGACAATGATTCTTCGGCAAAAAAAGACCTCTTTACAGCTGAGAAGCTTGTTGAAATCAACATACTGAGAGAAAAGGTATATAACCCTCTTTGTGACCTTGTCTCAAAGCTTCGAAAAAAATCCGCAGTAAACACATTTTGCACACTGCTTTTTGATTTTTTTGAATCAATTAAACTTGAAGAAAAAATCAAGCTTTACTCAATTATGTTGGAAGAAAACGGTGAAAATCTGTTTGCACTTCAAACAATGCAGGTTTATAACATTCTCATAGATATTTTTGACGACATATGTGCCGTTCTCGGTGAAAAAGAGCTTTCACTCCGCGAATTCCACACTACTATTACAGCAGGATTGCAAGCTGTTGAAATAGGAACTATTCCCACATCCTCCGATTGCGTCACAATCGGAAGCATTGACCGAATCAAAGGACACGGTGCAAAAGTAATATTCCTTGCAGGTGTAAACAGCGGCATATTCCCTGCTGCCCCTGCGGAGAACGGTTTCTTTACCGATGATGATAAAAAAGCACTTGAGTCATGCGGAATTGAAATGCCGCCCACTCTTGAAAAAATGGCACAAAACGAACAATTGCTTATTTATGAAGCTCTTACCTGTGCAGGGGAAAAGCTTTACATTTGTTATGCCTCTTCCGACAGCACCTCCGCTCCCCTTCTTCCTTCCGAAATAGTAGACAGGGTACGAAGCCTTTTCCCTGATATTTCGTTTAAGGAGGATATTGTAACAGAGCCTTCAGGGGTAGATATTATCACGGCAAAAAAGGCAGTTTTTGATATTTTACTTTCAAAAATACGTGCCTTTGAAAAAGAGGGCAAGCCACTTAGTGATGAGCTTAGGGCAGCGGCGTACTACTTTAGTAAGGACGAAACATTTTCACGGCTTCTTTATTATGCTGTTAATATGACAGGCTACACCAATGAGGCTGCTGCGATTAATCCTGATCTTATGGAAAAGGCACTTGGCAAGGAAGGCTTAAAAACAAGTATTTCACGCTTGGAGGCTTATAATAAGTGTCCGTTCTCATATTTTGCAAAATACATACTAAAGCTTGAACCAAAACAAAAATTTGAAATCAGTGTATCTGACAGCGGTTCTTTCCTGCATGATTTTTTAGACCGATTTTCAACACTTGTGGTTTCCTCAACTGATGAATCGGGTGCTCCTCTTACCTGGGCAAAGGTCGATAATGACTTTATAAAGATTAATACGCCTAAGATTTTAGAAGAAATACTTTGCGGTGTTAATGAACGCATGCTTGAAATTCCGAGAATCAACGCACTTTTTAAAAGACTTTGCCGCACAGCAGAGCAGTCACTTTATGCCGTAAGACATCACATAGTAAAAAGCGACTTTATACCTATGGGTTATGAAATTTCCTTTGATGAAAACGGAGATTTTAAGCCTATCAAACTAAAGCTTGACGATGGGAAGGAAATCCTTCTTCGCGGAAGAATAGACCGTGCAGATACTTTTGACGTTAACTTAGCCGACGGAAGTGCGGGAAAATTTGTTAGGATTGTAGATTATAAGAGTACGGATAAATCCCTCTCTCTTTCAGATGTTTATAACGGAATCCAACTACAGCTTTTTGTCTATCTGTCTGCTCTTTGCACAAACGGCTACTCCCCTGCCGGAATCCTTTATTGCAATCTTTCCGACCCTATAGTTGAGGTATCTCCAGAAGATTCTGAGGAAGATATTTTGACAAAACGAAACAGCGTCCGTCGTATGGGGGGTATTGTTTTATCGGAAAATAATATGCTTGAACATATGGGCGGAAATGACACATTAAAGACAAAGAAGGCTATAACTGCAAAAAATTTCAATTCAATGTTCAGGCACCTAAATCGTGTCATTAAAAGGACTGCTGAAAACATATATGCGGGAAAATATCCCATTGAATGCCAAAAGAACGCCTGTGATTACTGCGATTACAAAGGTCTGTGTTTGTTTGATAATGCGTTTTCCGGTTGCAGAAACGGCAGTACAAGCACACTCAAGGATAATGAAATTTGGGAAATTCTTGAAAAGGAGGCCCGGGACAATGAAATGGACTGAAGACCAGGAAAAAGCAATTTTTGCTACCCCTGCCGAGATTGTTGTAAGTGCTGCGGCAGGCAGCGGAAAAACGCAGATTCTGACAACAAGAATAATCGAAAGATTAAAACAGAGTGACAACCCTGTGTCTATTGAAAAGCTGTTGATTGTGACATTTACCAAAGCGGCTGCCGCCGAAATGCGGGAACGTATAGGCAAGGCACTGAAAAACGCAGTAAAGGCAGAACCTGATGTTTCTTTGCGTAAGCACTTAAAAAAGCAGCTTACGCTCTTGGGAAGTGCACATATTTGCACCATTGATTCTTTCTGCTACGATGTTGTAAAGCAAAATTTCTTTAAAGTTAATCTCCCTTCGGATATTTCAATCGGCGAACAGGGAGAATTGGCAATTTTAAAGTTGTCAGCCCTGGAAGATACCATTGATGCATTATACTGTGCTTCAGAAAAGAAAAAGGGAAATAATTTATCCGAAGACAACCTCCTTCTCGCCTCCTTGGCGGAAGATTACTTTACGGACAAGGAAGAACTTGATTTAATTTTAGACGGGTTTGAAGCGCTCACCAATACATGCTCATACGACAAGCGTGATTCGGATTTTTCTGAAAATATTAAAGGTAACGGCGATTATTCCACAATGATTTCCTCCCTTTATTCCAAAGCCCAATCTGCGGCATACCCGGATCTGTGGCTTAAGTCGGCATCCGATGCGTATAACGGCGATGTGACAGATTATAAAGACACCGTTTTCTATAAACATGCATTTTCCGAATGCACACGCATTATCAACAATTCTTTACGTTCATTAAAAGAGCTTGAAGAAATTTCCCTTGCAAACGGCATTGGTTACGAGCAAACATTAAGAAACGATTATGAATCACTTTTTCCTCTGTCTCTTTGTACCGATTACAATTCACTTTATACTGAGGCAAAAAGCAAGGTTTTATTTGCTGATTTAAAAGGCAGAAAAAGAAACATTGACAAGGAGCTTGCCGACTCTATAAAAAATGCGCGTGCAAGCATAAAGGATAATGTAAATGAAACTTTGAAAAAGCTCATTGAATTTTCTCTCGAGGAATGTGATTCATTAAGAATCCAGCTTTACCCTCAAATTAAGGCCCTTTGTGCTGCTGCCTCACTCCTGGGAAATATTTATTACCGCAAAATGGTTGCACGAAAGATTATTGATTTTTCCGTCTGTGAGCATCTTGCAATGCAGATTATTTCGGAGGACTCAGTCAATCTGAGTGATGTGGGTATTTCACTCAAAAACAAATATGATGAAATCTATATTGATGAGATGCAGGATTCAAATGAATTGCAGGAAATGCTGTTTTCCTTCATTTCAAAAGGAAGAAGCTTCATGGTCGGAGACGTAAAACAAAGCATATACGGCTTCAGAAACGCCGATCCCTCCATTTTTATGAAAAAATGCAATGAGTCCGAGTTTGACGAAGATGCTTCTAAGCGTAAAATATTTTTATCTAAGAACTTCAGAAGTAAAAAAAGGGTTATAGACGGAGTTAACAGCATTTTCGATGTTGTAATGACAGAGCCTGTATGCTCCATTGATTATAAGGCAGAGCACAGGCTGGATTTCGGCACCGATTTTATACCCGAAAATGAGCCTTGTGAAAAGTGTGAGATTGCAATTATCAGCGAAAGCGGAAATTCATCCGAGCAGGCATTTAACGAAGCATGCTATATTGCCTGTGAAATTCAAAAAGTAATTGCAGAAAAAAAACAGGTCTGGGACAAAGACATTAACGATTTCAGGAACGCCGAATACAGAGATTTTTCTGTTTTAATGCGCGCACTAAAAAACTACTCTCAAATATATGAAGAGGCTTTTGCCCTCTATGGCATTCCCTGCTACATAGACGGAAGCAACGACCTTTATGAAACCACTGAGGTCGGTCAGATAATTGAGATACTTAAGCTAATAGACAATGCACAAAGCGACATTTCCTTAGCATGCACCCTCAGAAGCCCTATGTTTATGTTTGACGAAAATGAACTTCTTGAAATCAAGCTTCAGTCCAAGGAAAGCTTCTGTGACGCATTCTATGGAATTTGTGATAAAAAATACTCCGTAAGAAAAGCTCTTAAAGAAAAGTGTAAATCCTTCAAGGCACAGCTTGACAGGTGGAGGTTTGTTTCCGGATTCATGTCTGTGGAAGATATTATACAGCGGATTTATACCGATACAGGTATATACAGTAACGTTCTCGCATTCCCCGACGGTCAGTTAAGACGTGCAAACTTAGATTTGTTATTGGAAAAGGCTGCTGAATTTGAACGTTCAAGCTACAGCGGATTGTTTAACTTTGTTAATTACGTGAGTAACATGCAAAAAACCTCCGACAATACAAGCGAGGCAAAGGCAGTTAATGAAAAAATGAATGTAGTGCGTATTATGACAATACACAAATCAAAAGGACTGGAATTTCCTTACGTATTTGTTGCAAATTGCGCAAAAAGTTACAAATCGGCCGCGGCGGGTGCAGGCGGGCTTATTGTAAACAGCCGCGTCGGAATAGGTATGGACGTCATAAATCCCCTGTTGAGGTGCAAATATAATTCTCCTCCGCAGACGGTACTTCTGAATATGGCAAATAAAGACAATAAGGCGGAGGAAATGCGTCTTTTATACGTTGCTCTTACCCGTGCGAGGGAGAAAATATACGTCGTTGCAACACTAAAGAATTACGAAGCTTTTGAAAAGCTTCAGCTTTGTCCGTCGATTACTCTTACGGCAGATAACATTCTTTCATGTAAAAGCTACATTGCACTTATTGCACTCGCCTTTTCACGCGGGGGCGATAAATACTGGAATTTGTCTTTAAAATCTCCTATGGAAAACAAAATGAGAGAAGAATCAAAAGAAGATTTCAAGTCAATGTTTTGCGAAAACAGTGAAATTTCGGAAATGCTTAGCTACGAATATCCGCACAGAGAATCTGTTTTTCTCCCCAATAAAGCATCGGTATCATTCCTGAAGTCGGCAGATATAAATCTGGCACCTGCAAGCGACGGAAATATCCCAATGCTGAACACCCCCTCTTGCAAGAGGGTTTCGCTGAAAAAGCCGCTGTTTCGCAGTTTGAAATCAGGAGGCGTATTTTTCGGAAATACACATCACAAGGTTTTGCAGTATATTGATTACAACGGTGCATCTGTAGAAGAACAATGTGACGAACTTTTAAAATCGGGAATTATTTCGGAAGAAGAAAGAAAAATCATATCAATTGAAAAGATAGAACTGTTTCTTTCAAGCAAGTTAGGACAAAGAATTAAAAAATCATCTTCTGTTCACAGAGAAGAACCTTTTGTTATTTCAGTTAAAGCTTCCGAAATACAACCATCACTTCCCGATGATGAAACAATATGTGTACAGGGTATTATTGACTGTTATTTCGAGGAAGATGACTATATCGTCTTGGTAGATTACAAAACGGATGCTTATGAGAATCCGGACGAAATCGCCCGAAAATATGAAAAGCAGCTTTATTATTATGAAAAAGCGTTGAAATGTAAATGTAAAGATAAATTAATAAAAAAGTATCTTTACTTACTCTATAAAAATGATATAATAGAGCTATAATATGAATTTTCTTCAGGAGGTACATATATAATGTCAGAAAGAATTGACGAAACAAAAGCTATAAAGCTTCCGAGTGAATCCGGAAATACTGCTGTTATGGTTGAATCTGCAGAAAAAACATACAGCAGCAGTTCAGAGGTCCTTGATGATGAAACCGTTGAGCAGCTTGTGGAAGACAGATTTGTTTCAGGAATTGTCGCTCCCCACGCCAGAAAGAAGCCGCAAACACGTACCGCACGCTCATCAGGCAGAAAAAGAAAAAAGAAAAGAAGCCTTGCGATGAACGCTTTGATTGTACTGCTCATATCTGTATTGATATGCATTGTATGCTTTGTTGCATCTTATCTGATGTTTTCGCAGCCTGACGATTCTTCCGAAAAGTCAAATCCCTACGATTACAGTATCGGCGGCAAGCCCCCTGTGAAGACCGAGGATCCTGCCTTGGAAAATGACAATGAGCCTGCAACAGATGAAGAAAATGACGACACTGAAGTTTTAGATGAAAAAACCGATACTAAGCAGGAAGAAAAAGAAGATACAAAACCTGCACAGAAAGAACCTTCTGCGGCAAAACCCCAGAAAAATAATTCTGTAACAAGCACAGAAAAAGAACCTGCATCAGAATTAATCAAACCGAGTAAGCCTGAAAAAGAAAAGCCTTCGGAAACAGTAACTGAAAAAGAGGATACCCCCTCCGCTCCGGCAACAAGCAAGCCTGCTCCCGAAAATCCCGCAAGCAGCAATTCAAACGAAGGTATAGTTTTTGAATAATAGCATACGGGGGTTTTGTTTATGAAAACAAACGGTGCAGAGAAGCTTATTTCAAAAATGATAGACCGCGAATATGCGGAAATGGCAGACCTTCCCGAAGATCAGCTTTACGAGGAGCTTTTTGATGATGATGAGGCACTGGTAGACGAAAAAAAAGATGAAGACTACTATGCTAACAGAATCGCAAAGGGATATGGTTTAACAGATAATAAAATATAATCAAGGAAAAGATGCGATTTTGGGTAAAATCGCATCTTTTATTTATTAAAAACGATTATATTTCTTTTAATTATTGAAATATTATACTTGATATGGTAGAATAAGTAAAAACATAGCTAATAACAAGCTAAAGAAAGGAATTTATTATGCGTAAAACTAAGATTATATGCACTGTTGGTCCTGCATGTAACAATGAAGATACATTGACAAAAATGTGCCTTGCCGGAATGAACGTGGCAAGACTTAATTTTTCTCATGGAACACATGCCCAGCACAAAGAAATGATTGAGCTTATAAAGAAGGTGCGTGAAAAGCTTTCAGTGCCTATTGCTATAATGCTTGATACCAAAGGTCCCGAATATAGAATCAAGACCTTTGAAAACGGCAAAATCACATTAAACGACGGCGATACATTTACCTTTACAACAAATGAAATTGTCGGCAATCAAGAAAAGGTCAGCGTAAATTACAAAGGATTGATCGATGACCTTGATGTGGGAGATACCATACTTGTAAATAACGGTCTTGTTATTTTCAAGGTAAAGGAGCTTACTAAGACAGATGCTGTTTGTGATGTTATAACAGGCGGCGAGCTTTCAAACCAGAAAAGCATGAGTTTTCCCGAAAAAGTTTTAAAACAAACCTTTTTAAGCGAGCAGGACAAAAAGGATATTCTTTTTGGCATAGAAAATGATATAGACTATATTGCCGCTTCTTTTGTTTCCTGCGAACAGGACATGATAGACATACAAACATTTCTCAAGCAGAACGGTGGCGAAGAAATAGGACTTGTTGCAAAGATTGAAAACAGATTCGGTGTAAATAATCTTTACGATATATGTAAGCATTGCGAGGGCGTAATGATTGCACGCGGAGATTTAGGTGTAGAAATTCCCTTTAAAGAACTTCCTGCCGTGCAGAAAAAGCTTGTAACCGCATGCAGAATGATGGGAAAAAGAATAATTACAGCCACAGAAATGCTTGAATCCATGATTCATAACCCCCGCCCTACACGTGCTGAAATTTCCGATGTTGCCAATGCGGTATATGACGGCACCAGTGCCGTGATGCTGTCGGGAGAAACAGCAGCGGGAAAATATCCCGTTCAGACAGTAAAAATAATGAGTGACATCTGCGAGGAAACCGAAAACAATATTCATTATAACAAGCGTTTTCACAATTCTGATTTTGAAATAAGGAATAATATAGACGCAGTTTCCCATGCCGCATGCTCTATGGCAATCGGTGTGGATGCAAAAGCGATTGCCGCATGTACGCTTTCAGGATCTACTGCAAGATTTATTTCCAGATTCCGTCCTATTGCAGACATCGTAGCCCTCACTGCCAATGCAAAAGTATGGCGTAAGCTGGCTCTGTCGTGGGGAGTTATCCCTGTTCTTTGTGATGAATACCCCTCTGCCGAGGTTATGTTCTACAGTGCATCAAGAAAAACAAGTAAGATTCTTAACCTTAAGCAGGGAGATAACATTATAATCGTAGGCGGAACAACCAGCGGAAAATCGGGTCAAACAAATACCATAAGACTTGAAAGTATTACCGGCACAAAATAACCCCCTTCATCTCCATCACTTCACTTATCGCTTTTTATCCGCGTAATACTTGAATACCAATTGGTATTCAAGTATTACGCGGATAATGCATATACTATTGTGAGGTGGTATCGGTGTGTAAAGGCAGGGCTTCTCATTTTAAAAAAATAGTCTGCTTTTCTTTGATTTTCATTGGTTTATTCACTGTTTTTAGCGTATATCTTTTTTCAAAATACTTAAGGCCTACAATAATATCGGTATCGCAAAAAACAGCGGAAAATGAGGTTTCGAGAATAATTGATGAGGAAGTAAAAAGGTTAATGCTGGAAGAATTTCTGACGTATGACAAAATCACTATTATTTCCAGAGACTCAGGAGGAAACGTTACTTCCGTAAGTGCAAATTCCGTCCTGATAAATAATTTTGCCAATGAGCTTGACATTTGTATCGGAAATAGAATCGATAATACAGATACAATGAAAACCGATGTCTACCTTTCAAGCCTTTTAGGAATGGATTTGCTTTCGGGAATAGGTCCTAAGATACCGCTCAGATTTCAGCCAATATCTGTTACACATGCAGATATTGCACATAAATTTGAACAATCGGGAATTAATCAAACACTACACACAATAGAGCTTTCTATATGTATTGATATTGAAATTTTATTGCCTATGGCAAGCAGTACAATAACCGTTGTATCCGCCATGCCGATTGCACAGACCTTGATTGTCGGAACCGTTCCGAATAGATATTTCAATAAAAATTAAAATTCCTTAAAAATTTATTGACTAATTTACAAAAAAGATATATAATTATATATGAATTTTTAGTAAGGAGCTTTCAGTTTATGGTTTCAAAAGAGATTGTTGTGCAGAATCAGGTTGGATTACACGCACGTCCTGCAACATTTTTTATACAAAAAGCAAATGAGTATAACTCTTCAATCTGGATATCTAAGGATGAACGCAAGGTCAATGCAAAAAGCCTTCTCGGAGTTTTATCCTTGGGCATCACACGTGGCACTGCTGTTACATTAACTGCCGATGGTGCAGATGAAGAAGCAGCTTTGGAGGCTTTGGATAAACTTATTGCCTCAAATTTTGCAGAATAAAATTTTTAAAGCCTGACCCTGCGTCAGGCTTTTTGATTAGGAGTTTATCATGATTAAGAAAAAACTGCTTTTAATTCTGTTTATTATTACATTGGGATTATATGCCTGTTCCCCGTCTCCCCGTTCAATCGTTACCACGGAAAAAATCGGAGAAAGCGTTGACACGGCACAATTTCATTTTATCGATGTGGGTCAGGGCGACTGTACATTAATCAGAAGTGGTAAAACGTCAATCCTTGTTGACTGCGGTACATATGAAAGTGGAGGAAAACTCTGCGAATATTTGCAAAACTTAGGAATAAAATCTATTGATTACCTTATCGGCACTCATCCGCATGAAGACCATCTTGGAGGAAGCAGCGCTGTGCTCAGGCTGTTTGATGTCAAGAATGTAATTCTCAACGGAGAAATGTCCTCATCTTATTTTTTTGAAAGAATGGTAGATGTTCTTGAGCAGAAGAACATCACGCCATATATTCCCGAAATCGGTAAGAAGTACACGTCAGGACCTTTTGAGTTTGAATTTTTGTCTCCTGAAACAGACTTTGGAGATGAAAACCATAACTCACTGGTCGTAATGGTAAAATACAAGGATATAAAAACTCTTATAACGGGAGATATTGAAAGGCCTGTAGAGTCTTACCTTGTAAACCATGACAAAGATTTATCGGCAGATATATTAAAGGTTGCACATCACGGAAGCAGAAACGGTTCTTCATCAGAATTTCTGCGTAAGGTTAATCCCACCATTGCCGTAATTCAATGCGGAAAGGACAATTCCTACGGTCATCCGCATTATGAAACATTAAAAAGATTTGAAAAGACACATGCAAGTGTACTGAGGACAGATGAGGAGGGTACGATAGTTATCAGAACCGACGGCAAAACGCTCTACAACGCCTCGGAGGAAGTTGTTTCCAAAAAAACTACGGAAAATGATGACAAGCAAAAGAGCTTTATAGGAAATATTAAATCGATGGTACTGCATTCCTCCCAATGCAGAAACCTCCCGTCGGAGAACAACCGAATATATTTTGATACAAAAGAAGAAGCTCTTGATATGAAATATAAACCTTGCGGAAACTGTAAGCCATAATTATGAAAGGAAGTTTTTTATGAAAGTTATTTTATTTAACGGCAGTCCAAAGAAAAACGGATGTACATTTACTGCTCTTAGCATAATTGCAAAAGAGCTTGAAAAAGAAGGTATTGATACAGAAATTTTCCACGCAGGTGCAGCAACAAAAGGATGTTTGGGATGCAACTACTGCGTAACTAACGGAAAATGTATTACCGACGACTGTGTAAATGAGGCAGCTAAGCTTCTTTCTGATGCTGACGGCGTTGTTTTCGGCTCCCCAGTTCATTATGCATCTGTAAGCGGAATGATGACTTCTTTCCTTGACAGGCTTTTCTATAGCGCGGGAGCAAATCTCAGGCTTAAGCCTTGCGCAGTTATGGCAAGCTGCAGACGAGGTGGAAGCAGCGCAACCCTTGACCAACTTCTGAAATACCCCGAATTTAAAGAAATGCCCATTGTAAACGCACAGTACTGGACAATGATTCACGGAAATACGCCTGATGAAATACTAAGGGACGAAGAAGGCGTTCAGGCAATGCGTACATTAGGAAAGAACATGGCATGGCTTTTAAAATGTATAAAGGCAGGAGAAAATGCAGGAATAGAAAAGCCTGCGGCAGAAGAAAAAATCAAAACAAATTTCATCAGATAAGAGGATATGGTTTTATGACAAAATTTGATTCTTTTAAAAAATATGTAACAGGGAAAAATATATCTGTAGTGGGAATTGGAATAAGCAATCTCCCCCTTATTAAATTTTTACATGAAAATGGTGCAATTGTTACCGCATGCGACAAAAAAAGCAAATCCGAGCTTGGCGATACCGCTTTAGAGCTTCTTTCCATGGGGGTTAATCTTAACTGTGGGGAAAACTATCTTGACAATTTATCAGGTGAAATAATTTTTAAAACTCCCGGTATGCGTTTTGACCTACCTGCACTCGAAAAAGCCCGTAAAAACGGAAGCATCGTCACAAGCGAAATGGAAGTATTCTTTGAAGTTTGTCCTTCAAAAATTATTGCTGTAACGGGAAGTGACGGAAAAACCACAACTACGACACTTATCTATAACATTTTAAAAGAAAGCGGTTATAAGTGCCATGTAGGAGGAAATATCGGCACTCCCCTGCTTTGCAAAACTGATGAAATTTCTCCCGATGACATAGCCATACTTGAACTTTCAAGTTTCCAACTTCATACAATGAAAAAAAGCGCGGATATTTCGGTTATAACCAACATGTCACCAAATCATTTAGATGTTCATAAATCATATGAGGAATACATTGATGCAAAAAAGAATATATATATCCACGCTGATGAGGACAGTATCCTCGTTGTAAATAAAACAAATGAGAAATCCTATGAATGCAAAAACGACGCAAAAGGAACAGTGCGTGTATTTGGCTATGATAATGATTGTGATGTTTATTCAGACGGGGAATTTATCTTTGCCTTTGGTAAAAAGATTTTGAGAATCAGCGATATAAAAATTCCCGGACAGCACAATGTGGAAAACTATATGACGGCAATAGCAGCTACATATCCTTTATATAAAGATGATGCCGTTATCTCGGTAGCACATAATTTTGGCGGAGTTCCCCACCGAATCGAATTTGTCCGCGAATTTAACGGTGTACGATACTACAATAGCTCAATCGATTCAAGTCCCAACAGAACAATTAACACACTTAAGGTTTTTGATAAGGTAATACTAATTGCAGGCGGCAAAGACAAGGGCATACCCTATGATGATTTAGGCGAGCATCTGGCGAAAAAAACAAAGCATATTGTCCTTATCGGAAAAACAGGACCTATCATAAAAGAGGCACTTGATAAATATATTGCAAAAACAGGCATCGGCAAGGATATTTGCACCGAATTTTGTACAACATATGAAGAAGCGGTCAACGCAGCAAAGCTTGCGGCAACAGAGGGTGATATTGTGTTACTTTCAAATGCAAGCACAAGCTTTGATATGTTTAAAAACTTTGAAGAAAGAGGAAACCTCTTTAAAGAAATCGTTAATAATCTGAAGGATTGATTTTATGAAAGCATCAGAATATTTAAAAATACTTGACGGCGAATTTGGCGTAAGCGGAAATGAATCAGGTATACGAAAATGTATAACAAAGCTCTTTTCGGATTTTTGCGAAGAAGTATACACTGATACCCTTGGAAATGTTATAGGAATAAAAAAAGGTACAAACCCCTCTGCCCCCTCCTTAATGATTGAGGGGCATATGGACGAGCTTGGTTTTATGGTAAGCGATATTACCGATAACGGAAGTATAAGATTTGTTCCTATAGGTGGATTTGACCCGAAGATTCTTCAGGGGATTGAGGTTACTGTTTGGGGAAAGGAAAAGCTGCTTGGGGTAATCGGAGCTACTCCCCCCCACCTTCTTTCCGGAAACAGCAAGGTTCCTAAAATTTCCGATTTATGCATAGATTTGGGAATGAGTAAGGAAAAAGCAGAGTCACTTGTAAGTATCGGTGATATAGTAACTATAAATACATTTTTTACTCCGCTTATGGGAGACATGGTGGCCGCACGCTGTATTGATGACCGTGGAGGAGTGGCAATTGTATTAAAAGCTTTAGAAATACTATCTGCCTTTGAGCTTGAAAACGATATTATTGCCGTTGCTACAGTACAGGAGGAAGTCGGACTGAGGGGAGCTAAAACCGCAGCCGCACATATAAAACCCGGCTGTGCTATAGCGATAGACGTCTGCCATGGAACATCGCCCGGTGTATCTGAGGATGCCTTCCCCTGCGGAAAGGGCCCCGTAATAACAGTAGGCCCAAATCTCCACAGAAAAATGACACAGAAAATAATTGAGCTTGCAAAGCGTGACGGTATTGATTTACAGCTTGAAGTATGCCGCGGCGATACAGGTACGGATGCATGGGAAATTCAGGTTTCCGGTGCTGGTGTACCCACGGCACTGCTTTCTGTTCCGCTAAGATATATGCACTCAAACTATGAAGTATGCGATACAAACGACCTTGAAAGTGCCGCAAAGCTTATCTCAACATTTGCAGTACAATTGAAAGAGGGTGAATGTTTATGTTGGTAAAAGAGCTTGTTTCCCTCAATGCTCCATCTGGCTTTGAAGATGAAGTCCGTGATTTCATAAAGGATAAGATAACCGCAGATGAAATCTATACTGATTCCATAGGAAACCTCATATGCAGAAAGAAAGGAAACGGCAAAAAGGTTATGGTCTGCGCTCATATGGATGAAGTTGGTTTTATAATAACACAGGTAACAGATGTGGGCTTTTTAAGGTTTGAAACACTGGGAGGAATCGACACAAGTGTTTTAAGCAGTAAAAAAGTTCTTATCGGAAAAGACAGGATACCCGGCATTATTGGAGCAAAAGCCATTCATCTGCAAAGTGCTGACGAAGCTAATGCTCCGATTAAGAAAAAGGATTTATACATTGATATCGGTGCCAAGAATAAAGAAGAAGCCGAAAAGCTTGTATCAATGGGAGACTATGCCACCTTTGACGGAGAATATACTGCTTTCGGCGAAAACATGATAAAAGCCAAGGCTCTTGACGACCGCACAGGCTGTGCGATTATGATGGAGCTTATGAAAGATGAGTATGAAAGTGATATGTACTTTGTATTCTCTGTGCAGGAAGAGGTCGGACTAAGGGGTGCTAATGTTGCCGCACATAATATAAATCCCGATATAGCTTTAGTCATTGAAGGAACAACCTGTTCTGACGTGCACGGCAGTAAGCCACATAATACCGTAACCACTTCGGGAGGCGGTGCAGTTATGACAGCCGTTGACATGGCTGCCATTTCCGATAAAAAATATTTTGATTTTATAACAAAAATTGCGGTGGAAAACAATATTAAGCTTCAGATAAAACGCACAACTGCCGGCGGAACGGACGCAGGAGCTATTCAAAGAAGCAATTCCGGAGTAAAAACCGCAGTGCTTGCTGTCCCCTGTAAGTATATTCATTCCGGCGTAAGCGTTATGAATTACAGCGATTTTGAAGCTGTTTATGAGCTTTCAAAGGCAGTGCTTAAAAACATTGAAAGGAGCGGTCTTTAATGGAATTATTGAAAAATCTCACTCTCTGCGTTTCCCCTTCTGGTCGGGAAAACAAAGTTCGTAATTTAATAGAATCCGAATTGAAAACAGTTTGCGATGAAATATATACCGATGCCCTGGGAAATCTCATTTGCCATAAAAAGGGAAAAGGCAAGAAATTAATGCTTGCCGCTCACATGGACGAAATCGGATTTATGGTAACATACATTGATGATAACGGCTTTTTGAGGTTTTCAACCATAGGCGGCGTGGCAAAACACAATACCTTAAATTCACAAATAGAATTTGCAAACGGTACAAAAGGAAAAATTTCCTACGAAAGCAAGGAAAACCCTACCTCTGTAGGGTTTGATAAAATGTATATGGACATCGGTGCTTGCGACAAAAAAGAAGCCGAAGGCTCGGTACAAATCGGTGATATGGCAACATATTCAGGAAGCTTCCGGTTAATCGGCGGCAAAATCATGGCTAAAGCACTTGATGACCGAAGCGGTTGCTGGGCACTTATCCGTGCAATGCAAAAGGCAAAAAGCAGTCCTAATGATATTTATGCAGTTTTCACCGCGCAGGAGGAAGTTGGACTAAGAGGTGCAAAAACATCGTCAAATCTTATAAATCCCGACATGGCAATAGCAATCGACGTGTCAAACGTGGGAGATACTCCTCAGTCGGCAGAGTTAAATCTCAGACTCGGAAAAGGTCCGGGGATAAAATTAAAGGACGCTTCTTTTATTATCCATGAAGCCGTTAAAAAGCTTCTTCTTGACGGAGCAAAGGAAAGCGGTATCCCCTACCAGCTTGAAGCGGCAAACATCGGCGGCACCGATACAGGGGCAATACACCTTTCAGGCGGTGGAATAGCTTCGGGAACAATTTCCATCCCTACACGCTATATTCACTCTTCAAGTGAGGTAATCGATAAATCAGACCTTGAAAATGCTGTTAAGCTTTTGGAAAAAATAATTGAAAAAGATATTTGTGAATACTTGAAATAAAGCAAATAGGATGCAGAAAAGATTTGGCTTTTCTGCATCCTATTTTTAGACTACGAAATTAAGTATATTGTTCTGCTTGCATTATCCCAACCAACTCTGATGCCGAGTGCTTCAGAGGCAAATCTGAGAGGAACCATGGTACGGCTGTTTTTAATATAGGGTGCTGCTTCCATCTGCTTTTCTTCACCATTCATATTAACGGTAAGATTATCTATCTGAAGCTTAACACTATTTGTACCTTTGTGTGCAGTAACGGTTCTTGTTTCTCCGTCCCAATTTAGCGTTGCACCAAGCATTTCAAAAAGTTCACGCATGGGTACCATTGTTCTGCCCTCTATAATTTCGGGCATTACGCTGAAGCTGATTTCTCTGTCGTCCATCAGAACGGTAATCTTACTTTCAAGGAACTCCCAGTATTTCTTATAATCATACTCAAAAAGCCCCTGATGTCCGCCGATATATGCTTTACCTTCTATAAACTCGACATTGTTGAAATAACCGCCCCAACCTCCGGGAACTATCTGCCAGGTCTTTCCGTTATCTCTGGTTTCTATAATTTTAAAATCAGAATCGTTCATTCCCGACCCCGGAGAGCTTAGGAAAATCATATGCCCGGGAATCTCGGGATTATAAAAGGCACGGTTAAAGTAGGGATATTCAAACTTTGAGGTAAGATTTTCAACCTCCCCTGTTGTGAGATTGAAGCGTTGAACATACAACCCTCTTACAATCCATAAATAATTGGAATCTACAGTATCGAAAAAGATTCCCTTTATATCATTTGAAAATCCCGGAGAAATTGCATATGTCCAGGTTTTACCTTTGTCGTAGCTTAAATGTAGCTGTGTTTCCTTATTTGTTCCCGTAACACCAAGCCATTTCTTGCAATCCTCCGTCATGGCAAATACGGTCATTGAATTAGATTCCCATGTTTTTCCGTTATCATGGCTGGTGTGATATGATGTGTAGATTGTATTTGTGTCCTCTGCATCGTAGCGAAGTATTGTTGAAGTACCATAGGGTGCAGTTTCCTGTGCTGTTTCGGGGTTCATAGCCTGCCATGTAGCACCCCTGTCAAAGGATTGACGCACTCCGTCAAACGTAGGATCAGCGTTGTTCGTTCCTACATATGCGATAACGTGGTTATCGTCATTAGGATCGAAAACCGCCTTTGTAAAGGTAAGAGCCTTTGTCCCTGCACTGTCCCCCTCATCAAAATGCATAGCATTCATGGTAAGCGTATCGCCTGCCTTCATAGAGCCGCTCTCATGAAGAAAGCCTTTTACGTCAATTGTCACAAAAAACGGTCTTAACTGACTGTCAAGTGCAATATCACTTACACTTGCTCCGGAAAATCCCGATGACATTGTTCTTATTTTACCGTTGTAATACTCCGCAGGACCAAGATAGCTAAGGATAACTCTACCGGGCTTTGTCATATCGAGAGCAAACGGCTGACACCACCAGCCTGTATATCCTTTATGTCCCGCAGGATATCGCGGACCTTCGTTTTCCTTTGTTATTTTAGAATTTTCGGGAGTGATAAGCCTTTCAAAGCTTGTACCATAGTCATAGCTCACAAGATAGTTATATGTCATCTGCTGTCCTGCAAGGTAAAGCGGATATATTCCGTTCTCATTTTTTGGTCCGAAGGTCAGATGGTAAAAGGTCTTGGGGGTTTTTGAAACGCCTTCTTCAAGATTTTCATATGTAACAAGGAATTTGTCTGTAAAGGTATTTCCGCCGTCGGTTGTTTCATAAAGCATATAGTCCTTTATCGCCTTGCCTGTAGCTTTGTCGGTAAATTGACCGCCTGCAAACACACGCATGGGGTCTGCTGGATGGAGGGCTATTGTTCTACAGGCGAATGTTCTCGTATCATCGCTGCCTTTTATTTCCCATGTAGCACCACCGTCGTGGGAGGCGTAAATACCGGGAGTAGCAGACTCATCCTTTGAATTTATGTTTGCCGCAGCGTAAATATGCTGTCCATCGGCACTTACCTCGATATCCATGAAATAAATACCCTTATTACCTGTAGCTTCCTTAAACTTATCATACAGACATGTTACCTTATCTGTCGCTCTGTCAAGCTTAAAAATACCGCTGGGAACAGAAGCATAGAGATTACCTGCCGCATCCTGAGCCAATATTTTCTGATAGGCTGCAAAGTTACTATTATCGGGGATAACTTCTTCCCATGTCTTACCGCCGTCACGACTTCTGGCAACGCTTGCTTTTTTTGCAACATAGTAAACTGTGTTTTCGTCAAAAATATCACACATAACTCCCTGAGAATAGAAGCCCGGGTATCCGTTATTCACGTTATACCAGTTTTTCCGCCGTTGGTGGTTTTGAAAATGCCGCTTGTATCAGTGCCGAAATACATAATATCAGGGTTTACGGGAGAAATTGCAAAAGCACGAATCTGTTGAGAAGCCTCCCCGCCTAATTCTCCACGGTTAACCTCTGCCAAATTCATAATGTGCAGATTCTTAAGCCAGGGTGCATATACAGTTGCAAACTGCGATTCCATATAGGGTTCTTTATAGACGGATGCCGGAACTTCCCTGAGATTTTTGTAAACATAGAAGTCCGATGCACTCACGCCGATTGATGTCGTGCAAATTAGTACTGTCAGTAGTAAAATTAAAGCTTTTTTCATTTTTGTTCATCCTTTCTATGGCTCGTAATCATATTATAAGGTTTGTTTTAAATCAATGCAAGAGCAAATTTTTTCACTTTTCACTCTAAGATTATACAATTCAAACATGCAGTTATCCGATAATCTGCTCGGTTTCGTATTCAAAGGTATAATCACATTCGCCATCATAAAAATACTTTGTTTGGAGTCTGATATCGTTTGCGGATGCTGCCGCAGAAAATACAAACTCACCCGGTTCAATCATCCATTTTCTATTTGTAAGATTATAATGCTTCAGATAATCTTCGGGAACAACAATATTAATCTCCTTTTCTTCACCTGCCCTAAGGAACACTTTTTCAAAACCGCACAATTCCTTTTTGGGCTTTGAAACACTGCTTATGCTGTCCGAAACATATATCTGTACCGCTTCTTTTCCATCAACGTCTCCGCTGTTTTTTACCTTGAGTGATATATTAAACTCTGTATCGCGTTTTTCTATTTCCATATCTCGGTACTCAAAAGTAGTATAGGAAAGCCCGTGTCCGAAAGGATACCACACTTCTTCCGGATGCATGTCATAATACCTGTAGCCTACGCGCCATTTTTCATCATAACTTACGCAGTAACCGTTACCCGGGTAATCAATGTCGGTTCTGGATTTTAAGGGGAAGGTTTCCGAAAGCTTTCCCGACGGATTTGCCTTTCCGCAAAGTACATTGGCAATTGCACTTCCTGCCCCTTCGCCGCCAAGCCACATTTGCACTATTCCTTTTACCTTATTCTGCCATGCAAGGGGAATAAATGCTCCGCCTGACTGCACTACCAATACTATATTTTTGTTTTTTGCATAAATCCTGTTTATAAAGAATTCATAGTATGGGTCAAGATGTGAAGTTACCCTGTCACTTCCCTCGGTTTCTACAGATTTCTGCCGCCCCATAAACATGAGAATTAAATCAGCCCCATCTATTGCTTCGGCATAATCTCTTTGCAGTGCAATATGCATTTCTTCAAAATATTTATCGGTTGAATATACGGGAACGTAGGCAATTTCAGTATCCGCATCTATTTGTTTCCGCAAACACTCTAGTGGATTATCTATATACTTCTCACTTACATACACATTTGCACTTCCGTATCCCGTTATAACGGGCTTTTCAGCATATTCCCCTAAAATTGCAATTTTCTTATACTTGCCTTTTGTTATTGGAAGCACATTATTCTCATTTTTGAGAAGAACAATAGATTCCTCGGCAATTTCACGGGCAGTTTCGTGTTGCTTTTCTCTGCTTATTTCTACATTCTGCTTTTTGCAGTTTGCTACAAACTTAAGAATCCGATATACTGCCTCGTCAAGTACTTCTTCCGTAATCGTACCGTTTTCAAGTGCTTCTTTTATTTTTTCTACAAGCCCCGGGGCATCAGGCATCTGTAAATCAAGACCTGCCGCAAGAGCCTTTCCCTTATCTTTACAACAACCCCAGTCGGTCATTGTAAAGCCATCATATCCCCATTCTTCTTTTAAAATATCATTCAAAAGAAATTTATTTTCACTGCACAAAACGGAATTTACTCTTTGAAGCGCACACATGACAGAGGCAGGATTAGACTTTTTAACTGCAATTTCAAATGGTCGAAGATAAACCTCCCTTAGCGTCCTTTCATCTACATCTACACTGATTGTCAGGCGGTCTGTTTCCTGATTGTTTGCTGCAAAATGCTTAATACATGCACCAACACCAAGACTTTGAACTCCATTAATGTAACCCGCCGCCATTTCACCTGTCAAAACAGGATCCTCCGAAAAATACTCAAAGTTTCTTCCGCAAAGGTCGGTACGCTTTATATTTACGCCCGGACCGAGAATCATAGCTCTATCATGAGAAATACAATCCTTTGCAATACCTTCCCCCATTTTATGGGCAAGTTCTTTATTCCATGTTGCCGCAACGGCGCTAAGACATGGAAAAGCAACACAATCATCAGTTCCCACAATCCGCACCCCGTGGGGTCCGTCAGCAAGTGTTACGCTTTCAATTCCAAACCTTTCAACCCCTGATACTCCCATGCTAGAAACACCTGTGGTGATTACTGCCTTTTCCTCAAATGTCATTTTTTTTACAATTTCGCGAATTTTGTTCATTCATTTCTCCTCCATATGTGTAAAATTAATCAAAATACGTCCTGCTTTTAATTAATTGTAACACAAAATAATTTTAAAAGCAGGACGTATTTTGATTTCTATAGGATATTTTTTGATTTCCGATATTCGTTTGGTGGGCATTCGCATCTTTTTAAAAATTCACGATTGAGATTTCTTACACTTCCAAATCCGCAATCATAGGAAATATCGGTTATACTCATATCAGTGGTAGCAAGCAAATTTTTTGCATGAATAACTCTGATGTTGTTAAGGTATTCCACAAAGGTTTTTCCTGTAGTTTTCTTAAACTGTCTGCAAAAATGCGCATTGGAACATCCGCACTTTTCCGACACTTCATCCAATGTAAGGGTGTTTCTGAAGTTTTTATTTATGTAACCGATAATCTGCCCCAAATCAAGTTCTTTATCAGCCTTTGATACAGCCCCCTTGGTTCTGAGAATTAAAATCAATATACGCTCAAGTGCGTTTTTAATCGCCAAATCAGCAAAATTCTCAGATGCGCGTTCATTTTTAATGTTGACAAATGCATTTTTCAAATTGTCATCGCAAGTCATAATAAAAGGTTCAAATTTTGTTATATCTCTAAGCTGATGACAAAGGCGTTCCGGTACGAATTTAACTGTAATTGTTCTGAATTTTTCATTTCCTTTATTATATGAGTGCAGATCCATGGGAGTAACAAAGACCAAATCTCCTCTTTGAAGTTTAAAGGATTGACCGTTTAAAACATACTCGCCTTCACCTTCCGACACGTATTCAAATTCATAAAACTCATGCCTGTGCTCATGGAACGAATCGAATCCGCTTGTTATTACTTCAATATCACGACGGTAAGAAACTATTTCAGGGATTTTTTTGTTCTTCATTTTCATCACCACCATTATGTAATAATTATAGCATTAGTTCTTTCATATGTCCAGTTTTTAATTGACATAAACTATATTTTGTGATATAGTTTAACTGAATAGTTGTATATATTGTGTTTAGTTGGTGATAGTGTGATTACATTAGTAGAAATATTTGACCCCAAACAATACGAAAACATAATATCTCCGATTATGATTAAGGGGATTTCAAAAGTAATCTATATAGGCAGCAAAGAAATTATGACTAAGGCAAAAACAGACAGTATTAAACAGTTTTACAAGAACAGAAAATTTAATGCCGCGGTAGAATTTCTCTATGTAGAGCGTGACAACTCCGTTTCCATAAAAAACAGGCTTAAAATGATTGTCAGACAGAACCAAAATTGCGTTTTTGATGCTACAGGCGGCGAGGATGTTATTTTGGCAAATGTAGGCATTATTGCAGAGCGGTATTGTGTGCCTGTAATACGTATTAATACAAGTGATGCAACGTTCATTTGCGTGCATGGAAAATATGAAGCCGTAATGAGAGATGATTATGCACTGTCTGTTTCTGATTTCGTAACACTTCAGGGCGGAGAAATAGTTCACTATAATTCCGTTAGTCATTTTACCGATTCACTTGCAGAGGACATTAATAGTGTTTTCAGAATCAATTCACACGATTGTGAAGCCTTCAGTGCTTTTTGCAATGTTATTTCCGAATACATTTCCCACGACAAGAAAACTCTTAATATCAATATTGAAGATTATCGCAATAAGGTTTCAAAATTACGTTGGGACATAGATAAAATAAAGGAATTATTTATTTCTCAAAATCTATTATGCGAGATTGAAAGTAGTCCAAAGGCTGTATCTTACAAAATTAAATCATCTGCCGTTTCAGATTGCCTTAATAAATCAGGAAATGCACTTGAATACTATACGGCACTTACTTTAGCCGGTTTCAAAGAAACCTTCAGAGATATTATGGTAGGTGTGAGCATGGATTGGGGCGGCGGACACACACAGTATGACACTCGTAACGAAGTGGACGTCATGGCAATTACAAAGAATTTCCCTGTCTTTATCTCCTGTAAAAACGGAGAAGTCAGAAAAGATGCACTTTACGAGCTTGACACGGTTTCACGCAGGTTGGGCGGTTCTTACGCAAAGAAAGTAATGGTGTGTACGCACATATCAAAGAACAAAAGTGCACGTGCCCACTTTATAAAAAGAGCACGCGACATGGGAATAATACTGATATTTGATGTTCACAAAAAAACTCTCGGAGAATTTAAGCATTATTTATCAGATATTACAAGATAATCCGGTAGATTTCAGGGCATATATATGTTATTATTAAATTATACTAAAGAAAAGGAAATAAGCCAATGAATTATTTTATTAAAGGAATAGGAGCAACCTTGGTTGCATTTTCACTCTGTACCACTGCGTTTGCTTCAACACAAATCAGCGATACCAGAATTCTTTCGGCACCTATATGGATGCCCAATGATTTACTGGTCGATAACGAAAATGTTCCCCCTGCTTTTGACGATGTTATGCACCCTGAAAGTGATATGGGCTTCACCGAAAGCTATAACGGAAATCAGAAATTCACAAACAATGTTGACGGATATTCTGTTATTGTTCCGTCAGATATGAAACTGGATATGTCGCTTTCCGATACAGGTGCAATCCTAAGTGATGCGTATAAAACCTTAAAGATTTTCAAGGAAACCTTTGATACTGCAGGTGAAAGACTTTCGTATTTAAGCTATTCAAATAAGTTTGTAGAAAACACTGCAGACCACAAGGTGGAAAAAGAAACTTCTTATAGCCAAAACGGCAGAGAATATCACATTTTGCAGTGGTCCCGTCAAAAGCTAAATCAGGTTAAGGGCGATAAAAACAACTATGCCTGTATTGACGTTTGCATCGGGGCAAGAGTATATACTTTCTTTTTTGCATCTTCCCGTCCGTTTACACAAGAGAGCGATTATCTGAGCATTGTAAATTCGCTCACAACCTTTGATGCCTCTGTGCCACGGGCGAATGCTTATAACAAAGGCTACAAACTCAGTACCCTTTCCCACCTTAACACTACTGCAAAGAGCACTTATAATAATTTGTTTTCAGACAGCGCGAAATTCACCTTAGGAATGTTCCCTCCCGATAAATTTGGCGGATTTGAAAAAATGGAGGAATTTGAAGAAAAACTAAACTACAAGTTCAGTTCTTTCCTTGTTTATACGGAGCTTACCGATAAAACCGGCCTTTACGCCGCTGCGTATAATACAAAAGTAAATAATTACATGACTATGGTGGCAAAGAATTTACAATATGCACAAAGAACGGGCAAGGCTATTGAGCTTACGCTGCAAACCCCGTTGGAACGCAAATCCGATAAGAACATGGTTTATGAGATTCTAAACGGTGAATACGATTATTTTTTAAGTGCTTACGGTAAAATGCTTGCTTCATATCCAAATGTAACTGTTCTTATGCGTCCCTTTAATGAAATGAACGGTGACTGGTGTAACTACAGTGCGTTCCACACATCCCGTGACCCACAAATTTACGTGGAGCTTTATCGTTATGTTCACTCAAAAATATCGCAGTCCGGGGCTAAAAACATTATTTGGGTGTGGAATCCCAATGAAAGAAGCTTTCCTAACTTTAAATGGAACAGCCAGGATTTATACTATCCCGGCGATGAATATGTTGATGTATACGGAATTACAGGCTATAATACAGGAACATATTACGAGGGAGAAAACTGGAGAAGCTTTGACGAAATATATGCCCCTATCTACGAAAGAGCTATGCGCATTAATGAAAAACCGATTATAATTACCGAATTTTCCTGCTCTGCAATCGGTGGTGACAAGATAAAATGGATAGAGGATATGTTCATTTCTCTACCCAAATATGATAAAATTAAAATGGGAATATGGTGGCATGCAACAGATTACGACGGACAAAACCTTTCACGTCCGTATTTTATGGATACTCCCGACGGAACTATGAATATATTTGATAAATATTTAGATTAGGCGGTGATTAAAATATGATTTTTTGGACAATAGCTATTATTGCATTTATGATTATTGAGGCATCAACTGCTCAATTTGTTTCAATTTGGTTTGCAGGGGGATCATTTGCGGCATTAGTTGCGGCAATATTTGAAGTCAGCATCCCTCTCCAAATACTGATTTTTGTTTTAGTGAGCGGTTTGCTCCTTATTTTCACAAAGAAACTTGTAGACCGACTTAAATCACCAACAGCGATTAAAACCAATTTTGATGCATTAATCGGACAGACTGCCGTAGTTACGGAGGACATTTCAAATCCCGACGGCAAAGGCGCTGCAAAGCTTCGCGGAATTGAATGGAGTGCACGAAGTGCAGACGGCAATAAAATCAGGCAAGGCACTTATGTAAGGGTAGAAAATATTGATGGAGTTAAATTAATTGTAACTATTAAGGAGGATTAATTTATGTTTATTGCAAATTTCGCAACACAGTTGGCAACTTCCGGTATAAGTATAGACATGGGAAATTCAATCATTACCATATCCGCTATTATTGTAATCGCTCTTATTATTTTGGTAATTTCCAATATTAAAATTGTTCCTCAGGCATACTCATATGTAATAGAAAGATTCGGCGGTTATCACGACACCTGGACTGTCGGGCTTCATGTCAAAGTTCCGTTTATTGACCGAATTTCCAAAAGGGTTAATTTAAAGGAACAGGTTGTGGACTTCCCTCCCCAGCCGGTTATTACAAAGGATAATGTTTCCATGCAGATTGATACGGTTGTTTATTTCCAGATTACAGACCCTAAGCTTTATACCTACGGGGTTGAACGCCCCATGATGGCTATTGAAAATCTTACTGCAACCACACTTCGTAATATTATCGGTGATTTGGATCTTGACGGAACGCTTACCTCACGTGACACGGTAAATACAAAAATGCGTGCAATTCTTGACGAAGCTACCGACCCTTGGGGAATAAAAATAAATCGTGTTGAGCTTAAAAACATTATTCCTCCCAAGGAAATACAAAACGCCATGGAAAAACAGATGAAGGCAGAGCGTGAACGCCGTGAGGCTATTCTTCGTGCCGAGGGTGAAAAGAAATCATCTATTCTTATGGCTGAAGGCGAAAAGGAAAGTGCAATTCTCCGTGCGGAAGCAAAGAAGCAGGCTGCAATACGTGAAGCCGAAGGTGAAGCTGAGGCAATTATAGCAGTACAGACCGCAATTGCTGAAGGTATCAGAAAAATAAATGAAGCAAATCCTTCACAGTCCTATATTGCAATAAAGTCGCTGGAAAGCATGGAAAAGGTTGCAAACGGACAGGCAACAAAAATTATTATTCCTTCCGAAATTCAGTCGCTTGCAGGTCTTGCGGCATCATGCAAGGAATTAATTAAAGATTAAAAGCTGATAAAAAAAACAAATGTAGTCGAAATAATCGACTACATTTGTTTTTTTTATCACATAAATACACCTTTTACGAATATTTCCAATCCGATAAAGATTAAAATACATCCTCCGAGAATTGTGGGCTTGCCTGCAAATTTTGTAGCACAGCTCTTCCCTATTTTCACCCCGACACTGCAAATTCCAAAAGTTACAACTGCTATAATTAACGCAGCAAGCAGTGCCATTAAGAAATCATATTCAGCTATTGTAAATCCTACCGAAAGTGCATCAATGGAGGTAGCTATTCCCTGCATTATCAACGCGGCTAATCCCAAGGTTCTGACGGACTGGATTTTATCCTCCCCCACCTTTAAACCTTCATAAATCATATTTCCGCCAATATATGCAAGGAGTATAAGTGCGATCCAAGGAATGAGAGGCTTAAATCCTTCAAAAGCGCTTGCAACCGTATGCACACAAAACCATCCAATAAGAGGCATGATTGCCTGAAAAACAGCATATACAGCCGCAATGGTAAAAAGCTTTTTCCTTTTCATAAACGGCTCACTAAGACCATTGGCAAGAGAAACTGAAAAGGCATCCATTGCAAGTCCGACACCCAGCACAACACTCTTTACAACAAATCCAAAACTGATCACGATACATTCCCCTTAGTCATAATATAGTAATGATAACATTAAATAACATACATGTCAATAATTTTGGCATTTTATCCAAAATAATTTGAAATTTCCCTTGACATTCACCGCCCGTTTGAATATAATATAATGGTAGCAAATAAAGGGGTATAGTTCAGCTGGTAGAATAACGGTCTCCAAAACCGCAGGTCGTGGGTTCGAATCCTACTGCCCCTGCCAGAAAAAAAGAAGACATCGACGCAAGTTGGTGTCTTCTTTTTTAGCAGGGGCGGTAGGATTCGAACCCTGAGAGGGCAACAAGCGTTAAAAAAACGATTGATAATCGTTTTTAGCGAAGTTGGTGTGAAGACCGGTACCGAAATGCGAAAGCATTTGGGTGGTCGAGCAGTGCGGATTGCGAAGCAATACGCTATCCTACTGCCCCTAATATAAGGCGGTGATAATTTTGATTAAATATGAAATCATTGATATATCTGAAATTCCCGATGAAGAATTAAAGAACTGTTTTCATCATATAAGCAAAGAAAAGCAAGAAAAGATTAGACGATACAGGGATACACACGCTCAAAAGCTTTCAATAGGTGGAGAATGGCTTGCAAGAAAGCTTTTATCCGATTACAGCAAGATTTCCCCATATGATCTTATTATATCAAGAGATGGGTTTGGAAAGCCTTATTCGCTCAATTTACCGGGAATATTCTTCAACATCAGCCACAGCGAAAATTTTATTGCCGCAGTAATCTCTGACAGACAAGTCGGAATTGACATTGAAAAGCTACGGTTTTTACCTGTGAAGGCATCACAGAAAATATGTTGCGACGATGAACTATACTATATATTCGGCAAAAACAGGGCTGATATAGATTTTGATAAAGAACTATCACCCGATGTTATTAAACGATTTCTTGAAATCTGGACTGCAAAGGAAGCGTATTATAAATGCATAGGAACAGGCATTAAAAACCCAAAAGCATTTAATATCTTATCTTGCAATGCTAACCTGATGAAATTTAAAGAAAAAGATTGCCTGATATGTATAGCAGAAAATTGATTTCCTATTGAGGAAATCATTTTTCTGCTATTATTCCAAAGCCTCCACTGTTTTTTGTACAATTTTTGCGTTGACCTTATCTTCGGTCACCCATACATAAATATAAAGGGTATTATTAGTATTGTTTTTAAATTTAAAATCCTTTGCCCCGTATACTACCGTTGCATCGTTTCCGTCAGGTGCGTACATTACAGCCTCACTATGATTATGGTGCTCTGTAATGGCTAAATTTGCATTAAGTGCAGCCATATAAATGGTTGTGCTTACCTGGCATACCCCTCCCCCTATTCCGTAGCTTTTTTCACCTTCTACTATTACGGGGGCATTTTTATATCCGTTTTCCCGATTTCTGGGGCCCGTTATTTTATTAAAACTGAATTCCTTTTCGGGATAAACCGCACTTCCGCTTACGCTTTCGCAGGCTTTCTTTATATTTGAAACCCGATTTTCACCCGTGTCTATAATTTTCGTTGTTGCTTCGCCCAGGGTTATTTCTATTTCCTCATATTTTTTATTTTGTCTTAAAACTTTACCTTTCTGTTGTGTAGTTTTATTTTCAATTGTACTGCAAGCAGTTAAAAAAATGAGAAGCAGTAAAAATATTTTTCTCATAACAAAAACCTCTTTTCTTACTTAGTCTAAGCAAGAAAAGAGGTTTTAATGTCTGAAAAATTTTGTTATTTTTAGTGGTTAGCTGTTGAATTACTGTCTATCATAGCTTTTCCGCTGCGTTTATCCTCAAGCTCGGTTTGTTTTTCTTTAAGATATTCCGCTGTGAATACAAAAGAATCACCATTATCGATAGCGTCCTGAGGATGAATCATCACGGGATGGCAATCCTCTGCAACAAAGCCCATTTCTTCAAACGCAGCACCATGACCGCAATTTTTACAAACGATACCTGTCTTATCATCATTCACACTGTAGGAGAAGTGTTTTCCGAACTGTTGATAGCAACCTTCGCAGTCATCGAAGACAAAGTTATATTTGTAATCGTCTCCGTCTTCGGTTTTAACGGCGATAATATTGGTATCAAGTGCATCTACCTCAACGAACAATGCATTTCCAACAGAAATTTTATCTTTTTTAATCACCACATCAGTAGGATTGGGATTCTCTGCAAGCCAATTTTCAATCAATACTGCGACAAAAACCAGCATAGCAATTAAAATGAAACCCAGTAGCACCTTTTTACGGCTCAACCTTCTGTGTTCGATAACTCTTTCTCTTACATTGTCCATTAAATCAACTCCTCATATATATAAGTATATACCTGTTTGAATGAATAATCAACCATAGTTTGTAAATTATCCGAAATATTTCACAGCAGAGTTAAACATTCCCATTTCATAATTACCCTCGACATTTTTGTAAAGGTTAGCACCCACACGCTCTGAGTGACCCATTTTACCAAGCACTCTGCCATCGGGGGAAACAATACCTTCGACAGCACAAATTGAACCGTTGGGGTTATACTGAATGTCATATGTGGGATTGCCCTCAAGGTCTACATACTGAGTAATAACCTGTCCGTTTTCTGCAAGCTTTTTAATAAGCTCTTCACTTGCAAGGAATCTTCCCTCACCGTGGGAAATCGGAACGCTGTATATATCTCCTACCTTTGTTTCCATAAGCCAGGGAGATTTGTTGGAAGCTATTCTTGTATTTACAATCTTGGACTGATGACGTGAAATTGTGTTGAATGTAAGTGTGGGACTATTTTCGTCAGCTTCAAGAATTTCACCATAAGGTACAAGGCCAAGCTTAATAAGTGCCTGGAATCCGTTACATATACCTGCCATGAGTCCGTCACGGTTACGAAGAAGGTTCATTACAGCGTCGCTGATTTCCTTATTTCTGAAGAATGCTGTAATAAGCTTACCGCTTCCGTCAGGCTCGTCACCACCGGAAAATCCACCGGGAATAAACACAATCTGTGAATCATTTACCTTTTTAGCAAACTCCGATACAGACTCTGCTACATTTGCAGAGGTAAGGTTGTTGATAACAAAGATTTCTGCCTTTGCACCGGCTTTCTCAAATGCCTTTGCACTGTCGTATTCGCAGTTTGTTCCAGGGAATACGGGAATCAGAACCTTAGGCTGGGCAATCTTTGAGGATGCCGTAAATACTGTCTTATTTTCATAGCTGAAAGGCTCAATTTTTGTATCGGGAGTTTCAATATTACAACGATAAATCTTTTCAAGCTTATTTTCATAAAGGTCGCAAAGCTCAGTAAGTGAGATTTTTTCAGCACCTATTGAAATTTCAGTCTCGTTTGTTGTTTCACCCAGAAGTATTGCATTCTCGATTTCTTCAGTAGTTTCAAGAATGAAAGCACCGTAGTTATATCCGAATATCTCTTCCATAGAAACATTCTCACTGTACTTAAATCCGATATTGTTACCCATTGCCATTTTAAGGATTGCTTCCGCTACGCCGCCATAAGTGGGAGTGTAAGCACTAAGCACCTTTCCATCACGCATGAGCTTGGTCACACGGTCAAATACACTCTTAAGAGAAATTGCATCGGGAAGATTGTTTTCGTTATATTCAGGCTTAATCATATAAACCTTGCTTCCCGCCTTTTTAAACTCAGGTGAAATTACACAGTTTATATCATCGGTTGTAACAGCAAACGAAACAAGAGTGGGTGGAACATCGATATTTTCGAAGCTTCCGCTCATTGAATCTTTACCGCCTATAGATGCAATTTCAAAATCCTTCTGTGCTTTATATGCACCTAAGAGTGCCGCCATAGGCTTACCCCAACGAGCAGGGTCTGCTTTGGGTTTTTCAAAATATTCCTGGAAAGTAAGATATACTTCATTGAATGAGCCACCATGAGCCACAAGCTTACATACAGATTCAACAACTGCGAGATAAGCACCATGATAAGGACTCTTTTCCATGATAAAGGGATTATAGCCCCAGCTCATAATAGAGCAGGTTTCGCTGTCACCGTCGGGAGTGGAAATTTTATTAACCATTGCCTGTACGGGTGTACGCTGATACTTACCGCCAAAGGGCATAAGCACGCTTCCTGCACCGATTGTTGAGTCAAATCGCTCGGAAAGTCCACGCTTAGAGCATACGTTAAGGTCCTGGGCAAGTTCTTTATAGTTTTCACTAAATCCGCCCTTGATTTCCTTTGTAAAGCTTTCTGCCTTTAGAGGTGCAATGTCGATATGCTTCTCTGCACCATTTGAATTAAGGAATTCTCTGGAAAGGTTTACAATCGTCTTTCCGTTCCAGTGCATTACAAGATACGGATGAGCCTTTACTGTTGCAACAACGGTAGCCTCAAGGTTTTCTTTCTTAGCAAGAGCACAGAACTTTTCTACATCCTTGCTTTCAACAACCACTGCCATTCTTTCCTGTGATTCGCTGATTGCAAGCTCTGTGCCGTCAAGACCTTCATACTTTTTGGGAACTTGGTTAAGGTCGATTTCAAGACCGTCTGCAAGCTCGCCTATAGCTACTGATACACCGCCTGCACCAAAGTCATTACAACGCTTTATAAGGCGTGATACCTCTTTATTTCTGAAAAGTCTTTGAAGCTTTCTTTCTTCGGGGGCATTACCCTTCTGAACCTCTGCACCACAGCTTTCAAGTGAAGAAAGATTGTGGGATTTTGAGGAACCTGTAGCACCTCCGCAACCGTCACGACCTGTTCTTCCGCCGAGAAGAATTACAATATCGCCGTCTTCGGGGCGTTCTCTGCGAACATTTTCTTCGGGAGCTGCTGCAATTACTGCACCGATTTCCATTCTCTTTGCAACGTAACCGTCGTGATAAATTTCATCAACCTGACCCGTTGCAAGACCAATCTGATTACCGTAAGAGCTATATCCGTTTGCCGCAGTAGTAACAATCTTTCTCTGGGGAAGCTTGCCCTGCATCGTTTCGGACACGGGAACTGTAGGATCTGCCGCACCTGTTACACGCATTGCCGCATAAACATAGCTTCTGCCTGAAAGCGGGTCACGGATTGCACCGCCTATACATGTTGCCGCACCGCCCAAAGGCTCAATTTCGGTAGGATGGTTATGGGTTTCATTCTTAAAAAGAAGAAGCCATTTTTCTTTCTTTCCATCCTTCATAACATCAAATTTCACTGTACAAGCATTGATTTCTTCCGATTCGTCAAGCTTTTGGAGTTTGCCTGCCTTTTTAAGAACACGTGTTGCCAAAGTAGCAATGTCCATAAGATTTACAGGCTTTGTTCTTCCGAGTTCTTTGCGGTCGGAAAGATACTCATCATATGTCTTTTGAAGAAGCTCATCTTCAAATTTTACATTATCAATAGTTGTGAGGAATGTTGTGTGACGGCAATGATCTGACCAATATGTGTCAATCATTTTAATTTCCGTGATTGTAGGCTCACGCTTTTCACCAATGAAATACTGCTGACAGAATAAAATATCATCAATATCCATGGCAAGACCGCGCTCGTCAATAAACTTTGCAAGCTCGTCACGGGAAAGTGCACAAAATCCGTCAAGAATTTCAACCTCTGTAGGAATAGTATAGTCGGTTTTGAGAGTTTCTACACATTCAAGAGAAGCCTCCCTTGCCTCAACGGGGTTAATAACGTATTTCTTTATGCTGTTTATTTCCTCCGCTGTAAGATTGCCGTTTATAACATACACGGTAGCTGTTCTTACATCGGGTCTGTCTCCTTTTGAAATAATCTGAATACACTCTGCCGCAGATGCTGCACGTGCATCAAACTGACCGGGAAGATATTCAACTGCAAAAACCACGTCACCTTTGGGGCAATCTGGATATGTGTTATCTGTCTGAGGCTCGGAAAATACAGTTTTCACTGATTTTTCAAAAAGCTCTTCAGAAATATTCTCAACATCATATCGGTTGTACATACGAAGTTCTTCAATTCCCTTAATTCCCAAAAGGTCTTTAAGGTCTTTTTTCAGTGCGTTTGCACCATGGTCAAGTCCATTTTTCTTTTCTACATATATTCTAAAAACCATTTCTGTGTTCTCCTTTCTGAAAAATCAGTTAAGTGCTTTAAGTGCCTTTGCACCAATATCACTTCTGTAATACGCATTTGCAAAGCTTACTTCCTTTACAGTAGCATAGGCTTTATCAATAGCTTCTTTAAGGTCAGAGGCAGTTTCGGTTACTCCAAGAACTCTTCCGCCGCCTGTGAGAAGCTTTCCGTCTTCCTTCTTTGCACCTGCAACATAAATATTTTTATCAGTGGGCATTGTGATTTCATAGCCTGTTTCATACTTTCCGGGATAACCATTTGATGCCATTACAACACAGCAGGCACTACCGTTTGAGAAACGGACATCTGCATCTTTCAATGTCTTGTCGGAAATATGGAGCATAATTTCAAACAAATCACTTTCAAGAAGAGGAAGAACCACCTGTGTTTCAGGGTCACCGAAACGGCAGTTATATTCAATTACCTTAGGACCGTTAGGGGTAAGCATAAGTCCGAAGTAAAGACATCCCGAGAAGCTTCTTCCCTCTTTATTCATTGCATCCATAGTGGGAATGAAAATCTTTTCCATACACTCTTTTGCAATTTCTTCCGTGTAATAAGGATTGGGAGCTATTGTTCCCATACCGCCGGTGTTAAGTCCCATATCGTTATCAAGTGCTCTCTTATGATCCATTGATGAAACCATAGGAATAAGAGTTTCACCATCGGTGAATGAAAGCACGGATACTTCAGGACCTGTGAGGAATTCTTCGATAACAACACTGCTTCCGCTTTCTCCGAAAACCTTATCCTCCATCATGCTTCTAACAGCATCCTTTGCTTCTTCCCTTGTCTGAGCAATTATAACGCCTTTACCAAGAGCCAAGCCGTCTGCCTTTACAACGGTCGGGATGGGTGCAGTATCAAGATACTCAAGAGCTGCATCCATATCGGTAAATACCTCATACTGAGCTGTAGGAATGTTGTACTTTTTCATAAGGTTTTTTGAGAAAACCTTACTTCCCTCGATAATTGCCGCCGCTTTATTCGGCCCAAAGGTCTTAATTCCCTTGGCGTTAAGAGCATCAACACAGCCCAGTACCAACGGGTCATCGGGAGCAACAACGGCAAAGTCAATGTTATTATCAACTGCAAATTCTACTATTGCATCAATATCCTTTGCACCGATATTAACACAGGTTGCATCCTGGGCAATTCCTCCGTTTCCGGGAAGTGCAAATATCTCACTGACTTTGTTACTCTCTTTTATTTTCTTAATAATAGCATGTTCACGGCCGCCGCCGCCTACTACCATAACTTTCATTATATTGTTCAATCCTCTCAAGTGTATTAGTGGTGGAAAAGACGCATTTTTGTCATTGCCATAACCATGCCGTGTTTATTACATGCTTCGATTACATTATCATCACGGATAGAACCGCCGGGCTGTGCAATATAGCTTACGCCGCTTCTTGCAGCTCTTTCGATATTATCACCAAAGGGGAAGAATGCATCGGAACCAAGAGCTACACCTTTAAGAGAAGCAAGGTATTCTCTCTGCTCCTTGCGTGTAAAGGGCTGAGGCTTCTCGGTAAAGAGTGTTTCCCAGATACCGTCACCAAGTACATCTTCATAATCTTCTGAAATATATACGTCAATCGCATTATCACGGTCGGGACGCTTAATTTCGGGCTTAAAGGGCAGGTTAAGAACTTTTTCATGCTGACGAAGATGCCAGATATCAGCCTTATTTCCTGCAAGACGTGTGCATTGTATTCTTGACTGCTGACCTGCACCTACACCGATTGCCTGTCCGTCCTTTGCAAAGCAAACAGAGTTAGACTGAGTATATTTAAGTGTAATAAGAGCAATTATAAGGTCACGCTTAGCATCTTCGGGCATTTCTTTGTTATCTGTAACGATATCTTCAAGAAGTGCACGATTGATTTCAAAATTGTTTCTTCCCTGTTCAAAGGTAATTCCGTAAACCTGCTTATGCTCAACACTGTCGGGAACGAAATTTGGGTCTATTTTAATTACGTTGTATGTGCCTTTTCTTTTTCCTTTAAGGATTTCAAGTGCTTCATCGTCGTAATCGGGAGCAATTACGCCGTCGGAAACCTCACGTGCAATGAGCTTTGCACAGGTAACATCGCACTTATCTGAAAGAGCAATCCAGTCACCGAATGAGCTCATTCTGTCTGTTCCTCTTGCTCTTGCATATGCTGTTGCGAGAGGTGATTCGTCAAGACCTTCCACATCGTCTACAAAGCATGCTTTTTTAAGGTCATCGCTCATTTTCACACCAACTGCGGCAGATGTGGGGCTAACGTGCTTAAATGATGTTGCCGCACACATACCAAGAGCCTCTTTAAGCTCCTTTACAAGCTGCCAGCTGTTAAGTGCATCAAGGAAATTTATATAACCCGGTCTGCCGTTAAGAATTTCAATAGGAAGCTCACTTTGGTCGTGCATGAATATTTTCGAAGGCTTCTGATTGGGGTTACATCCATATTTTAATTCAAACTCTTTCATCTCTTTCATCCTTTCCGTATTACATATTCTTGTTTACAATCTTAGATTTAACTTCGCCTGTTTCAATATCAATAAATCTTACAAAAAGAGATACCTTGTTTTCCTCGTTAAGACTTGCCCAAAGCTCTTTCGTAAATTCGTCAATGTCATTGGGGATTCCCACAAGCTTAGGCTCACCCTCAAAAGACGGAAGGGGATTTCCGTCACCCATATAGGTATGGATGAAATGACCCTCACCTGCTATTGAATTTTTATAGCTGTAGGTAAATCTCTGACAGGAATCAGGATTTCCGTTAGCACTCTTGAGAATTGACATTGCGTAGCTGAACTCGCCACCCTCAACCTTCATAATACCTGAAATTCGGGGAGTGTAGTTAGGTGCATCATCCTCAAATTCACGGGTGCGAAGTGCCTGTTCAAAAGTGAGCTGCTGATTCATAAGCTCGTAGATTGTATCGGTCTGGTCACCGTTTGTAACGATAGTCTTATTTCCGAGAACTCTTACGGGAGCATAAATTATAAGATGGGGATCTTCAAGCTTTGACGGGTCAAATGCCTGTGTGCGAATACCGTCTCCATCTTCTACAAAAACACGGTTGCGGCTGTTTACGCTTCTTCCCATGATAAAGTATGCGGTAACTGCACTTTTGCCGTCAGCAGATTTTCCTATAATAATTCCGCGTCCGGGATAAGCATTTTGCTTTAATTCTTCGTAAATATCAATTTTTTTCATTTCAAACTCTCCTTACAAACTTTTTCTACAGCTTCGGGCAGAATTTTCCACTCCGCTTCTTCCATTACTCTTTTTTGAAGGATTTCGGGTGTATCGCCATCTTCAATATATACTGCCTTTTGCAATATAATTTTTCCGCCGTCGGGAATCTCGTTCACAAAATGAACCGTGGCACCTGTCACCTTAACTCCGTACTCAAGTGCCGCCTCATGAACCCTGAGTCCGTAAAATCCCTTTCCGCAAAATGACGGAATAAGTGACGGATGAACATTAATTATCCGGTTTGCATACTTTGATGTAAAGTTTTCACTAAGAATGCACATGAAACCGGCAAGTACGATGAGATCGGTATTATTTTCTTCCAAAGCATCGATTAATTTGCTTTCAAACTCCGCCTGAGTTTTGCACTCTTTTTTATTTACAACTGTGGTTTTTATATCGGCATTTTTTGCTCTTTCCAAAGCGTATGCTCCGGGATTATTTGAAATAACAAGTGTGATTTCACCGCTTTTAATAATCCCGCTGTTTTGAGCATCAATAAGGGCCTGCAAATTCGTTCCGCCACCGGAAACAAGCACAGCTATGCGTTTTAGCATATAACCACGCTTTCTTCACTCTTAATGATTTCGCCGATTATGTAAGCATCTTCCCCGTTTGCACGAAGGATTTCGAGAGCTTTATCGGCTTCATCCTTTGAAACTACAACACTCATACCGACACCCATATTAAAGGTGTTAAACATATCACGTTCTGAAATATTACCCTCTTTGGCAATAAGGTCAAAGATAGGAAGAATTTTAACTGCACTCTTTGTGATTTTTGCACCCATTCCATCGGGAAGGCTGCGGGGAATATTTTCATAGAAGCCGCCGCCTGTAATATGAGATACCGCCTTAACGGTAACAGCATCAAAAAGTGCAAGCATGGGCTTAACATAAATTCTGGTAGGAGTAAGAAGTGTCTCCCCTATGCTTTTTCCGCCAAGAGCCTCTACGGGAGCCTTAAGGTCTCTGTTTTCAACGTCAAATACTTTTCTTACAAGAGAGAAGCCGTTTGAGTGAACACCGCTGGAGGGAAGAGCAATAATAACATCTCCCTCGGCTACCTTGGAATTATCGAGAACCTTAGCCTTATCAACTGCACCTACAGAAAATCCTGCAAGGTCGTATTCATCTTCACTGTAGAATCCGGGCATTTCAGCGGTTTCTCCGCCTACAAGCTCACAGCCTGCCTGCACACATCCCTCAGCAATACCCGATACGATTTCAGCAATTTTTTCGGGATAGTTCTTTCCGCAAGCAATGTAGTCAAGGAAAAGAAGGGGCTTTGCACCGCAACAGATTATGTCATTAACACACATCGCTACGCAGTCAATACCAACTGTATCATGCTTGTCCATTAAAAATGCAAGCTTAAGCTTTGTACCAACTCCGTCTGTACCGCTTACAAGCACGGGATGAGGCATATTTGTAATATCGAGTTCGAAAAGACCGCCGAAGCCTCCAATGTCGGACTTCTTTCCGTTTACCATGGTTCTTGCTATATGCTTTTTCATAAGCTCTACCGCACGATAGCCTGCCGTTATGTCAACACCTGCTGCTGCGTAACTTTCTGATTTTGAATTTGAATGCATAATATTATCCTCCTAAAAAGTATCATTTTCCGGTTTCACGAATTAACCTTTTCCGTTCCAACAATATGTGCAAAGCTTACATGGTTCTATACCAATTGCTTTAACTGCACCTTCGAGTGACTGAAATTCCAGTGAAGCAAAATTGAATTTTTTAGCAATTATTTTCCTCAGAGACTTTCCTCTTTCAGTAGATGCATCACTGTATTCGTCAATATATTTAAGTCCTTCTTCCCCTTCAAGGTCAACAATTACACGTCTTGCGATAAGTTCCATTTCGCTTGTTGCACGGGAGAAGTTGAGGTATTTACAGCTATACATAATGGGCGGACATGCACTGCGCATATGCACCTCTTTAGCACCGTTGTCATAGAGGAAATCTACTGTTTCCTTAAGCTGAGTACCTCTCACAATAGAGTCATCAACAAACAATAATTTTTTATCAACAATCAAATCGTGGACGGGAAGCTGCTTCATTTTTGCAACTCTTTCACGTTCTTTCTGATTTGGCGGTGTAAAGCTTCGTGCCCATGTGGGTGTGTATTTTATGAAAGGTCTTCCGAAAGGAACGCCGCTCTCATTTGCATATCCGATTGCGTGGGGCGTTCCCGAATCCGGCACACCGCTTACATAATCAAGTTCTTTGACATTTTCGTGCTCTTTATCATACTGAGCGAGAATACGACCGTTACGGTTACGCATTACTTCCACATTAACGCCCTCATAAATTGAGTTTGGATAGCCAAAATATGTCCAAAGGAAAGAGCAAACCTTCATCTCTTTCCCGGGCTCTGCCAATTGAGTAAGGTTTTCCGCATCAAACTCAACGATTTCACCAGGGCCGAGCTCCTTGTAAAGGTCATATCCAACCTTTTGACAAGCAAAGGACTCAAAGGAAGCACAATAACCGTCATCACGCTTTCCGATGTGAATAGGCGTTCTTCCCACCTTATCACGTGCGGCAATAATAGCTCCGTCGTTCTTTAAAATCAGAATTGAGGCCGACCCCTCAATTACACTTTGTGCAAACCTAATGCCCTCCACAAAGCTGCTTTTCTGATTTATCAGTGCCGCTACAAGCTCTACGGAATTAACTCTTCCGCCTGTCATAGCACCAAAATGCCCACCGCCTGAGGTAAGATAATTATTTATTAATTCCTCGGAATTATTTATAACTCCTACAATACAGATTGCATACGTTCCGATATTGGAGCGTATAAGCAAAGGCTGGGGATCGCTGTCACTGATACATCCTATTGCCGAATTTCCGTTCATTTCATCAAATACATGGTCAAACTTTGTACGAAACGGTGAATTTTCAATATTATGAATATCCCTTTGCAAACCTTTTTGAATATCGTATGCTGCCATACCGCCGCGTTTTGTTCCGAGATGCGAATGGTAATCAGTACCGAAGAACACATCCGATATAGCATCCTGTTTACTTACTGCGCCAAAAAAACCGCCCATTAGTTTACTCCTTTTATGCTAAATTAAATGTCAGATCAGCCGTTGAATCTTTCTTCGACAGCTTTGTTCTTTTCAAGAACTTTTTCGCTTGCAGCCTTTCTTGAAGCATCAAGCTTCTGGGCAAGCGCTTTATCTTCTACTGCGAGAATCTGTATAGAAAGCAAAGCGGCGTTGGCTGCACCGTCAATAGCAACAGTTGCTACGGGAATACCTGCAGGCATCTGTACAGTTGACAAAAGAGCATCCAAGCCGTCAAGCGTAGATGATTTCACGGGAATACCGATTACAGGGAGGGTTGTGTTTGCGGCAATAGCACCTGCCAAATGTGCAGCTTTACCTGCGGCCGCAATAATAGCACCGAAACCCTTTTCACGAGCTGTTTTTGAAAATTCAGCAGCCTCGATAGGAGTTCTGTGTGCAGAAAACACATGTACCTCATATGGTACACCAAATTCCTTTAATGTATCAATAGCTTTTTCTACAACGGGCAAATCACTGTCTGAGCCCATAATAATTCCAACTTTTTTCATGGAAAAATCATTCCTTTCAATTTGATATATGCCACCCTTTCAACAACAAATAAAAAGGGCGTACCGTCTGCGCTGCTGCAGAACAGATACGCCCAGACGGTCGGCAAAATACGCTTCTTGCTCCCATGTGGTTAGCTCCACTTTTCCGTCAGTCACAAAAAGCATTTGTTCACGAATAATATTATAGCAAAAACGGCGATTTCCGTCAAGTGAAAAAGGCATAAAATTTGTCATAATTTAGTTAAATATTTAAGCATAATTTATAGATTAAAGCATAAGAATATTAATATAAAAAAATTTTAAAAAAACTCTTTACAAATGCTAAGTTATCTGCTATAATATTAAATGTTCTTACGAGAACAATCAATATCGCGGGGTAGAGCAGTTTGGTAGCTCGTCGGGCTCATAACCCGGAGGTCGTGTGGTTCAAATCCCATCCCCGCAACCACGTAAAATCCCATAGCCATTATGGTTATGGGATTTATACTTGTATTTACTAATATGATAAAATGGTCTTTTGACCACAAATTTGACCACAACGGAGTGAAATATATGGCTAAACCAAGGATTTTCATTAGTTCAACATTTTATGACTTGAAGCAAGTGAGATATGATTTAGAAGGCTTCATTAAAGATATGGGATATGAACCTATTATGAATGACAGGGGAAATATTCCCTATTCATCAGATAGAGCTTTGCAAGATAGTTGCTATGACGAAGTGCAAAGATGCGATATTCTAGTTGGAATTATTGGAAATAAGTACGGTTCTTCTTCTAATGAGGAGGATTATTCTGTATCTATGAAAGAGATTAAAACAGCTATAAAAAATAATAAACAGGTGTTTATTTTTGTTGATAAGACTGTATTAAATGAGAATTTTTTATATATAGCTAATAAAGAGAAAACTGATATTACTTATGTTGCGGTTGATAGCATTAACATTCATAAGTTTGTAGAGGAAATAAAGGGACTATCTATTAACAACGCAATGATACCGTTTGAATCATCAAGTGACATTACTGGGTATTTAAGAGAACAATTTGCAGGGTTGTTTCAGCGTCTGCTACAGGAAAGAGCTTCTGTTACAGAAAAAACTACATATTACGACCTAAAAGAGATGACAAACGAATTAAAGAAAATTATCTTGGAACTTGATGAAAATAGTGCTTCATTTTCTACAGTGTTTAATGGTTCTTTATTTGCACAAAAATTTATTCCTAGTAAAATATTTAGCTTATTAGGCATAAATAAAGCAAAGATTTATGTAGATAACAAAGATTCTTTAGATGAAGTTTTAAGTCAGTTGGATTTTTACCCTAATAAAGGCACCGTTGATTTTTATGAGTATTGGAGAAGTTTTGGTAATGAAAAACAGGTTTTGAAAATTAGCACAAAGGCTTTTGCTGAAGATGGTACAATAATTAATGTTAGATTAAAAGATGTTGATAATTATGTAACGTTAATTCACGAAAAGAGTATAGTTGATGATGACCTTCCTTTTTAAAAAAACGCTCCGTATATGGAGCGTTTTTTGTATTTAACTAAATATTATAGCTTATATAATTTGCACGTTATTTTTGTTTGAGAATACAAGAGCTATAACGCATCTATCTTTTTTACGTTAGAAAAAAGTAGATGCAATATATAAAGCTTTTAATTTAATATATTTAATAATATATAAGTATTTAAGTATTTAATTGGGGGGATATTTACCATACGGAAACTTCTACAATGGTTTTTCCTAATCGGGAAAATATTCATCTACAGGGATTTCAAAGAAGTCGTATTCGGTATTATACTTCCCATAAATTCGGTCTTTATTTCTCACTAAATATCCATTATCTTCAAGTTCGTCCATTGCTGTTCCAACTGCACCAACGCCCTCTTTGCAAATGCTTGCTAATCCATTTAAAGAAAATTTCCAATCGTCACGAAGACCCATTACAACGCAAAGAAGACCTTTGGCTTTTAAAGAAAGATTTTTATCTTGTAATAATCTGTTGTCAATTATTGTATAACTATTTCTTTTATCTAATTTGTTTATAGACATTTTGTAAAACTCCTTTCATATAAGCAACTTAATTTTTCCATTGATGTTTTCTTGTGGTCTGGCAAAGCGTGAGCATACTTATTTAGTGTAGTGCTTGCATCTGCGTGTCCTAAAATATCAGCCAAAACTTTCACATCAAATCCGCTCTCTAAAGCTCTTGTAGCGAATGTGTGACGAAGAGTGTGAAAATTAGTGTTTTCTATTTCAGACTTTCTCAACATTCTTTTAAAAAAATCTTGATATGTACGGGGTTCTATGTAATTTCCAAACTCATTGCAAATAACAAAGCCGTTATTTTTATATAGATTGGCTACCTTGATTTGCTCTGTCAGTACTATTGTTTTATGAGCTTTAAGAAGCGGTATGAGAAACTCTTGTATAGGTATTACTCTTTTAGCTTTATTTGTCTTAGGTTCGCCAATTACTATATCAGTCTTTTTCTCTGAATTATCATAGACCTTCAAGCGGTTTAAGGTTCTGCGTATAGTAATGGTTTTGTTTTCAAAATCTATATCATCAAATTTCAAACCTAAAAGCTCCCCTAATCGAATACCAGTAAAAAGACTTAAAATAATGCCTATACCGAGTCTTTCGTCTTGTACAGCTGATTGCAGTGCTTTCTGCTCCTCTAATGACAATACACGCATTTCATTTCTTTTTTGCTTTGGCAGAGTGATAAGCTCGCTTACATTCTGATTTACAAGACCGTTTTTGTATGCCTGTTTTAATGCAGAGTGTATCATATTATACATATTCTTTATCGTCTTTTCTGAAAGACCGCCTTTTTTGGTAACAAGCTTATTTGTATTAACATCTTTGACCTTATCACATCTGCCGTTCTTTAGCTTTTGATTGATGAATTTCTGGAGAATATCAGCTCTGAGTGCGGAAAGCTTAATTTTACCGATTTCTGGCTTTATATGGTTTCTTATATATCCCTCATAACTTCCATATGTAGAAAGTTTTACAGATGGCTTTGCGTACACCTCTAACCACTCATCAAGCCAAGCTCCAAAAGTAATATTGGTGTTTTCAATATAGATACCATTGTTAATATCATTTAGTACCTCATTAAGCTTTTTTCTGACTTCGGTCTGAGTTTTACCATATACGCTTTTACGCTTGTAATTAACTGTATAAAGACCTTCCCATCTTCCGTCTTTACGTTGTCTGATAGTTCCTTCTCCATTTGCCCGTTTTTTTGCCATAATAATGCCCCTTTTACTTCTACAATATTTACTGCGATAAATGCTACTATTACTGCTACAAAAGTTTTGCTTTTCAATCGTTAAAATTACGGATTGTTAAGCCAATTTAAAAATGCTTCTTTTTGAACTAAAACCCGTTTCCCTACTGCAAGCTTGGGGAAAGCGTCTGATGCCATTATTTTGTATGCATTTGGTTTTGAAACTCTCAGCACATTTTTGACATCATCAACAGTCATAATAACGGGAAGACTGTCAAAAGAAGTAATTCTCTTTTGCATCTTCATAATAGTAGCACCTCCTTTTTGTCGAGAAATTTAATATAATAATTTATATTATAGACATATTATAACAAAACACTTGACAAAAGTCAAGTGTAATATATAATATAATTATAAATTATAGATTTTCGAAAATGAGGTATAAAATATGAGAAAAGATAAGATTGCAATATCGGGTAAAGAAATGTTTTATTTAGGTGCAAAACACCTTTTAGGAGAGTCGTTTGTGGATTTCTTGGAATTAGATTTGACCGCATACGAAAAAAGAAGATTATATATAAAGGCTGTATTGGAAAATAGCGACTTTGAAACTATGAAAGATTTTACAAAGAATTTAAAACCTCCAAAGAATTTTCAGCGTGGTTTTGATGGATTGTACTATGATTTGCTTAATCTCTCTGAGAAAATGTCTTTAGAAGGAAAGTACGCTGTGTTTGCAGTATACAAGGCATTGCAACAGATAGAGCACGTATATATCGATATTATAGATTATAGCGAAATGTGTCGTATGTACAGTGAAAATTTGCTGGAACAGTTTGATTTGCTTTCTTATCAGAAGGAATATAAGGATGCTATGAAGCATTGTTTGTCTAAAGACAATACCAAGCCAAGTGCTGTAGAAAGACTAAAAACATATACTGGAAAAATAACGGGTAAAGCTGAAGTTGAATTTGAAATTTTGGGTGAAGGATTGAGTGAAGTATATACTGCTTCAAATATAACCTCACTTTTGTATGTTGAATTTATGAAAATGATACAAAATGATGTATCGGTGAAAAAATGTGAAAGTTGTCATAAACATTTTGTTGTTAAAGGTAAATATGATATGAAATATTGTGAAAGAGAGGTAAATGGAGAAAAAGTCTGTCAAAAAAATGGTGCGGTAACAACTTTTAAGAAAAAAGTGCAAAAGAACGCTATATATCAAGAATATGAAAAAGTTTATAAAAGATTTTATGCACGAAAGAGAAGAGGTCTTATTACCCAAGAGCAATTTGATACTTGGTTAAAAAAAGCATCTAAATTAAAAAAGGACGCCTTAACAGACGCCCTTTCAGAGGATAAGTTTAAAGTTAAGATATCAGATATATAATATTATTCCATATACTTTAAAGCAGTACGGACAATATCTAAAACTGCTTTCTGAGTGTCAGGAGATTTATCCTTGATTAACTGCTCAAAGGATTTTACGTTTAGCTGTGTTGCATCTAAAATTACATTTTGAGACAAGAGATAGTCAAAGCTAATGTCTAACTTTTCAGCAATAGCAAACAATGTTTTTAAAGACACTGAACGCTCGCCACGTTCTATGTGACCGACAAAAGCCGGAGTAACATCTATAATCTCAGAAAGTTGCTCCTGTGTAATACCAGCGTTTTTTCTTGCTTGTTTAATAATTGCACCCATACGAACAAAATCTATAGTGCTTTGATTTCCACGACTTGGTTTTTTAAAATTCATAAAAACAACTCCTTGTGTATATAGTTTATACTATTTGGAGTTGTTTTTTAATATATTTACAGTATAGTTGACACTGTATTTTAGTAGCTTTGGAATGTGTTGTTATCAACCGACACTTAAACTACGTTAGTTTGGTTGTTTCTCCCAGTCAGACATCATATGTATAAGGATGAATTTTAGGAAAAGGTAGGAGTTTTATATGCTATAAGTCTATATTTTCTAAAATGTGAATTTTCCGCACCGTAAAACGTATGGCTTTTACCAACTATTTTGTATTTTAAAATGCTGTTAGGCTGTTGACTCTTGTATAGAAATTAAAATATAGGAATGTAGTAGGTAAAGGAAAGCATACCAAGGCAAATACCAAGGTATGCTTAACTATTTTAATATCCCATTTTGTAAGGGTCATCAGAACGTATATAACAATTTGAAACTAAATCTCCCCTGTGATACCAACCTTCTATTTCTCCACCTTCTAAGTAGACCGCACCAACCTTTTTACCACTTTCGTCCTTATAATCTCTGTCTACCATTTTAATTGTTCCAAGGTAAGAGTTTTCATCTTTATAGCGGTATACTTTAACACCTACATTAAGAAATATAAGAGACTCAAATTCACTGTCATTTGAGGTATCAACTTTAGTTTTGGTTGGAGTTGTATTCTGTGTTTTAGCATCTGTTGTAGCGTTATAAGGTGTATTTCCTATGTATAATTCTGCAACGGCTTTTTTGTTTCCCTGTGAATTAAATTTGGTTAAATCAGTTTCAATTTTAATAGCATCATCGTTTGTTGCCATTTTTACAAGCTCGTCATAATGCTTACTTACATAAGACCCTTCTCCTGTTAGAGTATTCATATCATCAAGATTATTTGATAAGAATATAACCCCGTCTGCTTTATCGCCTTTAAAAAATACAGTAACAAGTAAATCCTCGCTGTCAAAATCTATTGCATCTTCTCCTATAAGAGAAGATTTTTCTTTATAGTCTTTAAAAATACTTCGTACAGTTTCTTTATTAGAACCGATGATATATTTTTTCCCAGAAGGTATAACCGCTTCTTGCTGTGCTTCTTTTCGAGTGTTATCTATGAACTCGTCTTTGCTATATTCTTTAATATTTGCAAATTTAACTTTTACAGGTTTATTTTTTTCAACTACATATATATCTTCTTCTAAATGAACCTCATTTTCAAAAGTGAAAAGCGTATTATTGCTTTTCGTAGTGGTGTCCGTTCTTATTTCTTCAGTTGCAATGTATTGACCATATTTGTCAATTAAAATAATGTCATAGTCAAAATAGCTTTCTGATGGTGTTGAACTTGTTTTTCTTAAAGTCCCGAGTACAGTGTAGGTATGCCCCTTTTTTAACAGCTTTAAATCCGAAGCGGCAAGCGGGGTAGAATTTTTGTCAATACCGCTAAATTCGACTATTACAAGCTTTTCTTTCCCTTCAATTCTATCTATGCTAAGTGTGGCGTAACCAAGAATTGATAAAATAACACCAAT
>JAZNYX010000047.1:0-3594 GCA_045594665.1 Clostridia bacterium | reverse complement strand
CACCAATAATCATAATAATAGTTAAGGTTTTAACAGATATTATTTTGTTACCCTCGGATTGATTATTTTGATTAAGCCGTAGTTTCCAAATACTAAAACCGACACAAAGTAATCCTATAACGAAAATGACTGGTGAAATAGAATTATTTGCTTTAGATTTTATAAATATAAACAAAAATAAAACTATCGCCCATATCCACCATTCATAATACCATTCATTCTTTTTTGATTTGTTCATTTGTATACCTCCAGTATATATTTACGGTACATACAGTATATCAAATTAACTACTATTTGTCAATTATAACTATACTAATAACTACCACAATTTTGACCACAAATGTAAATATATAAATGTATAAATATTGTAAAGAAATAGAAAAACTGGATAAATAAAGTAACTAAACAATGCCAAAAGATATTAAAAAAAGTTGTAAAAAACAGCTTTCGATACCTCATAACCCGGAGGTCGTGTGGTTCAAATCCCATCCCCGCAACCACAAAAAGCAATTACCGTAAGGTAGTTGCTTTTTTTGTGAGCACAGAACTAATTTATCAGTATCTAAGGGTATGAGTCCGACGAGCGTGGCTCGTTGGGAATCGAGCCTGAGCGCTGCCCGTGGCAGATGAAGCGAAGGCACAGAGTTGTGCAGCGGTCGATAGATGACAAGGAGATTTACTCTCCGCAGACAGATATCGGGCACCGCAAACGGCACCTTGGTGATAACCCGGAGGTCGTGTGGCTGCCTCCCATCCTCGCAACCACAAAAAGCAATTACCGTAAGGTAGTTGCTTTTTTATATACAGAAAATCCCTTAACACCTTTTGGTGTTGAGGGATTTTTCTTTGTGTGTTGATTTGCAACATTTTTATCTTATTCTGTGCCGTGTCCGCCTTTTAATATCGCATCAACTATTATCTGAGCGTATTTAACACACTTTTCTTCCTGTTCGCTTTCTATCATTACTCTTATAACAGGCTCAGTACCGCTTTGACGAAGGAGCGCTCTACCCTTACCTGCAATAAGCTTCTCAACCTCTGCAAGGCTGTCTATAACTGCCTTATCCTTAAGAACTGCACCTTTATCCTTAACACGCACATTCTTTATATACTGGGGATAAAGCTTAACGGGAGCAGTAAGCTCTGCAAGAGAAAGCTTTGAATCACATATTTCCTCTGCAATCATAATAGCAGTTAAAATACCGTCTCCTGTTGTTGCATATTTCTTTATTATAATATGCCCGGACTGTTCGCCGCCAAGATCATATCCCTTTTCCTGCATACATTCATATACGAATCTGTCACCCACATTTGTCTGTTCGCACTTGATTCCTGCCTCCTCAAGACTTGCGAAAAATCCGCTGTTGGACATAATTGTTGCTACAATCGTATTGTGGTTGAGCATTCCGCGTGATTTAAGTCTCTTTCCTAAAATATACAATATTTTATCGCCGTCCACTACATTACCGTTTTCATCAACGGCAATACATCTGTCGGCATCCCCATCAAAGGAGAAGCCTACATCAAGATGCTGTTCTCTTACAAGCCTGCACAGATTTTCAATATGTGTTGAACCGCACTTTTCATTAACGTTAAGTCCGTTTGGTTCCGCACCTATTACCACAGTCTGCGCTCCAAGTGCCGCAAATACGGATTTGGCAATCATCCACGAAGCACCGTTTGCACAATCAAGACCTATTTTCAGTTTTTTGTATGAATGTGATGCAAGGGATATAAGATATCCAAGATACCTGTTTCTTCCGGATGAATAATCTGTAATACAACCGACCTTTTCTCTTGTGGCAAGGGGCAGATCACTTCCCGATACCCCCAAAGCTTTAAGATTACCGTCTATGTACGCTTCTATAAGTGCCGTAGTTTTGTCATCAAGCTTTTCGCCATATTTATTGATTATTTTTATTCCGTTATCATAAAAAGGATTGTGTGATGCCGTAATCATTATACCACAGTCGAATTCTTCCTGTCTGGTAACATAAGAAACGCTGGGAGTTGTAGTAACGTGAAGCATATATGCATCCGCACCGGAGGCTGTTATTCCGGCAACTATGGAATATTCAAGCATATAGCTTGACCTTCTGGTGTCTTTACCTATAACAATTCTCGGTCTTTTGCTATTGCCTGAAATCTGTGATTGATAATACCATCCCAAAAATCTTCCTACTTTATATGCATGCATAGAAGTCAGGGTGATGTTTGCCTCACCTCTGAAACCGTCGGTTCCGAAATACTTATTTCCCTCCGATTCAGCCTGCGGAAGCTCAATTTTTTCCAGTAAAAGCTGATCTGTGGAAATGCCAAACAGATCACAAAGCTGTATAACCTTATCTATCTGCGGAAGTGACAGGTCCATTTCCCATTTAGAAACGGACTGCCTTGATACATCAAGACTTTCAGCAAGCTGTTCCTGGCTCATTCCTGCCATAACACGAAGATTCGCAATTTTTTCTCCTATTTTCATTTCCGATAATTCTCCTTTTTAATTAATATATTTATAATATCAAACCTTACAGTAATTGTCCAGCAACCCATCTTTAAACATTCTGCAACCTCAGGTTGCGTTATTTTATCTTCTTACTTATATTTAACCATATGCGACGAAAAAAATCAATATTAATATTATTTTTGGCAACTAAAACAGCCAAAATCCACTATTTTTTATGTGTATAGAGAAAAACAGAACGAGCTCATCTCAATAAGTGAAATCATCACAAATTTGAGATGAGCCCTTTTTAAATTTTAAAGTTGACAGAAAATGTACGTCACCTTGTCAATCGTCCCCATTGTCACATGTAACGTTGCAATAAAATCATTTATCAGAAACAGATTTTGCCGGGGTTTAAAATGTTCTTTTCATCAAACACCTTCTTAATTCCCTGCATAAGAGCAATAGGTGTATCACCGTACAAATCTTTAAGATAACCTTTTTTTGCAAAGCCTATTCCGTGCTCACCCGACACCAAGCCTCCAAGTTCTTCCGCTTTTTTATACATTTTGTCAAAGCATTTTTCAAGAACTTCTTCCCATGCTTCATTTCGCTAATTGAATATTTTCTCTATGACGGTAGACAACCATATATTTTACACTTACTCTCACTTCCTTTCTGTTAGCGAGAGAAAATCCCGCATCAGTTCATTTTCCATTTCAAGTGATTTAATTTTTGCATCTTTGCGAGCAAGTATGTATTTGAGTTCAGCAACTTTATCTTGTTCGCTTACGACATAATCCTTTGGTGGTCTGCCTTTCCGTTTGATAGCTATTCCAGCAGCAATTTTCTTTGCTCCACATTATGACGATAAAAGTAATTTCGCATTTGCTTGTAGCTGAAACCAAATTTGATGCCAATATCTCTACTGGAATATCCTTCTTTTCTAAGCTCTTCAATTTCTCTTTCATAATTCTTTATATGTCTGTACTCTCTGGGCATAACAAAACCTTGTATGATATATTTAGTCCTAAATATATCAATACTCTCCTTTCTTTTAAACCTTTATGATATAATCAATAAAACACTGTGGACTTTTTATAACAATTTATAGCTTTGACTATTTTAAGGAGTGTATTGCCACAGTTTTA
>JAZNYX010000046.1:0-2159 GCA_045594665.1 Clostridia bacterium | reverse complement strand
TGATAAATAAATTCGGATTTGTTCCTAACGGAAACCGCACTTATTATCTTTCCCGTTCACAACCACCTTTCCTTTCACAAATGGTTCGCTGCATTTACGAGCAGACGGGAGATATCAGGTGGCTTGATGAATGTTACAAGGTTCTTGAAAAAGAGTATAAATTCTGGGAAAATGAACGTCAGACGCCCTGCGGACTTAACCGATATTACGGAAGCTTTAACCGTGAGGAGCTGATGAGCTTTTGCGGACTTTTATGCAATCGCTTTAATATCGAAAAGCCTGATGATGAAAGCATTGCAGAGTGTTACGGTAAGGCTATGTATTCCTTTGCTGAAAGTGGTTGGGATTGCAATAGCCGTATGGGACTTGATTGTTATAACTATGCTTGGGTGGACTTGAATTCATTACTTTTTGGTATAGAAACAGATATGGCGTTCTTTTCTGCTGAGCTGAAAAGCGGATGCGAGAAAGCTTGGTCTGAAAAAGCAGAACAACGACGCAACCGAATGACACAACTTATGTGGAATGATGCTTCAGGTGCTTTTTGCGACTATGATTTCACAGAAAACAACCAATCTGACCTTGTTTCAATCGCACAATTTTATCCCTTATTTTCAGGTGTATGCACTAAAGAACAGGCTGAACGCACGGTAGAATTATTATCTAAAATCGAAGCAGAGTTCGGTGTGGCTTGTTGCGAAAAAAGAGACGGTTTGTACAATTTACAATGGGACTATCCAAACGGATGGGCATGTTTACAATATATTGTTGTGCATGGACTTTTGCGTTACGGCTACCGCAAGGAAACACTTCGCATCGCTGAAAAATATAAGCGTTTAGTGGAAAAAGTCTTTGAAGAAACCGGAAAATTATGGGAAAAATATGATGTTACAACGGGCACTGTTTCACATAATAAAGAATATGAAACTCCTGCTATGATGGGATGGACAGCCGGTGTTTATATTGATTTTTGTTCCTTGATAGGAGAATAAATTTCAAAAGAGATAACTGTAAATAAAGAAAATGATGATTTAAGGAGTATTAATATGAAGTCCATAAAATTTTATCTTGTTACCGATACTCATTATTTAAATAATATATTAGAGCCCGGTGGAGAAGCTTTTGAAAAAAATATGGTCACAGAACAGTTTTTTGTTAAGGAAAGTGGTGCAATTATAAGCTCAACTTTCGACAAAATTATTGAAGACAAAGAAACTGATATTGTTATTCTTCCTGGTGACCTTGTAAAAAATGGTGAAAAAGAAAGCCACAATGGTTTTATTAAAGAGCTTTATAGACTTAAAGAAAATGGCAAAAAGGTTTATGTTATAACAGCCGGTCACGATTATAACGACTCTGCCTATGTTTTAAAAGACGATGGTCGTATGCCTGTTGAAGGTACAGATTATAACGATTTGTGTGAAATGTATCGTGATTTTGGTTATGGTGATGCTATTGCATTTGATGAGCCGACACACTCTTATGTTGTAGAAATCAGTAGTGGTGTCAGAATGCTCGCAATTCATTGTGACAGTAAGGGCCAACCAAAAGGTACGATGGATGACAGACTTATGGCTTGGGCAAAAGAACAGCTTGATAAGGCAAGAAAAGACAACTGCTCTGTTTTTGCAATTTGTCACTATCCGATTATTCCACCTGTACCTGTTTTTGAGTTAGTTGGAGATGCAAAAATAAAGGATTGGAGAAAGATTGCTTCATTTCTTGCTGATAACGGAGTTGAACTTGTGCTCACAGGTCATATGCATATTCAAAGCATAAACGAGTTTTATTCAGAAAAAGGCAACCGCCTCATTGATGTATGCACATCTGCTCTTGTGGGAAGTCCTGCAAAATACAGAAAAATCACCATAGATGAAAATTCTGTTCTTAAGGTTAAATCACTTGATGTGCCTGATTTTGGATGGGACTTAAACGGTCTTACACCGCATGAATATTTTGATAATCATTTTTCAACTGCAATTATTGCAAGAGTGCGCGGTGCTCTGGGCGGTGGAAATGGAATTGTAAAGCACCTAAAAGCATTTGGAAGAAATCGATTTGACAAAATGACCATCAAAGGCTTCAAACGATTACTTTGCTTAAAACGAGATAAAGAATTTGACAAGAAAAAGTTTTCAGATTTTGTTGGTGAAGTCGGC
>JAZNYX010000045.1:0-39968 GCA_045594665.1 Clostridia bacterium | reverse complement strand
AATTTAAAAAAGCTTGCAAAATGGAAATGGAAGAGGAATAATACCCCTTCCAATTTGCTTGTTTTTGTTGTAAATTTGATAAATATGAAGAAGAACCCGATTTTTGCTTGATGCAAAGTCGGGTTCTTCGACAGTCTGAAGGCTCCACTTATGTGAAGCCTTTTTCTTTTGGTCGGAGTGACAGGACTTGAACCTGCGGCATCCTGCTCCCAAAGCAGGCGCGCTACCAGCTGCGCTACACCCCGAAATTAATTATTAAGTTTAAAGTTAATGAAAGAACTGTCGCAGTATGCCTGCGGAAATGTGCCGACATTGTGCATTATAATATAAATCGGTTAAAAATGCAAGCAGAATTTGAAAAAAACAGAGATTGTGGGGAAAAAATCATCCGAATTAACAGCCTTGTAACAAATTTTTAAACAATTAATTTTCAGAAAAATTTTTTCGTCACAAAATATAGTGCCCGAAAAGGCTTTTAATTCCATATTTTGGTGATATAAACGCCAAACAAAAAAACTTGTCCAAAATCAAAAAAATTTTTAAAAAAGTATTGAAATCCTTGCAAATCTATAGTAAAATATCTTTGAAGTGCAAGAATGTGCCACTTTGTGCAACGAAGTGCAAGATTTGGAGGTGATTTCAAGTGTTCATGGGCAGTCATTCACATAATATTGACTCAAAAGGCCGTGTCATTATTCCGGCAAAGATGAGGGAACAGCTCGGTGAGCAGTTTGTTATCACCAGAGGCTTCGAGGAATGTCTTGCTGTTTATTCAATGGAAGAATGGGAGAAAGTTATGGGACGTCTCTCTGAGCTTCCCTCAACTCAAAAGAGTGCAAGACGTTTGAAAAGAATGTTCCTGTCTTACGCGGTAGAGGTTGAGCCTGATAAACAGGGAAAGGTTATTATCCCTTCTGTTCTTCGTGAAATGGCTCATCTTGATAAAGAGGTTCTGGTTGTGGGACAGGAGAACCATATTGAAATATGGAATGAGGAAAACTGGAACAATTATATGGGCGATGACGATGAAATGTCATTTGAGGAAGCGGCAGAAGCTATTGAGGGACTCTGCCTCTGATATGGAGGTACGTTATGGGCTTCAACCATGTAACTGTTTTGCTTAACGAAACAGTAGACAGTATAAATGTCAAAAAAGGCGGAATATATGCTGACTTTACCTTAGGCGGCGGCGGACATACCTCCCTTATCTTGGAAAAAGGCGGGAAGGTTATCGGGATTGACCGTGACATCACGGCAATCGAAAATGCAAAGCGCCGTTTTGAGGGACAAAGCTTCACTGCCGTCCATGATAACTTCTCTAATATTAAAGATATTGCCCAAAAACTTCAGATAGAACACTTTGACGGAATAATTGCTGATTTGGGAGTTTCTTCTCCGCAACTCGACGAGGCAGAACGTGGATTTTCCTATATGCACGATGCTCCGCTGGATATGCGAATGAACAGGAGCGATGCCCTTACTGCCAGAGAAGTGGTCAATACATATTCCTCTGCCGAGCTTTTCAGAATAATTTCCACCTATGGCGAGGAACGCTGGGCAAGCAGAATCGTGGACTTCATTATTAAACAAAGAGAAAAGAAAAGTATAGAAACCACCTTTGAGCTTGTGGATATAATTAAGGCAGCGATACCGCTGTCAGCAAGGAAAGACGGCCCCCACCCTGCGAAACGCACCTTTCAGGCAATAAGAATAGAAGTAAACGGCGAGTTGAAAATATTGGAGGGTGCAATCCGTGACGGAGTAAGCCTTCTTAAAAAAGGCGGCAGAATGGGAATAATAACATTCCACAGCTTAGAGGACAGAATCGTTAAAACGACTTTTGCATCGCTTGAAAACGGATGCACATGTCCCAAGGATTTTCCCGTGTGCGTGTGCGGAAATAAAAGCGTTGTAAAAAATGTAACGAGGAAACCCCTTCTTCCGTCCGAAGAAGAACTGGAGAGAAATCCCCGTGCAAGAAGCAGCAAACTACGGACTGTAGAAAAAATAATCTGACAGGAGTATAATTTAATGTATACAAAAGGTTCAAGTGCATTAAAAACTGAATATTATACATATGATGCTCCCAAGAAATCTGTGGGAAAGATAAAGCGTATGCCTGTTAAAAAGGCAGCTGTAAAAATAAAGGCACAAGACAAAAACAAAATGATTAAGAAGCGAGTGGTGTGCGTTATAGCTTTAATCTTCTCAATGGCATTTATTATCCTTCAAAGGTATGCAGCCATCACAGAAGAATATGACAAGCTTAATAAGTCTCGTGCCAAGCTGGAGCTTATGAATGCGAAAGTGGTTGAGGAGCAGATGCATGCAAGCGGCGACCTTGACCCCAAAAGAATTGACCAGGAGGCGGAACGTCTTGGTTTAAGACCTCCGGCAAAGAATCAGATAAAATACGTTTCTCTCGGAAATAAGGACAACGGAGAGGTATTAAAGGTTGAGGAAAACGGTTCAAACAGTGCATTTATAAACGGCCTTTGGGGAATACTGGAATATTTATACTAATATAATATAAAGGGAAGTGGCGACGGGACTTTTGCCATATCCCTTTTTGCGTTTAGTTATTATAAAATTGGAGGGAAAATCTTGGTAAGGAAACGTAGCAGTGTAAAGAAAAGAATAAAAAATATGACCGCATTCTTCCTTGCCGGAGTAATGGTGCTTGTAGGAAGACTTGGCTGGATTCAGTTTATCCGCGGCGGAGAATATAAAAGACTGGCGGCAGAGCAGCAAACACGTGACAGCATTGTAAGTGCAAAGCGTGGCTCTATATATGACCGCAACATGAAGGTTCTGGCACAGAGTGCCACAGCGGAAAGAGTAACCATAAACCCCCAGGAAATTGATAAGCATAAAAATGCCGAGGCGGTAGTTGAAACTTTGGTTAAAATTCTGAGGGTTGACGAAAAAGACCTGCGTGAGAAAATAAAGCGTACAGACAGACAGTCCGTGGTTATAAAGAAGCAGGTTGAAAAAAGCGTTGCCGACCGTATAAGGAAAAAGAATATTGCAGGAATCCATTTTGAAGAAGATTCTAAAAGATATTACCCCTACGGCTCATTGGCGGCACAGGTTATAGGATTTACGGGCGTGGATAATCAAGGCCTTGAAGGTCTTGAAAACGTTCTTGACGAACAGCTTCGGGGAATTGACGGAAGAATTGTTGCGGCAAAGGACGTTTCAAATAACGAAATGCCCTATAAATACGAGAATTACATACCGGCACAGGACGGAAAGGGTGTAGTTCTGACCATAGATGAAACAATTCAGAGATATACCGAGAAGCATCTTCAACAGGCGTATGAAGAAAACCTTTTGGGTAACGGCGGTGCGGCTATTGTAATGGATCCCAACACGGGAGAAATTCTTGCCATGGCAGTTGTTCCCACATATGATTTAAATGAGCCCAGAGTTATTACCGACCAGCTTCTTTTGGACCAGCTTGAGGATATGGAGCTTGAGGGCGAAGAATATGACAAGGCCTACAGCAGTGCAATAACAAAAATGTGGCGTAACAAAGCCGTTGTTGACTCCTACGAGCCGGGTTCTACATTTAAGACCATTGTGGCGGCAAGTGCTCTTGAAAACGGAGTAGCCTCCGAACACGAAAGCTTTACGTGTACCGGTGTGCGTCACGTTGCAAACAGGGATATACATTGCTGGAAGACAGAGGGACACGGTGAAGAAACATTTACGCAGGGTGTAATGAATTCCTGTAACCCCGTGTTTATGGAATTGGCATCAAGACTGGGTGCAACAAGGTTTGAAAACTGCTTCCGTGCCTTTGGGCTTACGGAGAAAACAGGCTTTACTATCCCCGGAGAAAGCAGCGGAACCTTCCACGATTCTTTGGGAGTGGTGGATTTGGCTACCTCCTCCTTCGGGCAGACGTTTACAATTACCCCTCTCCAGCTTATAAGTGCTGTTTCGGCAGTTGTTAACGGCGGAAACCTCATGAAGCCGAGAATTATAAAAGCATACACCGATAATAACGGAAAAATAATAGAAAATTTTGAGCCTGAGCTTGTAAGAAATGTTATTTCACAGGAGACAAGTGTGAAAATGCGAGGTATTTTGGAACAGGTTGTTTCCGAGGGTACCGGTAAAGGTGCTTATGTAAACGGATTTCGAATCGGAGGAAAGACGGGAACAAGCGAAAAGCTTCCCCGCGGCAACGGAAAGTACATTGCATCCTTTGTAGGCTTTGCTCCGGCAGATAATCCTGAAATAATATGTCTTTTACTTCTTGATGAGCCTCATGCAGGGGCAACGGGAGGCGGTGCGATTGCCGCACCGGCAGTAGGTAAAATAATGGAGGATGTTCTTCCATATCTTGGACACAAACCGCAATATACCGAAGAAAATGCACAGGCAATTTCAATTACTGTTCCCAATATCAAGGGAAAGACAGTTGCAGAGGCAACCGAAAAGCTGCAGAGCCTGGGACTCATAATAAGCGTAAAGGGCAGCGGCGATAAGGTTACTACACAGATTCCCGAAGCAGGAACAAAGCTTCATAAGGACAGCGTTGTTCTTGCATATACCCAGGAGGGCGAGGAAGGCGGAACAGCCATTGTTCCCAATGTTATAGGAATGAACATGGAAAATGCACAGACTGCTTTTAAAAATGCAGGGCTTGTAATGAAAATTGAATCTTCCGGCAATGAAAAGATAACTGCTGAACATATTGCCGTGAAGCAAAGCCCCCAGGCAGATTCCGAGGTTGCAGCGGGAACCAATGTGTACGTGAAATTCGTGCATCGGGACTTAGATTGACGGAGGTAAGAGATGACATTAAAAGAATTACTTGAAAATGTAGATGCTGAAATTATAGGAAACGGCAATGTGGAAATAAAAGGCATTGCCTATGATTCCAGAAAAGTTGAAGAAGGATTTTTGTTCGTTGCCATAAAAGGCTTTGAAACAGATGGACATAAATATATTGAAAGTGCCGTAAAAAACGGTGCTGCGGCAGTATTGGGTGAGGAAGACATCGATTGCGGATGCACTTATGCAAAAACCGCAGACACACGAAAGGCGTTGGCTCTTTGCAGTGCCCGGTTTTTTGACCACCCCGAAAGAAAGCTTAAAATAATAGGTCTTACGGGAACAAACGGAAAAACTACCACTACTTATTTAATCAGACAAATCCTTATGCTAAAGGGGCTTCGGTGCGACCTTATAGGAACTAATCAGACGATTATAGGCGATGAAGTCATTGAAAGCAGCCGTACCACTCCCGAATCCTTTGATTTGTTTGAAATTTTCGCAAAAATGGTATCCTCGGGCGGAGAGTATGTGGTTATGGAGGTTTCCAGCCACTCATTGGAGCTTGACCGTGTTTACGGAGTAACCTTTGAGACGGCAGTTCTTACAAATATTACACAGGATCATCTTGATTTTCACAAGACTATGGATAACTACGCCCGTGCAAAGGCGAAAATCTTTTCAATGAGCAAAAGCGGAGCTGTAAATGCCGATGATTCTTATTGCAACCTGATGCTGGAGTTTGCACAGGGAAAAGCAATAACATATTCCATAGACAATGCTTCGGATGTTCATGCAGAAAATATCAGAATAAGCGAACGCGGTGTTATATTTACGATTAACCATAATGGGCAGGAACGTGAAATGCGTTTGGGTATTCCCGGAAAATTTTCGGTGTATAATGCATTGGCGGCAATTTGTGCCTGCAAAAATATAGGCATAGAAATGACTGATATTGAAAAAGGGCTTGTCCTTGCAAAGAGCGTTAAGGGAAGAATTGAGGTTGTCCGCACAAATACGCCCTACACCATTATAATTGACTACGCACACACGCCCGACGGAATGGAAAACATTATTTCTGCAGTGCGGGCATTTGCTAAGGCAAGGGTGATAACAGTATTCGGCTGCGGCGGCAACCGAGACGCCACCAAGCGTCCGAAAATGGGTGCAATTGCAGAGGAGCTTTCCGATATTGCCGTTGTAACAAGCGATAATCCCAGATGCGAAGAGCCTATGGCAATAATTAATGACATCCTCAAGGGTATGAAAAAGGATAATCACATTATCGTTGAAAACCGAAAAGAGGCCATCAAATATGCAATGGAAACCGCAAAGCAGGATGATATAATCATCCTTGCGGGAAAAGGCCATGAAACCTATCAGGAAATTAATCATGTAAAACATGATTTTGATGAGCGTGTTGTCATAAAAGAAATTCTGGCAAGCTGAAAGGTACTGATGAACGATGTGGATAAAAGCATGTATAATTAGTTTTATTATAACCGTAATATTTGAGCCAATATTAATCCCTTTTTTGCGTAGACTTAAGTTCGGGCAGACAATACTTGAGGACGGCCCCAGTTGGCACGGAAAAAAGCAGGGAACTCCCACAATGGGCGGAATTGCTTTCATTCTGGCAACTGTCGCTGCCGGGCTTATTTTTACAAAGGATGTGAAAACGGGGGGCATTTTGCTGTGCGGAGTGCTTTTCGGATTAATAGGCTTTATTGATGACTATATCAAAGTCGTAAAGAAGCAAAACAAGGGATTTTCCGCATCACAGAAGTTTTCAGCACAAATAATAGTAAGCTTTGCATATGCAATGTTTCTTTACTGCAATTTTGACAATGCACAGGTTGTTGTTCCTTTCATGGATGCAAATTTAGATCTTGGAATATTTTATGTGCCGTTTGTAATGCTGGTGCTTCTGGCAACCTCAAACAGTGCAAACCTTACCGACGGCATTGACGGGCTTGCGGCAAGCGTGGGAAGTATAATATCACTTTTCTTTGCGGTTGCGTGCAGTATTATTGCAGGAAACACGGGCGGCGGTGTAATGGCAGGTGCTCTTGCAGGAGGGCTTTTGGGATTTTTGATTTTCAACGCCTACCCCGCAAAGGTGTTCATGGGAGACACGGGAAGCCTTTTCATAGGCGGACTGATCAGTGCAGTGGCAATCAGTGCAGGGTTGGAATTTTTCCTTATAATAAGTGCATTTGTATTTTTATTTGAGGCACTCAGCGTAATTATTCAGGTAGCAGTTTTTAAAAGAACGAAGAAACGTGTGTTTAAAATGGCTCCAGTACATCATCATTTTGAAATGTGCGGCTGGAAAGAAACCAAGGTTGTGACGGTGTTCTGTCTTATTACTTTAGCACTTTGTACCGTCAGCTATTTCGCACTTTAAGCAGGCTGAGCCTGCACTCATGTCGCACACCAACTTTGTGCAAACATGGTATCATGCGTCGTTATTTTACGCAAATTCCTATACGGTAAAAAAGCAGGGAGGGAAAACAATGAAAGAAGAAACCGAGAAAAAAGAAAAAAAAGGCCAGGTAGACTTTATACTTCTCATAACGATATTGACACTGCTTTTGTTCGGACTTGTTATGTTGTTTTCGGCAAGTACTCCCTCGGCACTCCAGGACGGCAATATTTATTCTTCTATTGTAAAACAGGGCGGTATGTCGCTTTTGGGAATTATCTGTATGGTGATAGCGGCAAATTATGACTATCACTATTTTAAGAAGTTTTCAAGGTTAATTAATGTGGTTACAATCGCCCTTATGTATGCAGTTCCGATTATTGGATTTGCTTCCCACGGTGCGACACGTCAGATTTCTCTGGGTCCGATAAGCTTTCAGCCGTCGGAGCTTGCAAAGTTCGCCCTTGTAATTTTCTTTGCAAACAGATTTTCCGACAGAAGAACGTCTAACCTTGTAACAGATAAAGATAACATCCTGAAATGCTTTGGCATAATTGCAATATACGGTGCGGCATGCTTTTTGCAGAGTCATATGTCTGCGGCAGTTGTACTGGCTGTTATAGGTATGCTTATGATGATGGTTGCCGGGCTTCCCATGAAATACTTCTATCTCATGGGCGGTGCAGGAGCGGCACTTATTGCAGGAATAGGTCTTACCGCAAGCTACAGGCTTGACAGATTTAAAGCCCTCTTCGACCCTTTTGCATACGAAAGAGGAATCGGTTGGCAGATTATACAATCGCTTTATGCGGTGGGCAGCGGCGGACTGTTCGGGTTAGGGCTTGGTCAGTCAAGACAGAAATTCAGATATCTCCCCGAAGCTCATAATGACTATATTTACGCAGTTATCTGCGAAGAACTGGGCTTTGTGGGCGGAATATTGGTTATGGCATTGTTTGTGCTTTTTGTATGGAGAGGAATAAGCATTGCACTTAATGCAAAGGATAAATTCGGTACATATCTTGCCTTTGGCATAACCGCAATTATAGGTGTTCAGATGCTTATTAATATCGGCGTTGTGCTTTCCGTTCTTCCCTCTACGGGAATGCAGCTTCCGTTTTTCAGTGCAGGCGGTACGTCCATGATAGTTATACTGGGAGCCATGGGAATACTTCTTAATATATCAAAGAGCAGTAAAATCAAAAAAATGTAGTAAAGGATTAAGTTCTATGCGAGTATTACTTACAGGCGGCGGTACGGCAGGACATATTAACCCTGCCATAGCAATAGCAAACTATATAAAGGAAAAGGAAAAGGACAGCACTTTTCTTTTCGTGGGAACTGAGCGTGGGCTTGAAAAAACCTTGGTTCCCAAATGCGGATATGACATAAAATTCATTGAAGTAATGGGGCTTAAAAGAAGCCTTAGTTTGCAGAATTTTAAGGTTTTGATTAATTATATCAAAAGTCAGAAGGATGCAAAGAAAATCATCAGGGAGTTTAAGCCTGACGTTGTCATCGGTACGGGTGGATATGTGTGTGCACCTGTGGTTAAGACTGCGGCAAAGCTTAAAATACCAACACTTATACATGAGCAGAATGTGTTCCCCGGCCTTGCCATAAAGATGCTGTCGCAAACGGCAGATATTACGGCAATAAGCTTTGAAGAAACCAAAAACATGATGAAAGCGAAGAAAATGGTGCTTACGGGAAATCCCCTGCGTCCCAATCTTTTTACTCCTCATGATATAGATGTGGTGCGTGCGCAGTACAATTTTGATGATAAGCCCATTGTGCTTATGTTCGGAGGCTCTCTCGGTGCTGAAAAGATGAATGAAGCTCTTGTGGATATGGTAGCAAACCGTCGGACTACAGGCTTTAATCTTATTGCATCCACCGGTGAAAAGCATTTTGAAAAAATAAAGAGCGAGCTTAAAGAAAAAGGAATAGATGTTGAAAAAATCCCCGGAGTAAGGATTCTCCCATATTTGTATAACATGGAAGAAATCTTTTTTGCCGCGGATATTATTACGGGCAGAGCAGGAGCAATTACCGTAAGTGAAATTACGGCACTCGGAAAGGCGGCTGTGCTTATTCCCAGCCCATATGTAGCACATAATCATCAGGAATACAATGCAAGGTATCTTGAAAAGAACGGTGCGGCAAAGGTAGTACTTGAAAGCGAAACTACAGGTGAGAGAATTGCAAGTGAAATTAAAAATATTCTTGCCGACAATGATAAGCTTAGAAAAATGCAAAGTGCATCGAAAAAAATAGGAATTACCGATGCATGCGAAACCATATACAAATCAATAAAGGAAATAATCTGATAAATTCACCAATACTGCCCCTCGGGCATAATATGTTATTGTCAGCTGAAACAAAGTAATCCAAACTCTGTTTTTTACGGCCTCTTTTCTGCCGATACGGCGTTAAAAGCCTTACATATACGTTGGTATATGTTGCGTTTTTGCCTTGCATCGACAAAAAATAGTTAGTAAAAAATTCCGAGAACCCCAAAGAGCTCAAAAACGGGTTTTTCAAGGCAGCAGGGCGAAGGAATACTTTGTGTATTTCGAGACCGATAACGAAGAAAAAGTCGGATTTTTAGCTCTTTGGGGCAGGTTTGGACTACTTCGTTTCGGCTGCAGGGGGTGTCGTATTGGACAGATACATAATAAACGGCGGAAGGAAACTTAGCGGAAGACTTCGTGTGCATGGTGCAAAAAATGCGGTGCTTCCAATAATGGCGGCGGCAGTGCTTTCGGGAGATAAATGCAGTTTGTATGACTGCCCCGACCTTAGTGACGTGCATCACACAATTAAAATTTTAAGGACCTTGGGATGCAAGGCAGAGCTTAACGGGGACATTCTGGAAATTAATTCTGACAGTATCAGCTCGTGGGAAATCCCTGAGGACCTTATGCGTGAAATGCGAAGCTCCATTATTTTTCTGGGGGCTATTGCAGGTAAAATGGGCAGAGTGCGGCTGTGTGCTCCGGGGGGATGCGAGCTTGGTAACCGCCCCATCGATTTGCATCTTAAGGCTCTGAGGCAGTTAGGAATGGAAATTCGCGAGGAAAATGGCTTTATTGAAGCAATAGCCGATAAAATGCACAGCTCAGAGGTACATTTAAGCTTTCCCAGTGTGGGGGCTACAGAAAATATAATACTGGCGGCTGTAGGACTCAAAGGAGAAACTGTCATTTCAAATGCCGCACGTGAACCTGAAATAACCGACATGTGTGATTTTCTTAACAAAATGGGAGCAGACATAGAAGGTGCAGGAAGTGAAAACATACACATTAACGGCGTGGCACATCTTCACGGTGCAAACCATAAGATAATGCCTGACAGAATTGTAGCGGCTACGTTTATGTGTGCGGCAATGACAACCAAAAGTGAAATTGAGCTTTTGAATGTGCGAAGCAGCCACCTGGGAGCAATCGTTTCCGTCTTTCGTGACAGCGGAGCAAAAATAGAGTTTTTCAAGGATAATATGTATATTCGTGCTCCCGAAAAAGCTCACAGTATAGACATGATAAAAACCCAGGTTTATCCCGGCTTTCCAACAGATGCACAATCACCGGTTATGGCGGCATTGTGCTTTGCAGAAGGCACCAGTGTAATCGTGGAAAATATATTTGACAGCAGATATAAAATAATTCCCGAACTCAGAAAAATGGGTGCTGATATACTTCAGGACGGCCGTGTTGCAGTGATTAAAGGACACGATTTGTGCGGAGCACATATTAAGGCAATGGATTTAAGGGGCGGTGCGGCACTTGCGGTTGCGGCACTTGGTGCATCGGGGCAGACAATACTCGACGGAGTGCATTATATAGATCGCGGATATGTAAGCCTTGAAAAGCAACTAAGGTCCCTTGGCGCAGACATGGAAAGGATCTAAGCCCGGCAATAATTGGTAAAAAGTTTTCTGAACCTCAAATGAGGCAGAGACTGTATATATTATAAACACAAAAGAGGGTGAACGTATGGCTAAAAAGCAGGTAAATAATAAAAGCAAACTCAAAAGAAGACAAAAAAAGCAATTGGCATTTTTAACGATGATTACACTTATTGCGGCACTTATTGCAGTCATACTCCTTACCCCTGCGTTCAATGTAAATAATATTGAGATAACGGGAAATAACATGGTCAGTGATGAAGAAATAATATTGGCAGGCGGACTTAGCAAAAATGTCAACATTTTGAATGTGGATACCGATGCCGCAGAAGAAAATATAAAATCACTGCCATATATAAAAAAGGCAGAGATTAAAAGAAGCTTCCCCGATACAATTAAAATCAAGGTTCTGGAAGAAGTGGGGGTTGCATATTTTACCACGAAGGACGGCTATGTAATTATTACCTCCGACGGAAAATGCATAGACGTATCAAGCGGTCTTTCTGAAGATAAAAATTCCTCCGGGCAGGTAGCACAGCTTCCGAAGCTTCCTGTAATTAAGGGAATCAAAAATGTGAAGTACAGCAAGGGAGAAATAGTAAAATCCGAGGACTCCCATCGGCTGAAATCGCTTTTTGTGTGCCTTCATGAGTTTGCAAGGCAGGGATACATTTTTGACATGAAGGAAATCGACATGTCAGACCCGGAGGACATCAGATTTTATTACAAGGGAAAAGAATTGTGCGTTTCAGTTGGAGACACTCAGCGTATCGGGTATAAGATGGAATGTTTCCGCCCCATATACGATGAGGTTGTAAATATGACAAAGAAAGGTCAGCTCCCCAAGGGCTTTATCGACCTTGAGCATAATTCATACCGCGAAAATATAGAAATTCCGAAGAAGAGCGTCGAAGAAACAACAGACGAAACCAAAAAACCTCAATAATTTCATAAGAATTTAAAATTTTTCTTGAAACTTATGCCGTTTAGGTGTATTATATATTATATAATCGTATTTAATATAGCTATATTACTTATAGAGGAGGATTTCCAATGAGAATGGAATATGCAGACGAGCTGGGTGCAGCTCAGAAAATTAAAGTTGTCGGTGTCGGCGGCGGCGGAAACAATGCTGTTAACCGCATGGTTGAAGCAGGAATTAAGGGCGTTGAATTTATTGCCGTTAATACAGATAAGCAGGCACTTACAAAGAGCCATGCAAGTCAGAAAATACAAATCGGGGACAAGCTCACAAAAGGTCAGGGCGCAGGCGGTAAGGCTGAAATCGGAAAGAAAGCCGCTGAAGAAAGCCGCGCAGAAATTGAGCAGGTTCTTAAAGATGCAGATATGGTATTTGTAACAGCCGGTATGGGCGGCGGCACAGGTACAGGTGCGGCTCCCGTTGTTGCAGGTATTGCAAAGGAACTTGGTGTACTTACAGTAGCTATCGTTACAAAGCCTTTCGGCTTTGAGGGGAGACGCCGTATGATTCAGGCAGAAGAAGGCGTTGAGCAGCTTCGCGGAAATGTAGATACATTGGTTGTAATCCCCAACGACAGACTTCTTGATATCAGCAATAATAAGACAAGCCTTCTTGATGCATTCAAGGATGCAGACGAAGTTCTTCGTCAGGGCGTACAGGGTATTTCCGACCTTATCGTAGGTGCAGGTCTTATCAATGTTGACTTTGCAGACGTTACAACAGTTATGAAGGATGCAGGTCTTGCTCATATGGGTATCGGTCGTGCAAGCGGCGAAAACCGTGCAGAGGAAGCTGCAAGAATGGCTATCGAAAGTGCGCTTCTCGAAACAACAATCGACGGTGCTACAGGCGTTCTTATCAATGTTATCGGCGGTGCTAACCTTAACCTTCATGAAACAAATGCAGCTGCAAACCTTATCGGTGATTGCGTAGACGCTGATGCAAATGTTATCTTCGGTGCGGCTATTGATGAAAGCCTTGAGGATGATATCATCATCACTGTTATTGCTACAGGTCTTGAGGGAAAGAGAAAGGGTAAAGCAGACGGATTCTTCGGAGCTATGGGTTCTGATTCCGATCTCGAAATCCCCGGTTTTCTTCAGAAGCCCAATTTTGACTAATAAATTGATAAATAAAAGGAGAGACGACAATGGAATTTTTTGAAACTGTGAAACAGGTTGCATCTGATGTTGCCACAGTATCGGCAAAGCAGAGTAAGAAGCTTTACTCTATTGCAAAGCTTAAGCTTGAAATTGTCGAGAAACAAAACGTTGTTAAAAATCTCCACAAGCAAATCGGAATTGATGCGTATGCGGCATATTCGGAAAATGCAGATATTGTAGAAGCAATTGAGGATAAGCTAGAAAAAATCAGCTTGGAAGAAGCTGAAATTGAAGAGCTTAAGCATAAAATTGCAATGGTTAAAGCGGAGTATGATGAAGCAGACTACGATGCAAGCTTTAATGAATCTGATGAATATGAAGAAGCTGAGTACGAGGATTTTGAATAATCGGATTTAAATGAAATAAGATTCTATAATAAAAGGACGTTGTAAAGAGGTTAAAACTTTTTTACAACGTCCTTATCTTTTTATTTTGCACTTTCTAAAAGCGATTGAAGTTCTTCCTTTGTATAATCGTATACATTATCGCAGAAATGGCAGGTAATTTGTGCCTTTTGGTCTTCCTCGATAATTTTACTTAATTCCTCCTGACCTATGCTGATAAGTGCACGGTCGGTACGTTCACGGGAGCAATCACACTTATACATAGTGGGAACATTGTCGAAAAACTCTATTTCGTAATCACTTAAAAGCTGTTTTACAATATCTTCGGGCTTCTTTCCTTCGCTAAGCATCTCGGTTACGGAAGATATTGAAGCCACTGTCTTTTCCACGTTATCAATATCCTCATCATATGCTCCGGGAAGAACCTGCAATATAAATCCGCCTGCTGCCTTGATAGTATAGTCCACATCCACAAGGACACCCAATGCCACTGCTGTGGGAATCTGCTCACTTGTGGCATAGTATTTGGTTAAATCCTCGGCAATTTCTCCGTTTACCAAAGGCACCTGCCCTACATAGGGTTCTTTAAGTCCTAAATCACGGATTACGCTTAAAAATCCGTCACTGCCTACAGCTCCGCCTACGTCAAGCTTACCCTTTTCGTTAAGAGGTAAATCCACGAGCGGATTATCTACATATCCCTTAACGTTCGCCTTTCCGTCACCTACGGCAACTACTCTTCCGATAGGACCGCCACCCGAAAGCTGAACGGTAATGCTATCGTCACTGCTTTTGAGCATACTGCCCATGATTGCCGCCGCAGTAAGTGCACGGCCCAATGCTGCCGCCGCTGTGGGAGACATTTTGTGAATTTCCTGTGCTCGGTTACAAAGCTCAGTTGTATCTGCCGCCACGACACGGATAGCACCATTTGAGGTTATTGCATTTACAATATAGTCTGACATTGTTTCTTCCTCCTATACGGGCGTAATAAAATGCGTAGACCATGCAAAGCTGTACAAATAATTATTTCTTGCCCGTGAAAACTTAAATCTGTTTTTCTATTGTTGGAATTTGCAATACAAATTCCTTTCTTTTTTTGCTTTGCATTATGGACGACTGTCACCTCTCGCAGTATACACATACAGCTTCGGGATTCCATTCGTCCATTCTACAACATTTTCTTCCACCCTTCTTTGCTATGGACGGATAAAACTAAACAAGGGTTACGCCGCTATGGCATAACCCTTGCAAATCGGCAAAACAAAATTACTTAAGTTCAACCTTTGCGCCAACTTCTTCAAGCTGAGCCTTAATCTTTTCAGCATCGTCCTTAGAAGCTGCTTCCTTAAGAGTTGTGGGAGCACCATCAACTGCTTCCTTAGCTTCCTTAAGGCCAAGACCTGTGATTTCACGAACAACCTTGATAACCTTAATCTTTTCAGCACCTGCATCTGCAAGTACAACGTCGAATTCAGTCTTTTCAGCTGCTGCTGCACCACTGTCGCCTGCTGCTGCTACCATAGCAACGGGAGCTGCTGCGCTTACACCGAATTCTTCCTCCATAGCCTTTACAAGCTCTGCTACTTCGAGGAGCTTGAGTTCTTTAATTTCAGCAATAATTGTTTCGATCTTACTCATTTTTACTTACCTCCTATAATAAGTTAAATAATTTTTATTCTTCTGTGGGAGCTGCTTCTGTAGCTGCTTCCTCTGCTGCAGGAGCTTCTGTAGCTTCTGCTACTGCTTCTGCGGGAGCTTCCTGAGCTTCCTCTGCAGGAGCTTCTTCCTTTTCTACCTTGATGTCAGCGGGCTCTACGCCGTTATCAACCAATGCCTGCAATGTACGTGCAAGATTGCTGATAGGTGCGTTGAGGCTGCCGAGCAACTTGGCAAGAAGAGTTTCACGGTTGGGTGTAGCTGCGAGCTTTTTAACTTCGTCAAGCTGGAGCACCTTACCATCCAAGAAACCTGCCTTGATTTCGAGCTGTTCGTGTGTCTTTGCAAAATCTGCAATAACCTTAGCGGGAGTAACCTCGTCTGTCATGCTGATAGCGAGTGATGTAGGTCCGTTAAGGATAGGATCGAGCTCGTCAAAGCCAACTTCCTTCGCTGCAAAGCGTGTAAGAGTATTCTTAATAACCTTGTACTCTACGCCTGCTTCACGAAGCTTGTTACGAAGCTGAGTATCCTCTTCAACAGTAAGTCCGCAGTAATCAACGAAAACGCCGGAAACTGCTGTCTTGAACTGCTCTGTCATAGCGGCTACTATCTGCTTCTTTTCTTCGAGAACTTTCTGACTAGGCATATTTTCACCTCACAAATAATAATGAAAAAGGGATTCTTCGCCCATAGACGCAAAGAATCCCGAAATTTTTTAGGAATACTTCCTCGGCAGGACTTACCTTGATGCCTGCTGTCTATGGAACCAACGGTGTTATTATACACCGCTTGTTAACTTTTGTCAAGCACTAATTTTAAAAGTAATTCAAAATTAGTTGAGCTTTGAAGCATTAATCTTGATGCCGGGGCCCATTGTGCTTGCTACTGCAACGCTCTTAACATACTGACCCTTAGCTGTTGCGGGCTTCGCCTTGAGAATAGCTGCCATAAGAACATCGAAGTTCTCCTGAAGCTTTTCAGGTCCGAAAGAAGCCTTACCGATGGGGCAGTGAATGATATTTGTCTTATCAAGACGGTACTCAATCTTACCTGCTTTTACATCGTTTACAGCCTTAGCAACATCCATGCTTACTGTACCTGCCTTGGGGTTGGGCATAAGGCCCTTGGGTCCAAGGATTCTTGCGATACGACCGATTACACCCATCATATCAGGTGTAGCGATTACAACGTCGAAATCGAGCCAGTTTTCTTTCTGGATTTTTTCAACGTATTCTTCAGCGCCTACATATTCAGCGCCTGCTGCCTGAGCCTCGTTTGCTTTTTCGCCCTTAGCGAAAACAAGAACTCTAACCTTCTTACCTGTACCGTTGGGAAGAACTACAGCACCTCTAACCTGCTGATCTGCGTGACGTGAGTCAACGCCGAGCTTTGCATGGAATTCGATTGTTTCATCGAACTTAGCGCTGGCGGTCTTAACAACAAGGGCAAGAGCTTCGGCAGGATCATACTGCTTGCCGGCTTCAATAAGCTGTGCACCGGCTACATATTTCTTACCATGTTTCATTACTGTTAACCTCCTTGTGGTTCATCGGGAGTTACCCCTCCCACATTACTCTTAGATTATTCTTCTACTGTTACGCCCATGCTTCTTGCTGTACCTGCGATCATGCTCATAGCAGCCTCAAGGCTTGCAGCATTGAGATCGGGCTTCTTGAGCTCTGCGATCTGCTGAAGATCTGCCTTTGAAAGCTGAGCAACCTTCGTCTTGTTAGGTACACCACTACCGCTCTCGATCTTGCATGCCTTCTTAATGAGGACTGCAGCCGGGGGAGTCTTAGTGATGAAGCTGAAGGATCTGTCCGCATAAACGGTAATTACAACGGGGATGATTAATCCTGCGTCTTTAGCTGTTCTCTCGTTGAATTCTTTTGTGAACTGCACGATATTAACACCGTGCTGACCGAGAGCCGGACCTACCGGAGGAGCCGGTGTAGCCTTACCTGCGGGGATTTGCAACTTGATATAACCTGCGATTTTCTGAGCCATGGTTTGCACCTCCTTGAAAAAAATGTGGTGATAACGAACGCTCTTTGAGCGTCCTCCCATCTATAACAAGCCCTAAGGCTTATTAACGATATAAGCCGAAAGTGAACAATCCAAACCCGATTTTCAAAGGCGGATTTCCGCTTTCGTCGTGTTAAAATACTCGGAAATACACAAAGTATTCCCTGCGTTTTTGCCTTACGCAACCAAAAATCCGCACTTTGAAAATTCCCTGACCTGAAACAGATGGAATTTTGAGTAGATTTTGGTGCGAAAGATGCAGCAAGGCTGTCGCCTTGCAAAGATGACAAGCCGAAATATACCGAAATTACACTGTTTCAGGCGGATTCGGATTATTCCCTTTCGGCTTTTTATTCCAGCGGTTCAATCTGGTAGAAATCAAACTCTACCTGCATTTCTCTGCCGCCGAACATTGTAACCATAACGCTAACCTTACGTTTTTCGTTATTGATTTCCAATACTTCGCCCATAAAGCCTTCCATACTGCCGTCTGTGATACGAACCGTATCGCCTACGTCTATGCCAAGGTCAACCACTGCGGTTTCAACACCGAGACGCTCAACCTCTGCTTCCGAAAGGGGAACAGGCTTACTTCCGGGTCCTACAAATCCCGTACAACCACGGGTATTGCGAACCACGTACCAACTTTCGTCGGTCATTTTCATTTTTATAAATACATATCCGGGATAAATCTTCCTGGTGACGGTTTTCTTTTCGCCCTTATCGTTTTCTTCTATCGCTTCCTCAACGGGAATGCACACATCGCCGATAAGTTCACCCAGGCCGCGGTTTTCAACAGTCTTTTCAATACTGTCTTTTACCTTGTTTTCGTATCCTGAATAAGTATGAGCAACATACCACTTAAATTCAGCACTCATAATACACCGGGCAATGCGCCCTTCCTCCTTCTTAATTATTTAGCGAGAACAAACTTAGCCAAATAAGCGAAGAGTGTATCAAGACCGAAAATAATAAGTCCGATAATAACCAAAGCTGCAATTACAAGCACTGTATTATTTAAAAGCTGCTTCTTTGTAGGCCAAACAACTTTCTTAAATTCAGCCTTTGTGGACTTAAATGATCTGCCGATTCGACGGAAAAATCCTACCTTTTTTACATTTTCACTCATTAAGTTCACCTTCTATTACTTAGATTCTTTATGCGCGGTGTGCTTGCGGCAGAAAGGACAATACTTGTTCATTTCGAGTCTGTCGGGGTTGTTCTTCTTATTCTTTACAGTATTGTAATTACGCTGCTTGCACTCTGTGCATGCCAAAGTTATTTTAACTCTCATAATTGCGCCTCCAATGTAAGATTTACCTCAATTTTTATGCACGTAAAAAAAGCCCTGCATAGCGAGGTAAGAATAATATACCACAATGCGTTTTTTTTGTCAACATATTTTTTGGCGAATTTTTTATTTTTTTACGATGTTACTATATATAAGGTAGAAATTCTTTTGTATATACAAAATAGGAGGACTAATAACTGTTCCCACCAAACAAAAAACACACTCTGTTGAGTGTGTTTTTTGTTTGGTGGGAACAATAGGGCTCGAACCTATGACCCTCTGCTTGTAAGGCAGATGCTCTCCCACCTGAGCTATGCTCCCATATTAATGGTGACCCGTACGAGATTTGAACTCGTGTTACCGCCGTGAAAGGGCGGTGTCTTAACCGCTTGACCAACGGGCCAAATGGTAGCGGCGAGTGGGCTCGAACCACCGACCTAACGGGTATGAACCGTTTGCTCTAGCCAACTGAGCTACACCGCCACATATCGAGGCTCTCGCCTGACACATTGGCTATTATAATACAGTATCAGGCAAAAGTCAAGTATTTTTTTCACTTTTTTTCAATTATTTTCACAAAGGAAATCTATCGCCTCTAAATAGCCGTCAAAGCCCTTTCCCGTAATGGTCTTTTTCGCAATGTATGACACATAGGAAATCTGTCTGAAAGGCTCGCGTTCCTCCACTGCACTGATGTGCACCTCAACTGTGGGAATTGCCACAGCTTTCAAGGCATCAAGGATTGCCACGCTGGTATGGGTGTACGCCGCAGGGTTTATTACAATGCCGTCAACGTTTTTATATGCCGCCTGGACTTTATCCACAATGTCCCCCTCGTGATTGGACTGATAAAATTCCACCTCTACCCCTTTTTTATCGGCATGGGACTGAATCATTTCAATCAAATCATTGTAAGTTGATTTTCCGTAAATATCAGGCTCACGTATTCCCAGTATATTAAGATTAGGTCCGTTAATAACAAGTATTTTCATCTTCTTCACCTTTTATTCCATGTTCTTTAAAATCAAGTCTGCCGTTTTTTCGCTATGCTCTTGAGACGGCACTGAAAAATGGCTGAATTTTTTATAGAGGGGATAGCGTGTTTCATACATATTAATAAGCCTGCCCTCTCCCCCTTGGGAAAGCGGTCTGCCTCTTGTTGCAAGCTTTTTAATAGCCCTTTCGATAAATACAACGGTGGCGTTCTGGTGGATAATATCATAATTACGCTCCCTCGTTACGGCTCCGCCGCCCGTTGCAATAACGCATCCGCTTTTTTTGCAAAGCTCACGGAGAACCTCGCTTTCAATCTGTCTGAAATGCTCCTCCCCATACTTTTCGATAAGCTCTGCAGGAGTTTCTCCCCGTTTTGCGATTTCCTCATCACAATCGAAAAATTCACGGTTCATTTTCTCTGCGAGGTCTTTTCCCACGGTGGATTTTCCGCATCCGGGCATACCGATAAGGACGATGTTTTTTGTTTCATTTTCAATAGCGGTACGTATCTGCGAAATTTTCGCATCGTCGATTTGTGAATCCGTGAAAATTTCGCATCCGCGCTTTGCCTGTGCCACAAGCATACCAAGACCGTTGGCTGTCTTAATGCCCCTCTTTTCCGCATCCAAAATAAGCTGTGTTTTTGACGGGTTATAGATAAGGTCGAGCACGGCTTCGCATTTTGTAAACTTATTTATGTCCACAACGGATACGCCCGTATTGGGGTACATTCCCACGGGGGTGGCATTAACCACAACATGAGCATCATAATATTTTTCCACTTCGCCTGCCCGAAGTTCGGCAGAGGTTACAGTGCGCACGCTCTTTGCTCCCATATCGGCACAAACGCATACCACGGTTTTGGAAGCACCGCCGTTTCCAAGCACCACCACGTCTTTATCCTTAATATCTGCACCCGATTCCTTTATTTCATAACAAAATCCGTAATAGTCGGTATTGTACCCGATTAACTTTCCATCTTTGTTTACAATGGTGTTGACCGCACCGATTTTTTCGGCTTCCTCGGAAATTTCATCAAGAAATTCCATCACCGCTCTCTTGTATGGAATGGTTACATTAAGACCGGCAAATTCTTTTTTTGTAAAAAAATCCTGAAGCTCGTTTTCCTCAAGTTCCTTGTATTCGTAGGAATAGTCGGCAAGGGCATTATGAATGGGCTTTGAAAACGAATGACCGAGTTTTTTTGCAATAAGATATATGTTCATTAAAATCAAGCCTCTCTATAGCTTCCAAGGTACTTAATATTCTGCTCACCCAACGAATATTCAAGCAAATCAATAATTGCAGGGAGCTTTTCCGAATACACCGACACATCTATATCAAAGTAAAACATAAATTCAAAGTCGCTTTCGGGAATGGGGCGGCTTTCAAGCTTAATTATATTAATACCCAAAGCGTAAAAATTTGCAATTACGCTGTAGAGTGCACCTGCACGGTGAGGGGTTTTTATAAGAAGGCTTGTTCTGTCTGCTCCGGGGAAAATCTGAAGATTTTTTGAGAAGCAAATGAAACGGGTATAGTTATTTTTAGTATTCTGCACATAAGGCGCCACAATTTCAAGGCTGTACTGAGAGGCACATAATTCCGAGGAAATCGCCGCAACATCACTGCGGTCGGATTCGGAAACCATTTTTGCCGCAACAGCCGTGTTTGCACACTCGGTTACCTTCACATCTTTTCCCAAAGATGAAAGGAAATCGCTTGACTGGCTGATTGCCTGGGGGTGAGAAAATACTTCCTTAATATCGCTCAATTTCGTGCCTTTTTTGGCAAGCAGGTTGTGCTGAATCTGCATCTTTGTACTGCGGACAATGCTGAATTTATGCTCACTCATAAGATTATATATCTGAGTAACACTTCCTGCACTGCTGTTTTCAAGAGGCACTACTCCGTAGGCACAAAGTCCGCTTTCCACTGCCTGGAATACGCTTTCAAAGGATTGGCAGTACATTATCGAGGGCTTTTCAAAAAATTTCTGACAAGCCGCCGAGGAATGTGCCCCCTCAACTCCCTGACAAGCCACAACCGCCTTTTCGGGGAAAAGCTCGGGCGTTTCTTTCACCGCTTTTATTATGGAAGATGAAAGCCCCGATTTCTGTGCTAAGGATTTGCTCTGATAATTGCGGCTAAGTTCTAAAATGGAGCTATAGAGCCTTCTTGTATAATCTCCGAACTCCTCGCCTGCGTTTTCTTCCACCTTTTCAAGAAGCTGACGTTCTCTTTCCGCGTCATACACGGCTTTTCCTGTTGCTTTTTTATATTCGGCAACGTCCTTTGCCACATTCATTCTTCTGACAAAAAGTGCCACAAGCTCCTTATCGATAGAATCTATTTCTTTTCTGCATTCCTGAAGATCCATGAGTTTTCTTCCTTTCTATAAAAGAGTATCCGCAATAGCGACAGCCGCTGCTGCCTCTACACATACCGCCGCACGCTGCACAATACATGGGTCGTGTCTGCCGTTTATTACAAGTGTTGTGTTTTCCATTTTTGAAAGCGACACGCTTCTCTGCTCTTTTCCAATAGACGGCGTAGGCTTAAAAGCCACGCGGAATATTATTGGCATTCCGCTTGATATTCCTCCCAGTATTCCGCCATGATTATTTGTTTCGGTAACAATTTTTCCGTCTTTTATAATAAAAGCATCGTTATTTTCGCTTCCGCGTAGGGATGATGCTTCAAATCCTCTGCCGAACTCAATACCTTTTACGGCAGGAATCGCAAATACTTTTGATGAAATTGCGCTTTCCCAGCCTCCGAAGAAGGTGTCTCCCACTCCTGCAGCGATTCCCACAATCGCACATTCTACGCTTCCTCCGATGCTGTCTGAGTCTTTTTTTGCATCGAGAATTTCTTTCTTCATTTCTTCGCCTTTACTGTCATTTATCACGGGGAAAGCCTTATCCCCCACAAAATCCTTTTCGCTTACATTTACGCTGTCGAAAAGGTCGTCCTTCACCTTTCCTATAGAGGCAATGTGCGCCCCAATATAAATGCCTTTTTCCTCCAAAAGCTGTTTGAATATTCCACCTGCGATGCACAGCGGAGCCGTAAGCCTGCCTGAAAACTGACCGCCTCCCGAAACGTCACGGCTATCCCCGAATTTACTCCATGCGGCAAAATCAGCGTGACCCGGGCGGGGAATGTCCTTGAGATTTTCATAATCCTTTGAACGTGTATTTGTATTTTCTATTATGGCACAAAGGGGTGCGCCGTTGGTCTTTCCGTCCGTAATACCCGACACAAAATTAACCTTATCCCCCTCTTTTCTCGTAGTTGAAAAGGCATCTCTCCCGGGGGCACGGCGTGCCATAAATGCGGCGAGCTTATCCTCGTCAATCCTAAATCCCGACGGAAGATTATCAATCACAACTCCCATCTGCTCGCTGTGAGATTGACCAAATATTGATATTTTAAATTTTTCACCTGACTGAAAGCTCATCACACTTACCTCCGAGCATAATAAATTTTTCGTAGAAATCACCATAGGATTTTTCCACTGCCTCTGCCGTATCTATTGTTACACTGCCTTCGCATACAAGGGAGGCAATGGCTGCGCTCATTGCAATGCGGTGGTCGTTGAAGCTTGAAATTTCGCCGCCTTTAAGCTTAGATGCCGTAACATAAATCGTGTTTTCATCAAAGGCTATTTTTCCGCCCAAATCCGAAATTAATTTTGCGGTGGACTGCACGCGGTCGCTTTCCTTGGCACGCAGTCTTTCAATATTTTTAAACACGGTAGTTCCCTCTGCCTGCGTTGCCGCCACACATAAAATGGGAACTATATCGGGAATGTCACTACAGTCAATCACAGCCGATTTCAGCTTGGATTTATAGACTGTTACCCTATCGTTTTCACGCTCTACCTTAGCTCCCATACTGCGGAGAATTTCAATAATTCTTCCGTCTCCTTGAAGCGTATCCTCTCTAAGCCTTGTGCAGGTAACAGTGTCTACGCTTCCGATTGCCCCTGCCACCAGCCAGAAAGCAGCGTTTGAAAGGTCTCCCTCTATCTCTATTTCTTCGGGAGAGGTATATTTTTGCCCATCGGGAATTATATATCCCGACGGTGTTTTTATCACATTTATTCCGAATTTTTTCTGTATATCCGCAGTTATATCTATGTAGGGTGCACTTTGAAGGGGCGTTGTTGTCCTGATTTCTCCGCCGCCGACTACGCCAAGTGCCAATAAAAGCCCCGTTATGAACTGACTGCTTATGTCTCCCGGTATTTCGTAGACTCCGCCCGTCAGCTTTCCCTCAATTTTGCAGGGAAGAAAGCTTCCCTCATATTTTGGGGTAACGGAGTGCTTCTCCATTGCCGTGCATAAAGGAAGCAGGGGTCTTTCTCCCAATCTTTTCGCTCCGACAAGGGTACATTTTTTACCCGTTGCCGCCGCAAAGGGGAGCATAAAACGCAGTGTCGAGCCGCTTTCGTTGCAGTCGAGAATACATTCCCCGTTCTGACCTTTTTCTATGGGGTAAACAGTAATTCCGCCGTCAAATTCCTCAAATTTTGCACCCAATGCCTCAAGGCATCCCATTGTGGCACGGGTGTCCTTTGAAAAGGAGCTGCAAATGATTTTTGTGGGTCTGTCAGCCGCCGCCGCACAGATAAGAGTCCTGTGCATACAGGATTTTGACGGAGGGGCACAGACAGTGCCATTTAGTTTTGACGGAGAAAGAATTACTTTCATTTTACTCCATTCCTTCCTTTAATACCAACAGAAATTCGTCCATTGTGATTTTTTGGGAGTGACATTCACCCAAAGAATCGGGGACAATCAAATCCACGAAGCTTCCGCTTGCCTTTTTATCATTTTTCGCCCTTTCTAAAAGCACCTCGGGAGAATAAGGACAAGAGGTTTTGAGGCTGTATTTATCCAGCATTTGTTTAAGTATATCACAAGTTCCCTTTTTGCACAAGCCACGTTTTTCCCATGCCCTTGTGACGATATACATTCCCACGGCTACGCATCTTCCGTGAGAAAGGCTAAAATCAGCCTCCGCTTCGATAGCGTGGCCTGCAGTATGCCCGAAATTAAGAATTTTTCTGATTCCGCCCTCAAACTCGTCCTCTGCTACTATATCACGCTTGATTTCTATACAGCGTGTGATTATTTCTTCCAAATTTCCATTGGCGTCCTCCAAAAGAAGCTTATCTATACCCTTTCCCCGAATCATGGCGTATTTTATAATTTCTGCCATGCCGTCGGAAAAATAATCTTCGGGCAACGTAGAAAGCACATCGGGGTCGAAAATTACCGCCCTCGGCTGATAAAACGCCCCTGCTAAGTTTTTTCCTGAGGCAAGGTCAATTCCCGTCTTTCCGCCCACGGAGGAATCCACACAGGCAAGGAGCGATGTGGGAATCTGCACGAAATTAATGCCTCGCATATATGTAGCGGCACAAAAGCCCGTCAAATCCCCCGTTACACCGCCGCCTAATGCAAAAAGGGTGTCCTTTCTTGAAAGCTTATTCTCCGCAAGAAAGTTCAGAATCTCAATATAGACTTCGGCATTTTTCGATTTCTCCCCTGCGGAAAACACGTATTCAATCACGGAAAATCCGCTTTTTTCAAGAGAGGCCTTTACCCTTTCCATATATAAAGGGGCAACGTTTGAATCGGAAATAATGCAGGCCTTCCCCGAAAGGTTTACTTCCTTTGCAATTTCCCCCACACGGTGAAGTATGCCTTTTTCAATTATAACATCATAGGTTTTTGATGCATTAACCGTAATTTTTCTCATAATCAACCAATACTTTCCTTAATTTTTGTTCCCTCCGAAAGAAGCTCCTCCAAGGTCTCCATGTCATCGTTCTTAATTGCCTCGCTGTACTTTTTAAGCTCTGCCGTAAGGTTATCTATTTCAAAAACAATGTTTTCCTTGTTCTCCATAAAAAGCTCCGCCCACATACGGGGATTGAGCTTTGCAACCCTTGTAAGGTCACGGTAGCTTCCTGCCGAAAAGCCCTTGTGTACACGGGCGTTGGGGCTTTTTACGTAGGCATTTGACACAACGTGTGCAAGCTGTGAGGTGTAGGCAATAATTCTGTCGTGTTCCTCTGCCGTGCTTATGGTCACGCTCTTAAAACCTATATCCACCAAAAGGTTTTTTACCTCCTGGAGTTTATCAATGGTTTCGTTCTTTTTCGGAACGAGAATCATTGATGCATTCTGAAATAGCGATGCACGTGAATATTTAAATCCTGAAAAATGCATCCCTGCCATGGGATGGCCGCCCATAAAACAGAAGCCGTACTTTTGTGCCATATCAAAGCCAACCTTGCAAATGCCCGTCTTTGTGCCTCCGCAATCAATGACGGTCGCTTTCTTTGAAATAAGGGGGGCATATTCTTCGAGGAATTTTTCCGTGGCTTTTGGGTAAAGTGCTACGAAAACATAATCACATTCCCCTATATTTTCCTTTGTCATTTCAAAGTGGATTGCACCCTCAAGCCTTGCCCTTGCCATGGTTTCCTCCGACATATCAAAGCCGTAAACCGTGGTGTTTTCAATATTCATAAACGCTCTGACCAGGGAGCCGCCTATAAGTCCCAGTCCAATTACTGCTATTTTCATCACTTTTCACCCTTTATTGCACTAAGTACGCTCTTTACCGCCTGTGCAGTTTCCTTAAACTGTGCAGGGGTAAGCGACTGTGCCCCGTCGCAAAGTGCTTTTTGCGGATTATTATGCACCTCTATCATAAGCCCGTCTGCACCTGCCGCCGCCGCAGAAAGAGCAAGGGGCTTAACAAGCCTTGCGATACCGCAGGCATGGCTGGGGTCCGCAATTACGGGAAGGTGGCTCAGCTCGTGAAGCATGGGAATTGCAGAAACGTCAAAGGTGTTTCTCGTTGCCGTTTCGTAGGTTCTTATACCTCTTTCGCAAAGGATAATATTTTCATTGCCCTCGCTCATCACATATTCGGCACTCATGAGAAGCTCTTTAAGAGTGTTTGCAAGACCTCTTTTTATAAGGATTGGCTTTCTTGTCTTTCCAAGCTCTTTTAAAAGCTCGAAGTTCTGCATATTTCTTGCACCCACCTGAATTACATCAACATCTTCAAAAAGCGGAAGATGCTCCGCACTCATAATTTCCGTCACAATGGGAAGCCCCGTTTCCTTTTTTGCCTGTATGAGAAGCTTAAGTCCGTCAGCCCTCATTCCCTGGAAATCGTAGGGAGAAGTTCTGGGCTTGAACGCACCGCCTCGGAGAAAATCCGCACCGGCTTCCTTAACCGCCTTGGCAACCTCTATGATCTGCTCCTCACTTTCAATAGAACAAGGACCTGCAATGATTCCGAAATGCCCGTCACCCAACTTTGTGCCGCCGCAGTCAATGCAGGTGTTTTCGGGGTGGAACTTTCTGTTGGCATTTTTGAACGGCTCTGTCACCCTCGTTACCTGAGATACAATATCAAGCCCCTCAAGAAGCTCCGTATCTATTCGGCTTGTATCGCCGATAAGCCCCAGTACAGTCTGATATTCACCGGAGGAAATATGTACACGCACATTCTGGCTTTCAATCCAGTTTATTAAATTGTCGAATTGTTCCTTCTGAGTATTGTTGTTTACTACTACGATCATTTTTTATCATCCTTTCTTGTAGCCGGAACGAGATAGTCCGGACTCGCCTTAAACGGCGAAATTCCGGCTATATTAAAATAGCTCTGCAGTGACTGTCACTGCAGAGCCTTAAATCACACGCCCAAATTATTCGCAGCACAAATCACTTTTACTTTTAAGCATGGTAAAGTAAAAGTAATAATATGCAGCTGCAAACAAAAACAAGTTCATGTGTTTTCTCCTTTAAATATTTCTTAAATTCATATTAGCACTCTAAAGCGATAAATGTCAACTGTTTTTTCTAAAAAATCCTCTTTACGCTAAAAATTATGAAATTTCGCCCTTTTTCAGGTCAAAAAATGTGAAGAATTCACAGACGGGCGACCACACAGGGTCGCCCCTACTTATCCTATTCCTTAGGACGGGAGCTTAAAGTGAGGGTTAATTTCTTCTCCTTATATTCTCCGCCGGAGGGAATTTGTACCTTGACCTCAACCTTTTCCCCTGCCTTGTAATATCTGAGTCTTTCCTGAAGCTGGCTCATAGAGGATATTGTATATCCGTCAAACTCCGTTATTATATATCCGCGTTTAATGCCTGCCTTCTGTGCCGCAAGATTATCCATTACCGAATCCACAAAAACACCTGCCGGCATTGAGTACACGCTTACTGCCTCCTCGCTGACATCTGCCCCTGTAATTCCCAAAAAGCCCTGCTTTGATTCGTCAACGGGGTTTCGTGTCTTTTTAAGCACAAGCTCGTCAATGATATCCTCGACATCTGAAATGGGAATGGCATAACCCATGCCCTCTACGCCCGAAACGGCAATTTTAACGGAATTAATTCCGATAAGCCTACCCTCCATGTCAAGGAGTGCACCGCCGCTGTTACCTGAGTTTATTGCCGCATCGGTCTGTATGAACGAATTTGTCACAACGCTTGCTCCGTCGGCACCGCGCATTGTTATTTTTCTGTTCACGGCACTTACAATGCCCGACGTCACACTCTGCCCGTAGCCTAAGGAGTTACCTATTGCAACGACACCGTCACCCGGTTTAAGGCTCTTGGAATCTCCGATTGTGGCTATCTTTATTTCAGAAAGAATGTCCTTTCTTATATCCTTGAGCGGAACTGCTATTACTGCCAGATCCTTATAGGAATTATACCCCTTTACCGTTGCCGTGGGAATATATTCCTTGTTTGCAATGCTGTTTTTATCCGTATCGCTTTGTGCCTGGATTTCCAGCTTGCTCTCAACGCTGCTGAATACCACGCTAAGCTCCTTTGAGTTTGCAACCACGTGATAATTGGTAACAATAAGAAGCTCCGTGTCATTCTGCCCGATAATAATACCGCTGCCGCTTGATGTACTTTCCTGCTGATATGAGCCGAAGAATGTCATTACATCCTCCACCCCACGGTTTGTAATAGCTACAACGGAGGGCATACATTCCTCTGCGATTTTAGCCGTCTGGCTTTTTCCCGATGCTGCGGATTCTTCATCTTGGCTTAAAACCACCTTATTAGTTACCCCTATATTTACATTGGGATTTATGAAGCGGGACACAAGTGAATTTACCGTGCAAAATGCCGCCCCTGCAATACAGCCTGCCACAAGCGCCATAAGAATAAGCTTGCCCCAGCTTATCCTCTTTTTCTTTTCCACCTTATGGGTAACGGTAAATCCCGGGAACGAGGTAAAAGGAATTTCTTCCGCCTGTGCTTTGTCCTCCTCGGTTAAGGGAGCCTCGTCAATTGACACATCCTGCTCTTCGGGGAAGCTTAACTCCATGTTTTTTTCGGAATCTTCATTATTAAATATATTATCGAATTCGTTATTCATAAAAACGCCTCCTGACAATAGTTTCGGTTTTTATTATATCACAAGGAAACGCCTTATACAATTATTATTTTAAATGTACACAATTTTTTAACTTTTGATTTGGTCTAAGCTTTATAATTAAATATTGGAAATATACTCCTCCGCATAATGAGCGGCGGTTGCTCCGTCCCCCACCGCTGTCACAATCTGCCTTACGGGCTTTGTTCTCACATCACCCACGGCAAATACACCGGGAATATTGGTCTTTGTAGTTTCATCGGCAATTATATATCCGTATTCGTCTATATCAATCTGCCCTTTAAAAAGAGATGTATTCGGCACTCTGCCGATACTGATAAAGACGCCGTTTACGGGAATTTCCCTTTCTTCTCCCGAAATTGTGTTTTTTACTTTGATTCCTGTCACGGTATTTTCAGAAAGAATTTCGCTGACAGTACTGTTTAAGACAAATTCCACGTTCTCCGCTTTCATAAGGGGATTGTGATAGGCTCTTTCCGCACGCAAAGTATCTCGGCGGTGCACTAAAATAACTTTTTCGCATATTTTTGAAAGAAGCAATGCATCTGCCGCCGCACTGTTTCCTCCGCCTACAACGGCTACGGTTTTTCCCCGGTAAAACATTCCGTCACAAGCAGCGCAATAGGCAACGCCTTTTCCTATAAGCTTTTCCTCATCATCAAGCCCCAAGTGTCTGTGGTCTGCACCTGTGGCAATGATTACGCTTTTTGCAAAAAACTCCCCGTCGGAGGTTACAATTTTTTTAATTTCACCGCTAAGCTCTACGCCTATTACCTCGCTTCTCAATGTTTTCGTGCCGAATTTTTCCGCTCCCTGTTGCATTTTAAAGCCCAACTCAAAACCATCTACCCCATTTTCAAAGCCGGGGTAGTTTTCTATTTGTGAGGTTTGTGTCATCTGCCCTCCGGGAGAAAATTTCTCAATCACCAGCACACCGAACCCGGCTCTGGAGCAGTAGATTGCCGAGGTGTACCCCGCAGGGCCTCCACCGATTATTATTACATCATATATATTCTCCATAGTATTCTTCCTTTACAAAAGAGAATTAAAGAAGCTCTAAAATCTGATTTTTAGGAATTGCACCCACGCTCTGATTTGTAACCTTGCCGTCTTTAATTACAAAAAGGGACGGAATACTCATTACCCCAAACTGCGATGCAAGCTCTGCTTCTTCATCCACATTGATTTTGCAAACCTTGATTTCGGGATGTTCGTCGGCTATTTCATCCACAATGGGTGAAACCATTCTGCACGGACCGCACCAGCTTGCCCAGAAATCGACAAGAACGGGGCGTTCACTTTCCATTACTTCTTTTTGAAAATTTTCTTTATTTACTGTTATAACTGACATATATTTCTCCTCCTTTTGTGTCTGTCTTTATTATATCACATTTTTATGAAAATCAAGCAAAAATTTACAAAGGACTGTAAAAAACGCTTTTTACAGTCCTTTGCTATTACAATGCAAATATTTTAAGTGCAGGTATTACGTTTGATAATGCATCAAGCACGGAGGAAACCAATATGAGAACTATACAAATAGGTGCCAGATACTTTATAATCACGGTAAACAGCTTCTTCTTTTTGAATCTGCCCGTAAGCTCTACTTCTTCAATAGCCGCCTTGGGCTTTATTACATAGCCTACAAAGATACATGTAAGAAGAGCAACAATGGGCATCATAACGCTGTTTGTAATGAAGTCAAAGAAATCAAGGAACGCCATTCCGATGAGGGTGACGCCGCTTAAAGCACCATATCCCAGACATGAGGGGATACCTAAAAGCAGTGACAGGAAGATTACAGCCACGCATGCAGATTTTCTTCCTATTTTGAACTTATCCCTCACAATTGATACTACGGTTTCCATAAGAGAGATTGATGAGGTAAGCGCCGCAAAGAAAACCATTACGAAGAACGCTAATCCTATAAAGCTTCCTATATCCCCCATTTTTTCAAATACGCCGGGAAGCTCAATAAACATAAGTCCCGGTCCCTTGTTTACATTGGGAACCGTTCCCGCAGGAGCATTAAAGAATATAGCCGGAATAATCATAAGGCCTGCCAAAAATGCTATGCCCGTATCAAAATACTCTATCTGTTTAACGGAGGCTTCAATGCTTACATCTTTCTTCATGTAAGAGCCGTAGGTAATCATTATGCCCATGGCAAGGGACATCGAGTAGAAAAGCTGTCCCATAGCCGCAAGAACCGTTTTAACGGAAAACTCTGAAAAATTAGGAAGAATATAATATTTTACACCCTCCATGGCTCTGTCCTGGCAAAGCACAAAGCCTGCAATGAACATAGTAAGCACCACAAGAATGGGCATCATAATCTTACTTACTTTCTCAACGCCCTTTTCAACGCCAAACCATACAATGAGAGCTGTAAGCCCGATAAAGATGAAAAACCATCCCAAAGGCTCCCCTATTCCTCCGATAAACCCATTAAAATAGGCTTCGTAATCACTGTCTGCAACTTTTGATACAGCTCCCGTTCCGAAAGCATACATATACTTCATTACCCAGCCGCCTATTACGGAATAGTAAGGAAGAATGATTGCAGGGATAAGTGCCGCAAGGTAGCCAAGGAAAGAAAACCTCTTGTTAAGCTTATTAAATGCACCCACAACGCTAAGCCCTGTTTTTCTGCCGATTGCGATTTCCGCAGTCATCAGTGCAAAGCCGAATGTAACCGCCAAAATCAAATATGTAAGCAGGAAAATACCTCCGCCGTATTTTGCGGCAAGGTACGGAAATCTCCATATGTTGCCAAGACCTACCGCACTTCCTGCGGCGGCAAGGACAAAGCCTATTTTTCCGCTGAAGCTGCTTCTTTTTTCGTTTATCATATAGGAAAGCCTCCTTTAATTATTATCCTGTATATTTTACCATGTTTCTGCAATATGTCAAGAAATATTACTTTCTTATTATCCGAAATACTTTCTGTCAAGGCTGCGGTAGCCGATTGCCTCCGCAATATCCATTTCGTTGATTTTCTCTCTTCCGTCACAGTCGGCAATGGTGCGTGCCACTTTTAAAATACGGGTATATGCCCTTGCAGTAAGTCCTAAGGACTCGAATGCGTTTTTCAGCATTTTACTTTCGTTTTCTCCTATAACGCAGTACTTTTCAATAAGCGAGCCCGAAAGCTGTGCATTGGTGGTAATTGCTTCGTTTTTATATCGCTCTTTCTGAATTTCACGTGCCGCATTTACCCTTTTTTTGATGTCGGCGGAGCTTTCGCCCTTCATTGCTTTAAGGTCGTTGTATTTTACGGGAGCTGCCTCAAGCTGAATATCAATTCTATCAAGCATTGGGCCGCTTATTTTTCCTAAGTATTTTCTTACTTCCGTTTCAGTGCATTTGCATCGTGTGGTTCCGTCACCGTAATATCCGCATTTACACGGATTTAAGGCAACCACCAGCATGGCATTACAGGGATATGTATACGATGCCGCAGCACGGGTAACGGTGATTTTCTTGTCCTCCAAGGGCTGACGCATGGATTCTATAACGTCCTTGCGGTATTCGGGAAACTCATCAAGGAACAGCACTCCGTTATGTGCAAGGGAGATTTCCCCCGGCTTTGCCTTTGCACCGCCGCCTACGATACTTACAGCACTTGCACTGTGGTGAGGCGTTCTGAAAGGCCTCCTTGCAATAAGCTTTGTATCCCCCTCCAAAGCTCCTGCCACGGAATAAATTTTTGTGACATCTATTGCTTCCTCCAAAGTCATATCGGGTAAAATTGTGGGAATCCTTTGTGCAAGCATGGACTTACCGCTTCCGGGAGTTCCGATAAGAAGAAGATTATGCCCACCGCTGACACAAAGCTCTATACCCCTCCGGAGGGCTATCTGCCCCCTTACATCGGAAAAATCAATGTCATAATGTGCCGCCTCGGCAAAAAGCCCTTCAACGTTACACACGGTCGGCTCTATTTCCTTTTCGCCCATAAGATGAGAAAAAACATCGGCAAGGCACTCTGCCCCCAAAATTTCAACTCCACGGGCAAGTGCCGCCTCCTGTGCGTTGTCCTTGGGAACGAAAACCTTCTGGATGCCGTTTTCCTTTGCATATGATACAAGAGCCAGCACGCCGCTTATACCGCGAAGCTCCCCCGAAAGCCCAAGCTCGCCTATAAACATATATTCGGAAAGATTGGTTTTCATCTGCCCTGTTCCTGCCATAATGGAAATGGCAATGGGAAGGTCAAACTGTGTACCTTCCTTTTTCAAATCCGCAGGAGCAAGGTTTATAACGGCACGCTTTGCCGGAAATTCAAACCCACTGTTTTTAAGTGCCGCACGCACTCTTTCCTTTGCCTCTTTAACCGTTGTATCGGGAAGTCCAACCACATCAAAAGCAGGCAGACCGTTTGAAAAGTCTGCCTCCACAATCACGCTCTTCCCCTCAAGACCGCATACTACGCCCGTGTTGACTTTAACTATCATATAAAACATCCTTGCTGTCTGTAAAATATTGCCTTTATTATACCACTAAGATGCTCCAAAGTCAAATCCTGCAAAAATTTTCTTGACTTCCTTTGATTAAAATAGTATAATGTTTGAGTATCATTATAAATGTTACGGGGTGTAGCGCAGTTTGGTAGCGTGCTTCGTTCGGGACGAAGAGGCCGCGGGTTCAAGTCCCGCCACTCCGACCACTTATATAACATTCAATAATATGAAACATGAGAAAGCCGTATTTTTAGGGCTTTTTTCGTGTTTATAAAATTTTGATATGAATTTGAGCAATAAATATTCAACAAAACACTTGCATTATTAATAACAAATTTGATATTATATTATTAAAGATGAAATATTTTTGAAAATATCCCCATTTAGCGTATATCATGAGGAGGATTTATGAAATGTGTTTAAAAGATTTTTTTAAGAAGAAAAATACATCCCATAAAGAAAAAGGTGTATCGAAGATAGGTCAATATTATTTTTATATTGGCAAAAAACTCGTAACTGAGTTGTTAGCGTGCACTAAATATAACGGGCAATTTGAAGAATATAATTTTAAAGAAGAGAAAAAAGACAGGGCATCTGAAAAACGAAATTCCAAAGCAAGTATTAAAGCAATTAGTGCAGGTTCAGATATAAGCTACGGTCAAGAAAACACCTTAGTCTTTAATAAGAAAAGTCATACAAATTATGTTAAAAAGCTGGAATTTTTATTGAATTCCCCCGAATATTCAAATCAATTTCAAACCGTCTTTAATGGCGAAAGCAAAGATTTGCCACAATATTTTCGTTATATTGGTCGTTTTAAAATTTCCGAACCTATTACGGATATAACAAATGATACTATAATTACAATAAATTCTCAAACAGAAAAAAGTAATTATAATATTTCTGTCGATTGTTCCATTGTTAATTTTAGTGAGTTTATAGAAGGTAGTGATAACACCGTACAAAACATAGTACACTCGGGAAACAAAGCCTTTTTTGACGGTGAGCTTGAAATCCATGCAGAAGGATTGCTTAAACTGCTCGGCGTGAAAGATAATACTATTTACGCACGTGCTATATATTTAAAATCTCTAAACAATGAGGTTCAATTATGAAAAAACATATAAAGGGAGAGATTCAGCCTAATTTAATTATAGGTAATTTTATTAAATGTAACGGAACTAAGTATTTAATCAAACAGTTTATCGGATATGGAGAACACAGATTCGTTTTCGAACTGATCAATACTAAAGATGGTTGTTCTATCTTTAATTTATTAGTATTTCGAAAAAGGAACAGTTTTGAAATTATACAAAATGAAGCTGTCTCCAACGATAAAATACATAAACAAATGAAAATGTATTATATCGAAAATTTAAACTCTGCACTCAGAGAACGTTATGATATATATAACATTTTATCGGACAAAGAATTATTGACAAATATTGACGAATCCCTTTATGAATTTCTAAGAACCGCTAAATACAACGAAAGTATATTACTTTTAAATCGAAAGAAAAAAAATTTATATGTTTTAATTCTTCTTAGCTATTGTCACAGAATGCTAAAAAACGAAAAACATATGTATTATTTAAAAAAATTAAAAAAGAAAGATACAAACTTTGATTTCGAAGCACTCTTACAATATATAACAGATAATTCAAACGTTACATTCTCCTTATAGATGACTTTATAATATGCTTAACATAAGACCTTTATTGTGATATTGAAATGATTTTAATATCTTTTTGAGTGATTATATAAGAGTGTTACTTTCGTCCATAGCAATCGAAATACAGGCTACTTTTTATGTAACCTGTATTTTTGTTTTTCTCTTTCCTGTTTTTCAAACAGTAATATCATTTTCCCGACATAAGAGCATAAATAAAAAAACAGTTGTAAAACTGTTTACAAAGTGTTATAATAAAAATTGCCAAACATAATTCAATAATTTGTACCATATTTGGGAATATGTATTTTTATACGTTTGTGTAAAAATGCGTATGCTCTATTTTTCATATTCCCATTTTTGTGGTATGAATTATGTTTGGCGACAGTTGGAGCTGTGCGTTTTTCGTGCGTCGGCTTCAGCCGGCGCATTTTTTAATTTGTAACTAAACATGATGGATTGGTGGTATTAAGATTTTTATCATAATACAGATTGAAATGCAAAAATACTTAGGAGTTGATTTGATTATGGCTGTTATTCATACCATGTCCATAGATTGGGCAACATTAGTATTCGGAATTTTATTGACACTTATATTAGTATGCATTCTGTCGTTTATATTTGTTAAACTCGTAAAACACGGGGACAGCAATAAACCCTTGGTCACAAAAAAAGTTGTTATTCTCGAAAAGAAGCTCTCTCAAGGAAATATTGAGTGGTATAACATAGAAACCTCAGATAATGAAAGACTACAGTTGAGAAATTTCAATGCAAATAAAATAATTATTACTGCGGGAGACCATGGAATACTTTCCTACAGAGGAAAAACAATAGTAGCATTTGAAAGAAGTGTCAAATAACAATTATTCGATTATAGGGGTGCTAATAATATGAAATCTATAAAATCTTTTTTATTAATTATAATAGTTGTTCTATTTGTCGGATGTTCTGCCACGGAAGATAGTTCGAGAAATCCAAAATATACATATGGCACTTTAGAGAACGGCAATATTGAGGCTGTTTATAATTTGGAAGGGAATCCTGTGCAACAGCTTGTAGAGGATTATTCAAAAGGTGTTGCATACGGTTCCAAAGGTTCTTATTTTATTAATATATGTGAAACAACATGCGGGGGAATCGTTGCATATGGGGAAGGTAAATATGTATATTCACCGGATAAGGACGATAAAAACGGCGTAAAAAACGCACTAATTCAGGAATGTATGAACAATAACAATTAATACTTAATAGTATCTCCCCATTCATATTGTTTTAGGAAAAACACTATACGAACATTACAAAAAATCGGGTGTGAGAAAGCTGTGCTTTCTCACACCCGATTTTGTTTTCAATCTATATTATAACTGGGGACCTGCAGAAACAAGTGCCTTACCTGCTTCATTACCTGTGTATTTTGCAAAGTTCTTCACGAAGCGATTTGCAAGGTCTTTTGCCTTTTCATCCCATGCTGCTGCATCTTCGTATGTGTCACGGGGGTCAAGGATTCCTGTGTCAACACCGGGAAGTGCTGTGGGAACTGCAAGGTTAAAGTAAGGAATTTCCTTAGTTTCTGCCTTGAGGATAGAGCCATCAAGAATAGCATCGATAATTCCGCGTGTATCCTTAATGGAAATACGCTTGCCTGTTCCGTTCCAGCCTGTGTTTACAAGGTATGCCTTTGCACCGCTCTTTTCCATCTTCTTAACAAGCTCTTCAGCATACTTTGTAGGATGAAGCTCCAGGAATGCCTGACCGAAGCAAGCTGAGAATGTGGGAGTAGGCTCTGTGATTCCGCGCTCTGTTCCTGCAAGCTTTGATGTGAATCCTGAAAGGAAGTAGTACTGAGCCTGCTCAGGAGTAAGAATTGAAACGGGAGGAAGCACGCCGAAAGCATCTGCAGAAAGGAAGATTACATTCTTCGCATCGGGAGCTGTAGATACGGGGCGAACAATCTTTTCAATATGATCAATGGGATAAGATACACGAGTGTTTTCTGTAACAGAGTCATCTGCAAAATTGCATACGCCGTTTTCATCAACAGTTACATTTTCAAGAAGTGCGTTACGCTTAATAGCCTTGTAGATATCGGGCTCAGATTCCTTGTCAAGGTTAATAACCTTTGCGTAGCAGCCGCCTTCAAAGTTGAATACGCCCTTATCATCCCAGCCGTGTTCATCGTCACCGATGAGAAGTCTCTTCGGATCTGTGGAAAGAGTTGTCTTACCTGTACCGGAAAGACCGAAGAAGAGTGCTGTGTTTTCACCGTTCATATCGGTATTTGCACTACAGTGCATGGAAGCCATGCCATTGAGGGGAAGGAAGTAGTTCATCATAGAGAACATACCCTTCTTCATTTCACCACCGTACCAGGTATTAAGAATAACCTGTTCACGGGAAGTGATATTGAATACTACTGCTGTTTCGCTGTTAAGACCAAGCTCTTTGTAGTTTTCAACCTTAGCCTTTGATGCGTTGTAGCATACAAAGTCAGGCTCGAAGTTTTCAAGTTCCTCGGCTGTAGGGTTGATGAACATGTTCTTAACGAAATGAGCCTGCCAAGCAACCTCCATGATGAAACGGATTGCCATACGGGAATCTTCGTTTGCACCGCAGAATACGTCTACAACGTAAAGCTTCTTATCGGAAAGCTCTTTGATTGCAAGCTTTTTAAGCTCTGACCAAGCCTCTTCGCTGCAGGGATGGTTATCATTCTTAAATTCGTCTGATGTCCACCAAACTGTGTCCTTTGAATTTTCATCCATTACGATAAACTTATCCTGAGGAGAACGACCTGTATAAATACCTGTCATAACGTTTACTGCACCAAGCTCAGTTTCCTGACCTTTTTCAAAGCCTTCAAGTGAAGGATCTGTTTCAGCAACAAAAAGCTCCTCATAGGAAGGATTATGAATAATCTCCTTCACACCTGTGATACCGTACTTAGTTAAATCTACCATTGCCATACCATCATACCTCTTTTCTAAAATATGCATGTTTTAATTTTCACAAAGATGCGAAAATTTCCCGATTTTACATCTTTTCACATTATAACATATAAAAAAACAAAATGCAAGTGCAAAAATAAAAAAATCGTTATTTTAATAACGATTCCACGCTTCGCAAAAGTCTGTCTGTCACAAGCAAAAAAAGAAGTGACCCTTGATTGCATTTCTTTACACACAACCAAGGGTCACTTCTGGTCACTCTTAATATCTAACATCTTTTGTTATCCTCTCTTTCTTTGTCTGCCGCTCAACGCATAATCACATCTTTAAAACTTAATCACGAATCTTTCCATTCTCTAAGGAGAAAACCTGTGCTTCATATGTACTTTTGCTTTGAGGGGCGAATTTTGTACTTTTTAATTGAAGTGCTTATTTGATTTGAACCATTCCTTGCTTGTTCCTTTCTTCCAAACAATCTATATTAAACGTATCACCGTCGTGTTTTAATTATTCCCCAATCACTTACAAGGTTCAAATCTTAACTTGCCGCTTCTTTTAAAAAGTGTTAAATCTTACTTTCTCATTGGAGTGTACCTCTCTTTCCTTGATTTAAGTGTAGCACAGAAAAAAGCTATTTTCAATTGGCAAATTCTGAAAATATGAAAACTACTTTTTGTATAATAGGGAGAATTTTTCAGAGTATTTCAAAATAGTATTTACAACACCCTTACTTTATTATATAATGAATGTGTTGGGCATGTTGGAAAAATGGTTCTGTCATGCACTTTTGAACTATATAGGGTTTCCGTAAAATTAATACGCGTGAAGCTGTGTTTGCACTTTGCCTGTGTGCGACAAGGGTGAAGCGGCACGCTTCTTTTTTATTTGAAATCAAAGGGGGATTCCCATGAATTTAGTACTTATTACCGCCCTCGGCGTAGGCGGTGCAACGGTCGTTGGTGCGTTAATCGGCTTTCTGTTTAAAAACATATCCCATAAATTTTCCGATATTGTCCTCGCCTTTGCTGCAGGTGTAATGCTCTCAGCAGCAGTGCTGGGACTGATTCTTCCGTCGGTTGAATACGGCGGTAGATACGCAATATTTATTACGGTTGCAGGCATTTTCACAGGTGCATTGTGCCTGAATCTTATAGACAAGCTGGTCCCCCATTTGCACAAAATGGCAGGAGGCGACATTGAATCACATAATAAAACGAATTTAAGCAAGGTGTTGCTTTTTGTTATGGCTATCGCCATTCATAACCTGCCTGAAGGAATTGCGGCAGGTGTGGGCTTCGGAAGCGGTAACACTTCGCAGGCACTTTTAATTGCGGGCGGTATTGCTCTGCAAAATATTCCCGAGGGAATGGTTATCATCGCACCCATGCTTTCGGCAGGCGTCAGTGCAAGAAGAACCTTTATTATTGCAATGTTGACGGGGCTTGTAGAGGTTTTAGGTACTTTTATCGGATTTTATGCAGTGAATATTGCAAAAGTCATTCTTCCCTTTGCCCTTGCTTTTGCAGGCGGTACAATGCTCTATGTCGTAAGTGATGAAATGATTCCCGAAACCCATGCACACGGAAGCGAGCGCGGGGCAACATATTCCCTGTTGGTAGGCTTTTGTGTAATGCTTGTGAGCGATATATTGTTAGGATAGTGCGGACGTAAAAAATAAGACGAGGTGTAAAAAAGCCAAGCTTTTTTACACCTCGTTTGGTACAATATTAGCATAGCTTGTAGCCGGTACCACGGCATGATTTACAAGTTATGCTTATTTTTATTATAATGAGAAGGTAATGGTCTGACGGCACCTCCTTGGAACCTTGCGTTCGTAAACGAAAGTGTCAGCCGCC
>JAZNYX010000044.1:0-38276 GCA_045594665.1 Clostridia bacterium | reverse complement strand
CTATAGAGAGAGATGCAAAGCTTGTGGAGGAAACAGGCTGTCCATACCATGTGTGCCACGTTTCTGCCAAGGAATCTGTGCAGATTATCAGAGAAGCCAAGGCAAGAGGCGTTGACATCACCTGTGAGACAGGTCCTCACTATCTGGTGCTTGATGACAGCAATCTTATGGAGCACGGGCGGTTCAAGATGAATCCTCCCTTAAGAGCTGAGGCTGACAGACTGGCACTTGTTGAGGGTATCAAGGACGGTACCGTGGATATGATTGCTACCGACCACGCTCCTCACAGCGCTGAGGAAAAGGGAAAAGGCCTTGAAAAGAGTATGATGGGTGTTGTAGGAATAGAGAGTGCTTTTGCCCTTATGTATACCCATTTTGTAAAGACGGGGAAAATGTCTCTTGAAAAGCTTATTGAGCTTTTGGTGAAAAATCCCAGAGAGCGTTTCAGTCTTGGAAAAGGCGTAATTAAAGTTGGCGAGAAGGCTGACTTTACGGTGTTTAACCTTGAAGAAAGCTATGATATAAACCCCGACGAATTCCTGTCAATGGGAAGAAGTACTCCCTTTGAGGGCGAAAAGGTATATGGCAGATGTAAAATGACTGTGGCTAACGGCGAAATTGTATGGAGGGAAATATGAAGCAGAGTATTTTTGAAATAATTTCAAACAAAAAACTTGCGGACATCACATATGAAATGGTACTAAGCGGAGATTGCTCCGATATTACAAAACCGGGGCAGTTTGTCAATATCAAGCTGGACGGATTCTTTCTTCGACGACCCATTTCAGTATGTAACAGCAGGGATAATATTCTTACAATTATTTATAAAGTTGTGGGAAAGGGAACAGAGGTTATGGCAGAAATGAAAGCAGGCGAAAAGCTTGACATTCTGACAGGCCTTGGTAATGGCTACGATATTGATAAAAGCGGAGATAAACCCCTTCTTGTAGGCGGCGGTGCGGGTGTGCCCCCCATGTACATGCTGGCAATAGAACTGTTGGCACAGGGCAAAACCCCTACGGTGGTACTTGGCTTTAACAAAAAGAGCGAGGTTTTCTATGAAGAAGAATTTAAAGCTCTCGGCATTAATACAGTGGTGACAACCGCAGATGGTAGCTATGGCGTGAAAGGCTTTGTTACCGATGCTATAAAAGATATTGAATATACATACTTTTTCACTTGCGGTCCTGAACCTATGCTCAAGGCACTGTATGACAATACAAATACAAGCGGTCAGCTCAGCTTTGAGGCACGTATGGGATGTGGCTTTGGTGCATGCATGGGCTGTACATGTGAAACCCTTTACGGAAATAAAAGAATTTGTAAGGATGGACCTGTTCTTGTAAAGGAGGAAGTAAAATGGGCAAACTGAGTGTTAACTTAAGCGGACTTAAGCTTGATAATCCGATTATTCCCGCAAGCGGTACTTTCGGATTCGGCTATGAGTTTGCTGAATATTACGATATAAACATATTGGGCAGTATTTCTCTTAAAGGAACAACACGTGACCCCCGTTACGGAAATCCCCTTCCCAGAATTGCGGAATGCTCAAGCGGTATGCTTAATGCCGTGGGACTTCAGAATCCGGGCGTTGAAAAGGTTATTTCTGAGGAGCTTCCCAAGCTTCGTAAGTGCTTTAATAAAAAAGCCGTTGCAAATGTCAGCGGATTTTCTCTGGAGGACTATGTTTACACCTGCGAAAAAATGGACAAGCAGGACGAGGTGGGAATCCTTGAGGTAAATATAAGCTGCCCCAATGTTAAGCACGGCGGAATGAGCTTTGGTACAAGCGCTGAAAGTGCGGCAGAAATAACCCGTGCGGTAAAGAGCGTTACCACAAAGCCTGTTTACATGAAGCTTTCACCCAATGTTACCGATATCGTTTCCATTGCAAAGGCTTGCGAGGAAGCAGGTGCAGACGGCATAGCAATGATTAATACGCTACTCGGTATGCGTATTAATCTTAAAGACAGAAAGCCAATACTCTTTAATAAATCGGGCGGATTTTCGGGCAGTGCAATTTTCCCCGTTGCCGTTTCAATGGTTTACAGAGTGTATGAGGCAGTAAATATCCCCATCATCGGAATGGGCGGTGTCACAACAGCAGAGGATGTTATTGAAATGATGCTTGCAGGGGCAACAGCCGTTGAGGTTGGTGCGGCAAACCTTATTGAACCTTACGCATGTAAGAATATTATCGAGGGACTTCCTGCAGCCATGGAAAAATATAATATTGAATCTTTAGAAAGTATAATCGGAGGTGCTCACTAATGGGTAAGGATGTAATCGTAGCATGTGATTTTGCGTCAAAGGATGCGCTTGTTGAGTTTCTTGACAAGTTTTCGGGCAGAAAGCCCTTTGTAAAAATCGGTATGGAGCTTTTTTATGCGGAAGGCCCCGAAATCGTAAAGGCAGTAAAGGAGAGAGGACATAAGATTTTCCTCGACCTTAAGCTTTGCGATATTCCCAACACAGTTAAAAAGTCTATGAAGGTTCTTTCTTCACTTGATGTTGATATGACTAACCTTCACGCATTCGGCACAAAGGAAATGATGAAAGCGGCAATCGAGGGTCTCACCCGTGAAGACGGCACACGTCCCATTCTTATTGCCGTAACACAGCTTACTTCCACAAGCGAAGAAAGAATGAAAAATGACCTTCTTATTGATGCGCCTTTGGCAGAGGTTGTTGAGCATTACGCTAAGTGTGCCGCAGAGAGCGGACTTGACGGCGTTGTATGCTCTCCTCACGAGGCTTCACGCGTTAAGGAGGTTTGCGGAAAGAATTTCGTGACAGTTACGCCCGGAATCCGCTTTGCAGACAGCGCGGCAGATGACCAGGTAAGAATTATGACTCCCGAAAAGGCAAAGAGCGTAGGTAGTGACTATATTGTTGTAGGAAGACCTATCACTGCCGCAGACGACCCTGTAGCAGCATATGAAAGATGCGTTCGCGAATTTGTTGACTAAAGCCGATGGGCGTCAACCCCCACAAGGTTTAAAAACATTAATTTTGCGTAATACTACAGAAATTTCTGCGAATATACGCCAGTATTATTCTTGAAATTTCTTTGTCTTCCATCAAAATTAATAGTTTTTAAACTCTTCGACCTTAAATGCAGGAAAATTTTATATAATTTGAATGCGGAGGACGAAGTTAGGCTGTCGCCTCACGAGGACGACAAATTTAAAGGATAAAAATTTAACAAATTTAAGGCTTATGGGGGCTGGCTCCCATCGGCTTAAAGAGAGGATATATAAAGATGAAAGAATTAATTGCAAAAGACTTACTTAAAATCAAGGCAGTATTCCTTAGCCCCGATGAACCCTTCACATGGGCAAGCGGAATTAAAAGCCCCATTTATTGTGATAACCGTCTTACTCTTACAGCTCCCGAAGTAAGATTGGATGTAGAAAAATCCCTTGCAGAAGTTGTAAAGACACATTATCCCGAGGCACAGGTGCTTATGGGTACTTCCACAGCAGGTATCGCTCACGCCGCTATTACTGCACACCTTCTTGATATGCCCATGGGTTATGTGCGTAGCGGTGCAAAAGACCACGGCAGACAGAATCAGATTGAAGGCAAGCTTGAAAAGGGCGACAAGGTTGTAGTTATCGAAGACCTTATCTCCACAGGCGGAAGCGTTATCGAGGTTGTAGAAGCACTCAGAGAAGCAGGTGCAGAAGTTTTGGGTATTGCTTCAATCTTCACATACGGCATGCAGAAAGGTCTTGACCGCCTGGCAGCGGCAAACGTAAAGAATATCAGCCTCACAGATTTTGATACAATTGTTGAGGTTGCGGCTAATGAAAATTATATTAAGGCAGAGGATAAAGAGCGTCTTATCAAATTCCGCAATAATCCTTCTGATGAAAGCTGGATTAAAGGTTAATTTCCAATAAAACTTTACAGAAAGGATGCCGGAAGATGAAAGATTTGATTGATATTCTCGATCTGAGCATAGCTGAAATTGATCAGCTTATTGATGTTGCAAACGACATCATCGAAAACCCCGAAAACTACAGGGAGAAGTGTAAGTATAAAAAGCTTGCTACATTGTTCTTCGAGCCTTCCACACGTACAAGGCTCAGCTTTGAAGCGGCAATGTATGAACTGGGCGGAAACGTACTCGGCTTTTCCGAGGCTCAGTCAAGTTCTGCCGCAAAGGGCGAGAGTGTGTCCGACACGGTACGCACGGTAGAGGCATATGCCGATATTATTGCAATGCGCCACCCCAAAGAAGGCGCACCCACAGTTGCGGCGGCAAAAACACAGATTCCCATTATTAACGCAGGTGACGGAGGCCACAATCATCCTACGCAGACACTGACCGACCTTCTTACTATTAAGAGGGAAGTAGGAAGACTTGACAATCTTACAATCGGACTTTGCGGTGACCTTAAGTTCGGCAGAACAGTTCATTCTCTCATTCAGGCAATGGTGCGTTACGAAAATGTGAAGTTTATCATGATTTCACCCAAGGAGCTTAAGCTTCCGGAATATCTTATAAACGAGGTTCTTCTCAAGAAGAATATTGAATTTATTGAAACTGAAAGCCTTGAAGATTCCATGGCAGAGCTTGACATTCTGTATATGACACGTGTTCAGAAGGAAAGATTCTTCAACGAAGCTGACTATGTTCGTCTGAAGGACACATATATCCTTACTCCCGATAAGCTTGAGCATGCAAAGAGTACTATGCGTGTACTTCATCCGCTTCCCAGAGTAAATGAAATTTCCGTTGAAGTGGATAAGGATGAGAGGGCTTGCTATTTCCGTCAGGCGAAAAACGGAAAGTATATCAGAATGGCACTTATTCTGAAACTTCTCGGAATTGAGTAAGGAGGCGTAGTTATGCATATTGATGAAATTGTAAACGGTATAGTTATCGACCATATTGCGGCAGGAAAAAGCATGGAAATTTACAAGCTTTTAAACCTTGACCAGCTTGAGTGTTCTGTTGCAATCATAAAGAACGTACACAGCAAAAAAATGGGAAAGAAGGATATCATTAAAATCGATGAAGCTTTGGATGTTAATCTTGATGCATTGGGCTATATTGATAACGGTATCACAATAAACACCATTGAAAACGGCGTTAAAACCAATAAACGCCATTGCGAGCTTCCCGAAAGAATAGTAAACGTGGTTAAATGCAAGAATCCCAGATGCATCACCTCAGTTGAGCACGAAATTGACCATATTTTCAAGCTTACCGATCGTGAAAATAAAGTTTACAGATGCATTTACTGTGAAATGAAGGCAAAAAATTAACAGGAGTGAAACGCTGTGAGTATGAGATTTATGCGATTTCCCGGAGGCAGGGCAAAGGCACTTACCTTCAGCTATGACGACGGGGTGCATCCCGACAGACGGCTAATCGAGATTTTCGATAAGTATGGAATGAAAGGTACATTTAATATAAATGCAGGTCTTTTTGCTCCGGAGGGAACAGTATATCCTCCCGATGCAGTTAGCGGAAGGCTTCCCAAAAGCGAAGCTTACGCCTTGTATGCAGATAGTCCCCATGAGGTTGCAATTCACGGATATACGCATCCGTATTTAGAACGGATCCCCACGTCTCAGATGGTGTCGGAAATTATTGAGGACAGAAAAGCTCTGGAGGAAATGTTCGGGAAGAGAATTACAGGCGGTGCATATCCCTTCGGCACTTATAATGACGATGTTGTGGAGGCACTTCGCCTTTGTGGGATAAAGTATTGCAGAACCACAGTTTCCACGGAATCCTTTGCAATCCCCACAGATTGGTTACGGCTTCCTGCGACATGTCATCATGCAAATCCAAGATTAATGGAACTTGCAGATGAGTTTCTTGAACATAGTATTGACAGACACACACGTCTTTTCTACGTGTGGGGACACAGCTATGAGTTTAATCAGAAGCAGAATTGGAATGTGATAGAGCAGTTCTGCGAAAAAATGTCCGGCAATGAAGAAATATGGTATGCCACAAATATAGAAATTTACGACTATATTGAAGCATATAACCGCCTTGAATATTTTGCTGACGGCAAAAAGGTGTATAACCCCACCCTTTACGAGCTGTGGGTATATCAGGACGGCGTTACATACAAAATCCCGTCAGGGGAAACAGTAGAAATCGTCGATAAGCTTATCGTAAGCGATGACAGAAGAACAATCGAAAACCCCTCGGATATGACAGTGTGGTTCCACTATAATAAGAAAAACTACGAAATCCCCGCAGGGAAAACAGTGCATATATAAGACTGAGAAAACGTGAAGTAAATGAGGTTGCACACACCTTTTTTACTTCACGTTTTTATTGACTGAATAACATCCTCATGGTATAATGATTTCATCTCCGATGAAATCAATGAATTGCACTTTGTGTATTATAAAGGCAATTTAATTCATGTCGTGTAGGGAACGGTGTCCTCGACGGTCCGTTAGCGAGAATTCATGGCGAATCCAATTCATTATTTTTTGTCCAGACTTGACACGAGGTTGTTACCAAAACAAGCTGTAGTAACCTTACTGTCTTTTTAACTGAAAATAAACCAAAGAGGTGAAAATTTTGAGAATAGTATTGCAAAGAGTGCTTCGGGCAAAAGTAGATATATCAGGCGAAACTGTAGGAGAAATCGGCAAGGGCTATCTGTTGCTTTTGGGAGTTTCAAACGAAGATAATAAAGATATAGCCGATAAGATGATAGAGAAAATTTCACGCCTGAGAATTTTTGAGGATGAAAACGGAAAGACAAACCTCAGCATAGATCAGGCGGACGGAGAGGTTTTGGTGGTTTCCCAATTTACCCTTTATGCAGATTGCAGAAAGGGGAACCGCCCTTCCTTTACAAACGCAGGCAGTCCCGATAAAGCAAATGAACTGTACGAATATATCGTGGAGAGATGCAAAGAACTTTTCAAAAAAACTCAGCACGGGGTTTTCGGTGCGGATATGCAGGTATCTCTTGTAAATGACGGCCCCTTTACCTTAGTGCTTGACAGTGAAGAAATTTTGAAATAAGATTTTTCAAAAGAATGGGTGAGATTGATTTTGGACGGTATAAAAACTGACATTGAGTTTTCTTTAAATTACATTAAAACTTTTCTTAAATGGATTTTTATTTCCCTTATTATAGGAGCTATAGGCGGTGTCTTGGGAAGTGTATTTCACCTTTCTATAGATTACGTGACAAATTTAAGAGCTAATCACAGCTTTTTATTGTATCTGCTTCCCATAGGCGGCTTAGTTATTGTGCTTTTGTATTATCTGCTTGATCCGGACGGGAAGATAGATACCAACCGTGTGATAAAATCCGTCAGAGAGAATAAGAGAGTTCCCCTTGTTATGATTCCGCTGATTTTTATCAGCACCGTAATCACCCATATGCTGGGCGGAAGTGCAGGCAGAGAGGGTGCGGCGCTTCAGCTTGGCGGAAGCGTGGGTTACAATTTCGGAAAGGTTATAAAGCTTAATAAAAGGGATATGCGGATAATCGTGATGTCGGGAATGAGCAGTGTTTTTGCGGCCCTTTTCGGAACTCCTATTACAGCGGCAATATTCTCCATTGAGGTTACCAATGTAGGTGTAATGCACTATGCAGGGCTTATGCCGGGGGTAATTTCTGCGGTGACGGCGTCTCAGATTGCAAGGCAGTTTTCCCTGCACGGCGTAGCTTTCAGTGGAATACCATTTTCGGAAATCACCTTTGAAATAATTGTGCAGGTGGCAGTGCTTGCCGTGCTGTGTGCGATTATCAGTATTATTTTCTGCAGTGCAATAAAAAAATGCGAGCATATAATGGACAGATTTATAAAAAATCCTTTCCTGCGCGCTTTTGCAGGGGGAAGTATTATAGTAATTTTGACGATTCTTTTGGGCACATATGATTACAACGGTGCAGGAATGAATGTAATAGAGCGTGCCATGCAGGGTGAAGCTAATCCTGAAGCATTTTTGATAAAAATAGTATTTACTGCAATTACCATTTCCGCAGGTTTTAAGGGCGGCGAGATTGTTCCCGCATTTTTCATAGGTTCCACCTTCGGATGCGTAATGGGTGGCCTTTTGGGATTAAATCCTGCAATTGCGGCGGCAATCGGATTTGTATCGGTTTTTTGCGGCGTGGTAAATTGTCCTATAGCATCAATGGTGCTTTCATTGGAGGTGTTTGGGGCAGAAGGGCTTATTTTCTTTGCTCTGGCATGCAGTATCAGCTATATGATGAGCGGATGCTTCGGACTTTACAAAAGTCAGAAAATAGTGTATTCTAAATTAGATGATGATTATATTGATGTTACTACGCGATAAAAGGGGATTTGACTATGAGTATAAAGATTTTAGTTGCATTTGGTGCAATCGCACTTTTAATTTTAAGCGTTCTTATTTATTTAATCGGTGTATTGCTAAAAAAAGCATGGATGACTGTTCTCCTTATAGCAGGTAAAAAAATAAGGGATAAATAAAAACCATAGATAAAATATGACAAAAAAAGATTGTATTTCCTTTTTTAATATGATATAATTCCCTTTATAATATTGATTAAAAGAAGGGGACTAATGTGAAAAACGTTAATCTTGCCAACTCTATAACGTGCGTGCGAATATTGGGAACTTTTCTCATGCTGTTTGTCGAGCCTTTTACTGCACAGTTTTTTATCATCTATACTATTGCCGGTGTAAGTGATGTTTTAGACGGATTTGTTGCCCGTATTACAAATACAGTCAGCAATTTCGGAGCACGGCTCGACAGTGCTTCTGATTTGTTCTTCTATTTCGTTATGGCGATTAAATGTATGCCTGCCATGATAAAGATACTTCCTTATCAGATATGGTATGCAACGGCAGCGGTGGTTTTAATAAGGATAATTTCTTATATGCTTGTAGCAGTTAAATTTCACCGCTTTTCGTCACTACATACTAAGCTTAATAAAATCACGGGATTTGCAATATTTTTAATCCCTTATATGTTAAAACGTCGCTATGGAGTGGCTTATTGTATAACAGCCTGCTCAATTTCGGCAATTTCCTCCTTGCATGAGATGCTTGTTCATATGTTAAGCAGTGAATACAAAGGAAAATAAAGTAAGAATATCTTATAATGAAAGACGTAATTACAGAAGAACAATAATGAACACATATCTTTTTGATTTTGACGGAACGCTGGTTGATTCGATGCCTACCTTTGTAAGAATGATGCAGCGTATATTGGACGAAAATAACATTTCCTATGGTGATGACCTTATAAGGATTATTACGCCGCTGGGATATAAAGGAACGGCAATCTATTTTAAGGAAAAGCTGGGAATAAAGCTTTCTTTGGAAGAAATAGAAGCTCTTATGAGTAAATACGCCATCGAGGAATACACCCGGAGTATTCCTGCAAAGAATAATGTAATAAAAACCTTAGAAGCATTAAAATTGCGTGGTGCGAGCCTCAACATACTTACGGCAAGTCCGCATTTTATGCTTGACCCCTGCCTGAAGAGGTTGGATATATACGACCTTTTTGATAATGTGTGGTCCTGCGATGATTTTAAAACTTCAAAGGCAGACCCGAAAATTTATGCCATGGCGGCGGAAAAAATAGGTGTTCCCGTGGGGGAAGTTTTATTTCTTGACGATAACTTCAATGCCGATAAAACCGCGAAGAAAGCAGGAATGAAGGTTTGCGGAGTTTATGATGAAACCTCTGCGGACTGTGAAGATGAAATCCGCAGCGTGGCGGATTACTATATCAGGGATTTTTCCGAACTTCTTGATATATGAGGTAACAAAGAATGTTTTTTATGATGGGAATATATGACCGTGCAAAAGAAATTCCGTATAAAGGGGAAATGGAGATTTGCCCAAATTGCGGAAGATATTGCAACTATAAAAAGTACGTCAAGTACACTTGCTTAAGCCTGTTTTTCATACCTGTATTCAAGTGGGGAAAGCAGTACTTTGCAGAAAGTAATTGTTGTGGACACATAAAAGAGCTTTGAGATTTTTCTCAAAGCTCTTTTGTTATGTATTCTCCCGGAAGCTCTTTTACGACTGCACTTCCTCCTGAAATATCTGCCACTGTTTTTAAAAATGCACCCTCCTGCTCAGGCTTCACACCTACCGTCAGGCAAACATCATTTTCAAAGGCACTGTCCTTAAGAATGTACCCCTCGGTATTTATTGCATATTCCAGCTTTCCGTAGGTAGAATAATCACAACGGATAAGATAGAGATTGCAATAAACCTTTTCTATTCTTACTGCCGCATCAATACCGAGCTTTGCACTTTTCCCGTATGCACGCACTAAACCGCCCGCACCGAGCAGCACGCCGCCGAAGTACCTTGTCACAACCACAGCCACATCGGTAAGTCCTTCTTTTTTTATAACCTCCAGCACGGGAACACCTGCCGTTCCTGCAGGCTCACCGTCGTCGCTGTATCGCATAATGTTGTCCTCTCTTACCACATAGGCATACACATTGTGGGTTGCCTGGCGGTGCATACTGCGGATTTCGTTTATAAAGGAAATTGCCTCCTCCTGATTTTTGACGGGTCGGCAATATCCTATAAAACGGCTTTTCTTTTCAATCATTTCAGCTTCTGCATCATTTTGTACTGTTCTGTAATCTTCCATACACTTACTCCGCTATATAATTTCTTAGTTTTGCATAAAGTGCCTCGTCTGCCATCAGCCTGATTTTAGTGCCGTTTTCTTCATAACTTTCCTCTAAAATTACTTCTCCGTCATGAAGCATTGCAGAAATTCTGCTTTCAGAATAGGGAATCAGCACCGTTATTTCTCTTTTCTTTCCGGGAAGGGCATCATGAAGAAGCTCGATGAGATACTCCATACCCTCTCCGCTTTTTGCACTGACAGAAATATAATCGGTATAGTTCCCCTCCGGTCTGGGAGAAAGGGGAGGTGCAACATCACATTTATTAAATACGGCAATAATCCTCTTTGCTCTGCATCCAAGAGTTTGAATTAAGTCATCAACCACACGCATCTGCGTATGCATTTCAGGATTTGATGAGTCAACCACATGAATCAGCACATCGGCAAGGACAGCCTCATCAAGAGTTGATTTGAATGCCTCAATCAGATGATGGGGAAGCTTTCTGATAAAGCCGACTGTATCAACTATTACGGCATTTCTTCCGTCAGGAAGTGACAGCTTACGCATAGTGGGGTCAAGGGTTGCAAAAAGCATGTCCTTTGCCAGAACCTGTGAGTCGGTAAAATAATTGAGAATCGTGCTTTTTCCTGCATTGGTATATCCCACAAGTGCCGCCACAACTACGTTGTCCTTCTCTCTGCGGCTTCTTTGTAAATCCCTGTGTGCCTGGATCTCTTTCAGCTCCGCCTCCAAAGAGATTATCCTCCTGTGGATATGACGTCTGTCGCTTTCAAGCTTTGTTTCACCCGGTCCTCTTGTTCCTATACCGCCGCCAAGCCTTGAAAGCTCCGTGCCCATGCCTGAAAGGCGTGGAAGCGAATATTTAAGCTGTGCCAGCTCTACCTGGATTTTACCCTCTTTTGAAATGGCACGCTGTGCAAAAATATCCAAAATAAGCGTGCTTCTGTCAATGGTACGTACATGGGTATAGTTTTCAATGTTACGAATCTGGCTTCCCGTTAATTCATCATCAAAAATCAGAAGCGTTGCACCCAAGGACTGTGCCGCAAGCCTAAGCTCTTCCATTTTCCCCTCTCCGAAATATGTGGAGTTTTCGGGATGCTCCTTGTTCTGAATCATTTCACCTACAACCTCTGCCTGTGCAGTGTAGGCAAGCTCCCGAAGCTCTGCCATGGATTCTTCCGTGGTATCATCGAGGGTGTTGCGTGCTCCCGTATGAACGCCGCAAAGTATTACTTTTTCAATTTCTTTTTCGGTTTCGTGCATAATCGTCTCCATAAATGTATATAAAAATTTCGTATGCTAATAACTAATAATATTATTAATCAAAGGCGGTGCAATATGCGAAAAATTATCTGTCTTGCAGTGACATTTATTGCCTGTTTAGTATTAAAGACAGGCTCTTTATGGTTATGGTTTACACCTGTTTTTTTGGCAATGCTGGCATTTGATGTTCCCGAAAGTGCATGGTGGGAAATTCCGCTTGCCGTGCTTTTTTGCAGTGTCATCCATATTGGCTTTAAGGATAATATTACCACAATTATGCGTGTGATGATTGTTCTGTCATCAGCACTTATAGCATATCAGAATCCAAGAAGGCTTTCCGTGTTCTTCCTTGTGGCAATAGCGGCAATATATTTTGACAATATTTATGCCTTCGCTTCGGTGTGGGCAATGCAGTGGTGTGCCGTGCGTGCTTTCTTTGTTCACAGAATCCCACTGTCTGAGGGCTGAACCTTTGATAGCTATTTTATCACAAAGTAAAAAGAATTTCAAGAATATAATTCTTTCTCAATAAAACTGTTGAATTTTGTTTTTAAATACGATATAATTACTATATATGATTTAAAAACGGTATTGAAAGGCAGATTTTACCATGGAAGAGAAAAAAACTACAACAGTTGTTAAAATAAACGGTGCGGAGTACAGAATTTCCTGTGAGGCAGACGAGGAATATGTCCGCCATGTAGCATATCATGTGGATAAAAAAATGCGTGATTTGATAGTTCGTGATAAGCGTCTTTCCACCTCAATGGCTGCGGTGCTTACGGCAGTAAATATTGCTGACGAATATATGCAGGCACAGGACGATAATGAAAAGCTGCGTGCTCAGCTTCTTAAGTATGCCGAGGAAGCAGGCGGAAGCAAATTGGCGCTTGACAAGCTTAATGCAGAGCTTTCACGTCTGCGTGCCGAGAACCAGTCTCTTAAAATGAATGTGGTTAAGCTTGAAACAGAGCTTAAGAACAGACGATAAAAGGAATCGGCTATAGTAAAATGAATAAGAATTTATTTACCGAGCTTCTTGCACCTGCAGGAAAATGGGATGCACTTGTTGCCGCTGTGCAAAACGGTGCCGACGCTGTGTATCTGGGCGAAAAGTCCTTTAGTGCAAGAAAAAATGCATCAAACTTCACATGGGAAGAAATTGAAAACGCAGTCCGCTACTGCCATGTACGCGGAGTGCGTGTTTTGCTTGCACTCAATACTCTTGTGTCAGATAAAGAGCTTTCAGATTTTGAATTTTCCGTACAAAAAGCCGCTAAAGCAGGCGTAGACGCAATTATTGTGCAGGATTTGGGCTGCATGAGGATTGCACGGACAGTATGTCCCGATTTGCCCATACATGCCAGTACACAGCTGACAGCGTGCAATAAATATGATGTGGAGGCACTTCAAAATATGGGCTTTTGCCGAGTTGTTCTTTCGCGTGAGCTTTCGGAAAAAGAAATCCGCCGTATTTATGATGCAACAAATGCCGAGCTTGAAGCTTTTGCACACGGGGCGCTTTGTATCAGCTTTTCGGGAAAATGCCTGATGTCCTCTTTTATCGGAGGAAGAAGCGGAAACCGCGGTATGTGTGCCCAGCCCTGTAGGCAGATGTATTCGTGCAAAAATAAAAAAGGCTATCTTTTAAGCCCCAGGGACTTGTGCCTGGCAGACGACCTTAAGAAAATGAATGATGCAGGAGTAGTCAGCTTTAAAATCGAGGGCAGAATGAAAAGCCCCGAATACGTAGCATCGGTAACAAATGTTTACAGAAAATACCTTGACTTATTTTTGCCCCTTAGCCGTGAGGATGAGGAAAGGCTTGAAAAGATTTTCGTTCGGGGAGACGGCTTTACAAAGGCATACTTTGCAGAAAAAAACACTCCCGAAATCATGAATTATTCCATAAGTAACGATAACTTGTCCTCCCGTGCGGATGAATCCGTGCTAAAGGAGGCACGTGCTTCTTTCAGGGAGGGGTCGGAAAATAAAAAGATTAGCGTAGATGCAGTTTTGACCATAAAATACAATTCCCCCTCAACGCTTACCCTTGCCGACGGGAAACACAGCGTTACCGCTGTGGGAGTGGAGGGAGAAAAAGCCATAAATACACCATTATCAGCCGAGCGTGCACAGTTACAAATCGGAAAAATGGGGCAAACCCCGTTTATACTTAACAGCCTCATATTCGAAGCAGATGATAATATAACGCTTCCCGTATCGGAGCTTAATGCCCTCAGGCGTGAAGCCTGTGAGCTTCTTATAAAAAAACGCGGAGAAATTATCAAAAGGGATGTTTTTCCTTTTGAATACCCGACAGTGAAAAATAAGGAGAAAGTTAAACCCGACCTTGTTGTACAAATCAGAACAAAGGAGCAGTATATTGCCGCAAGTAAGGCGGACCGGGTACTCATTCCTCTTTCTCTTTGGGATGAAATTACCCCCGATGAAAGGTGCTTTGTACTTTTACCCCAAGTGGTTTGTGACGATGAAAAAATTACCGCACAGCTTTCAGAAATTCCCGATAAATACGGAGTGTATGCATCAACTCCCGGTATGCTTATGCTTGCAAAAAAGCAGGGGAGAAAGGTTTATGCCGACTGGAGCTGTAATATATATAACAGCGTAAGTGCCAATGTGTTTTCTGAAATGTGTGATGGTATTACCTTATCTTCCGAGCTTTCGCTTGGTGAAATAGCGGAAATAGCCTCGAAAACAAATTCCCCCTGTGAAATACTCTGCCATGGTTATCAGCCCGTTATGACAAGCCGTGCCTGCCTTATTCGCGGAATCACAGGAAAATGCGACTGTACTTCTCCCATAAAAATCAAGGATAAAACCGGTGCGGAATTTGCGATTTTAGGGGATAAGGACACTCATCTTAATACCGTTCTTAATTCACGTCCCACCTTTATGGCGGATAAAATGAAAGATGTGTATAAAACAGGAGTTTCGGGAATCCGCCTTGTCTTTACCACCGAAAGCGGAGAAGAAACTTCTCGGACTATTGATATGTACAAAGGAAAAACACCTGTAATAAAACCCCCACTTTTCACAAGGGGATATTTACTCAAATAGAGAGAAGGAAAAAACATGAATTTTACTACTTGGTTTGCAATAGCTGTTGCGATAATAGTACCCATAGCGAAGGATCTATATCATAAGGAATAATATATTTTTTAAAACACGGAAAGGATGTATATTACCATGAAACAAATTTTAAAATCCCTCACAGTGGCATTAATTACACTGACATTGATGTTTTCGCTTACCGGATGCGGAAGTAAGAAGGTTCCCAAAAAGGAAATTGATTATGACCGCATGATAGAAAGCTTTGTTCCCGATTCATTCAATACCAAGTCTCTTGCAGTAGGCGAAGTGGACGGACCTCAGGCACGTATATGGCTTGAGAACGGAATGGGTACGGTGTACACCAGTAATGATAAGGTGGTTACAGTGTCTGATTTGGGCAAGGTTACAGCTGTAGGTACAGGCAGTGCCTATGTGGTAATCACAGGCATGGGCAGTACCATGTTTGAGGTTTACCGTTACGACGTATATTAATGGGAGATTTAAATGAGTATTTTAAACGCAGAAAATATAACGCACTCTTTCGGTGGCAGACAAATCTTAGAAGATGCAAGCTTCAGGCTGCTGAAAGGGGAGCATATAGGGCTTATCGGTGCAAACGGAGAGGGCAAATCCACCTTTCTGAAAATAATCACAGGAGAGCTTCAGCCCGAAAATGGCAAGGTGGAGTGGTGCAGACATATTACATACGGCTACCTTGACCAATATTCCACCCTTGAAAAAGGGAAAACAATCCGTGATGTACTAAGGGATGCCTTTTCCCGCCTTTCGGATTTGGAAAAAGAGATGCTTGCCATATACGAAAAGATGGCAGAAGCAGACGAGGCAGAGCTTAGCGACATGATGGAAAATGTAGGTGAAATGCAGGAAATACTCGATTCTTCGGGCTACTATACCATTGATACAAAAATATCCGAGTACGCCAATGGCCTCGGACTTTCCGAAATAGGGCTTGACCGCGATGTAACCGAGCTTAGCGGAGGACAGAGGGCAAAGGTGCTTCTTGCCAAGGTGCTTTTGGAAAATCCCATGATTCTGATTCTGGACGAGCCTACAAACTTCCTTGATGAAAATCATATTAACTGGCTTACAAACTTTTTGCAGGAATACGAAAATGCGTTTATTTTGGTGTCTCACGACATGCCGTTTTTAACGAAGGTCACCAATGTTATATACCATCTTGAAAATGCGGTGCTGACGAGGTATAAAGGTACATATGAGGACTTTTTGAGAATGTATGACCTTAAAAAACAGCAGATAGAGCAGGCATATAAAAAACAGCAGAAGAAAATTGCCGACCTTGAAGATTTTGTTGCCAGAAATAAGGCAAGAGCCGCTACCGCTACCCTTGCGAGGTCTCGGCAAAAGGAGCTTGACAAGATGGAGCGAATCAGCATAGCTCCCGAAAAGGTTAAGCCCACATTCTGCTTTCAGACGGATCGTACCCCCGGAAGAGTTGTAATCTCGGCAAAGGATATGGTAATCGGCTATGATTCTCCGCTTACGAGGAAAATTGACCTTGTAATTGAGAGAAATAAAAAAATTGCTATTAAAGGTGTAAACGGTTTAGGAAAATCCACACTCCTCAAGACGCTTTTAAAAATCATTCCTCCCATTGAGGGAGAGATAGAGCACGACCAGTTCATTAATGTCGGCTATTTTGAACAGGAGGAAAGTGCCTCTGACAAGACTGCCTTGCAGGAGTTTTGGGACGAGTTCCCCTCCCTTACCAATGCAGAGGCGAGGGCAGCCCTTGCAAAGTGCGGACTTACCACAGAGCATATCACATCGCAGATGAAGGTGCTTTCGGGTGGTGAAAATGCCAAGGTACGCCTCTGTAAAATTATGCAAAGCCCCTCAAATATTCTTGTGCTGGACGAGCCTACCAATCATCTCGACGTCATGGCTAAAGAGGAACTTGCCCGTGCAATAAAAGAGTTTCGCGGCACAGTGCTTCTTGTCTGCCACGAAAGCGAGTTTTACAGCGGTGTGGTTGACGAAGTATGGGATGTATCAGACTGGAGTACAAAAATAGTTTGATATTTTCTGCTACGGCAGTTAATATAATAGCAAATGAAAGGATTTTGAAAATGAAAAAAAGAGTTATATCACTTATTCTTGTGTTGGTGACAAGCTTGTGCCTTTGTGCCTGTGGAGACGATGACAAAATTATGCTTCCAACGCCCGAGCAGGCAATCAATCAGGCAAAAGGTACGATTAATACCTTATCCGATCAGGCTGATGCAAGGGATCTGCGAAGAACGCAGTTGATTGAGCAAAACAAGGTGAAAATCATGGGGGGAGTTACTTTTTCCTTGCCCAAGGCAGACATCAAGCTGAAGGCATATTCCGTAATTCCCTGGGAGTCCTTGGGACAGGCACAAAAGCAGATATACTTCCTCTACGATTTCATTAATACGGATGAAGATGACAGAGCTCCTTCGAGTGTGCAGGTCGTAGCGTATCAGGATGGTGTCAGACTGGATGGTGCAATATATTTTGACGACAACGCTACAACAATGATAAAAAACGGAGTATCAATCAGTGTAGCATCAGCCTTTGTTCTGAACAATCTTGAAAGTGACGTGCAGGTTAAGTTTGAAAACTACGGCGAGGAAAGCGAAGAATATACTATTACACTTAATTAAGCAAATAAAGAAAGAACCCAATCCGTCGGATTGGGTTCTTCTTCTTTTGTTACTTGTTATTTCTAACCAATTCTTTATATTGTTTGTTATATTTCCTTTTATAACCTAAAATAAGATCGGGTGAGAATTTTTCTCTGTTTTGTTCAACGAGTTCTTTAGCAAGCTTCTTTGAAATATTCAAAGAAAACTTTTTGCCGTGTGCTGTACAGAAAATCATGCTTTTATTTGTGGTTGTAGCACCGGTGCCGGTATCATGGGTAGTGGTTTTTCTTAAATAAATCCAAAGAATTTCCTTATAGGAAAATACGCAAAATGGACTTGAAACCGAAAAGAATTTGTCTCCGCAGATAACTTTTCTCATTTTGCCAATGGTTTGACCGTTATCTAAATCATCTGAAACTTCATCAATTGTAATCCCAGAATCTTCAAGGATTTTAACGCATCTTAAAATATTTCGTCTGAATCCGAAATATACAATAAAGCTGACAATTAACAAAAGTCCCGAAGCACCAAGTAAAGTGGTTGTGAGATTAGACTCAAACGCAGCATTAAGCAAAAAAGAGACAAGCAGAAAAAGTGCGGATAGAATAGTTATGTATTTCCAAATGTTTGCAAACTTTACCTTCGACTCAATTTTTTTCTTCATAAAAGCACCCCTTAAGAATAAATTAAGCACATTATATCACATATTTGGTGGAAATGTCAATAAATGACAGATTTTATATTTTAAGATTTTTTAAACCACCTATTGACAACATAAATTTTCCATGGTATACTAACTGTGTTAGTACAAGTAATACAGTTAAGGAGGTGAATCAATGATAAGCTTGGATTATAAGGACGGAAGAACTCTTCATGAACAGATTGAACATGGCTTTCGTGAATTAATAATCAGTGGAATACTGAAAGCTCACGAACAACTTCCATCGGTAAGGGAGCTTTCCATTTCGCTTACGGTAAATCCCAATACAGTGCAAAAAGCGTATAAAGAGCTTGAAACGGCAGGGTATATCTACAGCGTAAAGGGAAAGGGGAACTTTGTGGCTCCGGTGTCTCAAAGCAAAGATGAAAAACGAATAGCGGAGCTTTACGAAGAAATCACATCGGCTGTTAAGGAACTTATGTATCTGGGTGAAACAAAAGAAGGAATACAAAACCTTATAAACAATATTTATTCGAAAGGAGAGGAAGAATAATGATTCAGGTATCCTCGGTAACAAAATACTTTGATAATTTTAAAGTGCTTGACGATTTTTCTCTTAATGTGAAAAAGGGTACTATATATGGCTTGATAGGGCCTAACGGAGCAGGTAAAACCACCGTGATAAATCATATAAACGGCGTGCTTAAACCTGAGTGCGGAGATATTTACATAGATGGGGTAAGAGTTTATGAAAATGAACAGATAAAGGAAAGAGTGCTGAATATTTCAGATGATTGGTTTTATTACAGCACGTATACAATTAAGCAGATGGCACGTTTCTATGCGGATATTTATAAAAAATTCAGCTTTGAACGCTATAAGGCAATAGGAGAAATCTTTAAAATTGATGAAAAAAGACAGATAAGAAAGCTGTCTAAGGGTATGAAAAAGCAGGTAGCATTTTGGCTTGCACTTTCTGCAATGCCCGATGTTCTTATATTGGATGAGCCGCTTGACGGACTCGACCCTGTTATGAGAAAGCAGGTGCTTAATCTTGTGATTGCAGATGTAAATGACCGTGATTTAACGGTGCTGGTATCCTCGCACAATCTTCGCGAGCTTGAAGATATATGTGATTGGGTAGGAATAATCCATAAGGGCAAAATGATTGCACAAAAGCCTCTTGATGATTTAAAGGGCAGTGTTCATAAATACCAGTTGGTGCTTGATGAAAAAGCGGCACAAAAGCTTTCGGATTCTGCCGAGATACTGCATATTTCAAGAACAGGATCGGTATACAGTGTAATTATACGGGGTGATGCACAGCTTACCTATGACAGAATGAAAGAAGTTTCACCGCTTTTATGCGAAAGAATCAGCCTTACACTGGAAGAAGTTTTCATTTACGAGTTGGGAGGTTTGGGATATGATTTCAAAAACATTATTTTTTAATAAAGGAATATACAAATCAACTCTACGCAGATATTTGTGGGGGAGTGTACTCTATTTCATTCTTCTGTTTATGATTACGGGAATGTCAATTCTTTTAAGCTATGACCCCGCACAGATGTACCTGCCTTCAATAGGCAGCGAGGTATCGCTTATTATGCGGAACGAATATATCTTGCTTCCCACACTTCTGGCAATTGTAGTTCCAACGGTTGTAGGACTGATGATATTCAGATTTATTCATTCAAAAAAGACATCAATCTTTGTACATAGTCTGCCTGTGAAAAGGGAAACAAACTATATTTCAACAGTAATGGCGGCTTTTACGCTTATGGGAATCCCCGTGATACTCAATGCTTTTGCACTGATGATAATCTCCTTGTCAGGATATTCACAGCTTTTTGGTATTGGTGATTGCATTACATGGATGCTTTTTAATCTGTTTGCACTGTTTATTATGTTTTCCTGTGTCTGTTTCGTGGCATCCTTGACGGGAAACAGCTTTGCCATGATAGCTCTTAATGTCCTCTTCCATTTCTTTGTTCCTTTGCTTGTTGCAGGGTTTGAGATAGTATCGAAAATTTTTCTTCACGGCTTTGCAAATGACGAATTTTTGATATCAAAGGTGACTGACGCAAACTTTCCGGTGAATCTGATGACGATAGCCTCCGAGTGGGCGTTTGGAGAACAAGAAGCCTTTTATGTTCCCAAAATGGTAATGTTCCTTGTTATAGCTGTAATTCTTTATATTCTCGCAGGAATCCTTTATAAAAAACGCAGAATGGAAACTGCGGAGGATGTGGCAGGCTTTAAGTGCCTTAATCCGATTTTCAAATATCTTATTACCTTTATGGGTGCAATTGCGGCATTTTCGATTTTCAGCCCTTCTATCAGTGACAGCAGTTTGGTATTTTGGTGCATTATTGCCATTGTAAGTGCAGTTATATATTTTGGCAGTGAGATGCTGCTTCGAAAATCACTGCGTGTATGGCACACATATAAGGGATATCTTGGATTTGTTATAGCTTTTGCCGCCATGATTTGTATATTTGCGTTTACAAGCTTTTTTGGCTTTGAAAGCCGTATTCCCGAAAAAGAAGATATTTCAAAAGTCGCATTCTATAATTATTATTATGGTGAAACTCCTTACAGTGATAATAATGAAGTTATCGCAAAGGTACAGGAAATTCATTCGGAAATGCTTGCAAAAAAAGAGCTTGTAAATCATTATAATTCAGACACATATATTCATTTTGAATACATGCTGAAAAATGGAAATAAGCTGCATCGCAGATACGGAGTTTCAAATGACGAACTTCACGAAATTATGAACGCAATGTATCAGAATCAGGAATATAAGCAAAGAAGCGAACGTGTGTTTAATGAAATGAAGTCTGTTTATACAATGAATATATATGGCAATGAACACGTGGAAATAAAAGATGACGCTAAAAAAGAAGAGCTACTTGAGTGTATTAAGAAAGATATATTAAATCTCGGCTACAATGAAATATATAACAGCGGCTGGGCGATATATGTTGACATTGAATATGTAGCCGAAAAAACCGATAAATATCGTATAGAAACTTCTCAAAACGGCGAGAGGGAGCGTATTTATATTAATTATGTGCAAGTCAATATAAACGCAAACTTTGAAAATACTCTTGCGTGGTTTATAGAAAACGGATACTGGGACAAGTTTGCCGTGAAAAATGACGGCATCATGTATATCTGCAAGGATTATACACAGCTTCCTTTTGCCCGGGGAAATGAGTTTACGGGAGAAATTTCGACGGAAAAGGAAAAAAATATCATAAAGCTCGATACGTCTGAAGATTTGCAAAAAATAATTAACTACGCACATTTTGAAAAACAGGCGTATATAAAAGAACAGGAGCGCTATGAGGTATATCAGGTGTTCAATACTTCTTCTCTGGATTATCGTAATATAACCTCATTGTCAAAAAAAGAGCTTATCCGGCTTTTCCCTGATAAGTTCTGAACCGTATAAATATTTGAGTCCGTCCTACGTGTCACTTCATGGTACATAATTTGATGGAAAAATGCGAGAGTTCAATCGGCTTTAGGCGATTGAACTCTCGCATTACTAATCAATATATGGCACTTTAAAATACTCTAAATACTTTTTAAACTTATCCTGTGCCGACAGACAAGTATCAAGCAAATAACCTTTTTCGTTGTTCCATTCGGACAGACCTCTGTAATAGAACATTTTAAGGCTGTCGTCAATAATAAAGGGAACTATGTTATTCTTCAGACATTCCTTAAACATAATAAGTCTGCCGACACGACCGTTACCATCTTGAAATGGGTGTAATGATTCAAATTGATAATGAAAATCAATAATTTCTTCCAGCGTATGCTCGTTCTTTTGATTATAAGATTTTAACAAGTCTTTGATTTTCTGTGCAACAGTTTCAGGAGTTGCAGTTTCCTTTCCACCAACTTCATTGGGGAGCTTTTTATAATCACCAACATTAAACCAATCTTTTCTTGAATCGGATGTGCCGAACTTCAAAGTAAAGTGCAGTTCTTTTATAAATTTTTCTGTGAGCTTATATGTGGCGTTATCAATTATCATGTCAATACACTTGAAATGATTTGCGGTTTCTATAATATCATCAACATTGAGTGCATCGTTTTCTGCTCCGATAGTATTTGTTTCAAAAATATACCTTGTCTGGTCATGGGTTAATTTACTGCCCTCAATATGATTTGAATTATAGGTTAGCTCTATTTGAATTTTATGATAAATACCACCTTTAGTAGCAGACTTTTTCTCTGCTCTAAGTCTTTCAAGAAGATTTTGCGGTTCGATTGACTTTTTATTAATCCTATCAGGCTTATTTGCATTTTTAGGAATGTTCCAAGTTTTTCCGGTCAAAAATGCTCCCGGTATTTTATTTTGAGCACAGTAATTGCGTACTGTGCGTTCTGAGATATTCCATTTTTGAGCAATTTGAGATACAGATAAATAATTCATAAAAGCCCTCCTATCAGATAGTATTAGTATATCACATTAACGGCAAAAAAGTCAATATTTTAAAGAATGTTATTCTTGGTAATTTGCCGATAACGGAAAGTTATTGCTGTTTAAGTAAAAAGAAAAAGCACAGTGAGAAATCACTGTGCTTTTGTTCCGTATGATTGTGCATACGGCTGGCGGAGAAGGAGGGATTCGAACCCTCGCGCCGGTTTCCCGACCTACGCCCTTAGCAGGGGCGCCTCTTCGACCTGCTTGAGTACTTCTCCATATGCAGTAAAGCTACCTTCAAGGAATAATCCTTGCATATTATTAAAATGGCGGAGAGGGTGGGATTCGAACCCACGCGCCCTTTCGGACAAACGGTTTTCAAGACCGCCTCGTTATGACCACTTCGATACCTCTCCAATCAAATCCGACTATGATAGTATACCAAAGTAAGGTGGAAATGTCAATAACTTTTTACTAAAAAAGTTGAAAAATTTAGCCGAAACAAAATAGTCCGAACCCGTTTTTTGCTTCCTCTTTTTTGCCACTACGTCGTTGAAAGCCTTGCCAATACGGCAGTATGGGCTTCGTTTCGGCTAGCCTAATTTATTTAGTGCGTCCTCGGCTGCTCTTTGTTGAGCCTCTTTTTTACTGTAGGCACTGCCTTTTCCTAAAATTTTTCCGTTGGCAACAACCTGCATTTCAAAAAGACAATGATGGATGGGACCTTCCGAAGAGATTATTTCATAAACTATGCTGCAAGCACCCTTTTTCTGTAGCTTTTCCTGAAGCTTTGTTTTGTAATCAATTACTTGCCCGCTTTTTGCTGCTGCATCTATCCTGTCTTTATAAAGGGAATAGAGATACTGCCTGGTATTGTCAATTCCTGCGTCAAGATACATTGCCGCAATATGTGCTTCAAACATGTCCGCAAGAATGGAGGGCCTCATTCTGTCGCCGCAAAGCTCGGCACCGTTACCCAGTAGCATACATTCACCGATGCCTATTTCTGTTGCAAGCTCAGAGAGTGTCTTTTCACAAACAAGGGCGGCGCGAATACGCGTCATCATTCCTTCGTTTATTTCGGGAAAATTATTAAACAGATATTCACCAACCAAAAAGTCGACTATGGCATCACCCAAAAATTCGAGGCGTTCATAGCTTTCAATTCCGTGCTCATTTGCGTAGGAGGTGTGGGTGAAAGCGGTTTTAAGAAGCTGCGAATTTTTGAAAAAATATCCTATATTCTTTTGAAATTGATTTATATCCATCGTAAATTCATCCTTATTTCTAAATACAAGGGATTCAGACTGTGCTGAATCCCTTACCGTATGTATTTTATACTAACTGTTCAATTCTCTCGGCAACGTCGCCAACGGTTTCAATGCCTTCGAGCTGTTCATCTTCAATTTCGATGTCAAACTCGTCTTCAATATCACAAATGATTGTTGCAATATCTACGCTGTCTGCATGGAGGTCTGCGATAAATTCTGTATCTTCGTTAATTTCCGAAGCATCCATTTTTAATCTGCTTCCCATAGCATCTGCAATAATGTTTTTTAATGTTTCAAGAACCATATGTTTCTAACTCCTTTCGACAAATATGATAATATAAAATTACGCCATAGTCAAGTGTTTTATGCTGAAAAAGTACTTAAGGATTAAAATTTATATGACTATGTAAAATTTGCAGAGAAAAAATCTCCGCAAATTTAATTAAATTAAATAAAGTATACATAACACTGTTGCGGCAATCTGAAGTATGGCGGCATTTATCGCGGGAATAAACTGTCTTTTTCTGAAATGGTATACACATAGGGAAACTGTAAAGACACTGCACCACAAAAAGAATATTGTGAAGAAAAATTTATAAACAACCATTTTAAAAAATCACCCTCTTAGTTTGCTTCTTCAAAATCTGCATAAACAACATGGAAAGACACCTTAATCTGTGCTTTGGAGTATTTTTCTTTCCAGTTAAATTTCTTCCACTGCTTAACATCTGTAAAGTGCTGTTTCAGGGAGCTGCCAAGTCCTAAAATATCGCAGTTTTGCTCTTTTTGCGATTTTTCGATTAGCTTTTTTGCATCTTTTTCAAGCATATTTTCAAGATGACGGCAGAATTTATCTGATTTCTTTGTATTATTTTCAATCTTTCCTGCATCTACATATTCTATTGAAACGGGAACATTGATTTTAATGTGTGCAATGCCGTTTTTAATTTCAGTGTGAACCTCGGCACGCTCCTGCTGGTCCATCCTTATAGTTACATAGTCGGATTTTTCGGGGTATGAAATGCTGTAGTTTCTGGGGTAAAATTCATTGCCCATAAGTCTTACTAAATCGGTGTGAAAGCTTCCCAGCGTTCCAATCATTTTATCATTTTTAAAAATTGCACTGCCAAGCACCTCGGCAGGGTTTTTGCCTTGGCGAATCATTTTGCCCGCACGTACTTCGTAGTCAAAATCATCCTTTTGTTTGTTGTCGGGAGCTTCATCTTTTTTGGGAAGCTCATTTTTATTTACTCCCACAAGCGGAACCACGCTTCCCGAAAAATCCTCTGTCATATTATAGTATAGGTAGTAAAGGTAAGCTTCGTTTACCTTGTCCTCGGCCACCTTTTGCATAATGTTGTCAAAATATTTTTCAATATAAGTTTCGTGAACAGGTTTTACGCTCCTCAGGTATTTTTCTGCTTTGCTCTCTGATACGCATACATAAGTGTTGGGGCGGAAATCTCTTGATGCCGCAAACCCCGACAAATAGTCCTTCACACCTTTTTTGGCTATATCTTTTGAAAATACAACTATTTTTGTATGGGAAAGATTTATAGCTTTGCTTTTTATTGAGTCAAGCTTTCGTATTGCGGAAAACACCGTTGGGGCTTCAACTGTCACTATATCTGGCTTGGGAGCAGATGGGGCACCGCCACCCTCGGAACTGTTTTCACCTCCGGGATTTGCAAATACGAAGGATGCCTTAATGGGAAAGCTTTCCCCTTTGTCAATTCCTACGGCAATTACATATGCCTGATTTTCCACGTCAGTTCCGTAGCCGCATCCGCCAAGAACAAGGCTGACAAGAAGAATTAACAAAACTGCTTTTTTCATTTTGCAGTCCTCCTTTTTCTGATTCTCGCTGTAATGAACGTTACCGCAGGCAGGGCGGGGAAAAGAAGACTGCTGATGCTAAGAAGCTTTTCGTAAAAAGAAAAAGCAATGCTTTCACTGGTGGGAATTAATGCCGTAAAGAGTGTAATGAGCGTAATAATGGGGACAAATGACTTTTCCTCGCTCTGGTTTTCGGAATTTGCGGCAAGCTTTGATGTGACGGAAATGAGTATACTCATGCTGCACATTACAAACGCTGTCCATACGAAAACCACAATAGGTTCAAGCCTTTGCAGAAACGCTCCCGATTTAATCATCCTTGTCATCTGATAAAAAGGAAGAAAGAAATTCTTCGATGCAGGGTAGGGGACAGTCAGGCAGTAGGCGAGAGTGAAGCCCACGGAAATCAGCGTTATAACAATGTAAGTTATGGCAGAGCATTTTTTAAGTTCTTTATAGCTTCCCAAAAGGGGTGCAAAGAAAAAGAGAAGGACAGTTTCTGCAAAGCCGAAATGCCTTACGAATATTCCGTGAAGAAGCCTTTTTGTGCTTTCCCCGAAAAGGGGCATCAAATTATCTGTCCGATAGTGCGGAAAAAGGGCAAGAGAAACCGTAAGAATGGTAACTGCCACAAAAGGGAAAATTATATTGCTGAGGTTAGAAGTGGCACGTGTGCCGCAGTATGCGGCGGCAAACACGGCAATAAGAATAAATAAAATGAAAAATTCATCGGGTGCGGTTGTTGCCATGACGGTGCTGAGCGCTTCTGCCAGAAGTCTGAGCAGCAAAGCGTTAAAAAGAGTAAAGGTAATTATATAAAAATAGCTTATAGCAGCCTTGCCAAATTTCCCGAATGCCAGTGAAAAAATATTGGTAATTGAATCGGGAGCAAAGGGCTTGTAAAGCCATAAAACGATGCTCAGGGAAACAGTTGCAATTATACATTTTGCCAGTATATCAAGCCACGCGGCATTGCCAACGTATTTGACCATATATTCAGGCAGAATAACAAGATATTTTGAAAGTATCGCACATGAGCAGAGAATTGCTATGCTGATACTGCCGCTTTTTTGTTTCATGTGCTCACCCTTTCCATTTTCTTGATATGTGTGCCTGCCGCCGTTTGCGTCTGGGGTTTATATAGTCTTCTCTGTTTTCCTGTTTCCATATGGGAGGGAGGAACAGAGGGGACGGGATACCCTTGTTCGTTATGGGTGCAAAGGGCGCACCCATAGGAACTCCCATCGAGGTAGCGTTTGTCCAAAGCAGAATGTTTACAAAAAGTCCTGATATAATTCCCAAGAAGCCTGCTATTGCACCCAAGAAAATGTATGCAAACCTGAGGATTCTTGCTGCCAACCCCAAATAATAATTGGGAGTAGCAAAAGAACCGATTGCAGTTATGGAAACAATAATAATGAGTATGGGGCTTACTATTCCCGCACTTACTGCCGCCTGTCCAAGTATTAAAGCACCAACTATGCTTAAGGTGCTTCCCGAAGCCTCCGGAACTCTGATACTTGCCTCTCGGATTATTTCAAGACATATTTCCATTATGATTATTTCAACCAAAGAGGGAAAAGGAACAGGCTCGCGGCTGGCTATAATTGACATTAATATTCCTGTAGGCAAAAGCTCACTGTGAAAGCTTACCACAGCCACATAAAGCCCCGGCAAAAGAAGCGAAAGAATAAACGCAATCCAGCGTATGATTCTTATGAAATTCACATAAGGAAAACGCAGATAATTATCCTCAGCCGCCTCATTAAGCTCAAAAACGGTCGTCGGGACAATCAGTACAAAGGGCGAGCCGTCAACAAGTATTACAACCTTACCGTCAAGAAGTGCACGAGAGGCACGGTCAGGTCTTTCCGTAGATAAAAACTGGGGGATGGTGGTAAAGGTTTTATCCTCCAAAAGCTGCTCTATCTCTGCAGCGGCAAAAATATAGTCAACCCCGATGCTCTCAATCCGTCTTAGGGTTTCTTCAACTAATGACGCGTTGGCAACATTTTCAATGTACATGACGGAAACGGGCGTTTGACTGATCTTACCTACCTTAAACTCTTGACACATCAGGCTTTTGTTTCGTATCAGATGCCTTATAAGAGCAGTGTTTTCACGAAGCTGTTCGGAAAAAGCGTCATTAGGACCGCGGATAATACGTTCCGTTTGCGGACTTTCCACCCCTCGGTGCTGCCAACCCTTTACGTCGAGGGAAAAGGCGGTTTTTGCCCCGTCTACAAGCATTATCGCACTGCCGAAGTTCAGGTCAAAGGTTAAATCGCCTATTACATTTGTTTCCTTGTATTCACTCTGAGAAAGCAGTATTTCGCCAATGGCACGAAAGGAAGAAATTTCTATTTCACGGCTTTTTATCATCAGCGGTCGTAAGATAAAGTCATTTACAAACTGCTTGTTTACCAGTCCGTCTATAAAAAATATAACCGCCTTGCGGTCATTTCCGTCAATGCGGATTGTAAACTCACGCATTTTAATATCTCCGCTTTTGCCAAAGGAGAATTCCTCTTTAAGAGTTTTAAAATCTTTGCGGAAATTACCTGCAAGCGAAGGTCCTCCTTCATTTTTTTGTACGGGGTAATTTTCGGCAGGTGTTGCGTTTTTTATTGTGAAATTTTCTACAGAATTATGTTTATATATAAATAAATTTTTGAAATTCATAGAATCACCTGTTTATATACTGTACCTGCAGGTAAAAAAATATACATAATTCAAATAAATTACATAAAATAATTCAAATAAATTACATAAAAAGCATTGCATTATTCATCTGAAAGTGATAAACTTTATTGTCAGGACAACAATTTAGGAAAAGAGGGAGTTTTCATGAGGAAATCTAAAAATGCGGCAACGAAATATCTATCAAAAAACATTAGCATAATTTTGGCATTTTGCATGATTTTTAGTACATTTGCGATTTGCCCGATTCAGACAGAAGCAGCGGATAGCGTGAGCGTAAAAATAGTCAGCTTCAATCGAGGCGAGCAGACGGATTTGCGTTCCAGTGAACTTTTGGAGGCAAGGGTGGAAGGATACAGCGGTAACTCGCATGACCTTACCTATGAGTGGACAAACGGTCTGGGTACATATCTTTACGTGTATAATTCGCATAATATGTATGGAATCAATAACACCGACGGTGAAATTGAAATCTATAATCGTAAGGTAAGTTCTTCAGCAAATATGTCCGGCAGATCCTACCGTGATTCATTTACAGGTAAGGGTTATGGTTGGGCAGCCATTTATGGTGCAAATCTGTCCAGCTCTGCATTGGTAGGTACAGTAACTGTTGAAGTATATGACGACAACGGAAACCTCCTTGCAACTGATTCGCATATAGGTAAAAGAGAGCAGATAGGAACATCATGGTTCTGGCCGCAGTATAAATACACGGGATTTGTAAACTCTGATCTGGCGGAGGATCTTAAGAACATTGCGTTTGGTATGTTTGAGGGCGACGTAAAACACATCAATGACCTTCTCGGTGAAGCAGGTCTGGTTCACGTTACTTGTGATGAGTGTTCTGTTTCGAATGCAGAAGTAGTAAGCGGTGGAGAAAATATCAAAGTTGTTACAAGCAGCGGAGCATCTTCCATCGAAGGTCTGCAAATGGGTGAAGGCGAAGTTGAAATAAATGTTAAGAAGAGCAACTGTAAATTCCACCAGAATGTATCCATAAACACCAAGGTTAAGGTTTATGTATACAGAAAGCCCACAACAACATCTACTGCAACAAAAATTGAGCTCAGAAACCTTGATCCTGATTGTGAATATCGTATAAATCATGTTAAGGGTGAACGTGCTACTGTTGACGGTGAAGAAATAGTAATTTTTGACAACCTCACTCCCAACACAGAATACCAGATAGGGGTTATCGGTCATCCGGAAGGAACAGACCACGCTCCTGTATACGCCTTCGTTTACGAAACAACAAAGCCTGCACATGTGGGTACTGTTGAAGTAATCCTGAACGGTAAATATGATATGGATACTTCTACTGCTTCAGGTGAACGTGTAAATATTTCTACAGTTATGGAAAACTGCGAAAATCTTTATCTCAGATATGAAGGTTCCGAGCTTTACTTCCCTCTTGAAAATACAGCAACAGGAATCTACTCCGCAGTGCTTTCTGACGGTAACTATACAATTCATTCCGCACAGACACCCTCTTCACAGATAGGTGAACAGGTGCTTACCATTGCCGGCGGCAGCAGAACGAGAGAATTATTCTTTAACAGCGTTGAGTATAATCTTAACGGAGGCACAGGCGGTCCTGACGAATTGACAGAGTACTACCTGAGCTTCAGCAGTGTCAATGTTTCAGATAAAATTCCAACTAAGGAAGGTTACCTTTTCTCTCATTGGTCTGACCAGAACGGAAAGAGCTACTACCCGGGAGACCTTCTTTCGGAAGATATTTCAGAGGCGTACACATTAAAGGCAAACTATGTTGAGGCAACCGACGTTTATGTTAATATTAAAATAAACCATAAAGCAACATCAGGTGACCACAACAACGATCGGGCCCTTCATGATATAACCTTTACCGTTGACGGTCGTGAAGTGGGAGAGAGTGACTATACAGAGCTTATCAGCAAAACAATAGAATGGAATGGAACTGATGCGTTCAATTCCGATGAGTTTACTGCACAGTATGTGAAAAACGATGTGGAAGACTATACACTCTACACATCCAAAACACCTGTTCTGACAAATGTTGAAAAGGCAAAGGAATATACCTTTACAACATCGAAATCAGGTTACAAGCGTGAAAATGTAACCACAGGAATTGATCAAAACGGCAACTACCAAATCAATGTTGAATTAGTTTATGACCCCCAAAGGTTTGATATAGCGTTCAGTGTAGAGCTTGACGAACAGGCAAAGAAAGTTGCCGACAAATTCAAACCCGTTGCAGCAAACGTTAAAATTCTTCAGTGGTATGACTCTCCATATGTAGATGGTGAAACCGTTGATTGGTATACAACAAGCCGTCAGCAATATACTTATGAAAGAGTTGCTATAGGAAATGACGGTAAGGGAGCAGGTACATTCCCCGTGCCGATAGCAACAACCGACGGATATAGTCCATACTACTATAGAATGGAAATTGTTTCATACGAACTTGCAGACGGCACAGTTTTGGCTGCTAAAGATTTCAACAATGCTCATACAACATACGTTACTGCAGATAGTCGCTATTGGGCAAATATCGAGGTAACAGACGGAAAAGACCCTGTGTCTACCGACAGCAACAACCTTACAGGTGTATGGTATGAAAACGGAGGACAGCAGGGCGGTATTAATGCGGTTATATCTATTGAAGTATTTGATGTTACTGTAAATCCTAACGGAGGAACAATAAATTCTTCAGCAAACAATATTCTTTTAGAAGACCAGATTGAGGTTCCCAACCTTACTCAGTATATTCCCACAAGGGGCGGCGGATACGTTTTTGACGGCTGGTACCATGCCGATGCAAACGGAAACATTACTTCAACTGCGGCTAACAGCGGAGATGAGCTTCATTCAGACGTTGTTATTATGGCAAAATGGAAAGAACCCCTCACCGTAAGCGGTACTGTAACTGTTTCTGCCACCTATACTGTATTTAATGAGGAGAATGGTGTTTCTTATACACAGACAATTCCTGAAGGGGACAGAGCAAACAGTGTATTTGTAGCATTGCAGAGAATTGATCACACCGGCTATCCGGAAACCATTATGCATCTTACAGTTCCTGTTGTATATAACGGCAGTACAGGCAGCGGAACATATGAATTCAGCGGACTTCCCGATAATCACCATGATTACAGAATAAAGGTGCTTTCAGCAAACTACGAAATTGTGTATCAGAATGCACTGTCATCTTCGACCTCGGTCAACGATTACAGCAAGTATGATAATACGCATTATACAGCAGAATTTTTAAGCGGAACCAAAACATTCGTTAATGCATATCTTCATTTTGTTCCAACCAGCTTTGACCTTAAATACAAGCTCGATGCAAGTTACATTGGCGAAGGCTTCCGCCCCGACAGTGTAGAAACGCTCGTGCTTTGCGATGACGGAACAAAAGGAAGCAATCCTCAGGATTGGACAGTAATTACACAGATGGTAAGCTCAAACGGTATCCACGGACAGAATACAAATCTTACAAACGGAATCGGCAACAACGATTTCAGTGTATGGAATGAAAAACCCGACGGAGTAACCCTCTATGACTACTCAATCAAGGTAAAGAGCTACACCAAAGACGGTCAGAAGATTGAGTATGTTGCGGCAAATGAGCCATTCAGAATTACATACAATGGTTCTGCAAGATATGACGAAGTAAACGGTCAGACACAAGAGCTGGTTGCACTTATGGTTCCCAGAATGTATACGATAACATACGACCTTGGCGACATCGGTGAAGACACCGTTACCAATATGGACGACTATCTTGATATGTCAGGCAATTTCATCGATTATTATTACTGGAGCCGCGGAAAGGCTATTACAGCAAATCCTCAGCGTGAAGGATATATCTTTGCAGGCTGGTATGACAAAGATAATAAACTCGTTACTGATGTAGATTCTTCTTTGTCAGGTGATATAACTCTTACTGCACAGTGGATTGTAGCTCCCGAGTTTGAAACATTAGCCGACGCAGGTTATTATTCCGAAACGAGAGAAAGTACGGGCAAAGTAGGCGTTATTGCTCTTAATTCAAGAATAAAAGATATTGCTAAAGTTGGAAATTACATTGTAAAATTCGGTATGTATATCTACAATGAGTTTTCCGAGGAGGCAGTAGCGTCTGTCGAGAGTGTAGATATATCCTCAGTTAAAGATAATGATGGTCAGTTCCATGTTATTATTTCCAACATAGCAGAGGAAAATTTTGCTGAGAAAGTAATAGCTATGCCCTATGTTGTGGTTGATATAGATTCAAATCCAAGCACCGAAGATGACAAGAAGGTTTATTTTGGCGACGATTTTAAAGCCTCGGTACAATCTGTAAATAAGTGGCTGGGTAATGTTAACCCCTATTTAAATTAAAAAAGGAGATAGATAAAAATGAATAAATATACGAAACCCGAAATAGAAATTAATGATTTTACACAGGTAGACGTAATAGCTACTTCTACAGCAGATACCCCTGAAAAGCTCATCACCTGGGGCAATATGACTAATAACTTTGATTCTGGAGATGTAAATTTATTCAAATAATTTTTATCGGAGTGAATTAGTATGAAAAAACTTATATCTCTAATTATATCAATTATGCTTATCTGCACCGGCTCTTTAAGTGTCGGTGCAGATAATAGTGACATTAAGGTTCTGCTTAACGGCACCAATCTTAGCTTTGATGTTCCGCCGCAAATCATAAACGGAAGAACTATGGTGCCGGTCAGAAAAATATTTGAAGCACAAGGTGCTATGGTTGAGTGGATTAAAGAAAAAAATCTTATTGTGGCATCTTATAAAACAGATATTATTTCTATGAAAGTGGGAGAGACAAGCTTCTCTGTTACCAATGCCGTAACAAATGAAACAAGAACAGTCCTTCTGGATGTTCCGGCACAGATTATTGATTCAAGAACATTGGTCCCTGCAAGAGCCATTTCGGAGGCTTTGGGAAACAAAGTTAGCTGGGATGGAGAAAACACAACAGTGCTGATAACGGATAAATAATTTTAAGAGGTCTATGTAATGATTTATCTTGAAAGAAGAATTTATGAAACATTAATATGTCATATAATTACATCGTTTGTAGTTTCCTTGCTATTCTATTTTGGCATTTTACCACAAGGATATAAATTAAGCGTCCTTATGCTCGGCATATCGGCTCTTTTTGATATAATAGCCGTGATATTTTTTACAGCTATTTATTATAAGTACACCCAAGAGGATACTAAGACTTTCTATAAAACGAATTTGCTGGCAGTGTCTTTGCTGATTGCTTGTGCAAATCTTCTTGCTATATTAGATTCAGTAGTAAGTATGGAGCCAATATATACATTCCTTTTCTTTCCGTTTAAGCTTGGAATGATTGCAATAGGAATGTCTAAATTTGTTTCGGCTTTCACGCTTGGCATAATTCTTCTTTTTGCTGCAGCAGTGCCTCCTTTGTTTCTCCGTAAAGTTATCATAGAGGAAGAACCTATGCCACCGATGATGGAAATAGAAAATAACGAAAAAAAGGCTGTGTAAAAAAGTGTATTTTTTACACAGCCTTTTTGTGATTTGGAATTTTTTCACATTTCCTTAGCAAATAGCTGTTCCTTCTGGGATAGAATCATCAACAAAGATTACTTTGCATCCGCAGGCGTTATTTGTTCCTGCAAGGAGCATGCCGTTGCTTGTCACACCTGAAAAACGTGCAGGAGCAAGATTTGCCACAACGATGATTTTCTTTCCTACAAGCTCCTCTGCCTTGTAATCGTGCTTGATGCTGGAAACAATAACTCTTTCCTCAAGTCCGTCGAAAAGCGTCAGCTTAATGCAGTTGTTGGACTTGCGGATATCATTAACCTTTACAATTTTACATACTCTGAGGTCGATTTTTGAGAATGTATCAATATCAATTTCTTCCTTAATGGGTTGTACGGGATCAGGGTCGCCGTAAACCTTTTCAGGCTCTTCCTCCACAACTTCTTCCTCCTTGGGAGGATTTTTCTCAATTTCAGTCATGGGAGTGGAGAAATCAAGAAGGCTTAAATAGCTTTCCTTATCAACTGCGAAAAGGAAAAGATAGAGTCTGGGACCGCGTTCCTTATCAATGATAAGCTTATACACGTTCTTGAAGAACTGTCCCTGAACACCTTTAAGCTCCTTGGGATCCATATCCTCGCCAAATATTTTCTTGGGAATTGCGTAAAGCTCGGAATTAAGGTCATCAAGAGAATATCCGTCTGTCTTAAGGAAATCAACCAAAAGCTCAATTTCTTTCTTTTCTTCATCTGTGAAGCTATTGTAAAGCTCCCAGTTACGATACTGGCGAAGTCTGTTTACGTTTTCAGGAGAACACTGCTCAAGCCAGTATTTTGCTCTCTCAAGTCTGTCGGCAAAATCAGCATACTTATAGGGAGTACCGATTTTCTCGAATACGATTTCAAGCATGGGAACATTGAAGTTTACAACGCTGCCAAGCTGAACTAAAAGTGCCATGGGAACGGTTGTGGGAGTTCTTCCCTCAACTGTAGTGTTGTACATAATTTCCTTTGTATGCTCATCGGCAGTGCCGTCAGCGAATGCAGTCTGCATCTTGTCAAACTCAAAATACTGACGAAGAATTCCGTCGTCAAAGCAGAAGTCAAATGCCTTGAGAGGCTCTGTCTTAGAGTAAAGCCACAAAATTACTTCGGGCTGATAGAGGTTAAGGAGCGTTTCGGGAGTAAGGTTCAGTCCTGAAGAACCTGACATCTTACCTGTAGTACCCTTAATACCTATGAACTCATAACCCTGGAACAGGGGAGGCTCATAGCCGTAAATAGCCTTTGCAATATCCTTACTTGTATCGTAGCTACCGTGCCTTGCCGCATGGTCTTTTCCGCCCGGCTCAAAGTCTACGCCCTCGTACATCCAACGCATGGGCCAGTCAATCTTCCATGCAAGCTTGCAGTTAAAGTCCTTTGTGAAGTCAAAGCTTCCGCTGTGACCGCACTGGCAGGAATACTCCGCAACAGTGCAGTCATCGGAAAGGGAATGAATCTTGGTTGTGTCCTTTCCGCAGACAGGGCAGTAGATGCTAACGGGATAGTAAGCTTCTTTTTCGCCCTCCTGTGCCTGCTGGGTGCGGTGTGAATCAAGAATATCAAAGATTTCCCCACGCTTTTTAAGTGCTGTGAGGATATGCTGGGCGTACTTACCGCTTCTGTACATTTCTGCCTGATGGCGGTAGTCCATATCAATACCGAATTTTACGATGGAACGCTCAAATTCCTTTTCAAAATACTGGGCGTAGGTTTTAATTTCGGGGCAGTCCGAGAAAGGATTTTCCACATCAGCATAGGGCTTACCGATATGCTGCTCGAAATCGTCACGAACCTTGGCAACGTTTACGGGAACCTTTCTGAGTCTGTCAAATTCGTCCCAAGAGAAGAGAAGACGTGCCTTTTTGCCCATCTTTCTGAGGGCACGTACTACAAAATAGCTTGTAGCTATATCACGGAAGTTACCGATGTGAATCGAGCCTGACGGGCTGATACCTGCGGCACAAACGTATTCTTCCTTATTGGGATTACGCTCAATTATTCTTTGTGCAATTTCTTCTGACCAATGCATTCTTCATCATCCTTTAAGTAATAAATTACATATTATAACTACAATATTATAACCTGTTTTCCTTATGTTGTCAATGAAAAAAGGGGATAATTTCGGAAATATCAGCATTTACCCCTTGACAAATATGTCAGAATGTGTCATAATACATGTGTTATTTTAATAAAGGCTAAGCGAAGTATGCAGGAAAAGGTGGCTAAACCTACCGAAGGAGTAACACTCTCAGGTTCTCGTTGTTGAGTAAAGACTGCAAACGGATAGCGCTCCGGAGAAGTCCGCTTCCTTTTAATAAGGAAAAATAAGGATGCCGAAGGTGCAAGGTTTCTTTTTAAGAAGCTAATCTCTCAGGCAAAAGGACGGAGGTACAGGTCTTAACAGGCTTATTTACTGTGCGGAGTTTTTTATTGCGAAAGAACTCTGCTTTTTATTTTGCTTAGCAAAAGAAAGGATGTTTTATTTATGATGGCAAAGTTGGCTGAATTTAACACAGTCATCAACGATTTCGTATGGGGAAAGGGATTGTATCTGCTCCTTTTTGCAGGTTTACTCGCAACCGTAATTACGGGAGTTTTCCAGATTACCCACATCAGACATTGGTTTTCACAGACCCTTGGTTCACTTTTTAAGAAAGATGTATCAGGTCATGTAAAGGGAAAGTCAATCTCTCAGTTCCAGGCACTTTGTACTGCTCTTGCGGCAACAATCGGCGTAGGTAATATTGTTGGTGTTGCAACAGCTATTGCATTGGGCGGCCCCGGTGCAGTGTTCTGGATGTGGCTTGCGGCATTCCTCGGAATGATGACAAACTACAGCGAAAATGTTTTGGGTATTTACTACAGAAGAAAGAATGCCGACGGCGAATGGTCAGGCGGTGCCATGTATTATCTTCGTGACGGTCTCGGCTCTTACAAGGGTTGTAAGCAAATAGGTAAAATTCTTGCGGCTCTTTTCTCTGTTTTTGCAATCCTTGCATCCTTTGGCATAGGTGCAATGGGTCAGATTAACAAGATTGTAATCTCCATTGTTGAGAACTTCAAGATTCCTTCACTTGCAAACAACATGCTTTATGAAGGCGTAAGCATGTATCACCTTATTTTAGGTATCGTACTTGTGGTAATCGCAGGTCTTATTATTCTCGGCGGTCTTAAGAGAATTGCAAACTTCGCAGAAACGGTAGTTCCTTTCATGGTAGTGCTTTTCATTGTGGGAAGCTTTGTGGTTATCGGTAAGAACTATGCACAGATAGGTGCAGCTTTCGGTGCAATTTTTGATAACGCATTTTCAGGTAATGCCGCATGGGGCGGTGCTGCAGGTGTCACTCTCAGTCAGGTTATCACTCAGGGCTGTAAGAGGGGTGTGTTCTCAAATGAAGCAGGTCTTGGTTCCTCCGTTATGGTTCATTCCAACTCAAACGTTATCGAGCCTGTTCGTCAGGGACTTTGGGGTATCTTCGAGGTGTTTGCCGATACAATGATTGTTTGTACAATGACAGCTCTTGTAGTACTTACCTCAGGCGTTATCGACCTCAGCAGCGGTACTATCCTCATGGGTACAACAGATACTCTCGTTGCAACAGCATTCTCAACAGTATTTGGAAGCATCGGCGGTAAGTTCGTAGCAATTGCAATTCTTCTCTTTGCATTTACTACCGTTCTTGGCTGGGATCACTACGGTAGCAAGGCTTGGGAATATCTTTTCGGCACAAAGTCTGTTAAGGCTTATAAGGTAATTCACCTTGTAATGATTCTCTGCGGTGCACTTCTTACATCCTCTCTTGCATGGGATATTTCCGATACATTCAACGGCCTTATGATGGTTCCCAACCTTATTGCGGTAATCGCACTTTCCGGTCTTGTAGTAAAGATTACCAAGAACTATAAGGATAGAGTGCTTAAGGGTAAAGACATTAAGCCTATGATTTCTGTGTATGAAGATGTACAGGAGGAGCAGGAAAAGGCTCTTAAAGAAATAGCTTCAAAATAAATAATATAGCATAAAAATAAGAACGCTTCGTGCGTTCTTATTTTTATGTCAGACTGTCGAAAAAGTCCAGATAACTCTGGGCTTTTTCTTTGTTTTATGGTATAATGTTCTTAGGTGATGAAAGATGATGCAAAAAGGATATGAGAACAGATATCAAATAGAAATGATAAGCATAGAAGATTTAGTGCC
>JAZNYX010000043.1:0-19268 GCA_045594665.1 Clostridia bacterium | reverse complement strand
GGTGTATGCGAGAGAAAGGTCCTCCCTTGAATTGATGGGTGCACGGGAAATAACTTCTATTTTTCCGTTCCATTCATAATGCTTTTTTAATGATTCCTGTCTGATATCCATAACTTATACCTCCCAAGGGAATTTATATTGTGTGAGACCCAGCTCATCACGAACTGCAATAATTTCTTTCTGAACCGATTCGTTAATCGGAACACCGTCTTTACGAGCAAGGCGGATTTCATATTCCTTCTCACCTGCTGTATATATACGCTCTGCATCGGGAGCCTTCTTTGCTGCACGAACTTCACGGATAATATCTCCTGCTTTCTTTCTGCAGACATCTTCTCCCAAGAAGTGATCTGTATCAATAGCAATAAAGAAATGACCAAGCTGGTAATGAGCTTTGTTTCCGTCAGCATCTTTACCTGTAAGAGCCTTACCGTAAGCACCATCCTGAAGAACTGCTGAAAGAAGTTCAACGAACATAGCGAAGCCGTAACCCTTATAACCGCAACCTTCTTCACCGGGTCCGCCAAGAGTACAAAGAGCAGCTTCACCGCGAGCCATAGCCTTAAGAGCGTCTGCTGATGTTCCCTCATAAGCTTCGCCCTGAGGATTAACGAGTGCACCCTTAGGAGCATCCTTACCTATACGAGCATAATATTCAAGCTTACCATTCTGATATGTAGAAGTTGCTGCATCAAAGTTAAAGTCAAATGGCTCGTCCGTAGGAACACCTAAAGTAAGCGGGTTTGTACCAAACATACCTTCTACACCAAAAGTCGGAGCAACAGTAGGACGTGCATTTGTACCTGTCATACCGATACAACCTGCCTTTGCAGCCATAGAGGTATAGTATCCAGCAATACCGTAATGGCAGGAGTTACGTACAACAACCATACCCATACCATATTCCTTAGCCTTTTTGATAGCCATATCCATAGCCTTATAACCAATTACCTGACCCATACCATGATGACCGTCTACAACAGCAGTGGTAGGTGTTTCCTTTATGATTTCAAAATTGGTAACAGGGTTCTGAATGCCATCTCTAATTCTGTCAAGGTAGACAGGCTTGAAACGGTTTACACCGTGAGATTCAATACCTCTCTTATCAGATTCGAGAAGAACGTCTGCACAGATTTCAGCATCTTCTCTGGGGATTCCATAACCAACGAAAGCGTCGATAACGAAATCGGTAATGGTTTTCCAATCAACTACGTTAGTCTTTGCCATTTCTTTTACCTCCAAATATTATTTCAAAAAAAGAGCACACTCATCCCTTGGGAAAATAAGTGCACTCCAAAATCCTAACACATTTTATATTATAACGGAAAATCTAAATAATGTCAATACCTAATTATAGATTTAATAAACAGTGTAATATTTTAGTTGACGAATTTTTCATTCTAATGTAGAATAGTAACTATGAAACGAGGTATTTTTTATGGATATACGTGAATTTAAAAATACATATAAACAATATGCACCTTCAGTTATATGGGATTGGTGTGCAAAGCCTTCAGCCGAAGAAATAGATTCCATGCTTTGCAGATTTTCGGAGATGGGAATTGCACGTGTTTTCATCCGTCCCTCAAAGGGGTTGGTGCTTCCCTATTTATCCGAGGACTATTTCGAGCTTATCCGCACCGCCGCACGCAGAAGCGGAAAGTACGACATTTCTTTAGGTATATGTGATGAAAATTCCCCTGCAAGCGGAAATGGAGGCGGAGAAATTACAAGCGTTCCCGACTACAGAATCCGTGATGTTATGAAGGTTTCAAAAAAGGATATTGAAAAAACGGACGTAATCATAAGCGAAAACCATGATGATGCAATTGTTCTTAGAGATATGAGCCGTATGCGTGCCTCAGGGCGTATGCCGATTGCCGATATTACCGATGCGTTTGTGACAGAATGCTTTGCGGAGACTGTTTACGATAAGTACCTGAGGCAATGCCAAAGGTTTATCGGAATGGAAATCAAGGCTTTTATGACGGACATAAATTTACCTGAGGGCGTCCTGCTCTATTCCCCCTCAGCACAAAAGCGAATAGGGATTTCCGATACAAAGCAGCTTTGTGAGAAGCTGACGCAAAAGGATAAAAATATCCTTAGCGAATACTATGAAGCTTTCGGAGAAGCTATTGCCGACAACTTCACGGGTATCATCAGTGAAAAGTGCCGCAAAAACAACCTTGAGCTATCGGTAAGCACAGACGGCAACAAAAATATTTCCCGGCAGGCACAATATATCAAAGCGGACAGCATTGCAATTAAATTTGACAGCGAAAGTCCCGATTTTCTGCAAATCAAGCTTGCCCATACAATAAGTGAGCAATTCGATAAACCCCTTTACATAAGGCTTCTTCTCCCCTCCTTTGCCCCCTGCCGTGAAAGGTACAACAAGGCGGCATTTCTGACGGGATTCGGTCCCCATGGGATTATTTTCGACAGCATGGCATTCTCCCTTTCCGACCGAAGAAAGTATGAGAAGCATACGGTGACCATGTCCGATTTTACGGAAAAAGATATATCGGACAGGCTTTCAAGGCTTACATTTTTAAGTTCAAACACAAATTCAAACACAAGAGTGCTTGTAACATATAATCCTCTGCACGAGGACACTCTTAGCAGCCTTGCCTCCATGCTTATGGAAAAAGGTATCAGTTTTCATATGATGGAGGAAAGCTTGATAAAGAAGCACTCTTTGATTTCAGGCGGTGATTTGATCATCGGAAATTGCCGTTACGATACCATAATTTCCTGCGATTCTTCTTTCCCTGTTCCCGACGGCTTTACAGGACGGGTGATTGCGGCAAATGAATACGAAGCAGAAGCTTTGGGAAGTTTGCATGCAGATAGCGATGTAATGATTAACCGCCGATACAGCGATGACGATGAGTATATATTTATCACTGCCCAAAGCGATACCAAAATAACAGCACAGGTCGGTGAAAAAAAGCTTTTTGCCGTTGACTCTCGGAGCGGAGAAATATATTCAATTCCTACCAAAGACGACGAATACAATTTCAAAATAAAGTCGGGAAAAACGGCCGTACTTATTTATTCCGATAAGCTTTCAGCAGATATTGCACCGCCTTTTACGGATGACATTGAATTTGCACCTCATGAGAAGGTATGCGATGTTCCCTTTGCCCTTTCAGCCGCAGATGAAAATATTCTTCCCCTGAAGAATGTAAATGCCTGTTTCGGACGGAAAAGCTACCGTGAAAACAGCATAGATAATCTGCACAGGGAATTTTACCGTCTTCCCGACGGTGAAACGGTAAAGGTTAAATATCCATTTAATGCGGATAAAAAGAATATCGGTCAAGTTACGGCATACATTGAAAATGCGGACAATCTGGAATTTGCCGAGCTTAACGGAAAAAGGCTCAATAACCTTATTCCCTCCGAAAAGGATCCCCGTTTTATGGGAATAGATATAACAGACCTGCTTTCCGACGGAAAAAACACCTTTGCCGTTGAATACAAAAAGAATAACAACTATACCCCCGATTTTTCCAGTATCACACCATCACATTTTTATTCGTATAATATAACCTCTTTTGAACCCATTTACCTGTGCGGTGATTTTGACTGCAACCAAAATTCGCTATTGCGGCTTCAAAATTATAATAATGACATAACCTCATCGGGAATGGCGTATTACTACGGAGGGCTTACATATGCGGTAAAGCTCCCTGATAAGGATTTATCGGGAAATATTCTTTCCGTCGAGGGTGATTTTGATATATGCAAGATAAGAATAGGCAAACGCAGTCACACATTTTTCTGCGAAACGCCTATGCTTGAGGTGTTTAATCTTGATTGCGGGGCTGTTGCCGAAATTACGGTTTACAACACTCCCTTTAATCTTTTACGCACGTCAAAGGAAGAAGCAAAGCCATTTGGAATTAAGAATATAGAGCTATGTAAGTTTAACTATTAAGCAGAAAGGAACGCATCCGAAAGATGCGTTCCTTTTTCGTTAACAGCTATTATTTACTTGTCGTCTTGCTATAGTTTGCAATTGCAATTCCGCTGCAAATCAGCACAAGTGCCAAGATAAGATTAAGAAGCGAAACACTGCTGCTTTCGGGAAGCATCAGCGTTGAGAGAATTACTCCGAAAACAGGTGTCATAAAGCTGTATATTGCAACCTTTGACACGGGATTGTATTTAAGAAGCATACCCCACAGAGCATAGGCAACTGCCGAAAGAAGTGCAAGATATAAAAGAACAAGCCCTGCCTTGACGCTTGCAACGACAATAACGCCTCCCATAAGAAGCCCCACAAGAATCATTACAAATCCGCCCATGATAAACTGATAACCGCTGATTACCACAGGGTCTTCACGATGCGAAAACTTTTTCATTAAAACTCCCGATACACCATATGCCATATTGGAGAAAAGAACAAATCCGTCACCCATGAAATTAAAGTTCAGACTAAGTCCGTTAAGATTAATCAGAATAATTCCCATAAATCCTAAAACACATGCAAAAAGCTTTTTTGCGGTAAGCTTTTCCTGCCTGAAAATAAGTGTTGCGAACAATATAGAAAAGAAGGAATTTGATCCGCTTATAACAGTTCCCTTAACTCCCGTGGTATTGGCAAGACCTATGTAAAAGAATAAATACTGAATTATGGTCTGAAAACAGGATACAGTTGCAACTGCTCCTAAATTTTCACGTTTGGGCATAAGAAGCTTTTTTCTTGCTATACTGTATATCAAAACAGTGATAATTCCTGCGGAGAAAAACCTGACTCCTGCAAAAAGAATTGTGGAAGCCACATCATTTTCAGGAAGCATCAGTTTATATCCTGTTTTTATAAAGGGAGTGGCACTTCCCCACAATGCACAGCAAAACATTGCCGCCAACGCTACAAAAACAGGGGTTGTCATAAGTTTATTTTTCTGTTCCATTATTTTACTCCTTTCAAAACATATTATATTGTAACACATATATTTAGTTAATTCAACTAAAAAATTCTCTGTATGCTACAATTGTAATAAGGAAAGAATGTTTCCCGTTTAATTCGACAATTTTCCACAAAAGCATTGACAAAATCTACATTTTACCATACAATATAGGTAAGATTGTTGCCCATTTTTGGTGCAAAACCATGTACAAAAGGCAAATATTTTTCCCAAGGAGGCACGTATAATGAGATTTGGAGAAAAAGTGCGTCAGCTCAGGACAGAAAAGAAACTTTCCCAAACGGAGCTGGGAAAGCTATGCGGACTTTCCCTGCGTACAATAAGAAATTATGAAGTTGCAGGCAGATATCCCAAAAAACGTGAAGTTTATTCCAAGCTTGCTTTTGCCTTAGGTTGCAGTGTCAATTATTTACTTGCGGAAAATGAGGACGGTGATAAAACGGATTTTTCCACAGCAAGCAGAACGGAAAGTCTGATTAATGAAATAACCTCGTTTTTTGCAGATAATGAAATAAGCGATGATGACAAGGATTCCGTTATGAGGACACTTAAAGCGTCATATTCTATTGTAAAGAAACGCAGAAAAAGGAAGCTCACTGCAAGAATCCGCCGCAGAGCCTGATAGTATCCAAATAACCAACTATACTTCGGAGGTATTGACCGCGTGAAGAAGAAAATATTTCAACTGCTTTTCCCGGCAATAATTTTCACTATTACGCTTTGGACCATATTTCATGGCGAAAATCTGAATGAAGTTTTTGCATATCTGGGGCAGGCAAATACTCTGCATATAACGATTTCGGTTTTCTGCGTTCTCCTATTTATCATGGGGGAATCGGTAGTAATTTTCTACCTGATGCATACGCTTGGTACCAAGGTTAAATTTTCGCATTGCTGTCTTTATTCCTTTATAGGCTTCTTTTACAGTTCCATTACCCCCTCTGCTTCGGGAGGTCAGCCCATGCAGATTGTCGCAATGCGTAAAGATAAAATTCCGATTGCTGTTTCAACTATTGTTCTTGCAATCGTAACAATTACATATAAGCTTGTTTTGGTGCTTTTAGGTTTGTTCATTCTTATAGTAAAGCCCGGCCACATTATGGCTTATTTAGAGCCTGTAAAACCCATTATCTATTTAGGGCTTTTCCTTAATGTGGCTTGCATTGCGATGCTTCTGCTTTTAGTTTTTACACCGGGTCTTGTCAGAATACTTGCTACCAGAACACTTTCATTTATCAACCGCATCCATCCTCTGCGGAATATTGAACAAAAATTTGAGCATATGGAGGAAACCCTTACTTTGTATGAGGGAACGGCTGAATTTTTAAAAAGCCATATTGCGGTTATTGTAAATGTTTTTATTATTACGCTGATTCAAAGATGTACATTGTTTTTTATAACATGGTTTACATACAAATCTTTTGCATTATCGGGGCACTCAGTAAGCCTGATAGTAGGATTGCAGGCTATGATTTCTGTAGCAGTTGATATGCTTCCTCTTCCCGGAGGCATGGCAATTACAGAGAACATGTTTCTTGAAATTTTCAACCCCATATTCGGAGAAAGTCTTGTACTGCCGGGTATGATAATAAGCAGAGGAATCAGCTATTACACACAGTTTATTATAAGTGCAATTATGACTGTAGCTGCCTCATTTGTTATAACAGGTAAAAATTTGACTTCCGAAGGAGTTTCGGAAAATCAATTGAAAGGTAACGATAAATTATGTTTATAGGAGTTTATGACTATACTGTTTTACTGACATATCTAAGCTTGATTTCCTCCATTTTTGGAATGATACAAGCCCTTAACGGAAATTTTACAACCGCAATTTTCGCTCTGGCATTTTCGGGAGTTTGTGATGCTTTTGACGGCAGAGTGGCACGCACAAAAAAGGATCGCACCGAGGATGAGAAGAATTTCGGTATTCAGCTTGATTCTTTGTGCGACGTGATTTGCTTTGGTCTCTTCCCTGCCATGATTTGTTATCTTTTGGGGCTTAAGGGAATTATCGGATGCACTATAATTTCTTTTTACTGCCTGTGTGCAGTAATACGGCTTGCTTTCTTCAATGTAATGGAGGCGAACCGACAGAAAACAGAGGGGGGCTGTGCAAAGATATACCGCGGACTTCCCGTAACATCAATATCACTCATTCTCCCCCTTTCTTTCTGGATGCAGTTTTTAATCCCCGCCTCCGTATTTCCTGTTCTACTTCATTTTGTTTTGCTTATAACGGGATTTTTATTCATTCTTGATTTCAAGCTTCGTAAGCCCGGTCTTAAAACCATATTAACTCTTATGGGAATCACGGCTGTTATAATCGGAGTAATATTTACATACACCAAAATTACTGCTTCAAAAAATATACAGACCACAAAAACAAGTTTTACAGGGGAATTATATGAAACAAAGATTGCGTGACGGCACTACAATTGAATTTGAAGGCAAGCAGGACCGTATGCTTAAAAAGCTTTATGGCAATGCTTTCGGGAGGTTGTTGCTAAAGCCCTTGACAAGACCATTTATATCCAAGGTTGCGGGCAGTTTCCTTTCCACTAAGTTCTCCTGCCGATTAATTAAATCATTTATACAAAAGAATAATATTGATATGAGTTTGTATGAGAAAGTGGAATATAGAAGCTATAATGACTTCTTCTGCCGCAGAATTAAAGCGGAAGTTCGTCCGATTGATTTTTCTCCCAAAAGTCTGATTAGCCCGTGCGACAGCAAGCTGACGGTTTTAAGAATTACCGATGCTACAAGGTTTGTTATAAAGCAAACAGAGTACTCGGTAGCTTCCCTTTTGCAAAACGAAGCCTTGGCACAGGAGTATAAAAACGGCTATGCACTTATATTCAGGCTTTCTGTTGATGATTATCACAGGTATTGCTACATAGACGATGCAGAAAAAGAAAAAACCGTAACCATCCGCGGCAAATTACACACGGTAAATCCCATTGCAAATGATTACTTCCCTATTTATAAAGAAAACACAAGAACCTACAGCGTTCTCCATAGCAAAAATTTTGGAGACATAGTGATGATGGAGGTCGGTGCACTTTTAGTGGGAAAAATCGTAAATCATCATAATGACACCCAGAAAGTACAAAGAGGACAGGAAAAAGGCTATTTTCAGTTTGGCGGCTCTACGGTAGTTGTTCTGCTGAAAGAAAATGCCGTGAATATTGATGAGGATATATTAAAAAATTCCGCCCAAGATTACGAAACTGTGGTAAAATTCGGCGAAAAGATAGGAACAAAGAAAGGTTGACCTTGGTCAACCTTTCTTTGTTCCTATTTCAAAAACATTCTTATTAATTTTTCTTTGAATTTATTATAGGGCTGATAACGCATGGGAAGGTCAAGCCATGTTTTTTTATCGACGATGCTTTTGCGATGGGAAAAAGTATCAAATCCGACTTTTCCGTGGTATGCTCCCATTCCGCTTTCACCCACGCCTCCGAAGCCCATATTGCTTGTGGCAAGGTGTATAATTGTATCGTTTACACAGCCTCCTCCGAAGGTGCAAAGGGTTGTCACCTTTTCAATATTTTTCTTATCGTAGGAAAAAATATAAAGTGCGAGAGGTTTTTCTCCCCTATTTATGTTTTCAATAACATCATCAAGGGATTCAAAGGTAAGAATCGGCATTATGGGACCGAAAATTTCCTCCTGCATAATGGCATCTTCATTTGTTACATTATCCATAACCGTAGGCTGTATTTGCAGTGTCCGGGCATTGCTGTTACCTCCGAATACAATCTTTTTTGCGTCAATCAAGCCTAAAAGTCTCTCAAAGTGCTTTTTATTAACGATTTTTCCGTAATTTTCATTTTCAAGAGCATTTTCGGAGTACTGCTTTTTTATTTCCTCAATCACATGTTTTACAAATTTGTCCTTTACACTCTTTTCGCACATTATATAGTCCGGTGCTACACAGGTCTGTCCGCAATTAAGATATTTCCCGAACACAATCCGTTTTGCGGCAAGTTTAAGATTAGCCGTTTTATCCACAATGCACGGACTTTTGCCTCCCAATTCCAGCGTTACGGGAGTGAGATTTGGTGCCGCCTTTTCAAGTACAAGCTTTCCTACATTTTTACTTCCCGTGAAGAAAATATAATCAAATTTTTCATCAAGAAGATAACCGTTTTCTTCCCTGCCACCGCTTATACAACATACATATTCGGGAGGAAATACCTTCTCAATGATTTCCTTTACGACATGGCTTACTTCGGGTGAATAGGCACTTGGCTTTACTACGGCGGTATTACCTGCCGCAATGGCATTTACAAGAGGTGAAAGCGTCAGAAGTAAGGGGTAATTCCACGGACTCATAATCAGCGTAACACCGTAGGGCATGGGCTTCACAAAGCTGTGCGAATGAAACTGCGGCAGAGGACTTACAACGGTTTTGTCTTTTGCATACCGTCTTATATGTTTCAGCATATAAGTTATTTCACTAAGTAGTAGCCCCGTTTCACACATATAGCTCTCAAACTGAGACTTTCCCAAATCTTTTTTTATTGCCTCTCCGATTTTACGTTCGTTTTCTTTAAGATATTCTCTAAGTTTTTTTAAAGCATTTATTCTATAAGTAACATTTAAAGTTTGACCCGTCAAAAAGAATTTTCTTTGTTTTGAAACTATTTCTGAAATTTCCGATCTTGTCATCATTTTTCCTCCCACAATTATTATAAAAATTATATCATCTGCTGATTAGCTCGTCAATCAAAAATTCATTGACATATAAGCATGATTATTATACAATTATGACATGATTAGAAGATTTTATAAGATTGATTGGAGATTATTATGTTCAGACGCTTTTCATCATACTATAAGCCGTACATCGGTATTATAATACTGGATTTACTTTGTGCCGCCGCTTCAACGGTATGTGAGCTTGTATTTCCCATGATTGTCCGTGAAATAACCAACACTGCACTAAGCGGTGCTTCCCAGGTACTTATGTCAACGGTTATCAGGCTAAGCACAATTTATCTGTTTCTGAGATTCTGCGATACTGCCGCACAATATTTTATGGCTAATATCGGTCATATAACGGGAGCGAGACTTGAAACTGATATGCGACGTGACCTTTTTAACCATTTGCAGAAGCTTCCTTTCAGCTACTACGATAATGCAAAGGTAGGTCAGATAATGTCCAGGGTAACGAGCGACCTGTTTGACGTTACCGAGTTTTCCCACCACTGTCCCGAAGAATTTTTTATAGGCGGAATAAAAATCATAGGTTCGTTTATTATTCTTTCGGGAATTAATTTTTATCTTACCCTTTTAATTTTCCTGCTTCTCCCCCTCATGCTGATTTCTGCAGTAGTTTTCAGAAAGAAGATGAAAAATGCTTTCAAAAAACAGCGGCAGCAAATCGGAGAGCTTAACGCCGACCTTGAGGACAGCCTTTTGGGTATCCGTGTGGTTAAAAGCTTTGCTAACGAAGATATTGAACGGAAAAAATTTGAAAAGGGCAACAGTAAATTTCTCGACACAAAAAAGCATGCCTACAAATACATGGCTCTCTTTCAGGCAGGGACAAGATTCTTTGACGGCGTTATGTACATCGGGGTAATAGTAATCGGCTCTATATTTATGGCAAACGGATATATTAACAGTGCCGATTTGATTGCTTACCTGCTTTATATTCAGACGCTTATCACTTCAATCAGGCGTGTTGTGGAATTTACCGAGCAGTTCCAGAAAGGTATAACGGGTATTGAAAGGTTCTACGAAATAATGGATGAGCCTGTCCTCATCGAAGATAGCAAAAATTCCCGAGATGCAGAAATTCTTGAGGGAGAAATTGAGCTTCGTGATGTCCGTTTCAGATATAACGAAAACGGAACAGATGTGCTAAACCACATAAACCTTCATATAAACCCGGGCGAAAACATTGCCATTGTAGGTCCTTCTGGCGGTGGTAAAAGCACCCTTTGTAATCTGATTCCGAGATTTTATGATATTGCAGACGGTAACATATATATTGACGGAATTGACATTCACGATATAACATTAAAATCTCTAAGGAATAATATAGGAATGGTACAGCAGGACGTCTACCTTTTCAGCGGCAGTGTGTATGATAACATAGTTTACGGAAAGCCGGGGGCAACCCGCGCCGAGGTTGAGGAAGCGGCAAAGGCGGCAGGTGCACATGAGTTTATAACAGGGCTTCCAGACGGATATGACACATACGTGGGAGAACGAGGGGTAAAGCTTTCGGGAGGACAAAAACAGCGTATATCCATTGCAAGAGTTTTCCTTAAAAACCCTCCCATATTGATTCTTGACGAAGCCACCTCCGCTCTTGATAACGAAAGCGAGTATGTAGTTCAAAAGTCCCTTGAAAAGCTTTCCCAAAACAGAACTACCTTTACTATTGCCCACAGGCTTACAACCATTAAAAATGCAGGGCGTATTCTCGTTTTGACACAGGACGGAATTGCCGAGGAAGGAACGCACCAAGAATTAATTGCAAAAAACGGTGCTTATGCAAAGCTGTACTCACTTTACACAAGCAAATCTTAATTTATTCTTCCACCAAAAAAGTCGGTTCAATATTCTGAACCGACTTTTTTGCTACCATATTACTACTCGTTTTTCAGGCGAAAGATACATGCCGTCGCCTTCTTCAATTTGAAAAGCTTCGTAAAATTCAGGAAAATTCATGAGGGTTTTGTTTACCCTTATCTTACCGCTGCTGTGAACATCATTACGGGACAGATACTCATAAAACTCACGTGTTGCAGTTCCTGCCCAAACTGATGCAAATGATTTGTACATCATCTTATGGTCAAGATTTTTTTCGTTCGCAAGCTGTGTAATACATGCCACTGCCCCTAAATCGGCAATGTTTTCGTTAAGAGTAAGCATTCCGTCATTTTGAATTCCGGGGACCGCCTCACAGCCGTCATAAAGCTTCGAAACCTTTGTACAGAGCTTTGAAAATTCCGCACGGTCATCATCGCTCCACCAATCATACATATTTCCGTTTTCGTCAAAAAGAGCACCGTTGCTGTCAAATGCATGAGTGATTTCGTGGGCAATAATAAAACCGATACCGCCAAGATTTTTCTCATAAGGAGCATTTTTATCATAAAGAGGTTTTTGAAGAACAGCGGCAGGCAGTGTTATATCATTCATTGCAGAATTATATGCAGCGTTAACCGTATACGGAGTGAGAAGCCACATTTCGCGGTCAGGCTCGTTTTTTTGCATTTTTCCGTAATAAGCCCTGCGAGCCTTATTAATCTCTATCATATTGTCAAAATATGTTCCTCCCTGCTTTGGAGAAAGAATTGTAACACTATCAAGATACGAATCAAAGCTGTCGGGATAACCTATTTTCACTTTCATTGAATCAAGCTTTTTCTTTGCTTTTTCTTTTGTTTTTTCATTCATCCAACCCAGTGTATCTATACGATTCTTAAATACGCCGATAATCTCACGTGTCATTCTTTCAACATCACGCTTGGACTCTTCATCAAAATATTGAGCTGAATAAACTTCCGAAAGATAATCCGGCATAGCCGTATCGAGTACGTTTAAAATATAGTCCTCTATAATATACTCACTATCAATTCCCGTAATGGCATTGTCAAACTCAACCGATGCACGCAGGAAATCCTCATTAAGCGTTTCACCGATTTTTACAGCCAGATTTATTTTCATTGCGAGCTTTAAAGCTTCCAGGTTTGACTGACTGTACATATGAGAAAATGTTTCCAAAAGCCTTGTATCGGACACGACTATTTTTTCCTCTGATTCAAAGCCGCATGAATTAATCAGCTTTTCCACATCAAAGTCCGGAAAAAGAGAACATATCTTATTGTATGATAAAACATTGTAAACCGATTGAATATTATTGGTATCCTGCATATCAAGCATATTTGCCGCAAGTGCCTTCTCAAATTCAAAAAAGATTTGTGCATTTTCCTGTGCTGATAGTTCATCATCACCTAAAAGAGAAAACAGAGTGCTTATATATTTAATATATTCCTCCTTGTTTTTCCCATCCGTATAGGTTTCTTTCGGAGCTAAAGGCGTCATAACGGAAAGATACAAAAGATAATCCTTCCCATCCTCCAAATCATATGTTAATTGAAATTCCAAAAATGCAGGCATGCATAGTTCATCGGTTAAAAGGGAATGAAGCACGGTCAGCTCCCCGATATTCTTTGCCGAATCTATTTTTTCAAGATATTTTTCTATGGGCTTTATTCCCGTTTTATTGCGGTTTTTCACATCAATCGCGCACTTATAAAAATCTGCTATTTTCTGTTTTACACTGCCCTCAGGATGATTTTGCCCAGCTATTTCTTTAATGATTTCATCAACATTTCCGTTAGATTCAAAAGAAAGCGATTCTAATGTCCCATTGACAGGATTGCCTGTAAGCAGGTCCATTGTTTCAAGAGCTTCCTTATTAACTGATGCATAAAAATCATCCTTTATATTCGCACCCTGCAAAGAATACATACGCTCTATAAAAAGCTCTATCTGCTCTTTTGTAACACTTATTTGCGGTGAAAAGATATTGGAAGCAGTTCCCGCAACCAGCCCTGCGGAAAAGATTTCACTAAGCTCATTTTCTGCCCACTCGGGAACATCCGTAAAGCTTTCGGCGGAAAGTGCTATGCGAGCATTATGCCCCACAGGTGCGGGAACATTTTTAAAAGCTCTTTTAAGCATTACCAAAGCCTCCGCACGGGTAACGAAGCGTTCCTCGTGCAAAAGTCCGTCCTCATAGCCTTTTAAAATATCGCTTTTCAAAACGCCATCATTATAAAAATCAGCAGCTTCCAAAAGCATGGCGGCTACTTCTCCGCGAGTTGCATATTCCCCACTGGCAAAGGAAACAGAAGTAGAAAAGAGTATTAAAATTGAAATCAAAAACGAAATAATTCTTTTTGTTTTCATAAGGATTCTCCTTGCAGAATTTAATATACATATATATTATAGAATTCGTGTAAGATTTAGATGCAGGTCAAATATACTTATTTTTTACTTTTCAATTTCACTCATGTATCCTGCGGTGATAATACCGGCTGGCAACGCTACAATTGCTATTCCAAAAATTGAAGAAATCATAGTAACAACTCTGCCTATCGTCGTTACAGGGTAAATATCTCCATAACCTACCGTTGTCAAAGACACAGTTGCCCAATAAATAGCATCAAAAAAATTATTGAACGAATCTGGCTCTACATTAAAAACAATCAACGCAGAAATTATTATGTATGCAATTGCTAATGTTCCAACAGCAATGAGTGATTCTTTTGATTTCTTAAAAACAGATAAAATAATTTTCATACTTTTGGAATAACGAAACATTTTAAATGCACGAAAAACTCGAAAAGCACGAACCATTCTAAAAATTCTCAAAAGTCTAAATCCGTTACTAAGAATAGTTATTGAAGGTAAAATTGAAATAATATCAACTATTGCTAAAAAACCAAAAGGATATCGAACAAAAGATTTAATTGATTTTTTATTATACTTATAATCAGCCGTTAACCAACGCAACAAATAATCTAAAATAAATATAGACACACAAAATATATCAATAAATTCTGTAATATTATTTGTTTGCTTAAAACAAAGCGGTAAAATGCTTATAGTTATGACAACAATCATAGCATAGTCATATATACAACTTAAAACATTGTTTCCTCCAGACGGTTCAATAATATTAAAAATCTTTTTTCTCATATAAAACACCTCATTTCTGAGATTTTTCTTTCACTGTGTTAATTGATGAAATCAACATTCTGCGAATTTGTCCGCAATTATTTATTATTGACTTATATTGCTCATCCTCAATATATCCTGTTCGATTAAGAAGTTCTAACCAATATTCCGATTCATAACATTCCTTTAAAGCAATCTGCATTTTTGATATAAAGTCTGCTGTTCCATGTGCATATTTTGATTCGTGAATATTAGCACCAATTGAAGTACCGGAACGCATAAGTTGGTTAGTTAATACACTTTCTCTTTTTGTTTCTTTGATGTTCTTACACATATTTATAATTTTAACTGCAAAATCTTTTGCTTTATCAAGCATTATGCTTTCTGCCATATCTTCACTTCCCGAAATTCTTTTTAGCTAAATTTTGATCTTCGTTCAAAGCTAAATTATTCCGCTTTGCTCCACAGCTAAATAACTCCCTAGGAGTAGCTAAATAAAATTCGCCTTTTAGCTGACCGTAGGTCAATTTAGCTACGAAGTAATTTAGCGTGCATCAGCACATTTAGCTCGCCGTCAGGCGAATTTAGCTGAATTCAACTTCGTTGAATTCATTATAGCATAAATTGCACTCATAATCAATACACAAAGGGACGCGAAAATCAGAAATAATGATTAAATATTTGCAAATTAGGAAATAATTTTAAAAAAAGTATTGCAATTATCTGTGTTTTATGCTAAAGTAATGGAGTATGACAAGCGAAATCTAACGGAGGTGTGTAAAATGCAGATGGCGTTGACTATCACTTATATTGTAGTAGCACTTTTGCTTACAGTTATTGTTTTGTTCCAGAAAGGTAAAGAATCAGGCGCAAGCGCTATAACAGGCGGCAGCGGCGATACATTCTTTTCCAAGAATAAGTCAAACACACGAGAAGCATTACTTGAAAAGCTTACAGCAGTATTTGCGGTTATTTTCATTATTCTCTCGGTTGTGCTCTCTCTTGGTATTGTAAAATAACAAAACCTGTAAGGAGGTGTAAAAAAAGTTGAACTTTTTTACACCTCCTTTTTAATGGGATAGGAAAAAATGCTTCAGAACGGACAAACTGAGCTAACAAAGCCTATTCGCAGGCTTTGTTAGGTTACCCGAAGGCGTACGTGGGTACGTCGAGCGGCGAAGTTTGTTCGTAGCAAAAGGCTTGAAAACGGAGAAAAATCGTATAGAATACGATTTTTCAACAATAGTATGAGGTTATTAATTTTTTACTCAATCTATATTTTGTGCTTTTGTCGCCTTTTGCGGTCTGGACTTTTTTTACATCCCATTTATTTTTTTGAAAGGCGGTATCCTGATGCAGAAAGAAAAAATACGTGCATTTATAAACAGCGATGAATATGTACCAATGACAAGAGAAAACATTGCGCTGCTTTTATGCGTACCGCAAAAAGATATGGATAAATTTGAAAGTATAATCAGTGAGCTTGAAAATGAGGGCAGTATAATTTCAGGAAGAAAGAAAAGGCTTTTCAGTTCAAAATCCATGGGGCTTATTGAAGGAGTATTTCGTGCCACGGGTAAGGGCTTTGGTTTTGTAACCAATGAAAATGGTGACATTCATATTCCGAGTGAAAATGTGATGGGCGCTCTTAACGGAGACAGGGTTCTTGTAAAAATCCAAAGGAAGTCACATGGTGAAAAGAAGCGTGAGGGAAGTATTTTAAGGATACTTGAGCGTGCCAATAAAAAAGTAGTTGGCATATTCACTCAGGAACGGGGCTACGGCATCGTAACTCCCGACACTGACAAGCTCCCCGATGAGATTTTCGTGATGCAAAGGGATGTAAACGGAGCATTAAACGGGCAAAAGGTAGTTTGCGAAATAACCGAGTACGACTCCCCCACATCTTCCCTTTCCTGCAGAATCATAGAGGTGTTGGGCTTTCCCTATGACTTCGGTGTAGATGTACTTTCTGTTATAAAAAGCTACGATTTCAGCACAGAGTTTCCAAAGAAAGTTCTTGATGAGGCACAAGAGGTTGCCGTAATCCGTGACAGCGATTTTTCAGGCAGGCTGGATTTGACAAGTAAAACCATTATCACTATTGACGGTGAGGATACAAAAGATATTGACGATGCTGTATCGGTTGAAAAAACTGAAAACGGATACCGTTTAGGAGTACACATTGCCGACGTCAGCAATTATGTAAAGCCCGGCTCTCAGCTCGATAAAGAAGCCTTTGCACGAGGTACAAGTGTATACCTTGCCGACAGAGTGCTTCCTATGCTCCCGGTAAAGCTTTCAAACGATGTTTGTTCCCTTAATGAAGGTGTGATAAGACTTACAATGTCGGCGTTTATTGATTATGATACAAAGGGAAATGTTTTATCTTCGTCTTTCTATAAATCATACATCAAAAGCACTAACCGTATGACTTATAATAACGTACGGCTTTTGATTGAAGAAAAGCCTGACGATTTATGCAAGGAATATGCTCATCTTCTCCCCATGCTTTCGGATATGTATGAGCTTTACATGCTTCTTGCGGGGAAAACTGCCGAGCGTGGAAGCATTGATTTTAACATTCCCGAAGCCAAAGCGGTATTTGATAAAGACGGAAAAACCATAGATATTGTTTTGCGAGAAAGCACTTTTGCAAACAAAATAATCGAGGAATTTATGGTGGCGGCAAACAGTGCCGTGGCAAAATATTTGTGGGAAAATAAGAAAATTCCTTCTATTTACAGAGTTCATGACGAGCCTAACGAGGAAAAGCTTGCAAACACGCTGAATTTCATATATAATATGGGGTACGGAAAGTCTCCGAATTTGAATAAAATATTGGAAGATGTAAGCGGTACTCCACACGAGGCTACAATTTCCACAATGCTACTTCGAAGTATGGCAAAGGCGAAATACAGCAGTCAGAACGACGGGCACTACGGTTTGGGACTTCAGGATTACTGTCATTTCACCTCCCCTATCCGCAGATATCCCGACCTTGTATGCCACAGAGCACTAAAAGCTGCTATAGAAAACGATTCGGTTATGAAAAAACAGCTAAAGGCATTTGTTAACGAGGCAGCCGTGCAGTGCAGTGAAAGAGAAAACGCCGCCGCAATGTGCGAAAGAGATACTCTTGATATAAAAAAGGCGGAATATATGGAGCCCTTTGTGGGAGAGGATTTTGAGGGTGTGATTTCTTCTGTGACGGGATTCGGATTTTTCGTTATTCTTCCCAATACTGTTGAAGGTCTGGTGAGGCTTGAAACATTAAATGATGATTATTACGTTTTTGACGAAAAAACGCTTTCGCTTTTTGGTGAGAGGAGCGGCCGCACCTTTACGATTGGTGACAACGTAAAGGTTAAGCTTACGGCGGCAAACAAAGTAAGCCGCAGGATAGATTTTAAACTTCTTGAAGGAGGAAAACAAGGTGGCGGAAAAAGAACAAAGAAAGCTTCTGGCGCAAAACAGAAGCGCTCATCACGAGTTCTTCATAGAAGAAAAGTACGAGGCAGGCATTGAGCTTTTCGGAACAGAGGTTAAATCCGTCCGTATGGGAAGAGTCAACCTGAAGGAAAGCTATTGCGAAATAGATAGTAACGGAGAAATGTTTATTCTCGGAATGCACATTTCTCCATATGAACAAGGAAATATTTTCAATAAAGACCCGTTAAGGCCAAAAAAGCTTCTGATGCACAAAAGGGAAATTATGAAGCTTTTAGGCACTGTAAAGCAAAAGGGATTGACACTTATCCCCCTCGACATGTACCTTAAGGGACAAAGAGTAAAAGTCACAATCGCTGTGGCAAGGGGGAAAAAGCTTTATGATAAGCGTGACGATGCCGCAAAGAGAGACGCAGGCAGAATGATTGAAAGGACACTTAAAGAAAGAAATTCCTATTGACAAGCTTTAGCAGTCTGATGTATACTATTACTTGCCGCCTGAAAAGGTGGCATCAATACGGGGCCGTACCGGTTTCGACGGGGATGTTGAAGCATTGGAAGCGAGCCGCAGCGGGAACTGCGTTAAAATCCCAATTTTTAAATTTAAACGCTAACAATAATTTAGCTTACGCTGCCTAATTAGTGCAGCCGTTCTTACTCTGAGGACCACGGCAGGGATAAGAGCGTCACACAGTGGTGAACGTGACATGGTTAAGCTTTGCGCCATGCATGACGAATGAAGCTACCAAAACCGCTTGGGCTGTCACTTGCCTTGCGGCGGAGGGAATTTTTAATAAGTGACTGCGCTCGGAGATGCCTGTGTGAATATGTTTTCGGACAGGGGTTCGACTCCCCTCGCCTCCACCATAACGCGCATAGACGAACCCTTTTTATTGTCAGGAACGTCTTTGCATTTGAAGAAGCAATACCGCCCAAGGATTAATCCTTGGGCGGTATTGCTTCTTTGTCTATTTTGCAGGCACTTTGGCACTATACAGAAAAAATTTTTACCAATAGCTTACCCAATCTCTTGTGGCACGCACTAAAGCTTCCAGGTAGTAATAATCACCAAACTGTGTTACAGAAAATGGTTGAAACTGTTTTGCCCTTTCTGCCGGAGTCATATGAAGACTAACTCACAGGGGCATCGCTGTGATGCCCTTTAAT
>JAZNYX010000042.1:0-7212 GCA_045594665.1 Clostridia bacterium | reverse complement strand
AGAAAAGGGCTTTCACTCGCGCGGCACTCACCGTGCCAGCCCTGTCAAGGTGTCAAAATCGAGGTACACGCCCCCGATTTTGACGATTTTATGAGTTTTCAATATTGTTGCAGTGTATTTCGCTGCAACAATATTTTTAGAAAGAAGTTTTAAGATGAGAAAAATTATAGATTTTCATGCACACATATTTAATCCCAAGATTGCACATCTTGCCATTGCCAATCTTGAGCAGCACTATGGTATGCCTTGGCAGTGCAAAGGTACATTTACCGATATGAAAGAGGAAATGGATAAGTCGGGCTTTTACAAAGCCGTTATCTTTTCCACCCCTACCAAACCTACACAGGTAACTATTAACAACGACTTCCTTTTTGATTTAAGAGATGAAAGATTTATAGTTTTCGGCAGTGTGCATCCCGATTTTGAAAATGTAACATATGAAATTCAGCGTATAAAAAATCACGGACTGCGTGGTTTTAAATTTCACCCTGATTTTCAGAAGTTCAATATTGACGATGATAAAGCCCTTTATATGTATGAACAGATAGGAGAGGATTATCCCATAGTCCTTCACGTGGGGGATAAAAACTTAGATTTTTCAAATCCCGTCCGCCTTTCAAGAGTGCTGGATATTTTCCCCAATCATAAATTTGTAGCGGCGCATATGGGCGGCTACAGCGTTTGGGATACCGATGCAAAAAGCCTTGTAGGGAAAAATGTATGGTTTGACACCTCCAGTACTATGTGGGAGGTATCGCCTGAAAAAATGGCTCAGATGATTCATGCTCACGGTGCGGACAAAGTCCTTTTTGGTACGGATTATCCTGCTGTTTCCCTCAGGGCAGAAGCAGACAGAATCGAAGCACTCGACCTAACTGAAGAAGAAAAGGACATGATTTTCTATAAAAATGCGGAAAAATTATTGGAGCTGGAGTAAATGAAAGGTTTGGAAGAAACTCTTAAGGAAAACGGGATATATGTAACCACCACCAAGGGCGACAGCATGAATCCTATGCTTGTAGAGGGGCGTGACAAGGTGGTAATAGTACCGCCAACATTTCCACTGAAAAAATATGATATTCCCGTCTACAGAAAGCAGGGGCATTACACAATGCACCGAATTGTCAAGGTGAAAAAGAACGGTTATATCATTTGCGGTGACAATCGTATAGCCTTAGAAAAAGATGTGCGTGAAAGCGATATTGTAGGCGTACTTGAGGGTTTTTATCAGGGAGAAAAGTATATTCCTGTAGATGATAAGGAATATTTAAAATACGCAGAAAAAACCGTTAAGAGCCTGAAGTGGAGAAGAGCTAAAAGCTTCCCCCGTCGTGTGCTAAGAAAACTGAAAAGAATTGTCAAGGGGGACTGAATATGCGGTTTTGTCCTAAATGCGGTGCAGGAATTTTTAATAGTAATCTTTCTGCCTGTCCTATGTGCAATGCAGATATTAATGCGGAAGCCTCTGCAGAAAGCTATTTTTCAAAGCCTGCCCTTCCGACACTATGGGCAAAGATATTCTGCGTGCTTCTTGCCCTTGATGCAATTTGGGTTGTAATAGACGGAATCAAGGTGATAAATCTTGAAACCGCTTATTATATAAGAAAGTATGGGTATCTCGGCTCGTATATTGAATCTATGGAAAATTTCTTAGGCTTTGGCGGCGTGATAGAGGGGATAGCTACAATTATTGCAATATACGGACTTCTTACCTATAAAAAGATAGGTCCCCGATTTACCTATGCTACGCATTTCCTTTTTATCACGACAAATATGATGTATTTTATCAATATGGTCTATGAGCCCACATATAGCGCAATCGGCGGAATAGACATTATAGTTCCGATTCATATCGCAGTTCATTCTCTGCTGTTCATTGTAAATTTCATATACTTCAAAAAGCGAAAACACATATACGATGGTGTGATCTAACGAAAAAGAGATGTAGCAAAACGAATTAATATTTATGCAAGCCATTAAGTGGGGACGGTCCTGTTTTGGCTTAGTCAGTGGGGGACGATACACGACAGGTATTGCCCCGCGGCACAAGTTTTTGCTTGTGTCGCGGCGTGTACGTCCCCACATCTGGCTAAAAGACTTAAAAAAGTCTGTCAGGATCCGTCCCCGAATGGCTTGCATAAATATTCATTTGCTGCATCCCTTTTTTGTTATACAAATTTCTTAATATATTCAATCTGCGTATTAATAGATGCTACCGAAGTGCCGCCTGCGGAAATTCGTTTTTCCGCGCAGTTTTTAAGGTCGATTTCTGCGTACAAATCTTCTTCAAAAAGATTGTCAAATTCGTTGTATTCGGGGAGGGTAAGCGTTTCAAGGGTTTTCTTTTCCGCCACGCATTTTCCCACAATCTGTCCTACCGTCTTATACGCACTTCTGAAAGGCTGCCCCTTCTTTACAAGATAGTCAGCAAGGTCGGTGGCGTTGATAAAGCCTTCGCCTGCCGCGGCATACATCTTGTCTGCACGTACAGACATTGTCTCAATCATGGGAGCAAAAATGCTGAGGCATTTTTTAACGGTTTCCACGCTGTCAAAGATTGCTTCCTTATCCTCCTGCATATCCTTGTTGTATGCAAGGGGAATACCCTTTAAGATTGTCAGCATAGCCATTAAATCACCGTACACCCTGCCTGTCTTACCGCGGACAAGCTCTGCCATGTCGGGATTTTTCTTCTGGGGCATAATAGAGGAACCTGTTGTATAAGAATCGTCAAGCTCTACGAATTTGAATTCCCATGATGACCATAAAATTACTTCCTCGGAGAATCTTGAAAGATGAGTCATAACAAGTGCAAATGCACTCATCAGTTCAACGCAGAAGTCACGGTCTGAAACGCCGTCAATGCTGTTTAAGGTAATCCCGTCAAAACCAAGGAGCTTTGCCGTCAGGCTGCGGTCAGTTTCATAGGTTGTTCCTGCAAGCGCGCAGGAGCCGAGGGGAGAGAAGTTCATTCTCTTAAGCGCATCCTCAATTCTTCCTATATCACGGATAAACATCATTGCATATGCACACAGATGATGGGCAAACATAATCGGCTGTGCACGCTGAAGATGTGTGTAGCCGGGGAGGATTGTTTCCTTATTAGCTTCTGCCTGTACTAAAATAGCACCGAGAAGTTTTTTAATAAGGGAAATAACCTCGTTTGACTCGTCACGCATGTAAAGGCGGATATCTAAGGCAACCTGGTCGTTACGGCTTCTTGCTGTGTGAAGTCTTTTGCCCACATCTCCAATACGCTTTGTAAGCTCGGCCTCCACAAACATGTGAATATCTTCCGCATCAAAGTCAAAGGGAAGGGTGCCGCTGTTTAAATCGGCAAGGATTCCTTTAAGTCCTGCGATAATTGTTTCACTGTCACTTTTTGAAATGATATTACACTCGGCAAGCATAGTCGCATGGGCGATAGAACCCTCAATATCCTGCTTGTACATTTTGCAGTCAAAATGTATGGATGAATTAAAATCATCAGCTTCTTTGTCCAGGGCTTTTGAAAAACGCCCTGCCCACATTTTATCCATATTTTTACCTCCATTGTCTGTTAAGTATGAAACTGTAGTAAATTTCTTTACTACAGTTTCATACTTTTTTTGTGAGGATGTAGTAAAATAGTGCGGAACGGACAAACTGAACCACGGCTTGCCGTGGGTTACCCGAAGCTGTATGTGTATACAGCGAGAGGTGAAGTTTGTTCGTAGCATAAAGCATATAATTCAATAAAATTCGTGGAGCAAATTTTTTCCCGACAAACGGGATTAAACTTAAATATCTACGCTTTCTAATTACCATGATATGAGCCTTCATGCTTTATGCGTTCAGTGCTGTTTTAATACGTCCGTTATTTGTTTTTTGCATCAACCATAGCCTGTACCGCAATGGGAAGACCGAAAAGGTTGATAAATCCTTCGGAATCCTTCTGATTGTAGTCACTCTCACCAAAGGTTGCAATTTCTTCGGAGTAAAGGCTGTAATCACTCCATACACCTGCATTAATCATGTTACCCTTGTAGAGCTTAAGGCGCACCTTACCTGTAACCTTTTCCTGTGTCTTATCCACAAATGCACTGAGCGCTTCACGCAAGGGAGTAAACCACTGACCGTTATAAACAAGCTCTGCAAATGTGATGGAAAGCTTCTGCTTTTCATGAAGTGTCATCTTATCAAGGCAGATGGATTCAAGAACGCTGTGTGCCTTGTAAAGAATTGCACCACCGGGAGTTTCATATACGCCGCGGCATTTCATACCTACAAGACGGTTTTCAACGATGTCAAGAAGACCGATACCATTCTTTCCGCCAACTTCATTAAGGGCAAGAATGATTTCCTTTGCACTCATTTTCTTGTCATTGAATGCCACGGGAACACCCTGCTCAAAGTCAAGAGTGATATATGTAGGCTCATCGGGTGCCATGATGGGAGAAACGCCCATTTCAAGGAAACCGGGCTTTTCATACTGCGGCTCGTTACCTGTATCTTCAAGGTCAAGACCCTCGTGAGAAAGGTGCCAGAGGTTCTTATCCTTTGAGTAGTTTGTTTCACGGTTAATCTTAAGAGGAACATTGTGTGCTTCCGCATATTCAATTTCCTCTTCACGGGATTTAATATCCCAAATACGCCAGGGTGCGATAATGGGCATCTTGGGAGCAAAATGCTTGATTGCAAGCTCGAAACGAACCTGGTCATTACCCTTACCTGTGCAGCCGTGGCAGATTGCGTCTGCGTTTTCCTTGATTGCAATATCTACAAGACCTTTAGCAATACAGGGACGTGCATGGCTTGTGCCGAGAAGATATTCCTCGTAAATTGCACCTGCCTTCATTGTGGGAATAATGTAATCATTAACATATTCTTCAGTAAGGTCAAGCACATAAAGCTTGGATGCGCCTGTCTTGATAGCCTTTTCTTCAAGCCCTTCAAGCTCGTCATTCTGTCCTACGTTACCTGCAACGGCGATAACCTCACAGTTGTTGTAGTTTTCCTTAAGCCACGGAATAATGATTGATGTATCAAGTCCGCCGCTGTAGGCGAGAACTACTTTTTTAATATCCTTTTTATCCATAATAACTAACTCCTTTTTTGATATCAATATTTCATTGAATAGAGTATAACACTAAATGTATAATTATGCAAGTGTTTTTGCATAAAAATTCATAAATTTTTGAATATTGGTGCATAAAACCATATTTTATACACCAATATTCATTTTTACAAACTAATAATGTGGTTTCAAAGGGATAGGAAAAAATGTTCAGAACGGACAAACTGAACTGCGGCTTGCCGCAGGTTACCCGAAGCTGTATGTGTATACAGCGAGAGGTGAAGTTTGTTCGTAATTCGTTGGCATCTAAAACAGAAATCCGTTGTACGGATTTCAACCGATAAGCATATCTTTAAAAGAAATACGCTCTTTCAAAATATAATCAATCGCCAACGAATGATCTGGGCATTTTTAACATCCCGTTTTAGTATTCGTAAACGCCTTCAAATACCTTCTCCGCATCACCCGTCAGGAATACTCCCTCGTCTGTGTAGCGCACGATAAGCTCGCCGCCCTCAACTCTTACGGAAATGTCGGTATCCTTTTCACAGTAGCCGTTTTCAACTGCTGCAATAGCCGCAGCACAAGCACCTGTGCCGCAGGCAGGAGTTTCGCCGTTACCGCGTTCCCATACTCTCATTCTGATAGTACGCTTGTCGATTATCTTAACAAATTCTGTGTTGATTCTTTCGGGGAAGATAGGTGCATTTTCAAATCTGGGACCGATTGTTTCCACATCAATGTTATATACATTATCGCAGATAACAACGCAGTGGGGATTACCGATAGATACGCAGGAAATATCATATTTCTTACCGCCGATTGTAACCTTTTCGTTGATTACTTTGTCACCGGGCATATCCACGGGAATCTGAGCGGGATTAAACTGTGCCTGACCCATCTGAACGGTTACGCTTGTAACCTTGTGGTCAAAGAGGTGAAGCGTCAGCTTTCTTATACCGCTTGCAGTTTCAATTGCGATATGGCGGTGTGTTACATAGCCGTTATCCCAAAGGTACTTACCTACGCAACGGATAGCGTTACCTGCCATTTTGCCTTCACTGCCGTCAGTATTGAAAATACGCATCTTAGCATCTGCCACATCGGATTTTTCAATAAGAACAAGTCCATCTGCACCGATACCTCTGCGGCGGTCGGAGAATACAATTGCAAGTGCTTCGGGGAATGCAATGTTTCCATCAAAGTTATTGATGAATATATAGTCGTCACCCGTTCCCTGCATCTTGATAAAGGGAATGTTAAGCTTCTCGGTGCGAAGCTTTGCAATATCTGTAAGCTCTGTATTATACTGATTGAAACGACTTAAGAGAATATCTGCAAGTGCGTTTGCAGTATCAAGAGAGGTAAGACATGCAATGCTAAGCTGAAGTGCTCTGCGGTGAAGTCTGATAAACTTCTCAATTTCCTTGGGTCTGCCTGAGTTGGTGTGAATTATATAACCAATCTTTTCGCTTTCAAGAAGTGAATAAATCTTTTCGCCCTCAACTGTTTCCACGGGGATTCCTAATGAATCTATAATAATTGCATTTGTTTCATCTGCGTAGATTTCAAGACCTGCATCGTAAAGCTTCTTTGCAAGCTCGATAAGGTCGTACTTATCCTTTGAATCAACGCTGATATATACTCCGCTCTTGCTGTCAAGGTTGAAGCCTGCTGAAACAAGACCTTTGTAAAGTGCTTCGTTAAGAGTTTTGCCTATACCTAAAACCTCACCTGTGGACTTCATTTCAGGTCCTAAGATGGAGTTGATACCCGAAAGCTTCTCGAATGAGAATACGGGAACCTTAACTGCATAGTAGGGGGGCATCTTGTAAAGACCGCTTCCATAACCGAGGGAAAGAAGGGAAGCTCCCTGCATAACCTGAGTTGCAAGGTCAATCATAGGAATACCTGTAACCTTACTGATATAGGGAACTGTTCTTGATGCTCTGGGATTAACCTCAATAACATAAAGCTCGTTATCATATACAACATACTGAATATTGATAAGTCCCTGAGTTTTAAGAGAAAGTGCAAGCTTTGTTGAGCAGTCAACAATCTTGTCAAGCATCTTATCTGTTATATTGAATGGCGGATATACTGCGATAGAGTCACCGCTGTGTACACCTGCACGCTCAACGTGCTCCATAATACCG
>JAZNYX010000041.1:0-27629 GCA_045594665.1 Clostridia bacterium | reverse complement strand
CCCGCAAGGTGCTTATAAGCAGAAGCGAATTTCAGGAAATGATGGTAAATCAGGAATAAAATATCTATACACGACGATTTTTGTTAATATTCGACAAAAAAAATACTGTAGGATGCTTAATTTTAAGCATTTTACAGTATTTTTTCTTGACATCTGAAATTTTAAGTGTTATAGTAGTATGTGGAGGCGTTATATGAGTAATTTAAATTCACTAAATAACTTTGCCTCATTCAGTGATGAAAAGTTGGCTGTTCTGGCCGGGCAAGGAAATGACCGAGCACTTGATTATTTACTCAGCAAGTATCGTGTTTTTGTTCGCAATAAATCTCTTTCTTATTTTATTGCCGGTGCTGATAGGGATGACATTATTCAAGAGGGTATGATTGGTCTGTTTAAAGCTGTGAGGGATTTTAGTCTTGAGCGTGGTGTATCATTCAAGACATTTGCCGACCTTTGTGTAACAAGGCAAATTCTAACCGCCGTAAAAAACGCCAGCAGACAAAAGCATGCACCTCTTAATTTTTATGTTTCACTGAATAAACCGCTTTCAGATGATGAAAACGATTCTACTTTGGAACAGCTTTTGGGACATGCTGAAAATCTTAATCCCGAAGAAATAGTAATTAAAAAAGAAAACGCAGATGCGTTAGGTTCGGATATGAGCCGTATATTATCTCAGTTTGAGGCATCTGTACTGTCGCTTTATCTTAAAGGTCACAGCTATGCGGACATATCCAAAATTGTCTGCAAGGATGTAAAGGCTATAGATAATGCACTGCAGCGAATAAAGAAAAAGTTTGAGAAGATTTCTTCCAAAGAATAGCTGCATGGCGAAAATTACATTGCTATATGCCCGAATCGGCGTGGTAACCGTAACGGGTAAAAAATATTTTTATAGGTAAAGGTAAGGAGATTCGAAAATGTACGAAGACAAGACTTTAGTCTGCAAAGATTGCGGACAGGAATTCGTGTTCACAGCAGGCGAACAGGAATTCTATGCTGAAAAAGGCTTCCAGAACGAGCCTCAGAGATGTAAGGACTGCAGAGCAGCTAAGAAGGCATCTCTCAGAGAAAACAGAGAAATGTATACTGCTGTTTGCGCTGAATGCGGCGGAGAAGCAAAGGTTCCTTTCGTTCCCAAGGACGACAGACCTGTTTACTGCAGCGAATGCTTTGCAAAAAACAAATAATCTCCTTATTAACCAGAGAAGATTACAATAAAATGGTGTTAGCTTAGCTAACACCATTTTTTGTTGTTCTTATAGGAATTTACCTGAAATTAAGACGCATGAAACTGTGTTCGCACCGGGCAAGGGTGCGACAAAGGGTGAAGCGGCACGCTTCTTTTTCATCATTCGCATGGAATTAAGCACTGCAATAATCATTACACCTACATCGGCAAATATTGCCGCATACATATTGGCAAATCCCAATATGCTTAAAATCATTACTCCAAACTTAACACCAAGAGACAAAGCTATATTTTGCCGCACAATTTTCATGGTTTTTTTGGAAAGTGCCACTGCCCCGGCAACTAATGATAAATCGTCATTCATAATTACAATATCCGCCGCTTCAACTGCTGCATCACTTCCCAATCCTCCCATGGCAAAGCCTACATCTACACATGAAAGAACAGGGGCATCATTTATGCCGTCCCCTACAAAGGCTGTTATGCCTTCCTTTTTCATTTGTAAAACCTTTTCCACTTTATCTTGGGGCAGAAGCTGTGCATAGACCTCATCGAGACCTATCGTTTTTCCGACCTTTTGTGCCGCATTTTCGTTATCCCCTGTCAGCATTACCGTGCGTTTAATCCCTGCCTTTTTCAAAGTTTGCAGACTTTTGGAGGCATTTTCTTTGACTTGATCTTCCAAGAGAATAAAGCCTGCGGCACTATTATCATATGCCACATATACGCCGGTCACGCCATCATCATTATGCGGTATGTTAATTTCATTATCAATCAGAAGCTGACGGCTACCTACCAATACTCTTTTTCCGTCAATCTCTGCCGAAATTCCCTTTCCGTGAATGGTAACTACATTCTTTATACGCTCTTTCTGAATTTCCTTTCCGTATTCTTTAACTATGGAAAGTGCTATGGGATGATTTGAAAAGCTTTCCGCATATGCTGTTATTTCCAGCAGCTTTTCTTCGCTGATATCAAGTGCACATATTTTTGAAACGGAAAATTCTCCCTTGGTCACCGTTCCCGTTTTGTCAAAGGCGACAATTGAGGTTTTCGACAATGTTTCAATATACTCCGAGCCTTTTATAAGCACCCCTTGTTTTGAGGCTGCACCTATTGCTCCGAAAAAAGATAGCGGCACTGAAATCACCAGTGCACAAGGGCATGAAACGATGAGAAATACCAACGCACGCCTGAGCCAGCCGGAGAAGCTTTGTCCAAATAAAAGCGTGGGAACTATAGCCGTCGCAAGTGCCGCAAAGAATACGCATGGAGTGTATTTACGGGAAAACTTCGTTATGAATTTTTCAGATTGTGATTTGTAGAGAGATGAAGTTTCCACCAAATTAAGAATCTTTGCCACGGTGCTTTCCTTGTAGACGCTTTCCGTCTTAATTTTTACGGGGCTTTGTATATTTATCATTCCGCTGAAAACATGGTCACCCGCTTTAAGCTCACGGGGTATACTCTCCCCCGTAAGCGAGGAAGTATCAAAAAAGCTGAATCCTTCCTCAATAATTCCGTCCAAGGCTACTTTCTCACCGGGAATAACAAGGATCATCTCCCCTTTTTCAACTTCTTCCGGAATGACCTTTATTTCCTTTCCATCTCTTATAACCGTAGCAAAATCCGCTTTCAGCTTCATCAGCTCTTTTATGGATTTGCGGCTTTTTCCCACTGCCACACTTTGAAAAAGCTCACCTAACTGATAGAGCGTCATAACCATTGCGGCTTCTGAAAACTCATGCAACATAAGTGCACCAACCGTTGCCACGGACATAAGTATTTCTTCGTCAAAAAGCTGTCTTGAAAATATTTTCCTTAGTGCAGAGCATAGCACATCAAATCCCGAAAGTACATATGCGGTACAAAATAGCGGTATTTGCACATACTCATTTTTCACGAAAACTGCCGATACAACAATCAATACTGCCGATACAAGTATCTTATATAGATTTTTTCTTTGTCTTTTCGTCATATTTCACTCAACTCAAAATTACGCTCGGTTTTTCTTCCTGCCTTTATAATTTCCTTTTCAATACGTCCAAATTCGGCTTCATCTGCTTCCACGGTAAGTGTCTGCATAATAAAATTAAGCATAGCGCTTTTTACTCCGTCAATTTTTTTAATTGCATCCTCAATTTTTCCTGCACATACTGCGCAATCAATTTCTGAAACCTCATATTTTTTTATCATTTTTATCGTCCTTTCTCTCTTCAATAAGATGGTCAAAGCCCTGTGCAATAATACTCCTCACGTGGTCATCTGCAAGAAAGTAAAAAATGGTTTTTCCCTCCCTGCGAGAGTCTACAAGCTTATTATTTTTAAGAACCTTTAGCTGATGGGATATTGCACTCTGAGCCATCCCCAAAAGCTCTGCAATGGCACATACACACATTTCCGATTCAAAAAGCGAGAACAGAATTTTCATCCTCGTTGTATCACCGAAAACCTTGAATAAATCTGCTAAATCGCAAAGCAGTTCATCTGTGGGAAGCTCATGACGCACCATATTAAGCAAAGCCTCATGATTATGTTCATGCATATATGTCCCTCCATTCATATGTTTGTACATTCATATGTTACCACATTCATATGTGATTGTCAATCATAAAAAAAGAAATTCGTTAAAATTACGAATTTCTTTTTTGGAATTATTTATTTTTACCGTATAAAATGATATATGCCAAAGAGAATCCGCACAGGACTATCCCCGATACCCCATAGACAATTGCACTTTTTAAAGACATGTCAATCTGCGGAATAATCACCGACAGATTAAATGCACCGTGAAACAGCGTTGCCGTTTTTAAACTGCGGGTTTTATAATATACTATGCCTAATAAAACACCGACGGCAAAGGTAAACAGGGATTGAAAAAGCATCATGTGTGCCGCTGCAAAAAATATTGCCTGGAGTATAATTGCTGACCATGGGCGGAAGCTTTTCATAAGCTCGCCCATAATAAGACCGCGGAAAAGTATTTCCTCAAAAAATGGCATCAGTATAATTATGGCAAATAATGCAACTACAATCTGTCCAAAGAAGTGAAATTCGGGAGCAACCGCTTCCGCTTCTTCAATTGATTCCTTTAAAGGCTGTATTTTTTGTGCATAGGAATAAAAGACCGAAACCAACAATCTTGCACCAATCGCCATGCATACCGCCATAATATTAATAACGGGAACTACCTTCTCATTTCTGATAACTGTATGAATCGGCTCTTTTCTGAGTTTCCCTATGAGGCCGAATACAAATATTGAAAATATGGCACTGATACTGCTTAATGCGTATGTGTAATCAACCATATTGGTGTACGCCATAGATATTGATTTATTTAATATACTTCGTTGCCAAAAAAGAAACACGAGCTGCACACCAATACTGATAAGGTAATATAAGGCAACGTATAAAGCCCCTTGAAAAAGAGCTTTCAGCCTTTTTTTATGGATGCTCATTGTACATCATCCTTATTTGAAGATATGATGATTTTTTTAGGACATTTTTCGGCACATAACCCACAGCTTGTACAAAGTGACTGTTCAATATGCGCACAATTATTCTCAACCTTTATTGCACCTACAGGGCAGTTCTTCTCACATATTCTGCATCCGATGCATCCTACAGAGCACTTTTCTTTCATTTCCGCACCCTTATCACAGGAGTGGCACTTTACAATATACTTCACCTTTTTAGGTACTATACTAATAAGATTTTTGGGGCATGCCGCCGCACATTCGCCGCAACCCCCGCATTTTTCCAGATCTACTACGGCAATGCCGTTTTCAATTTTGATTGCATTGTTTTGGCAGACTTTGGCACAAGATCCGTATCCGAGGCATCCGTATGTACATGCCTTTGAGCCGCCGCCCTGAAGCCTTGATGCGGTTATGCAATCTTCGATGCCGACATATTCATACTTATCCGCAGCTTTATCCGCTGTACCGTTACAAGCAATTACAGCACATTTTTCCTCCACTGCTTCACCCGATACTCCCATAATCTCAGCGATGGCATCTGCCACGCTCTGACCTCCGGGGCTGCAGCAATTAATCTTCGCCTCGCCCTTGGATACTGCACCGGCATAGGCACTGCATCCGGCATATCCGCAGCTTCCGCAGTTTGCTCCCGGAAGAACGGAAGCGATTTCCTCTGCCCTCTCGTCCTTTTCTACTGCAAATATTTTAGATGCCAAGGCAAGAAGCAGTCCAAGTACAAGTCCGACAGCTCCCATTGCAAGTGCCGGTAATAATATTTCCTTCATTTTTCAAACCTTCCTTTCCCAAGAGTCTCAGAATGACATACCCTGAAATCCCATAAACGCAATTGCAAGAAGCGACGCACTGATAAGTGCAATCGGCACTCCCGTAAGCGCCTTGGGAATATCAGAGCTTTCAAGACGTTCTCTTACACCTGCGAAAAGAACTATTGCCAAAAGAAAGCCGATACCTGCACTGAACCCGTTCACAACAGATTCAATCAAAGTATAAGTTCCTGCAGGATTAATTACAGAAGCACTGCGTACATTAAGAAGTGCAACGCCAAGCACGGCACAGTTGGTGGTGATAAGGGGAAGATATATTCCCAATGCACTGTAGAGTGACGGGATTGATTTTTGTAAAAACATTTCTACAAACTGAACCAATGCCGCAATTATAACGATAAAGGCTATCGTCTGCATATATTCCATATCTAAGGGAACAAGAATAAACTTCTGACACGCCCATGTAAGCATTGAGGCAAGGGTCATTACAAAGGTTACTGCCATACCCATTCCAAGTGCCGTGTCAAGCTTTTTTGAAACACCCAGGAACGGACAAATTCCGTAGAATTTAACCAGAACGAAGTTCTGTACAAATATAGAGGTTAATGCAATTCCTATCAACGCGGTCATTTATCTCTGCTCCTTTCTGTTTCTTATTACATTTATAATTCCTAAAATAATACCAAGTGTTAAGAAGCCTCCCGGAGGAAGTATCATTACGGTTGCAGGATTTGCGATGCCTACGCTCATTCCTAAAATAGTACCGTTACCGAGTATTTCACGCACTGCGGAAATAATGGAAAGGGCAACAGTAAATCCAAGTCCCATTCCAAGACCGTCTGCCGCAGATTTTAAAACTGTATTTTTAGATGCAAAAGCCTCTGCACGGGCAAGAATTATACAGTTTACAACAATCAGAGGAATAAAAAGACCCAAAGACTGCGAAAGAGAAGGAACATACGCCTTAAGTACAAGGTCAACTATGGTTACGAAGGTTGCAATAATTACAACATATGCCGCAATACGTATTTTCTGCGGAATGACTTTTCTCAGCATGGATATAAGCATGTTGGAAAGAATCAGAACAAAGGTTACGGAAAGTCCCATACCAATACCGTTAATAAGCGATGTGGTTACTGCAAGAGTGGGACACATACCCAAAACCTGTACAAATATAGGATTTTCATCTATAAGTCCGTTTTTAATCGTTTTCAGCATCACTTTCCACCTCCGTTTCCGATTGCTTCGTCAAGCTTAGTTTCAAAATAGGGCATCACCTTTTCTTTTGCCATAGCTATGCCTGTTTCTGCAATTGCACGGCTTGTTATTGTAGCACCCGTAATCGCAGAAACCTGCTGTGTGGTGCCTGCCTCACCTTTAACAACGGTCAGATTGGAGCTTTTTCCTTTAAATTGGTCTTTAAATTCCTTGTCAGCCGCTTTAGCTCCCAATCCTGCTGTTTCACTGTGACTTAAAATTTCTATACCGCTTATATTCTGCTCCATATCAAAGGCAACCATCATTTCAATTGCTCCGCCGTAGCCGGTGGTGGTTACTTTTGCACAATAGCCGACAATGCTGTTTCCCTTTTTACCGACGAACACATTTTCTTCTACCGGTTCACATTTCGCATCGGGAAGTATTTTTTCCATGGCTTCATCTGTAGCTTTTTTCTCAGCCTCTTCAATCTTTAGCTTTGTTATATGATTCACACCTGCAAGAAGCATTGCGGCAACAAGGGTGATTGCACAAAGAATCCCCGAAAGCTTTATAAATTCCTTTTTCATACTCGCACCTCAATTCTTCACTTTGCCGAAAGGCTTAGGCATGGTCCATCTGTCAATAAGAGGCGTAAGAACATTCATAAGAAGTATTGCGTATGTTACACCTTCGGGATATCCTCCCCAGAATCTTATTACGCAGGTAATCACACCGCATCCTATTCCGAAAATTATCTGTCCGACAGAGGTCGTGGGGCTTGTTACATAATCTGTTGCCATAAAGATGGCACCTAAAAGCACACCGCCGCTCATTACTGCAAGGATGGGGCTTTGTGCTGATACCGATGCATTGGAGCCAAAAGCCCATGTCATCAGCATTACACTGCCTATGTACGCAAGGGGTATCCTTGCACTTATTACTCTGCGGATGAGAAGATATGCAAATCCCAGTAAAAGTGCCAAAGCACATGTTTCACCTATAGAGCCGGGGATTGCCGTCCCATTTTCATACATACCAACAAAATGCTCTTTAATTGTGGGAGCTTTCAAAAAGTATTCCTTTGAAAGTGGAGTTGCTCCCGTCATAACATCTGCCGCATTTTGAAAGAAATCAATTTTCTGATAAGCAAACGAGGTCATTACTGCGGGGAAAGAAGCTAATGCAAAAGCTCTTCCTACCAAGGCGGGATTCATGAAATTCTGACCGATTCCGCCAAAAAGCTGCTTTGTGACAACAATTGCAATAAATGCGGCAACTATAATCACATAAATGGGGACGCCTGACGGCATGGTTAGACCTAAGAGCAATCCCGTTACAACGGCACTGAAATCTTTTATTGTAAGCTTTTTATGTGCAAGAATCTGATATACAAGCTCAAATCCCACACAAGCGGCAACAGAAACTAAAAGCACCGCCAAAGCTCTTTGACCGAATAAAATCACTCCCGCAAACGCCGCAGGCATAAGTGCAATGATAACATCCAACATAATATCGTCAACACTGCATTTTGACCTTACATGAGGTGTTGATGACACTCTTAATTTAAAATTACTTTCCACCTTGTTCATTCCTTTCCTGTTGTGCTCTCTTTCGTTTTTCTGCAAGCACATTTTGTTTTGCAACACGTATTGCCTGTACCATATTCCTCTTTGCGGGACAACCGAAGCTGCAGCATCCGCATTCTATGCAAGCATCTGCGTTATATTTTTCGCATGCGTCCATATCGCCGCGTTTCGCAAAATCATAAATATAGAGGGGCATCAGTCCCATAGGACATTGCTCTACACATTTTCCGCACCTGATACAAGCACTCTCCTCGGGAATATTTGCTTCTTTTTCGGTAAATGCAAGAATTGCAGAATTAGCCTTAATAACAGGTATATCCAGTCTGAACTGTGCCACACCCATCATAGGACCGCCTATGATTATCTTTTTCGGTTCTTCCACAAATCCACCGTTCTGCTCAATTATGTAGTCTATCGGGGTACCAATGCGGACCCTATAGTTTATCTCTCTTGGGAAAGGCGTACCTACAATAGTAACATTTCTCCTTGTAAGAGGCATACCATACATGAATTTTCGTCCGATTGCCGCACATGTATCTGTATTGATAACTATTGTTCCTGTGTCCGCAGGAAGTCCGCCCAGCGGAACCTTTCTCTTTGTCACAGCATAAATGAGCTGTTTTTCACCACCCTGAGGATACTTGGTTTTAAGAGCGTCCACCTTTATAGGAGTATCCTTACACGCCTCTTTCATCTTTTCAAAGGCAAGAGGCTTGTTATCTTCAATAGCAATATGTCCGTTTTCAATACCAAATCTGTAAAGCACCACCATAAGTCCCGTAACAATTTCTTCGGGAGTTTCTATCATCACCCTGTAGTCGCTTGTAAGATACGGCTCGCACTCGGAGCAATTAACAATAATTGTATCAATCTTTTTGTCTGCAGGCGGCATAAGCTTTACATGAGTGGGGAATGCCGCACCGCCCATGCCTACAATGCCTGCCTCACGTACCAATTTGGGAATATCATCAGGATTAACTGTTTTATAATCTATCGGTTTGACCGATTCATCAATCGTGTCCTTAAAATCATTTTCTATGACAATGGACTCAACCATAGAACCGTTTGACACGGGATACATTTTAAAATCCTTTACCGTTCCCGATACTGAAGAGTGAATAGGTGCACTTACAAACGCCTCACAATCGGCAATTTTCTGCCCCACCTTTACATAGTCCCCTTTCTGCACACAGGGCGTGCACGGAGCACCAATGTGCTGTGCCAATGGAAAAATTAACTCCGTTGGTGACGTCAGTGTTTCAATTGTCTTGGCGGAGGTTTGACTCTTATTATCTTTTGGATGTGTTCCGCCTTTGAAGGAAAGCTTTTTCAGCATATACCCCTCTCCTTTTTTAATATAATGTAGTAGTTTTTAAGTTCCCTCTCCAAGGACACATATCTATAGAAAGCAATAAGGTACCCTGCCCTGCCTACGCAGAGCAACGCACCTTATTTTAGATACTTATTTGAATAATATGAAAGCTTAAGCTGTTTTTCATTTTTATATGTTTCTCTAATCGTTCCTACAATATCGGTATCAACTTTAGCTGCCTCAAGTTCTTTTTGCAGCTTGGCAACAATTTTCTCAAATCTGCCGTCACATTCCGCCTCAAGTCCTCTTACTACAGGGGTAAAATGTGTTATCGTTTTTGCACGGGCGACGGGATCCTGCGGGTGTGCCTTTATACTTTCGTAATAGCGAGCACCCTGCTTTATTGTAGCTTCTGCACGGGCAGTATACTCTCCCTGAAGTGAATATATCTGTGCCATATATTTACTTACAATCTCGTCCTTTTTCTTTTTATTTTCTGCCAATTCCGATTTTTTATCGGACTCAGACTTCTTTTGATCCTGTATTGATTTTGAAAGAGCTTCTTTTTCCTCAAATATCTTGGCGTATACCTCGGAAAGAGCGGTGCTTCCTTCCTCTATCTGCTTCTTTTCTTCCTCGGTTAATTCTCTTAGAGGCTCGTCAAGAAACTTATTTATATCATCTACCAATGCGGTCTGATTTTTTATTCTTCTGTTCTCTATCTGCTCTTGGGATTCCTTAAGACCTATATAAACGCTTTTCACGTTATCCCATTGCCAGATCACAAGAGAACCGACAATAATGATTAGAGTCAGGTAAATTATTGCAATTGTTTTCAATGCTTTTTTCACTATTACGGCCCTCCTTTTCTCCGACCTTTATTTTTTACGTAGAACTCCCGTTGGTCAACAGCTGTACTGCCAACTGTGCATTCTGCCTTGCCTTCTCGCGAAGGGGCTTTGATTTTTCACAAAGTTCCTGCCTTAACATGGAGCTGTTTTGAAGGCATAAAAATACTATGTTTTTAAATTCCTCTTCATTAAAATTTTCAAGCTCGACATAGGTTTTTTGATTCATGTATTCCATGAAGCCTTTAATTTTTGGGTCATACGCAACCCCCGCCATGGGAACATTCATAACCGATGCAAATATAAGCATATGAAGACGCATGCCGCACACTATTTCGCATTTTGCTATGAGTGCTAACATTTCTTCTACCTGCATTTGTGTATCTATAACCTTTGATTGCTCCTTCATTTGGCTTGCAATCCTCAGCGAAATGTCAAGATCGGCACTAATCTGCATGGGAATAAAAATCGGAAGATACCCTTTTCTTGAAATTTCATCAAGAACATGTGCCATTTTCTCCTCAAAATCCCTTGGCAGATTCTTAGATTCCCTTACAGAAACGGCGACTATTTTTGAATCCTTAGGAACACTGTACTTTGCAAAGATTTCATCGGCACAGTGTTCATTCTCCAAGGTCAGATTAAATGCAGGATCAGCCGTCACCAATACCTCAGGCGTTACAATCTTACACCTTTTAATCTCCTCTAAGGAGACAGTTTCCCTAAGCGTAATTAAATCTACTTTATTAAGAACCCGACTTACCCTTGAAACATTTTTTTCCTTTAACGGACCCATACCATTTGCATAGAGCATCACCTTAAGCCCCATTTTTTTTGCCAAGGAAATAATTCCCAAGTAATAAAGTAGGCTCTTGGTACTGGTTGCATCCTGAATTAAAGTTCCTCCCCCGCTTAAAAGAAGCTTTGCCGAGCGAAATTCCTTTATAATCGAAAACGGATTAAACCGATTAACGGTTTTTATCCCGTACATTTTATTGGTAAGGGAGGCATTCCCCGAAAGTGCTGTAATTGTAATATCGGGATCGATTTTCTTTAAATCGTCCACTATACTCCTGAGTAAAGCTTCATCTCCGCTGTTTCCCAGACCATAGTAGCCGGAAATAACAACATCAGACATACATCCACCTGCCTTTTTGGCTATGCAAGTTCAATTTTAAGGAAGGATTTTTTACCTTTTTTAACAACAATTTTTCCTTCTTTGAAGCTATCTTTTGTTATAACAAGGTCAATTCCCGTAACCTTTTCGCCCTCTATACTAAGGCCACCTTGCTGGATGAGTCTACGGCCCTCTCCCTTAGAAGGAATAAAGCTTACAAGACTGAGAAGATCCAAAACTGCGATTCCGTCGCCTATCTGCTCTGCCGTTACCTGTGCCGAGGGCATATTTAATGCATCACCCTGACCTGAGAAAATCGCGGCAGCCGTTTCCCTTGCCTTCTGCGCCTCTGCTTCGCCGTGAACAAGCTTTGTCACCTCATATGCAAGGATATCCTTTACTCGGTTAAGCTGGCTTCCCTCAAGCTTTTCATATTCACGGATTTCGTCCATAGGAATAAATGTAAGAAGTTTAAGACATTTGCATACGTCATTGTCATCTACATTTCTCCAATACTGATAAAATTCGTAAGGAGATGTCTTTTCGGGTGCAAGCCAAACGGCACCGTTTGCAGTCTTACCCATTTTTTTACCTTCACTGTTTGTAAGAAGAGTAAAGGTCATTCCGTAAACCTGCTTCTGGTCTTTTCTTCTGCAAAGGTCAAGACCACCGAGAATATTGCTCCATTGGTCGTCTCCGCCAAGCTCAATCTTACAGTCATATTTACGACTGAGCATCAAAAAGTCATAACTCTGCATAAGCATATAGTTAAATTCAAGGAAAGAAAGCCCCTTTTCAAGTCTTTGCTTAAAACACTCTGCAGAAAGCATCTGATTTACGGAGAAGCAAGAGCCGATGTCACGGATAAACTCAACATAATTAAGGTCAAGAAGCCAGTCGGCATTATTAACCATAATAGCCTTGCCATCAGAAAAATCAATAACCTTGGAAAGCTGCTCTTTAAATCGTTCACAGTTATAGTCAATAGTTTCCTTTGTCATCATCTGACGCATATCGGTTCTTCCCGAAGGATCTCCTATGTGTCCCGTTCCGCCGCCTACAAGTGCGATGGGACGATGTCCGTGCATCTGCATATGACGCATAACAACCATTTGAAGAAAGTGACCTACATGAAGGCTGTCTGCTGTGGGGTCAAATCCGATATAAAAAGTAACCTTCTCTTTTCCGAGAAGCTCTCTGATTTCCTCTTCATGAGTGGTCTGTGCAAGAAGACCTCTCTCTTTTAAAACGTCAAAAACGTTTTCCATTGTATAATCATTCCTTTCCGAAATTAAAAGCAATTTGCATCTAAGGTACATTATAACATTTTTCGCTATATCTTTTCAAGTGTTAAATGATATTTTTATAGCAAACTGCAACTTTTTTCTAAAAAACAACCCCATTAGCCATTGAAGCATTATCCGAACCACGTTTTTTGCTTCCTCTTTTTTGCCGCTACGTCGTTAAAAGTCTTGCCCATACGACAGTATGGACTTCGTTTTTGCCTTGTATCGGCAGAAAAATAGTTTGCAAAAAATTCTTCGAACCTCAAACGAACGAAATTTTGTGCAGATTTTGGTGCGGAGGACGCAGACAGGCTGTCGCCTTTCAAGACTGACAAGCCGAAAGATGCCTAAATTTCGACGTTTGAGGCGGGTTCGGATAATCCTTCAATGGCTCTTCCATCAAAAACGGGGATAAAACTTTCCGAAGATGCCTCTCCTTCCTGAATATATGCATCCTCAATACCTAAGCTTATGCAATAATCTATTATATCATTATATTCTTCTTCACTTAATTTTCTATCCAAATTTTCAAACTTGGATTTACCCATGGGAGTATACTGACTCATTATACTCAGTACTACGTTATCTTTATATTTTTCAAATACTTGTTCTATAACCTTTTTTGAATCCTCCGTATGTCCCGGCAGGCACAAGTGCCTCACAATCACTCCGCTTTGCATAATGCCGTCTTTGTCAAAAACAGGGCTTGGCTTATGCTCTGTCATTTTTTCTAATGCCTGCATGGCAATTTGAGGATAATCTTCAGCCAAAGAGTATAGTTTTGATAGCTTTTCGTCCGTATATTTAAAATCCACTAAATATACATCTATTACATCTTTTAAAAGTTCAAGAGTACTAAGCGATACATATCCGCTGCTGTTAAGTATAACGGGGATTGTAAGCCCCTTATTTTTTGCCTCCAATACTGCAGCTTTTACAGAAGGTGCATAATGCTCCGCCGTAACAAGATTAATGTTATGAGCACCATCCGATTGTAATTTCAAAAAAATCTTAGCAAGCCGCTTTTCATCAGTTACTATTCCCTCGTTTCCGCGGCTCAAGGCGTAATTCTGACAATAACAGCACCTCAGAGTGCATCCTGAAAAGAAAACCGTTCCCGAACCGTTTGTTCCCGATATGCACGGTTCCTCCCAAAAGTGCAGAGATGCCCTGCCAACCTTAGGCATTGAGTATGCTTTGCAAAACCCTGTTTTCTCATATCTGTTTACTCCGCATTTTCTGGGACATAACTTGCATCTCTCATATAATGCGTTCCGCACAAAATCACCTGCATTTCCTCTAAAAAAGAAGCGTGCCGCTTCACCCATGTCGCGTATCTGCTCGGTGTTGACATAGTTGCACGCGTCTTAATTTTACGCAATTTCCTATACGATAAAAAAGGGGATGTAAAAAATCATTTTTACCCCCTTTTTCTAATACAATATATAAACCACTGTCCGCGGTTCATAATCCATCAATAAATTTTTTCTGCATTCTTCAAAATACTATTGGGTCTTGACATGAGCTGTTTAAATTCAGAATCGCTGAGTTTTTTTTCAAGTATATTTACTGCTTCTCTGTAATCAGGTGCTCTGTCCTCTAAATTATGACAGTCCGTCCCTATTGCAAAAACCGCTCCGGACTTTATAAATTTCATAGCCCTGCGCCTGGTTTTGAAATCATTTATATACTTGCAATTCATCTGCAAAAGTGCTCCCATTTCCACCATTTCGCACAGCTTTTCCCAATTACCTTTATATTTTATATACCTCTCAAAATGGGCTATAACAGGAGTTAAACCTTTTCCTACGAGCTTTTCCACGCCTCTGACCATGTTTTCCGGCCACGGTGCAAAGGGCATTTCTACTAAAATATATTCCGTACCCTTTATGCAAAACTCCTTAAGACTTTCAACTCTCCACAACTCTTCAAAATAAAGCACTTCGCATCCGAGATACAATTCTATATCCACGGGATTCTTTTTAAGTTCATTTAAAAGCTCTTGCACCGAGGTTTCCCTTATTTCGGAAAAAACTTCCGCAGAAGATGCGTATGCATAAAAATGAGGGGTAAGCAAAACCTTTTTCACTCCATGATTTTTAAGTTCTTTTAAAAGAGCTGCAGACATTTGGGCATCAGTGCTTCCATCATCAACTTCCGGTAAAATATGAGTATGAAAATCAATCATATAACACCCTACTTTTTATTTTTATTTGAGGTTGCCGTGCTTTGAGTGCTTTTATTGGAGTAACCGTAACCGTAACCATAGCCGTAACCATAGCCACCGTATCCGTAGCCGCCGTATCCGTAACTTCCGTAGCCGCTTCTGTAATACTTCATTTTCTTTCCGTATCTGTAATATCCATGTTTACCGTAACGATAACCAACCTTGATATCACTGAGTCTGCCGTTGAGCACAAATCCGATAACATTTGCATCAACAAAAGAAAGTTTCTTTATTGCTTCCGAAACAGATTCCTTATCTGTTCTTCCCTGCCTCACAACAATGAGGATGCCGTCAACAATATTTGACATAACGGCCGCATCGGTTACGATATTAATCGGGGAAGTATCAAGGAATATATATTCATATATTTCAGACAGCTTATCAAGAGTATCGCTCATATTGCTGCTTCCCAAAAGTTCAGCAGGATTCGGAGGCATATCTCCCGATGGGATAACGTCTAAGTTTGCATAATCCGAATGTACGATTACTGAATCAACAGTGTTAAGATTAGCCAAAACATTGGAAAGGCCCGGCGTAGAAGAAATATTGAGCAAGTTTGCCACGTTTGGCTTTCTGAGGTCACAGTCTATAATCAGCACTTTTGCCCCCGTCTGTGCAAATGAAATTGCAAGATTAAGGCAATTTGTACTTTTGCCCTCGCCGGCAAGTGCACTTGTAACAATTATTTTTTTTGCTCCCTCACGGGGGATTGTAAACACAACATTTGTTCTGAGAGCTTTGTAAGCTTCTTTAACATGGAATGAGCTTTTATCATTAAGCACCTTCGCCCTTTTTACAACTAAGGGGCTTCCTGTGCTCAAGCTGCCTCCTTTGGTAAACTTTAAAGAAAATTTCCGCAATCCGGATATGAAATTTGCCATATTTTAATCACATTCCTTTCACGTGCCGAAAAGCTAAAGCTATAACGTTTCCTTTCCGCACGCCCAATCATTCAATTACAACTATTCACACAAGAGTGTTATGCTTCACTTTCCGCGTAAGACTCATCATAGGAAACGAAGATTTCCGGAATTGTTCCAAGTACGGGATAATCAAACTTGTTTACCAAGTCGTCAACGGATTTAACACGCACGTCAAAGAGTTCTTTAAGAAGAATAAATGATATACTGAGAACAAAACCCAATAGCGCTCCGATAATCGTATTCATTCTTATATTCGGAGAAACGGGTGTACCGGAAATTTTTGCTTCGTCTATAATCTGAACCTTGCTCAGTTCTATGAATTTCTGAATTTTCTTCGGAGCCACTTTTGAAATTGTATCGGCAATTTCTCTGGCAATACCCGGGTCTGTTGCTTGTATGGAAACCTTAATAATTTCTGTTTCCGTGACAGCTTCTGCAGTCATCATTGATCTTATCTTTCCGGCACTGAATTTCTTTTTCGTTCTGTCTTCTACCTGGTCGGCAACCTCTCTTAAGACATTTTCGCTCTTAATCATTTCTATGTAAGTAGGAACGAGCTGCTGAGAGGCTGTAATATCACTGGAGAGGATTCTGGTTTCCGTAACTTCACTTTCAGCAACATTTCTCCTGTTGTTAACGTACATGGTTATGCTCGACTCATACTTGGGCGTCAAAAAATACTTACTGAGTGCAAATGAAATCAAACCGAATATCAATGTAATAACTACAATTGATACAATTCTGTCAAGCACAATTTCTATCATTCGTTTTATGTCAATTTTTTCAATATCATTTGAATTATTCATATAAAGCCCTCCAAATTGTTCCATCGCTCTTGTATCGGAAACGATACTATCCATGTTACTGAATACGCATATCTATTTTAATACATAATCGGTGTTTTTGTCAATAGAAATAATGGTTTTCAGCCATTCTTTTCATATTCAGAATCAATATTTGTGGCATTATGGGTATATGCATCCACCGCCAGAGTGTCGCAAATTTCATTATACTTGTTGCCTGCATGCCCTTTAACCCATATGAAGCTTATATGATGTTTTTTTATAAGTTCAAGTAAAGCTTCCCACAAATCCCTGTTTAATACTGCTTTCTTGTCGGATTTTTTCCAGCCGTTTTTAATCCATGAATCAAGCCAATGCTGATTTATTGCATCCGTAAGATACTTGGAATCACTGTAAAGAGACACTTCACATTCTTCCTTAAGAAGTCTCAGCGACTCAATAGCTGCCATAAGTTCCATTCTGTTATTTGTGGTTTTTCTGTACCCCCGGCTTACCTGCTTTTCGTTGCCGTTATATATAAGAACCGCACCGAATCCGCCCTTTCCCGGATTTCCGGTGCATGCTCCGTCAGTGTAAATTTCAACTTTTTTCAAAATAACAACTCCCAAAAGGGGGACTGCAGCTTTATGCTACAGTCCCTCTCTGTTTAATACTTCACTGGCTAATTTCTACATTCTGAACAAGAGGAATGAATACCGCTTTGCCTCTTTCTGCATAGAATCTTCCCGTGGTGCCGTCATCATATTTTTTAACAAGATCTAAAGGATTTTTATTAAGATAAATCTTTGTTCCCATTCCTATTCCACGAATTGATGCATATGTTCCCGAATTAAAGGCAACCTGCTCTCCGCGGATAACAATTTTTTCGCAAACGCAATCGGTAAAATTAACTATTTCGCTGATACCGTCACCCAAATAGATAATTTTATCACTGCTTACACCTTTGAAAGAAACTTTTTTTGCCCTTACAAGAACATTTCCCTCGGGGAGGGTGGTGTACTCACCGTCCTCGTCAATATAAGCATCTACAATCCTATCCATAATCTGAGCAAATTCAAGACGAGTCATAGCATCAAGAGGCCTAAGCTCGGTTATATCACCAAGGTAGCCTGCCGCCGCAATGCTCCTTGCTTCCTTCTGTGCCCATGATGCAACATTATCCTTATCGGAATATTTATCAAGTGCATTTTGGTCTATATCCTGAATATCAAAAATTCTGCAAAGAACAATAAATGCTTCCTGGCGGGTAATGGTATTATTGGGGTTAAGACAACTGTTTGTATCGCCTTTGAATGCATCCATGTAAACAGCCTTTGCCATGGCATCGTAATACCAGTCGCCTTCCTTCACATCAATAAAAGAAGAAATATCTGCTTTTTTCTCTGCGTTCATGGCTCTTGACATAATAGTTGCCATCTGCGCTCTTGTGATTGGAGTGGCGGGCTGAATACTGCCGTCATCAAAGCCTGCGATAAGACCATTGTCAACAGCTTTTTGCAAAACCTCGCCATCCTGTCCCGAAGGCATGTCCGTAAATGCCGCAAATGCACCTGCAGACATTGAAAGGGCAAGAATCAAACTAAGTACGGTAACACTAATTTTTTTCATTTTCTACACCTCTATATATATTTTTTAATTATAATTCACTATTCATTATTACTTACTATGTATCCCCGCAGTGCCGTTTATTTCGGACTATTCTAAACCTGCTAAAGCAGGTGGGTGACTCGCTCACCGCTCCTGGGTTTCCCTCCGGCATAGCAAGGGCTTACACGCCACGGCAAGACAATCGGTCTCCCTATATAGATGTGTTGGTTAAAATAAATCCGTAATTGCGCACACCGCAGGGGGAATTATTTATGTTTTAATTATAACACATTTATAAGGACAAATCAATCCAAAAACTCAAATTCGTCCTTATTATTTTCCTTGAAAATATTGTACACCTTGTCAAATATTTCTCCGTCATCAACACCTTCAAGCATTTCCTCGCCATCAACTTCAATAAGCTTCATAACAAAAACCTCTCCGTCAATTTCCTCGCCATCCGATGCAGGAACAAGCAGAAAATATGTCTCCCCGTCAAGCTCTACCGAATCGAGAAATTCATAATCCTCCTCAACGGTTTCAAATGTGGTTTCCTTTGTGTATTCTTCCATTTTTTAATTTCTCCTTTTTATAAATTGGCGTCAAGATACCCCTGCAAAATAATCACAGCCGCTATCTTATCCACCTTGGTTTTTCTTTTTTTTCCGCTGACACCGCCGCTTTCCAAAATGCGGTGTGCCTCGGTGCTGGAAAGCCTTTCATCCCACATGACATAGGGAATGTCAAGCATTTTTGAAAGGTCACGGGCGAACTCCTCTGTATACTCAGCCCGATGCCCCAGACTTCCGTCCATACGCTTGGGATTGCCCACTACAATTTTTTCCACCCCGTTCTCTCTTGCTACACGGGCGGTTTTTTCAAGCTGCAAAGCCCTGTCCTTTTCACATATGGTATCCAGAGGATTTGCCAATATTCCCAAAGCATCGCTTATCGCTATGCCTATTCGTGCCTCGCCATAATCAAGACCTAAAATCTTCATATTAATTCACCATAAGTTATTATAACAGATAGTTTTTTCATTTGCAAGATATTTATACAAAAAGGAGAGCGGGGTGTAAAAAAACCGACTTTTTTACACTCCGCTCTCACGCTACGCCATTTTTTCTATTTTGGTTATTGACAGTTCATATGCCGTTCTGATTTCTGTTTCTTCTTCGGAAATTTTTTTGCTGTAATTTCTCGATTGCAGTCTGCCCCAAAGCATAACATTGCTTCCCACTTCAAGATTTTCTGAAAAGACGGCATTTTTCCCCCACGCAATGGCAGGAATATAATCTGAGCGGTTAAATGCACGGTTTACCGCCACAATTAAATCGGTAATCTCCCTTCCGAAAGGAGTTCTTCTGTAAATAGGCGCTTTACATATAAATCCGTTTATAAAAATCTCGTTGGGATTTTCATTATCCTCTGATATTGCAGGGGCAATTCCCTTGGCAAAAACAGTCAGTATTAAACGTGTCTTTGTTCCCGTATACTTATTGTAGCTTCTGAGCTGCCCTTTTACTTTTACTTTGTTTCCGTTTTTTATCAGTACAGGATCCATTTGTCGTGCGGCTACGGTCACCGGCAATAAATCGTCATTTTCCGAGAGTCTGGGTACTCTTAGTGTGAATGAATAAAAATCCTCCCCTAAAACGCTGTGGCTGTAAATAGGCTCTGTTTCTACGGTTCCTGTTAATGTTATTACGTTATTTTCCAAGGTTTACAACTCCTTTTTTTATGTAGCCAGGCATAAGGAAGCCTAGTCTAATATGCCTTAACATGTATTATCTATTATATTCACCCATATTTAAAACTATTACTAAAATTTTAAGAATATCGGAAATTTTTTCCTATATACTGTAATGGGTGATTTCTATGATAATTATTACTCGCAGAAAATTTGTAACATTCCTGTTTTTTTCAATATTATTTGTAGCGGCACTGATTAGTCACGACAATAATACCGCCGAGGTTTTTTCGGGAAAGCTCACAAAACGCATTATAATTGATGCAGGACACGGAGCGTTAAGTTTATACTTTAAAACTTCCATTGAACACTGATTTCACGTTGGTTATTTTCATCTGCTTTACCTACATAAATACCTTCTATCAGTTCTTGTACAAGCTCAAACGTCAATTTTTCAACATCTTTGTATTTTTCCAAAACTTCATCTTTGCTTTTTCTTGCCTTTTGTTGTATATCTAACTTTTCTAATTCTCTGACTATTTTTTCCATACGTTCCTGCTGTTGTTTCATTTCTTTGTTAAAAGAAACACTAAGCATTTTGAATTGCTCATCATCAAATAATCCATTAAGTTTGTCTTTGTATAACTGAAGCGAGCTATTTTGAAGTTTTGAGAGATTTCTCTCGATTTGTCTTTTTTCGCTTTTAAAAGCTTCAATTTTTTTATACAATGTTGATTTGCCTTTTAGCTCTATTTGGTCGGAATCCATATAATTGTTGATCACTGTTTTTAATTCGTCTAAAACGGCAGCTTCTAAATCAATTTGTCTGATACTATTCACGTTATCACAAATACCATTACTGTTTTTTACAGTCTTGCAACGATAATATTTATAGCGTTCTTTAGCACATTGATAACTCATTCTCCACATTCCAGCACCGCACTCTTTACAAAACACGCTTCCTTTTAAGGGATTAATTTCAGCATTTTCATCTACCTTAAACTGTTTATCCCTTAACTTGTGATTTTGTAAAAGTTCTTGAACTGCATTCCATAAATCAGGTTCAACTATAGCTTCGTGCATCCCTCGTACAATTATCCACTCTGACTTTGGTAATTTTATACGTTTTTGATTCTTGTACGAAATGTTTCTTGACTTTCCTTGTACTATAGCCCCTGTATAAACTTCTTGGCGTAATATATAATATATAGTTGAATCCCGCCATTGTTGTGCTGTAGCACGGTGAGCATAGGCATTTTTATAATTTAGCCCTTGCATTTGTTTGTATATACCGGGTGGAAGAATTTGTTTATCATTCAATGCTTTTGCTATTCTGATATATCCCATTCCCTTTTTATACATTTCAAAAATACTCTTGACTACTTCTGCTGCCGGTGGGTCCACTACAAAGTGGTGCTTATCTTCGGGGTCAAGCTTATACCCATATGGTGCATACGGACAACAATATTCACCCATTATTTTTTTATTGTAAAGAGTTCTTTTTATGTTATCCGATAATTCTTCAAGATACCATTCATTTACCAAGCCATTTATCTGTCTCGCTTTTTTGTTTCCTGCAATATTTGTGTCTGCGTGGTCAACAATACTTACAAAACGGACATTCCATTCCAGAAATTTACCATGTAAATATTTTTCAATAATTTCCATATCTCTTGAAAACCTAGATTGTGTTTTGCAAAGGACTATATCAACCTTTCCTTCTTCACAATCCTTCAGCATTTGGTTGAATGCAGGTCTGTTTCGGTCTGCACCGCTATAATCTTCGTCACAATAGATATTGTTTATTTGCCAGCCTTGTTCAATGCAATAATTTATAAGCATTGACTTCTGATTCTGAATACTTTCACTCTCATCTGTTGCACACCTCTTATCTCTGTCCTCATCCGATAGTCTTACATATATATCTGTTAAGTTTCTCATAGTTACCTCCTAAAACATTTTAGGTGTAACCGTTTTTGTATGTATAATTAGTATAATACACACAAAAACGGATTTCAAATTTTGCCCTCGCAAAAATTTATATATGTTTCGTATCTTTTATTAAAATCAATTTTCCTCATCTGAATATTTTCACTTTTAAAAATACTTTTTACAACAAGTTTTTCATTCTTTTTTACCTTCATGCAAATCCCTCCAAGTTATAAATATGTTTAGGACAAGTTTAATATGTTCACAGATTTTTTTTGATATTTAAGTAACAGCATAAGGAAAGGGAGCTATATCAACAGTACCCTTTCCTTATGCCGCTAATTAATACACCGGAGATTAAAGACATATCATCAATAATCTCCGGTGTTACTACTTTTATCAGCCTTCACAATCAAACAAACGGTTCGCACTCATAGGACTTTCACCTCCCCTGCTCTGCACGGGCTGCACTCATTGCCTGCGACGCTTTTAACGCTCGGACTGTGACTATGCAGAAGTATCATTATTATGTATTCGTCTGACTCTTATACTGCAATACCGTTATCTTGCATGCTTTCTTTGTCAAAGATGGTTTACTCCGCTTTGGGTAAGGCGAATTTGTACAATATCATTTTTAGAAGTTCTTGCTCTCTGCCTGAAAGGTTTTGAGCCAATTTTTCAATCAAGTTTTCCTCATCACGTGATAAATAAGATCTACCTCTTTTGTATTCATCAATAATGTACACTCCACCATATCTTCCTAACTTGCTGGATATAGGTGCAAATCTACTTAAATCTGGAATATCATTTATAATCGTATCGGTACAAACATTAAATCTTCGTGCAAGTTCCGGGCACGATATTAACCTTTGATTCATCAGAATATATAAGATTTCCATTCTTCTTTCAAAAGTTGAAAATTCAGAATTCACAATTTGCACCCCCCATCTGAGACATATCGTAAGTGTCATAACCAGAAGCACAATCCAGTATTGAAAAAATTTTTATTAATAAGTTCAATTTTTCTGTACCCTCTTTATTATTATCTTTTATGTTGTTTAATAAAGGGGCTACGGATACCTTATGGGCGGTATTTCCCAATCATTCGATATAAACCTACAAGAAAAATTTTTATATGTTTTAATACAAGCATTTTCGCAAATCAAAGTAAAAATTTTTTGTTGGTTACTTTCTGATAATGTATAAAAACAAAAAAACATAGTGTTTCGTGTCAAAACATCACAAAACACTATGTTTTTTGTCTTATTCCCTGCTGATGTGTCAAATTTCGCACAAATAAGCAGAAAAGCCGAATTTGTCAGTTCGCTTTTTTTGACAAATCCGGCTTTAGCCTAAGTATGCAGTTGTATAAGTCTGTCCGTTTCATATACAACCTCTTCTCTTTAGTTATTAAGTTTCTGTTTTTATCACAATTCGCTGTTACACATTCGAGTTAGCAAGTTTACTTAAATTGCATTATTTTGGAGGTCAAATATGCAACAGCAAATCGTTATGCAAAAGTCTGTAAGGAAAACACTAAAAATCCTAAGACTTAATGCCAATAAAAAATTTTAAAAGGAAATCTCTCTTCCACCGTCAACAACATTTGTTATATAAAACAAGAGAATGTTTAACATTTGTATTTGTAAGAACAATACTGCAATTATCAAGTCTGAGCGGAATATGCTCATATTCAAGTGTCGCACAATTAAGATATAGCGCGTGGTCTGCTTTTCCCATAGCAGATGCGAACAGATCCATTATCAAGCATAACGCCAATCTGATAGTCGCCCCACTTGAGTTGACCTTTAAGGTTATGCATTTCCGAGCCGGTAGTTTCAACCATTGTTTCCAAATCAGTAGCTTTAAGACGAATTATATCATCATTTCTCCTTCTTGCAATCAGCGTTGTTTTCATTGTCAGTGCGGCAGGCATAACACAGCCACCGCAGTAGTCTATATGCTCACCTATAAGATTAACACGTCTGGGAGATGCAAATACACGCATTTCTCCATCACCGTATATGTTGATGAAGAGTTTTTTTATTTCAGATAATTCCATTACAATCTCTCCTGTATGAATTTATAAGTTGTCATTGTATCATACTTTTCGTTTTTTCTTAAAATACCATTAGGAAAATGAGAGTATTTCATATTGTTCGGAAAAACCTGAGTTTCAAGGCATATAGCACCATGAATACGGTATTTCGCTCCGTCTTTACATGCCCTTTCCGCATCTATTGAATTTCCGCTGTAAATCTGAACTGCGGGCTGGTCGGTATACATCTCCATTGTAATTCCCGACTTGTTACCAATAAGAGTTGCACAAAGGCGATACCCCATATCGTTAAGTGCGAAATTATGGTCATATCCGTTAAACATTTTTATCTGTGAATGATTAGATTTTAATCTTTCTCCTAATGTTTCATTTGTCTTAAAGTCAAAAGGAGTTCCCTTTACAGTAAGAATTTCGCCATAAGGCATACACTCTTCAGTATTTGGCGTATAAAAATCGCTATCTATCCATAACTTATGTCCGTCTATACTACCACTTGAATGTCCATTAAGATTGAAGTATGAATGATTAGTCATATTAAGAATTGTATCTGCATCAGTTACCCCTTCGTAATGAATTCTAATGCTATTATCTGCCGTAAGTGTATATGTAACCTTAACTCTTACTTCACCAGGGAATCCTTCTTCCCCATCAGGACTAACGGTGCTAAGAACAAGCGATGGTTCTTCTCCGTCTATTATCACTCGGTCCCAGACTTTTTTATCAAACCCAATTTGTCCTCCGTGAAGATTATTGCGACCAACATTGTGATCCAATTTATAAATTTCTCCGTTAAGTTCAAACTCGGAGTTTTCAATACGATTTGAATTTCTGCCAATAATAGCACCAAAATATCCATCATTATCCAGATATTCCTCGAAAGTGTCACGACCCCATACTACATCAATTTCATTATAAATAAGCCTTTTTATAATTCCGCCATAATTGAGTATATGTGCTGACAAACCTTTATCATTATTGAGTGTAAATTCATAAATTTCCTTTTGATTAAAGTCCGCAATTTTTTCTCTGACTACAGACATATTTTTACCCCCTTTATATCTGATTCATAAATTTATCTAAAGCAGATCTTCCCTCTTCGTCACGCTTATATACACCTGCGTGTTCCAAAACATTGATAAAGACTTTCCCGACTTCTTTTTTAAGTATTTTATCAATGTTATCTTTATTGAGTTCAGGATGATTTTTAACTACATCTTCTGCCCATGCTTTATGTGCGGAAGTTTTTTCGTTTTTGCTCATATCCAATCCTTTTATAAATGCATCTGCTACTGCATCAAGCTCTTCTACAAGCCTTGACGGAAGTTGTAGCTGATAGTGGAAAAATGCGGTGTTTCATCTGTTAGTCCATAACCTAAAAACCAACGATATGCAATATTTAAAGATACATCATCAGCAGTTCTTCGTAATGATGGCAAGCCGTAAAGATGCTGAATTAAAACCATTTTAAAAAGGACAACGGGATCTATGCTTGGTCTTCCGTTATCATCACAGTACAGTTCTTCCACGAACTCATATATCTTTTCAAAATTAACTGCACTGCTTATTTGTCTTAACAAATGTTCCTGTGGCACTAAATCTTCTATGCTTATCATTTCTATTTGGTATCTGTTCTCATATCCTTTTTGCATCATCTTTCATCACCTAAGAACATTATACCACAAAATGAAGAAAAAGGCCAGAATTATCTGGACTTTTTCGACAGTCTGAGAACTCATCATGATGAGTTCTTTATTTTTGTGGCTCTATAATAACTATTGGGGTAACCAATCAATAGGGCTTTACATAACTCATTTGAGGCACCATACACCAATGGATTTACAGAAGGCTGTTAAGATTAAAGTACTAAAGAGAAATGCATACGGATATCGTAATTTTGAGCGATTCAGAAAACGCATATTACATATGTTTAGGTACAAGGGCGAAAAAGCAAAAACTAATGCGGCAGCTTAAGCTGCCGCACCAATTCCATTTTATTTTACCACAGCTGTTGACAAAGAGCCATATAAAATTACAAGCATAAATATTAACCTTCTTTATCACATTGATAAAGAAAAAAGGGAAAAGTTTGTTTTTTCTTGTTGCTTGTATATCAATACCCTTTTGTTTTCCAGTCAAGTACTTCCCAATCTGCCGGAGGCTCGCCAAAGTCGATTACATCCATAACCTTGCCGCCTGCAAGTGCAGATTCATGTGCCATAAGTCCGGGAATATTCCATCTTGCCACTTCCCATATATTACAGGGAGAAAGCTTTCCTGTTGCATATGCACGGCAGAAGTCATCGATTAAGAAATGATGTGTTCCGTTGTGTCCGTTATCAATTCCATCATATTCCTTGGGGAGTCTTTCCACGGGCTGTATGGGTGATACATCAAAGAAGCCTTCACCGTTTGCAATTTCCTGAATTGCCTTATCATAGTCCACATTTATAAGTTCGTTAACATGCACAGGCTGAAGCTGAGCAGTTACATCTTTCATATTTACACTCTTGGGATCCTCCTCTTTCCATTGTGCAAGATGATGCTTTGCCACAGAAAATTCATATCCACCCTCTGTTCCATAAAACTGAGAAATATATGTTTCGGGAGCTTTCCAGCCGACACAGCGGTTTTCGCTGATTCTGGCTATGCCTCCATTTGAAAGTTCAAGAAGCATTGTGGTGTTGGAGAAAGGATTGTTATATAGATTCTGTCCCTCGGTCCCGTAAATATCAGTTCTGGGACTTCCTGCATAACCCATTGCTACAACCTTTTTAGCGTATACTCCGGGCATTGTGCTAAGTACCATTGATGTTGAATGTGTGGGATAGTACATGGGGGGAATTCCCGCAAATTCCTTCCATCTGTCTCCACCGGAGCTTCTGAAGCTGTCCTCCATGTTTCTGATATCGTGATTGTAGTGAGCTTCACCGTAGGTGAATTTACCAAAGGTTCCCTTTGCATATTCTTCACGACAGAAGATTGCAGGTGCTCTGTAGAAGCCTGTTTCGCCCATAGTATATGTAAGGCGTGTTTTTGTTACAAGTTCAATAATTTCCTTGATTTCTTCTATTTTGAGCGAGCAGGGAACGGCACTGTAAACATGCTTACCTGCTTTGAGAGATGCAATAGCCATAGGGCCGTGCTTGAAACGCTGGGTGAAGATTGCAATGGAGTTAACCTCCTTTGATTCAAGAGCCTCCTCAAAGCTTCCGATAATCTCTACGCCAAATTTCTCAGAAAAATCCTTTGCTCTTTCGGGAATGAGGTCACAAACGTAAACCTTTTCAACCTCGGGATGTTTCTTAAAAAGAGGTATAAAGAACTTTGCAAATCTGCCGCAACCAATGACTGCAATTGTGATTTTTTCTTTCTGTACTGACGTAATGCTCATCTTCCTTTCTTATTTTTCTATTTTGCCGATTGCAAAGCCGTCGGCATTATTAAACACATATTGTCCGCTGTTTTTCATAACAAAGGATGCGCGGTCATCCTTGAAACCGATTGAAATATATAGTCCTCCGAAATAGGTATCTATGACCTGTGACATAATAGAGAACTGATTTTCTTCAACCCATGCACCGCTGTTGGCACAGTCATACTCGCCCT
>JAZNYX010000040.1:0-12234 GCA_045594665.1 Clostridia bacterium | reverse complement strand
TCCAACTCCAAAAACCGTGTTCCAGTCGGGTATTTTTCCTTTGGCGAAAAGAACAATGGGGTAGTCGGGAATATTCAGTAGCTGCTTTGGATAAGACTTAAGCTCAGGAGTCAGGATTTCAATGTTCTTTTCCCGGCAGACATCAAGTATTTTTTTTGCACGTGATATGTTTTTGTCAAGAAGCCGGGTAAGAGCTTCGTTTTTTATATAAGCCGCCTCACTGTAGTCGGTGAGGTTGTAGATTTTTTCGGGGCTCCCGTAGGTGGCGAGAAGCTTTCTCCCGCGGGCAGGTGTTGTCGCCTCACGAAGCCATAACCAGTAAATAGTATTATCAGACATAATTATAATTCTCCGATTAATTAATTGAGCTTTGCACAAAATCATTATACCATAAATAAATATCAAATGCAAATACACCATAATTATTTTATAACTTTTTTTATTTTTTTATCTGCCTATTTGTGCAAAACGGAAAAAAAGCTTAAAAAATCCTTAAAATGATAAAAAATTAACATTTTCCTCTTGTATATTTTGAAGTTTTGTTGTAGAATGTAAGGGATGGAGTGTATCAAAAGCTCCGTAATAATAATGTTTTTTTAGGAGGAATTAATCATGGCAGTTAAAGTTGCGATTAATGGTTTTGGACGTATCGGACGTCTTGCATTCAGACAGATGTTCGGTGCTGAAGGTTATGAAGTTGTTGCTATCAACGACCTTACAGATGCAAAGATGCTTGCACATCTTCTTAAGTATGACTCTTCACAGGGAAGATACGACGGTCATACAGTAGTAGCAGGCGACGACAGCATCACAGTTGACGGCAAAGAAATTAAAATCTATGCTTGCAAGGATGCTAACGATTGCCCCTGGGGAGCTCTCGATGTAGACGTAGTTCTCGAGTGCACAGGCTTCTACTGCTCAAAGGAAAAGAGCCAGGCTCATATCAATGCAGGTGCTAAGAAGGTTGTTATTTCTGCTCCCGCAGGTAACGATCTTAAGACTATCGTATTCAGCGTAAACGAAAACACACTTACAAAGGAAGACACAATTATTTCTGCTGCTTCCTGTACAACAAACTGCCTTGCTCCCATGGCTAAGGCTCTTAACGATTTTGCACCCATCCAGTCCGGTATCATGGCTACAATCCATGCTTACACAGGTGACCAGATGATTCTTGACGGTCCCCACAGAAAGGGTGACTTCCGTCGTGCTCGTGCAGGCGCTGTTAACATCGTTCCCAACTCTACAGGTGCTGCAAAGGCTATCGGTCTTGTAATTCCTGAGCTTAACGGCAAGCTCATCGGTGCTGCTCAGCGTGTTCCTGTTCCCACAGGTTCTACAACAATCCTTACAGCAGTTGTAAAGGGTAAGGATGTAACTAAGGAAGGCAACTACGCTGCTATGAAAGCCGCTGCAAGTGCTTCTTTCGGTTACAATGAAGATGAAATCGTTTCTTCTGATATCGTTGGTATCACATACGGTTCTCTCTTCGATGCTACTCAGACAATGGTAGCTCCTATCGGTGAAGACCTTTATCAGGTACAGGTTGTTTCCTGGTATGATAACGAAAACTCTTACACAAGCCAGATGGTTCGTACAATTAAGTACTTCGCTGAACTTGCATAAGTTTGAAATGTTAAAACCCGCTTGCGAAAATCGCAAGCGGTTTTTTGTTGTCATCGGGGTTCGAGTCCCTGAAAAGTTCATCAAAATAAAGTTGTTGAGAGAACGGTGGGCCTTTAGTTTGAGCGTAGCAAAATAATCCGGTGAATTATTTTGCCGCTCAAAGTCCCTGCGAGAAACAGACGGAGAGAAGCGAACGACTGTTTCCGCCGAAATGAAATGTAGGAAGGTCCATCAAAAGGAAAAGACATCCATAAGGATGTCTTTCTTTTGGTGGGCCTTCAGGGACTCGAACCCCGGACCGACCGGTTATGAGCCGGTTGCTCTAACCAACTGAGCTAAAAGCCCTCAGCTATTGAAGTATTATCCGAACTCTGTTTTTACGTCCTGTTTTTCGTCGCTACTGTGTTAAAAGCCTTGCCCATACGACAGTATGGGCTTCGTTTTTGCCTTGTTGCGCCAAAAAACAGTTAGTAAAAATTCTTCGAACTCCAAATGGTTCAAAATTAAGGTTTTTCAAGGCAGCAGGGCGAAGAAATACTTTGTGTATTTCAAGACCGATAACGAAGAAAAAACAAATTTTCAGCCATTTGGAGCAGGTTCGGATAATGCTCCAATGGCTGTGGTGACCCGTACGAGATTTGAACTCGTGTTACCGCCGTGAAAGGGCGGTGTCTTAACCGCTTGACCAACGGGCCGTACCCTTCATTAAGGAACTGCCCTTAACGAACACTTTGATATTATACAATAATACTTGCCGCTTGTCAAGAATTTTTTCTAAAAACATTGAATTACAGAAAAAAGTCGGGTATATATTTTTTATTTATATTGCTTTTTATTACCAAAAAGTGTATAATATTTATTAAGTGTATATACCTATCCATTGGAGGTGGCAGTGTTGCAGAAAACTTTGGAAGCAGATAGAAAAATTATAACGGAAAAACTCAGTTCCTACGGCATTGCCGCCCATGAACTTGTGGCTTTCGTCACTTGCGATTTATCCCATCCCGAAACATATGGAACGTGTGTTATGTGTGCGTTAGGTGATGCTCTTTGCGTAATCTATGAGGACGGTACGTTCCTTCTCAGAAAATACTCTGAAATAAAAAGCATAAACACGGAAAATTATATTTCCTCAGGTGCAGTTGTAATCAGAACACAAACGGAGGAGATGGCACTTTCTTATTTCACATTGTCAGTATCGGCAAAGATTGAATGGTTTATGAGTATTGTCCGAAAACTTATTGCCGGGCAAACTCCCGACTGTATAGACATGGAAGAGAAAGCAGGGGATGATTTTTCATATATAAATAAAGGCAGAAAAAAGCTGTTTTTGCGTGTGCTTTCCTATGTACCTAAGTATAAAAAACAGCTTGTGAAAATGATGCTCATAATATTTTTGATTACAGGGATAAATCTTATCCAGCCATATATTACGGGTACTATTTTGTACGACCACGTATTGAATCCCGCGGGTAAGTTTTCCGGCAGAATTGCAGAGCTTGTTATTTTGATTGCGGGAATTGCCGCTTTTTCAACATTTTTGGGAATCCTCCAGGGCAGAATCGGTGCGGAAATGTCGGGAAATATTATTTACGATATAAAGACTGAGGTTTTTTCCTCTATGCAAAAGCTTGGGATGAGCTTTTTTTCCTCAAAGCGTACGGGAAATCTCTTAAACAGAATTAACAGCGATGCGCTTGATATTCAGTATTTTTTAAATGACGGTCTGCCCAATTTTATTATAAATGCGGCAACCATTTGCTCAGTGGGGCTTTTCCTCTTTATCGTTAATCCCTTGCTTTCGGTTGCGGTGCTTGTTCCGCTACCCATAATTGCACTTATCATCAAGAGGTCTGTCCGTGTATTCAAAAAGCTTAAATGGCTTTCATGGAGAAAATCATCATCAATGAATTCTGTTATCAATGATTCATTGATGGGGATAAGAGTGGTAAAGGCTTTCGGAAAGGAAGAAAGAGAAACAGAGAGATTTTGCAAGGCAAGCAAAGAACTGTGCGATAACCGTATACGTGAAGGCGTTGCCTCGGCAAAGGTTTTTCCGCTTCTTAACTTCATCATGGCACTTGGCGGTCTTGTTGTATGGGGGCTTGGCGGAGCACAGGTCGTTTCTGGAAAGCTCACTTTTGGTGAGCTTATGAGCTTTGTAGGATACTTGTCCCTGCTTTATAATCCCGTTAACTTTATGGTGAAAACCTTCGACTGGTGGACAAGCTGTATGAACAGTGCCCAGCGGATTTTTGAAGTGATTGACAGGAGGACGGACGTACCCGAATCACCAAATCCTATATCAATAGAAAATTTAAAAGGGCATGTTGAACTCAGAAATGTCACATTTTCCTATGAACCCAACCGTCCCGTCTTAAAAAATGTATCTCTGTCGGTTAAGAGCGGAGAAATGGTAGGTCTTGTAGGACACAGCGGGGCAGGAAAAAGCACGATTACAAATCTTATAACAAGGCTTTACGATACTATGGACGGAGAAATTCTGATTGACGGCGTGAACGTAAAGAATCTAAGCTTTGATACACTTAGAAGCAATATCGGAATGGTGCTTCAGGAAACATATCTTTTTACGGGAAGCATAGCGGAGAATATCGCCTACGGAAAGCCAAGTGCAAGCCGCGACGAAATTATAGATGCAGCGAAAAAAGCATATGCACATGATTTTATTATGAATCTGCCCGACGGCTATGATACCCTCATTGGCAAAAACGGCATGGATTTATCTGGCGGTGAAAAACAGAGAATAAGCATTGCCCGTGCAATATTAATGAATCCTCCGATTCTTATTTTTGATGAAGCCACATCATCCCTTGACACTAAAACCGAACAACAGATACAAAAGGCAATGCAGCTTCTTACAAAGAACAGGACTACCATTGCAATAGCCCACAGATTTTCCACCTTGAAAAATGCTGACAGACTTATTGTGGTGGAAGAAGGATGCGTGGTAGAAGAAGGAACTCACGAAGAACTGTTTAATAAAGACGGAGGCATTTATGCATCCATGGCAAAAAAACAGCTTGATAGCCTGTCTATTGAGGCTGACATTTGAAAGGAATGAAGATAACATGGAAAATATACTTGATTTCATCAGTCCTTCCGATATCGAATTTTATGAATCCCAAAGCGGTCTTCTCTGCCTTAAGTACAAAGGGGAGGATATGGGACGGGTAAGTGTTCTGAGAATGTTCCCTTTCATGTATGAGGAGGAATATTTGTGCATTAAAAGCGAGAATTATTCCCGTGAAGATAAGGAGAAAGAGATAGGTATTCTAAGGACACTTAGCCAGATTTCCGAAAATCAGATGAAAATGGTACGCAGGGAGCTTGCCAAACGTTACTTTGTCCCCGAAATTACAGCGGTCAACAAGGTAAGTGAAGAATTTGGCCATACCATGTGGGAAGTGATGACCACGGCAGGTGTGAGGGAATTTACCGTTACAGATATGAGCAGTAACGTGCGGAACATGGGGGATAACCGTGTTATGCTTACTGATGTTTACGGAAACAGATATTATATTCCGGATATTACAAAGGTTGAGGACAAAGCGTTAAAAATTCTTGAAATCTGGATTTAAAAGAAGCGTGCCGCTTCACCCTTGTCGCACTTTGAATTTGTGCAAACATAGCTTCCTGCGTCTTAATTTTACGCAATTTCCTACACAATAAAAAAGAAAGGAGCATTGACATGAGTGCAAAAGCATCAATAACTAAATACAGTGATATTGTGTGCGTTGCACTTGATGGTGAAGAAATTCTTCTGTCACTCTCCTATGATGTATCACAAGACGGCGCATATACAAAAGGCGTTTTTGCCGTAAGCAGACACAGGCTTTGCGTGGCGGAAAACGGCAGGCTCATTCTTGCGGAAAATATTGCAAACATTAAAAAAGTTTGCCTTGGAGAATATACCGGCGGAGGAATATTGGAGGCTTTCACTGTAAAAGGAAGAAAACAGCTTGTTCGTTTTTCCATGAAGCATATTGAGGAATTTACATCGGTGTGCGAAATTATTAACGACCTTGCTGAAGGATTGGAGCCTGTAATTAATGAAAAAAACTTTGCCGAGGACAGAGCGTGTCCGAAATGCGGCAGGGCATATATTAAGAATACCACCGTATGCACTCATTGCAGTGATAAATTTTCTGTTTTTAAAAAGCTTTTTAAAATTGCAAAACCGTATAAAGGTTTATATATAACCCTTTTACTTTTGTTTTGGATAACAAGCATTGTGACGGTAGTTACACCCATTCTTTCAAAGCATCTGATAAATGATGTGCTGAATATAAAAAATGCCTCCATGTTTACACTATTAATCATAGTGGGACTAATGCTTCTTACCACTGTTACCAGTATGGTTGTATCTGTTATCCGCAGTATTATATCATCAAAGGCAAGTAATCTTTTGGTTAAGGATTTGAGAAATCATATATACGAAAAGCTTCAGAAAATGCCCCTTAGCTACATTGAAGAGAAAAAGACGGGCGATTTGATGCAGCGAATCAATAATGATACACAGCGTATACAGACCTTTATTCAGGATATTGCCATAATGGCAGTGAATGAAATATGCCTATTTATTGCAATAGCGATTATTACGGTTTATCTTGATGTGAAAATGTCCCTTTTGATTTTTCTCCCCATGCCCATTGCCCTGTATCTTATCGGCAAGATACGCCTTAATATACGAAGCAGGTATCATAAGCAATGGAGAAAAATGGATAAGATGACAAACCGCCTTACCGAGGTGTTAAACGGAATAAAGGTTGTTAAGGTTTTCGGCAGGGAAGATGATGAAATCAACCGTTTTAAGAAAACGGCAGGCGATGTAAGAAATATTACCTGTGCCAACGAAAAATATGTTTATACCATATTCCCCGTAATTAAGTTTATAATGGGATTTGGAGCCTATCTGGTACTTCTTTTTGGCGGAAACAAGGTTCTCAGCGGCAGTATGAGCGTGGGCGAGCTTGTTCAGTTTTCCACCTACGGGGGATACCTCTACAGCAGGCTTGAGTGGTTTAGTATGCTTCCCAGGCATTTTACCATGGCACTTGTGAGCTCGCAGCGAGTTTTTGAGGTTCTTGAAGAAGAAGAACAACACGAGGGTAACATAAAGGCTTCGGCAGAAAAGGCAGAGGGTAGCATTACCTTCGATAACGTTTCTTTTGGATATAAGAGCTACAGACGGGTTTTAAAAAATATAAATGAATCTGTAAAAAAGGGCGAAATGATAGGGCTTGTGGGTCACAGCGGTGCAGGAAAAAGCACAATGATTAACCTCATTATGCGCCTCTACAGCCCCGACAGAGGGAAAATTTTGCTTGACGGAAGTGACATTTCAGAATATAATCAGCAGGACTACAAGAATCTTTTGGGAGTGGTTTTGCAGGAAAGCAATCTTTTCAGCGGAAGTATTCTGGATAACCTTAAATATGCTGCCCCAAAAGCTACCTTGGAGGAATGTATTATTGCCGCCAAAAAGGCAAATGCACATGATTTCATAATGGAGCTTCCCGACGGATATAATACTTATGTGGGAGAAAAAGGATATAAGCTTTCGGGAGGAGAACGCCAGCGTATCTCAATAGCACGTGCAATTGCGGCAAATCCCAAAATTCTTATTTTGGACGAAGCAACGGCATCTGTAGATTCCGATACGGAACTCAAGATTCAGGAAGCGTTAAAAAAAGTTACCGACGGAAAAACCGTATTTGCAATTGCCCACCGATTATCCACACTTAAAAATGCGGACAGACTGTTCGTGCTGGACAACGGAAAAATTGCAGAGACGGGTACTCACAAAGAGCTTATTGAAAAGAATGGAATCTATGCGTCTCTTTTAAGAGCACAGCAGGAAATGGCTACAAGAGGAGTTACAATAGATAATTCAGATAAAATTAAAGAAGACATCACACCTACCGAGTTTGTAAATGAAGGAGAGGAATTTGATAATGAGCAAGATTAAAATTTTAACCGACAGTGGAAGCGATATTACTACAGAGCAAGCTGAAAAATTAGGCATCAGAATGCTTCCCATCATGTTTTCCTTTGACGGAGAAACATACTACAAGGAAGGCATAGATATGTCTAAGGATGAGTTTTATGAAAGATTGTCTGATTCTGAAAGTGAGATTCCCAAGACTACGCAGATTACTCCCATAAGATATGCCGATGCCTATAATGAGGAATATGACAATGGATATGACACGTTGATAGTTGTTACTATTTCGTCAAAGGGAAGCGGCATGTATCAGAATGCAGTCCTTTCCGCACAGGAAGTGATGGATGAACGAGGAGGAGAGATTATAGTTGTTGATTCCCACGGATTTTCCTGCCTTTACGGCGGCGGTGTGGTTCATGCCGCACATATGCTCCGTGACGGAAAGTCAAAGGAAGAAATCGTAAATTACCTTGAAGATGTATACACATCCATGCATGCTTACTTCCTTGTAGGCGATATGACTTATCTTAAACGAGGCGGAAGAATAAATGCGGCTACCTTCGTGATTGCAAATGTGCTTGATATTAAGCCTGTTCTTGCAATAAAGGACGGTCTTGTAGTTCAGGACGGAAAGCTTCGCGGAAGCAAAAAGCTTTTGAAGAAGCTTGTAGAAAAAGCCAAAACCGATGGTTTTGATTTGACGGGAAAGAGCGTATTTGCCGTTCACTCTGCTCAAGCGGAGAAACGTGAAGAACTCGTAGAAGAGCTTAAATCTGCCTTTGAAAATGTGAGTGCTATAAAACTAAGACTTGGCTCGGTTATCGCTTGTCATGGCGGTCCTGACCTTGTGGGATTTGTATTTTCCGATAAGTACAATTTTGAGGATTACGAAGATTGATAAATTTGAATGGAGAAAACTATGTGGGTTGCAGAAGATTGGAAAGATTATGAATGTATAGATACCGCAAGCGGTGAAAAGCTCGAACGCTGGGGTGACATAATATTGTGCAGACCTGACCCCCAGGTAATCTGGGACAGCAAGGTGAATCCGGGCGTATGGAAAACGGCTGATGCACATTATCATCGTTCTTCAAGCGGCGGCGGAAAGTGGGAGTATAAAAAAAGTATTCCCGAGCAGTGGACAGTCAGCTATAAGAACTTAACCTTTAACATTAAGCCCATGGGCTTTAAGCATACGGGTCTTTTTCCCGAACAGGCAGTAAACTGGGATTATATGATGGATAAAATAAAAGGACGCAAGGGGGCAAAGGTTTTAAATCTCTTTGCTTATACGGGCGGTGCTACCGTAGCCTGTGCAAAGGCAGGGGCATCGGTTACCCATGTGGACGCTTCAAAGGGTATGGTTCAGTGGGCTAAGGAAAATGCACGGTCAAGCTCTCTTGCCGATGCACCCATAAGATACCTTGTGGATGACTGCATGAAGTTTGTGGAAAGAGAAATAAGGCGTGGAAATAAATACGACGCAATTTTAATGGACCCACCCTCCTACGGCAGAGGACCCGGGGGAGAAGTGTGGAAAATAGAGGATTCCATATGCCATTTTGTACGCAGATGTGCATTGCTTTTAAGCGATAATCCTTTATTTTTCATAATCAATTCCTATACCACGGGGCTTTCTCCTACAGTGATGTCCAACCTCATGCAGATGTGTCTGCCCGAGGGCAAAATTGAAGCAAGTGAAATAGGACTTAAAATTACAAGCTCATCCATGGTGCTTCCCTGCGGAGCAACTGCAAGATGGGCAAAATAGTATTGGACTGGTATTATGAATATTATTGAAACAAAAGAGCTTTCCTTTTCTTATAAAAGAGAAAATGATGAAAAGGTAGTTCTTGACGGATTAAATATAGATATAAAAGAGGGCAGTTTTACTGCAATTATAGGTCATAACGGAAGCGGAAAGAGCACCTTTGCAAAGCATATAAATGCTATACTCTTGCCATGCGGAGGAAGCATAACCGTCTGCGGAATAGATACCCAAGACGAAAGAAAGCTCTATGACCTCAGAAAAAGTGCAGGCATGGTATTCCAGAATCCCGATAATCAGATTGTAGCTACCATTGTGGAGGAGGATGTGGCATTCGGCCTTGAAAACATTGCCATAGACAGGGAAGAAATGCACAAACGGGTTGAGGCGGCACTTAAAGCCGTAAACATGTATGAGTATAGGAAACGTGCTCCGCACCTTTTATCGGGCGGTCAGAAACAGCGTGTGGCTATTGCAGGCATTTTAGCTATGCAGCCAAGGTGCATTATTCTTGATGAGCCAACCGCAATGCTTGACCCGCAGGGGCGAAAGGAAGTTATGGATACCATACTCAGCTTAAACAGAGAGAAAAACATAACGATTGTGCTTATCACTCATTACATGGACGAGGCGGCAAAGGCTGACCGGGTAATTGTTTTGGACAGAGGAAGGGTTAGGTTTGATGCACCGCCGAGAGAGGTATTTTCTCAAGAAGAAAAGCTTCGTGAATTAGGACTTTCCGTCCCCGACTCTACGGCTCTCGTACATGCACTCAGGAAAATGGGAATAAATATTGAAAAAGAGGCTCTTACACCCAAGGAATGTGCCGAGGAAATACTTAGCGTGACAGTAGATATCCGAACCCGCCTGAAACGGTGAAATTTCGGCATCTTTTAGCTTGTCGTTCTTGAAAGGCGACAGCCTGTCTGCGAACTCCGCACCAAAATCTGCACAAAATTTCATCCGTTTCAGGTTCGCAGAATTTTTTACAAACTATTTTTCGTCGATACAAGGCGAAAATGCAACCCATACTGACGTATGGGTAAGGCTTTCAACGCAGTAGCGGCGGAAAATAGAAAGTAAAAAACGAGGTTCGGATATCTAGTGTCACGCTAATTACAAAGGAATTTTAGTATGATTGAATTTAAGAACGTTTCGTATTCTTACAGCGACAGCATCGGTGATAATGCGGCTGCGGCAAAGGATATTAATTTAAAAATCAATAAGGGCGAATTTATCGGCGTTGCAGGTCATACGGGAAGTGGAAAAACAACCGTTGCCCAAATACTTGCAGGGCTTATTAAGCCGTGCGCAGGAAGTATTTTGGTTGACGGCACGGAGTATAGTGATTATAAGCTTGCCGCACGTGTTTTGAGAAGCAAGGTAGGGATAGTATTCCAGTATCCCGAGCATCAGCTTTTTGAAGAAACAGTGTACCGCGATATAGCTTTCGGACCTAAGAACAAAGGTCTTAGCGAAGAAGAAACGGATAAATGCGTTCGTCGCAGTGCCGCCCTTGCACATCTTAAAGAGGAGCTTTTTGAAAAATCTCCTTTCGAGCTGTCAGGCGGTCAAAAGAGGCGTGTTGCAATTGCAGGTGTGCTTGCCACCGAGCCTGAGGTTCTTATCCTTGACGAGCCTGCCGCAGGGCTTGATCCCTCAGGCAGGGAGAGGCTCTGGGGCGAGCTTCGCAAAATAAGAAAAGAGCAAAATACGACCATCATTCTTATTTCCCATAGTATGGAGGACCTTGCACAAAATGCCGAAAGGATAATCGTACTTAACAATGGCGAAAAGTATAAGGACGATACTGTTTCAAACATATTTTCCGATGCAGACTTGCTAAAAAACTGCGGACTTGAGCTTCCCGAAATAACAAAAGTTATTAAGCTTTTGAATGACGGCGGCATGAATATTCCCGAAAATATTTTTGATATAACAAGGCTCGCAGATGTAATATATCAGGGATTGGGGGCGATTAGGTGATTCGTGATATTACAATCGGTCAGTACTACAGCACTGATTCGCCGATTCATAAAATGGACCCCAGAACAAAAATTTTGTGGACGCTCCTTTATATGGTCATGCTTTTTGTGGTTGACAGCATATACTCATACGGGGCAATAATTGCATTTACCGCTTTGGTTATAAACATATCGCATATTCCGCTTAAATATATATTAAGAGGTCTAAAGCCCATACTTTTCCTTATAGTGTTTACGGCACTTCTTAATTTGTTTTTGGTTGACGAGGGCAAGGTGATTTTTGAAAAAGGTATTTTTTCCATCACCGAGGGCGGAGTATGGCTTGCGGTGAAAATGGCGGTCAGAATAACGCTTCTTATAATGGGCACATCGCTTCTTACTTTAAGCACTACGCCCACGGTTTTAACAAGCGGAATGGAATCACTCTTGTCACCGCTTAAGAAAATAGGAGTTCCCGTCTCTGTTTTTGTAATGATGATAAGCATTGCACTGCGATTCATTCCCACACTTCTTGATGAAACGGATAAAATAATTAAAGCACAAACCTCAAGAGGTGCGGATTTTGAGCATGGAAATCCCATTAAGCGTATTAAGGCTATGATACCTATTTTGGTTCCGCTTTTTGTCAGTGCTTTCAGGCGTGCGGATGATTTGGCGGTAGCAATGGAATGCAGGTGCTATAACAGCGATGCCCCCAGAACTTCCTACAGGAAGCTTGAATTTGGCATAAACGATTTGTCAGCACTTTGTTTCGGCATCATAATGATGTGTACACTTGTTTTGATAGAGGTTATAACGTGAAAAATCACGTTATGCCTCCGGCGGAATTTATTGCACCCCCCAAATTTTCGCATCGGATGGGGTGCGGAAAATTTGGGGGTGTGGATAAA
>JAZNYX010000039.1:0-2734 GCA_045594665.1 Clostridia bacterium | reverse complement strand
ACTCTACATTACGCTTTATATCAAGCATTCTGGCGTCGCTCGACTGCTTGAAGCTTGCCATCATATCTTCAAAGGACATATCCTTCTGGCTGTTTTCACTGTTCCAGTCAATTTCCGCAGGCTTACCCGAAAAAGGAGCCGGTCCCTTGTCCTCGGCATTAAAATAACTCGGTTTGTTTTTTATCAATAAACAATTGACACCATGTTTCTGTGCTTATTGCCTTCCACATACTGGTAAATTCTTTGGAGGATATCGTTTTTGCATTATCAAACATTTGTTGCACTCTATTGACATCAAAAAGGCCGCGTTCCGACATTCGGGGAAATACTTGGTCGTGTACATATTCAACAAAACGACTATCCGTTAGCATTTCCCGTTCGTTCAGGTTCATAATCATTTTCTTGCGAAAGGCAAAGTCATATCCAAAATGCTTTGCCACAATTTCCTTAAGAATCCATTTTCCCTGCATCCAGTTGAATGGATTTGTTCCCAAATTTAGCGGGGATTTATCAACAAAGCGTACCATAAAATCCTCTTTCATTGTCATCAGCAATTCTACAAGCTCATTATCTATAAAGGGAGCCCTGTTTTGTATAGAGCTTGCCATCGTCATCTTGTCTTGTCTCAAAGATGCTTCGGGGAGACATTCACGAATCTCAAACTTTAGGTGTTTTGAGAAATTAGTTCCCTCAAAATCATTAAAAATTTTCATTCTCTCCTGAATCAGTTTATCCACACCATAGTAGCCTAATGTAGTAAAATCTGTAATTGTTTCACCTGCCATTGTAGCATATTCTGCATAATTACTATAACTTTTGACAGAACTGTTTTTAATATTCATTTTGGAAAGAAACGGAACTAAAGCACCTCCTGCAAATCTACTGTAGCCTCCTGTTAATTCATCTGCACCTTCCCCGCAAAAAAGCACATCTGCATATGCCTTGGCTTTTTCGCCCAAATGCATAAAGCATGAAAAATACGGTCTGTATACAGGAGCATCATTATGCCATACCATCCGTTCGTAATTGTTGAAAAAATAATCTGGTGTCATTTGAAATTTGTGCAATTTAAGTCCCAGCTTATTTGCAACATATTTTATATAGAATTCTTCTCCCTCATCACCTTTGCCATCTACTATAGCAAATGCTTCGGAAAAATTGTCAGCATCTATTTTCTTTGCATAAAAAGCCGTTAGCGTAGAATCAATTCCACCCGAAAGCTGAATGCCCATTCGCTTATTTTCTAATTGACGCATAACAACTTTATTAAAGGTTTCCTCTACTGCTGTGATGGCTTCTTCCGTTGTTTTAAACATATTTTCATCACGTTTGTATGAATCCCAGCTAAAATAAAAACTATTGTAAACACCATCTCGTGTAATTGTAAGTATTTCAGCAGGAGCCAAAAGCTTTACTCCGTCTAAAAGAACCTTGCTTCCAGTGCGTGCAAAGATAAGTCTGGCATTGCAAGCGTCTATGTTTATATTTCTTTGAAAATCTTTAACCTGAATTATTCCTTTAAGCTCTGAGGAAAAAATAAATTTATTTGAGCATTCAGTATAGTATAATGGTTTAGCGCCGTATCTGTCGCCAAGAATATGAAAGACTTTTTTGTTTTGGTCAAATATTGAAACAGTAAACACTCCGTTGAGGATATTCCCCATTTTTTCAACACCATACTCTATATAAGCATATAAAATTACCTCTGCATCTTTTTCTGTTTCAAAATTATAGCCTAAAGTCTGTAGTCTTTTTTTAATGTCTAATGCATTTACTATCTGTCCGTCATAGGCAATCCCAATAGTTTTGTCCTTATTGCAAAAAGGTTGCGGGGTATCTCTTTTTTCATTTACGCATAGCAGATTATGCCCAATAACACCGTTGCATTGAGAGCTTTTTTCAATTTGAAGGACATCATCAACTATCAAAGACTTCTTATCAAAATTGAATACAAAAAATTGCATTGCATCAGGGCCTCTATGCTTCTGCACTTGCATAACGGCTTTAATTTCTTTGATTTCCTCGAAAGGAAGATTTCTATTGTTTAATCCTATAATTCCGCCAATTGCACTCATATTTAATAATAAACCCCTCTCTGTATTATACAAGCATATCTAATGCATACATTATATAATCTGTGTGTCTATTTGTCAAGGATTTTACATAATATAATGTATACATTAGATTATGTAGGGGTGAGTTATTATGAAGTTAAGAGTTCTTGATATTTTAAAAGAAAAAGGCAAAACTAAGTATTGGCTATATATACAAATGGGATTAAGCTATCAGAATTTCAATAAAATGGTTAATAATCAGACTAACGGTATAAAATTTGAAAATATGCAAACTCTTTGTGATATTTTAGAATGTACACCGAATGACCTGTTTGAAGAATATTATAAAAAGTAAATTGTTTTTCGATACAGTTTGGGGTTGATTTCCCCGAAATCGGGGAAAATGTCCGAGGGACAAAAGGGGTACGCCTCGGGCAGAGGAGAACAGTTTCTTTTACATTTTAATTCACCCCAACTGCTGACAAAGAGCAAAAAACGACAAGGATTGTTTTTTAATCCTTGTCGTTTTTTAATAATCTTTATTTTCTTCTGCTTCCGCGTTTAGACTCTACATTACGCTTTATATCAAGCATTCTGGCGTCGCTCGACTGCTTGAAGCTTGCCATCATATCTTCAAAGGACATATCCTTCTGGCTGTTTTCACTGTTCCAGTCAATTTC
>JAZNYX010000038.1:0-13499 GCA_045594665.1 Clostridia bacterium | reverse complement strand
TGCAGTAAGCAAGGGATAAAAAAAGACATACACCCGATTGTGTATATCTTAATTTTATCAATTTGCGGTGAATTTGTTTTTACCTGCCGGGCGCAACAAAAAACGGTGCATCGCAAAGTGCATACATAAAATAATTGAATTTAAAAAAATAAAGGGATGCACACACTTTCTGACAGAGGAAAAACATAAGCAGACAACAAACAGACGGAAAGACAGTATTAAAATACGGCTTTACGGCTGTTTCGCAGTAAGCAAGGGATAAAAAAAGACATACACCCCATTGTGTATGTCTTAATTTATCACCTTGCGGTGCTTTTGTTTTTACCTGTCAGGATTAGGCAAGTTCTGCAAAATATTTTATAGTTCTTACCATCTGGCTTGTGTATGAGTTTTCATTGTCATACCAGGAAACAACCTGTACCTGATAAAGGTCTTCACCGATAGGAGCTACCATTGTCTGTGTAGCATCGAAGAGTGAGCCGTATGTGATACCGATGATATCAGAAGATACGATCTGATCTTCGTTGTAACCGAATGAATCACTTGCCTGAGCCTTCATAGCAGCGTTGATAGCTTCCTTAGTTACATCCTTACCCTTTACAACAGCTGTAAGAATAGTTGTTGAACCTGTGGGAACAGGAACACGCTGAGCAGCACCGATAAGCTTGCCGTTAAGTTCAGGAATTACAAGACCGATAGCCTTTGCAGCACCTGTTGAGTTGGGAACGATATTAACAGCACCTGCACGAGCACGACGAAGGTCGCCTTTTCTGTGAGGACCGTCAAGAATCATCTGGTCGCCTGTGTAAGCATGGATTGTAGCCATGATACCTGACTGGATGGGAGCGTAATCGTTAAGAGCCTTTGCCATAGGAGCAAGACAGTTTGTTGTACAAGATGCTGCAGAAATGATTGCATCATCCTTTGTAAGTGTGTTTTCATTTACGCTGAATACGATAGTCTTAAGATCGTTACCTGCGGGAGCAGAAATAACAACCTTCTTAGCACCTGCATTGATGTGTGCCTGGCTCTTTTCCTTAGAGCAGTAGAAACCTGTACACTCAAGTACAACGTCTACATCAAGCTTACCCCAGGGGCAATCATTTGCATCCTTGCAAGCGTAGATCATAATTTCCTTACCGTCAACAGTGATGCTGTTTTCACCTGCAACTACTGTGTGACCGTCGTATCTACCCTGAGAAGAGTCATACTTAAGAAGGTGAGCGAGCATCTTAGCATCTGTAAGATCATTGATAGCTACGATCTCGTAACCCTCTGCACCGAACATCTGACGGAATGCCAGACGACCGATACGTCCAAAACCGTTAATTGCAACTTTTACTGCCATTTTAAAACATCCTTTCGTGTTTAAAAAATATATAAATAATAAAAATTATTTAAAAGCTTAGATAAGTTTAATTGATTCAATCACCGGAGTAACCTTGGGAGACTGACCGTCCCAGCCTACAGGAGTGTCGGCAATTTCATCAACCGTTTCGATGCCGCTTGTAACCCTTCCGAAAGCCGCATAGCTGCCGTCAAGATGGGGAGCATCTTCATGCATGATAAAAAACTGGCTTGATGCGCTGTTAGGCATCTGACTGCGAGCCATGGAAATTACTCCTCTTTCATGCTTAATCGGATTATTAAATCCGTTCATTATAAACTCGCCTCGGATGGTCTTATCACTGCCGCCCATTCCGTTGCCCAAAGGATCTCCGCCCTGAATCATAAATCCCTTGATTATTCTATGGAAAGTAAGCCCGTCATAAAAGCCCTTTTCCACAAGCGATTTAAAGTTTTCAACTGTTTCGGGTGCACAATCGGGATAAAGCTCCAAATCTATCTGTGCGCCGCCTTCCATTGTAATTCTTACATTTACGTTTTCAGCCATTTTTTACGCCTCTTTCACAATATCGGTAATATTATATCGTTTTATGCTCTGCAATGCAAGCATTTTTTTCATAATTTTTACACATATTTTCAGATTTATACATCATTTCCAAATTTATCATATCCGAAACAGCTTTCTCTTACATCTGCGATTTCATTATAATTGGGTGTAACGTATGATTTTCCGTCAACCATAGATACGGGGAGAGTTATAGTCTGAATTTTACCCGTTCCTATAGAAAGAAGCTGAGTTGCACACTGTACAAAATCATTGGGACTCATGAGAGTTTCCATGTTGTCAATTATAATTTCGTATATATCACCGATGCTTCCGATATATTTTGCACTCAGTTTCTGTTCTGTCACGGCGTGTATGAAATCCTGCTGCACCTTTATTCTTCCCAAATCTCCGTTTTTATACTGTCGGAATCTGACAAGCTGCTCTGCCTTGTCCCCGTCAAGATGCTGCTGACCTTTTCTAAGGTTTATATAAAGATCCTGAGCAGGGTCATTATAATACATGTTCTGCGGAACATAGAAGTCCACGCCTCCAAGTTCATCAATACACTGTCTGAAAGCCCTGAAATTAACCTTTACGTGATAATTAATCGGTACCCCGGTAAGCTCCCTTACAGCCTTAATGGTTGCCTCGCTTCCTTTTGCACTGCGTACCGCCTTGGATGCACCCTTGGCACTGTTGTAACCGACTGCATGAACCTCCGTGATTTTCATTTTTCTGCTGCCATACTTAATATAAGTATCGCGGGGAATACTCATAACCGTGGCCTGCTTCTTATCCGGGTCAACCTGGGCAAGCATTATAACATCTGTGCGGAAGCCCTCTTTGTCTGTACCCATAATAAGGATGTTGCACTTTTCCTCCGAAATTTCGACATCTTCAAATACACCTTCCGAAAAATGCTCGGCAATTTCAATATTATAAGGCGTAGTATAATCACGCGCCAGCTTTATTCCGTAAAGTGCCGCACCTACCCACACAACACCCACAAGAAAGTAACATATTATTCGCTTTATCAAGCTGCCCGGGGACTTCTTAATTTTTTTTCTTGAGTTCTGATTTTCCATATGTTTACCTCATTATTAAAAAAATAAGCATAGTTACACATTTTACTTTGAGTATTTTACCACATTTTAGTTTATAAGTCAACTTTTACAGACAAGTTAAAAAATAATTTATAATTCATTCATATATTTTGCCCCAAGTTATATATATTAATGTAGAAATTAATTTTGCAAATTTTTTTAAAAAAACTATTGACATTAGGCAAACCTTTTGTTATAATAATCAACGTTGTCGGCAATGGCAACAACCAAATGGGAGCATAGCTCAGCTGGGAGAGCATCTGCCTTACAAGCAGAGGGTCATAGGTTCGAGCCCTATTGTTCCCACCATTTGGCCCGGTAGTTCAGTTGGTTAGAACGCCAGCCTGTCACGCTGGAGGTCGAGGGTTCGAGCCCCTTCCGGGTCGCCAAATGCCTTTGTAGCTCAGTTGGTAGAGCAATGGACTGAAAATCCATGTGTCACTGGTTCGATTCCAGTCGAAGGCACCATTTCTGCGGGAGTGGCTCAGTGGTAGAGCGTCACCTTGCCAAGGTGAACGTCGCGAGTTCGAATCTCGTCTTCCGCTCCAAACACAAAAGACGCACCATGCGTCTTTTGTAATATGGCGCCATAGCCAAGTGGTAAGGCAGAGGCCTGCAAAGCCTTTATTCCCCAGTTCAAATCTGGGTGGCGCCTCCAACTAAAAACCGCTTAACCGAGTAAGGTTAAGCGGTTTTTCTGTTTTCTTTAATTTTTGAAATTTTTGTGTTTTGACTAACATTTGACTGACAGTTGTGGATTATTATTGGATTTGCTCCATGTATAAGGTGTTGGAATTTGTGAAACAAGCGTAAAAGCTGTAGAATTTTTTACTTAAATTGAAATTTTGTAAAATTTTTTCTTTACTGACATACTGTTTTTGTGGTATAATAAATTGGTTTATGATGAAATCGGGCGATTATTTATAATTATGCATAAATTTCATCAGTGAAACTGCGTATTTTCCGTTAATTTATAAAATTTAAAGAATTTTTATACAAAAGTATTGCATATTTATGCAAAATGAGTTAGAATATACAAAACGTAATTTCTAAATGGAGAGGTTTTGCTATGAAAAAGGTATTCATTGATGGAAGTGCCGGCACTACGGGACTTCGTATTAAGGAAAGACTTTCAAAAAGAGATGATATAGAATTAATCATTCTTCCGGAAGAGCTCCGAAAGGACAGCGAGGCAAGAAAAAAAGCTCTCAATGAATGCGACATTGCATTTCTTTGTCTCCCCGATGCGGCTTCTATAGAGGCTGTGAATATGATAGAAAATGAAAACGTGGTAGTACTTGACACTTCTACGGCACACAGAACCGATGAGGGCTGGGCATATGGCTTCCCCGAGCTTTCAAAAGAGCATTTTGAAAAGGTAGCCTCTTCTAAAAGGATTGCCGTTCCCGGATGCCATGCAAGCGGATTTATTGCACTTACATATCCTCTGATTGAAAAAGGAATCATAAATAAAGATGCACTCCTCACCTGCCACAGCATCACAGGCTACAGCGGCGGCGGTAAGAAAATGATTGCAGAATATGAAGATAGCGAAAAAGATACACTCTTTGATGCTCCCCGTCAGTATGCTTTGGGGCAAACCCACAAGCACCTTCCTGAAATGACAAAGATAACAGGGCTTGAAAATGCTCCTGTTTTCTGCCCTATTGTTTCCGACTTTTACAGCGGCATGGTGGTAACCGTTCCGATTTTTAAAGGTCAGCTTAATCCCGGCTTCACTGCAGAGGACATAAAAATTGCCTATAAAGAAAAGTATACGGGCGAAATTGTTACCTATAGTGAATCCATCTCGGAATCAGGGCTTATCAGCGCCAATGCACTTTCTTATAAGGACAGTATGCAGATAACCGTTGAGGGTAACGAAGAAAGAATCCTTCTTATTGCAAGGTACGATAATTTAGGTAAGGGTGCTTCGGGTGCCGCACTTGAATGTATGAATATTTCAATGGGAGCTTCTCCCTCCGAAATGCTGGATATATGAAAGGAATGATACATATGTTTAAAATCATAGATGGCGGCGTTTGTGCTCCCAAGGGATTTTCCGCCAATGGTATTCATTGCGGAATACGCAAGAACCGTACCAAGCGTGACATTGCACTTATTGTGAGCGATGTCCCTGCGGCAGCGGCGGCAACATATACAACAAATCTTGTTAAGGGTGCTCCCCTTACGGTTACAAAGGACAATATAAGAAACGGGTATGCACAGGCTGTTATCTGTAACAGCGGCAATGCCAACACCTGTAATGCCGACGGCATTGAGGTAGCACAAAAAATGTGCAAGCTTGTTGAAAAATATACCAATGTTAAGTCGGAGGACGTTATTGTAGCATCAACGGGTGTTATCGGTCAGCCTCTTGATATTGCCCCTATCGCCGATGGAATGGAGGAACTTGCAAAAGGGCTTAAAAGTGACAGCGAACATGCTGACTACGCTTCCGAAGCAATTCTTACCACCGACCTTGTGAAAAAGGAAATTGCCGTAAGCTTTACCCTGGGCGGTAAGGAATGCACCATTGCAGGCATCGCAAAGGGTAGCGGTATGATTCATCCAAACATGGCTACGATGCTTGTGTTTATTACGACCGACGCTGCCATTTCTCCCAAAATGCTGCAGAGAGCACTCTCTTCCGATATTAAGAAAACCTTTAACATGATAAGCGTTGACGGTGACACATCAACAAACGATATGGTATCTGTTATGGCAAACGGTCTTGCAGGGAATACTTTAATTGAAGAAGAAAATGAAGATTTTGAAATCTTTGCAAAAGCACTTAACACCGTTACAATCCACCTTTGTAAAATGATTGCAGGCGATGGCGAGGGTGCAACAAAGATGCTTGAATGTCAGGTAAGCGGTGCAAAGGATGAAAAATGTGCAAAAACAGTTGCAAAATCGGTTATCTGCTCGTCACTTCTTAAAGCGGCTATGTTCGGTGCTGACGCCAACTGGGGCAGGGTGCTTTGTGCAATAGGCTACAGCGGTGCAAACGTGGATGTAGATAAGATTGATGTGTCCTTTGCTTCAAAGGAAGGTACAATCAAGGTTTGCGAAAACGGTTCGGGAGTAAATTTTTCTGAAGAAATTGCAAAGAAAATATTGCTTGAAAAGGAAATTAATATTATAATAGATCTTAAAGACGGTGAGGAGACTGCTACCGCATGGGGCTGTGACCTTACATATGACTATGTAAAAATCAACGGTGACTATAGAACGTGATGGCAACGCCGTCATGTCGCAACGAAAAGTAACAAATGTTGGAGGAAATTACAATGACTAACGCACAGCGCGCAGAAGTACTTACCCAGGCACTTCCTTATATACAAAAATACAACAATAAAATCATCGTTGTGAAATACGGCGGAAACGCTATGATTAATGATGAACTTAAGGATGCCGTTATGGGTGACATTGTACTTTTGTCCCTTATCGGTATTAAAGTTGTTTTGGTTCATGGAGGCGGTCCCGAAATCACACAGATGCTTAAGCAGGTTGGAAAGGAATCCCAGTTTGTGAACGGGCTTCGTGTGACAGATAAGGAAACCGTGGACATTGTACAAATGGTGCTTGCAGGCAAGGTTAATAAAAACCTTGTAAATCTTCTCCACCATAAGGGTGGCAATGCCATCGGTCTTTGCGGCATTGATGGTCATATGATTGAGGCTGAAGTTCTTAATCCTGAGCTTGGCTACGTTGGAGAAATCACAAACGTCAACGTACAGCCCATTACAGACCTTCTTGAAAAGGGCTACATACCTGTTATTTCCACAGTAGGCTGTGATAAAGACGGCAATGTTTACAACATCAATGCTGATACTGCTGCATCTAAAATTGCAGGTATTCTTGGTGCTGAAAGCCTTATTTCCATGACAGATATTGAGGGTATTCTTCGTGATAAGGATGACCCCTCTACACTTATTTCCAAAATTTGTGTCGAAGATGCACCCAAACTTGTTGAGGAGGGTGTTATTTCAGGCGGTATGATTCCCAAAGTGGAATGTTGTATTGACGCTATAAAAAGTGGCGTGAGAAAGGTATTTATAATTGACGGCAGAATCCCCCACTCCATACTTATCGAAACCTTGACCAATGAAGGTATCGGTACTATGTTTGTCAAGGGATAACTTGAATGTTTTTTGACCGGATGTGCTTACGCCCATCCGGTTGAGTACTATATTTGGATATGAAAAAGGATTGAATTGTTCATGAACACTTTTGAGAAAGACAAACAGTTTGTCGCACCCACATACGGGCGTTTTCCCGTGGAAATTGTCGGCGGAAAAGGTGCTGTTTTAAAGGGCAGCGACGGAAAAGAATATATAGATTTAGGAAGCGGAATTGCGGTAAACACATTTGGATTTCGTGATGAAAAATGGGTTAATGCAGTAAAAGCACAGCTTGACTCTTTTGCACACACTTCAAATCTTTACTATACCGCCCCCTGTGCTGACCTTGCAAAGATGCTTTGCGAAAAAACGGGAATGAAGAATGTCTTCTATTCAAATTCCGGTGCGGAAGCAAATGAATGTGCAATCAAAGCCGCACGCCGGTACGGTTCACTAAACAAGGGCGAGGATTATTATACAATCATAACACTTGAAAAAAGCTTCCACGGCAGAACTCACACAACGCTGGCGGCAACAGGTCAGGAAAGCTTTCATAAGGACTTTCTCCCCCTTACCCCCGGTTTTGTGCATACTCCTCCGAATGATATTGAGGCACTTGGAAAAGCCGTGAAAGATAACAAGTGCTGTGCAATAATGATGGAAATTGTTCAGGGCGAGGGCGGTGTATGCGCTCTTGAAAAGGAATTTATTCTTGAAGCCCAGAAGCTTTGCCGTGAAAATGACCTTGTGCTGATTATAGATGAGGTACAGGCGGGAAACGGCAGAACGGGCAAGCTTTACGCATATATGCACTACGGCATTTCTCCCGATGTGGTAACTACCGCAAAAGGACTGGGCGGTGGGCTTCCCATTGGCGTAACAATGCTTGGCGAAAAGGTAAAGGATATTTTTGCCCCCGGCCTTAACGGCTCCACATTCGGCGGAAACCCCGTATGCTGCAGCGGTGCAATAAGTATTCTTTCAAGACTTACAGATGAGTTTTTAGATGAAGTAACAAAGAAAGCCGAAATAATAAGAGAAACCTTGAGCGGAGCCGAAGGAATCGAAGATATTTCGGGACTTGGCCTTATGATAGGTATCAAAACGACGAAAGAAGCAAAGGAAGTAGTAAATGGGTGCATTGAAAACGGTGTGCTGGTTCTTACCGCAAAGGATAAGGTAAGGCTTCTTCCTCCGCTTAACATAGATAATAATCTGCTTAGGAAAGCACTTGAAGTAATTAAGGAGGCATGTAAATAATGAAGCATTTATTAAAACTCGGCGATCTTACAAAGGAAGAGATTGTAGAAATTCTCGACCTTGCGGATAAGCTTAAATACGAAAAAAGAAACGGAATTGAGCATCATCTGCTCAAGGGAAAGACCCTGGGAATGATTTTCCAGAAGTCTTCAACCAGAACGAGGGTTTCCTTTGAGGTTGGTATGTTCGACCTTGGCGGAAGTGCACTTTTCCTCAGCCCCAGAGATTTGCAGATAGGCAGAGGCGAGGTTGTAGAGGATACTGCAAGAGTTCTTTCCAGATTCCTTGACGGTATTATGATACGTACCTTTGAACAAAAAGAGGTTGAAGATTTTGCCTCCTATGGTGATATTCCGATTATTAACGGACTTACAGATTACTGCCACCCCTGCCAGGTACTGGCAGACCTTATGACAATCCGTGAGAAAAAGGGAAATCTCGAGGGACTTAAAATGTGCTTCGTAGGCGACGGTAACAACATGGCAAACTCCATTATCGTGGGATGTATCAAGATGGGTATGGAAGTTTCCATTGCCTGCCCCAAGGGATACGAGCCTGATAGTGACATTATGAAGTGGGCAAGCGAAACAGGAAAGTTTACTTGCACAGAAGATGTAATGGAAGCGGCAAAAGGAGCAGATGCTCTCTATACCGACGTATGGGCTTCCATGGGCCAGGAAGAAGAGTTCAACGAAAGAGCAAAGGTGTTTAAGAATTACCAGATTAATTCCGAGGTTATGAAGGTTGCAAATGAAGGTGCAATGGTGCTTCACTGCTTGCCTGCACACCGAGGCGAAGAAATCACGGCGGAAATAATTGAACAGCATGCTGATGAAATTTTTGAAGAAGCCGAAAACAGACTTCATGCACAGAAGGCTGTAATGGTTAAGTTAATGGCATAACTCATACTTTTTTACTATACTATAATTCAGAAAGGCATGGTTTTATGAAAGCATATTTGACTTTGGAAAACGGAAAGGTTTTCTGTGGGGAAGCATTCGGTGCAATATGCGATGAGGTTGGAGAAATAGTATTTTCCACATCTATGGGCAGTTACATCGAAGCACTTACAGACCCCTGCTATTACGGACAGATTCTTGTCCAGACATATCCGCTTATCGGTAACTACGGTATGATTTACTCCGATATGGAAAGCAGTAAGATTCACTTGAAGGGCTACATCGTGCGTGAGATTTGTGACACACCTTCAAACTTCCGCTGTGAGGGACTTTTGGAAGATTTCCTCAAAGAGCAGGGTGTTATGGGTATTTCGGGAATTGATACACGTGAGATTACCAAAATCATCCGTGAAGAAGGTACTATGAAAGCACGCATCTCAACAAAAGAGCCTTCAGGTGAAAAGCCCGAGATGCCTGACATTAAAAATGCAGTTAAAGAAGTCAGTGCAAAGGAGAAGCATACTGTAGGCGATGCAGATGTGAAAATTGCACTCCTCGACCTGGGAACAACCAAAAGTGCCGTTAAAACGCTTGCAAATAAGGGCGCTATGGTAACCGTTCTTCCCTGTGACACAAAGGCGGACGAGCTTCTTTCCTACGATGCTATTTATCTTTCGGACGGCCCGGGAAACCCCGAAGACTGCACCGAAATTGTAGAAGTAATAAAGGAAGTATTCGGTAAAAAGCCTATTTTTGCAACGGGACTTGGTCATCAGCTTCTTGCTATGGCAAACGGTGCAAAAATCCACAAGCTGACCTACGGTCACCGCGGTGCAAATCAGCCCGTTAAAGAGATAGATAGCGGCAGAGTTTATATCACTGCACAAAATCACAGCTACGCTGTAATTTCTGACACTCTCCCCTCTTACGCACAGGTAACTTATGAAAACCTTAACGACAAGAGCTGTGAGGGTATTGAGTACAAAGACAAAAATGCTGTTTCAATTCAGTTCCGCCCCGTAGCGGGAGACGGTCCTAACGAAACAGACTTCTTATACAAAAAATTCTTTGAAATGATTGGAGGAAGCAAGAATGCCTAAGAATAAAGACATCAAAAAGGTACTGGTAATCGGCTCGGGTCCTATTGTAATCGGACAGGCTGCCGAATTTGACTATGCAGGTGCACAGGCTTGCCGAGTACTCCGCGATGAGGGCGTAAATATCGTCCTTGTAAACTCCAACCCCGCTACAATTATGACAGATAAGGCTCTTGCAGATGAAATTTATCTTGAGCCTCTTACAACAGATACAATCAAGAGAATCATTGAAAAGGAAAAGCCCGACAGTCTTCTTGCATCGCTTGGCGGACAGACAGGTCTTACCATTGCAATGCAGCTTGATAAGGAAGGCTACCTTGACAAAATGGGCGTTAAGCTTATAGGTACAAATGCCGAAGCTATTGACCGTGCAGAGGATAGAGAGCTTTTCAAGGAAGCTATGCTCAAAATCGGTCAGGGTTGTATCCCCTCCGACATCGCTACAACAGTTGATGAATGTCTTAGCATTGCAGAGAAAATCGGTTATCCGGTAATCGTAAGACCTGCATTCACCCTTGGCGGTGCAGGTGGCGGCGTTGCGTATGATGCTGATACTCTTGCAAAAATTGCAAATAACGGTCTTACTCTTTCCCCCATTACTCAGGTGCTTATTGAAAAGTACATCTACGGATGGAAAGAAGTAGAATTTGAAGTAATGCGTGACCACGCGGGTAATGCTATTACAATCTGTAGCATGGAAAACGTTGACCCCGTTGGTATTCACACAGGTGACAGTATAGTTGTTGCTCCTGCGGCAACTCTTTCCGATAAAGAATATTCAATGCTCAGAAAAGCGGCTCTTGATATTATCACAGAGCTTAAGATTGAGGGCGGATGTAACTGTCAGTTTGCACTTAATCCCGACAGCTTTGAATATGCGGTAATTGAGGTTAATCCCCGAGTTTCCCGTTCTTCGGCACTTGCAAGTAAGGCTACGGGCTACCCCATTGCAAAGGTTACAACAAAGATTGCCCTCGGCTACACGCTTGATGAAATCAAAAATGATGTTACAGGCGTAACATATGCTTGCTTCGAGCCTGCCGTTGACTACATGGTAGTTAAGTTCCCCAAATGGCCCTTTGACAAATTCGTATATGCAGACAGAAAGCTCGGTACACAGATGAAGGCTACGGGCGAGGTTATGTCTATCGGCAATTCCTTTGAATCTGCACTTATGAAGGCTGTAAGAGGAGCAGAGCTTAAGACGGAAACGCTCCGCCACAAGGAAGTTCAGGCAATTGAAGATATTGAAAAGAAGCTTTACGACCTTGATGACCTCAGAATTTTCACAGTTTATGAAGCTCTTGTAAGAGGAATTACTGTAGACAGAATCAACGAAATCACAAGAATTGACAAGTGGTTCCTTTCCAAAATCAAGAATATTGTGGACTATGAAAAGAGCATTGTGGGAAATCTTACCCCTGAGCTTTACGAAAAAGGTAAGAAGCTTGGCTTTACCGATAAGATTCTGGAAGAAATCAGCGGACAAAAGGTTCCCTGCCATAAAAACTGCGTTTACAAAATGGTTGATACCTGTGGCGGCGAATTTAAGGCAAAGACTCCCTACTTCTACTCCACCTATGACAACGAGTGTGAGGCAAGGGCAGTTGCTACAAACAACAAAAAGGTAATCGTTCTCGGCTCAGGTCCTATCAGAATCGGTCAGGGTATCGAATTTGACTACTCCTCCGTTCACTGCGTATGGGCACTTAAAGAAATGGGCTACGAAGTTATTATCATTAATAACAACCCCGAAACAGTTTCCACAGACTTTGATACAGCGGACAGGCTTTATTTTGAGCCTCTTACTCCCGAAGATGTAATGAACGTAATCGAGGTTGAAAAGCCTGAAGGCGTTGTGGTTGCATTCGGTGGACAGACAGCAATCAAGCTTGTTAAATTCCTTGACGAAAGCGGAATTAAAATCCTCGGCACATCTGCTAAGAGTATTGATATGGCTGAGGACCGTGAGCAGTTTGATGCACTTCTTGAAAAGTTCGGCATCAAGAGACCTAAGGGACTTACCGTTATGACTCGTGCCGAGGCACTTGAGGCGGCTCAAACCCTTGGTTATCCCGTGCTTCTTCGTCCTTCCTACGTAATCGGTGGTCAGAATATGACAATCGCTTATAAGGAAGAAGATGTGGAACGCTATATGGACATCATCCTTTCACAGAAGATTGAAAATCCTGTACTTGTAGATAAGTATATGATGGGTAAGGAGCTTGAGGTTGACGTAATCAGCGACGGTGAGGATGTTCTTATCCCCGGTATTATGGAGCACGTTGAACGTGCAGGCGTACACAGCGGTGACTCTATTGCAGTATATCCGCCCTTTAACGTAACGGATAAGATGCTTGATAAGATTGTTGACTGCTCAATCAAGCTTGCTCTTTCACTTAAAACACAGGGACTTATAAATATTCAGTATCTTATATATGATAATGAACTGTATGTAATCGAGGTTAACCCCAGAGCATCAAGAACAGTTCCCTATATCAGTAAGGTAACGGGTATTCCCATGGTTGACCTTGCAACACAGGTTATGCAGGGTACTCCCCTTCTTGACCTTGGCTTCGGTAGCGGTCTTTACAAGATGCCTCCCTACTATGCAGTTAAAGTTCCTGTATTCTCATTTGAACAGCTTTCAGGCCTTAACTCAATCTTAGGACCTGAAATGAAATCTACAGGTGAGGTTCTCGGTATAGGTAAAACTCTTAATGAAGCTCTTTACAAAGGTCTTATGGCCGCAGGCTTCAACCTTGAGAACAAGGGCGGAGTATATATCAGCATTGACTCAAAGGATAAGTATGACCTTATCGAGCTTGCGAAGAAACTTCACGATGCTTCTCTTGACCTTTATGCAGATGAAACAAATGCAGTTATTATAGAATCTCTCGGTATTCCTGTTGAAACAGTTGAAGGTGAGAAGATTTACTCACTCCTTGAGTCTGATAAGATTGGTTACATCATTCACACCAATTCAGGCAGACCTCAGGAAATTGAAAAGTTCATCAGACTTCACCGCCGTGCACTTCAGTTAAGTATTGCGTGTCTTACATCACTTGACACTGCAAATGCACTTGCAGATATTCTTCTCAGCCGTTTCAACCAGTACA
>JAZNYX010000037.1:0-58130 GCA_045594665.1 Clostridia bacterium | reverse complement strand
ATGGTGCGCCATCAGGGACTCGAACCCTGGACACCCTGATTAAGAGTCAGGTGCTCTACCAACTGAGCTAATGGCACATATATGGAGCTGCCCAGCAGATTCGAACTGCCGACCTCTTCCTTACCAAGGAAGTGCTCTGCCAACTGAGCTAGGGCAGCAAAATTGGCGACCCGGAAGGGGCTCGAACCCTCGACCTCCAGCGTGACAGGCTGGCGTTCTAACCAACTGAACTACCGGGCCGGATAAATCGTCACGTCAGATTTCGATGTGCTTCGCACGTTTGTCATCCGCTGACTTGACCTATTATACTTGTTTTATTTCAATTTGTCAAGAGAAAAAATAAAAAAAATCATTATTTTTCAAATTTTTCTTTGGCATGCGCTTCTTGGTGGAAGTAAATATAAATGTAAGAGGGCAATTCGCCCTAATCTAAAGGGGAATTTGCCCTCCTTTATTTATCTGCATTATTTTTTTGATTTAGTCTATCTCTGTAATTTTCCAGCTTCCGCCAATCTTCTCTACTGTAACTTTTCCGTCTTCTTCTACTGTATCAACATCATCAATTTTTTCTATTACCCAGTTTATCATGCCGTCTATCGCTCTGTCCATAAGCTGCTGGGAGGATAATGATTCAATCTGCTTGAGACCCGAGGGATCATTCATGTCTATTCCGAGAATTTTCATCATCACTTCATCGTCGGGATTCTGAAGCTCACTCATGTCTATTGATTCAAAATCAGGCATCTGTGTTTTTACGGAAAACTCTACCTTATCTCCGTTAGGTTTTCCTTCTCCCACTTCCATTTTTACACAGGAAAATATTTTTTTAACTATTTTGTCTGCATAAGCGTCTGCTTTTTCCTTTGATATGGCTCCGTTGGTTTCAGAGACGAAACTTGTTCCAAGCTCTGAAAAATCCTTTTCCAAGTCGCTCAAAAATTCCGTTGCATCTTCGCCGTGAAGATATTCTTCCATTTTTTCGGTGTCGTATGCGGTAAATGCTTTTGCAAAATTATTGGCTGCTGCTTTTGCTTCTTCTACCTTTACATCGCTTGTATTTTCGCTTTTTTTGTCTTTGCTGCAGCCTGCAAGCGCAAGAACCATAACAATAGCCATCAAAAGCGACAGTATTTTCTTTGCATTTTTCATTTTTGTTGCTCCTTCCTATTTTATATAATTAATTATACGAGTAATAAGTTTTTTTGTCAATGATTAATAGCACATTCTGCTTTTTATTACATTATTTTTCTTTTTCGCACAATGAAAAGAACAGCATCAGCGAAGAAAGAAAGCATGCATAGCTGAAAATTTCCCCTCTGTGAGCTATTATTGCCGAGTATGCCATAAACATACATGCACACAACCCCGCGGCGGAGAGCAGACACTTTGCGTAGAGGTTCTTTTTTCTGCATTCTTTCATATACATAAAGAAAATCGGAATATAGGTTACGTATGCCGTCACTACAGGAAGCTCGGAGCTGTCAAATGCAAGAAGCGAGAAAAAGGCCCTGTCTGTAAGCTGTGTTGAAAAATAAATTATAAGCCACAGTATACCGAGCAAAAGGCCTGTTATGTATGAGAAAATTGGTATGGTCTGCTTTTTATTTGTTTTAAGAAACAGGGGCTTAAAAGGGCATCTTCCGCTTTGTGCCAGACTATTCATAGCACTTGTACAGCCTAACATAAGGGCGTTTAGTGCTCCAAAGCAGGATATTGCCACAAAACCCGTAAGAATACCTCCGCCTCCCTTTATTACCTTATCAAATGCCAGCCTTACCGATTCCTTTGAATTACTGCTTGCAGGAAGACCTTTCAGCGTGGAGGAAAGCCCCACGTGGTACAGAATATATACTGTCACGACAATAACACCGCCCAAAATAAGAGCCAACGGCAGATTTTTGCGGCGGTTTTTTATTTTTTCGCCGATACTTACTACCGAAATCCACCCGTCGTATGCAAAAGCTGATGCCGCCACCGCCCCATATAAGGAAGTTTTTAAGGGAACTGCATCGATATTTTCCTTAACAGAAAGTACGCTTTCTCCGCCGTAAAAAATACCGAAAAATATTATAATAAAAAGCGGAATTAATTTTATAAAGGTGGTTGTGACCTGAATTTTCCCCGAAACACTTGCCGGAGAGCAGCTTATAACAAAGCTTATAAAGAGGAATAATATTGAAACAAACATACATTTGATGTTTGCACTGTCATATGCACCTAAAAAAATTAAGGTATATCTGCTGCAAAGGTAAGAAAGCACACTGCACATTGACGGATAATAAACCGTTGCCATAAATACGCCTACATAATAGGCATATGATAAGCCGACGGTTTTCACCATGCAGCCTATAAGGGTGCTTTTTTCGCTAAAGTCGCGGAAAAAACACGCGAACACACTAAGGCATACCAGCATGACTATGCCCCCGATTCCCCAGGAGATTGCGCCTAAAACCGAATTTCCTCCCAAGGCATGGTCGATTTGCTCAGCCTTAAAAAATATTCCGCTCCCGATAACAGAGCCCACCACCATGCAAATTGCACTGACAATTCCGTATTGATTCTTCTTGTTTGTCATCTAAATATCCCCATTCTCTTTCGGCTCTAACTTAATTATATTAGACTATTGTTAACATATTGAAAATTTTCTAAATTTTTCTTGTAATGAAGTGCAGTGTGGTGTATAATGACATAGTATAAAGCCTTTCAAGAACGACAAGCCAAAAGATGCCGAAATTCCGCCGTTTCAGGCGGGCTTGGATAATCCTTCAATGGCTAAATGATGATTTTACGGAGGAATACAAATGCGTGACTTTATCAGATATTATAAATGGCACCTGATTTTTTTCCTGATAATTGCCGTCTGCACAACCTATGTTGTTGTAAAAGTAAACGAGGACAAAGCTCCGGATTTGGTTGTGGGATATTTTGGAACAGAGTATGCTAACGACCAGACCTTTAATGATAATCTTCCCATGTGGAAGGAGCTTCTTCACGATTCCAACGAAGACGGTGAAAAAAAGGCTGCCATGTATACTGTCATATATGACCGCCAGAGAGATATTGATGAAGATTTTGTGGATGTTGTTGACGGCGATCAGTATGATCTCTATATTTCTACAAAGGCAACCTTTGAAAATTTTGAGGATAAAACCCGTTTCGAGGATGTTGAGACTTATTTAAATACCCAAGGGGAAAAGGCGACCATGCTTAAAGATTCCAAAGGTCGGATATATGCAATATCAATTGAAGATAATGACTATGCCAACTATATGGGGTTAAACGATTCTAAGGATATGTATATTGCCGTTGCCGCTCCCAAAAAAGGCGACGAGCTTACAACCAACCAAAAAAATGCACGTAACATAGCTCAATATATAATTGAGGAAGGTTAAGTTATTAAGCTGCAAGGCGGCTTATATATAATTAAATTTAGAAAGGATGTTTTTTATGAATGCAATATTGGCACTTATAATCCAGCTTTTACCATTTATTCTGATTTTTTATTTTCTTCTTATAAGACCTCAGAAAAAGCAGCAAAAGCAGATTTCCGACATGCTCAGTTCCCTTAAAAAGGGTGATGAAATCGTAACGGTAGGCGGAGTTGTAGGAACAATAGTGAGAATCAAGGATGATGACATTGTTGTTGAAACAGGATTCAAGCAAAGCCCCGTGCAGATTAAATTCCAGAAAGCCGCTGTGGGTAAGGTTCTTAAGTCTGCTCAGACAGATTCTCCCGAAAAAGCCGCTGCAGGTAAGGATGCAGAGTTTGAAGATTAAAAAATAAAAACGGATAGAATAATCAAAAACACCTTCGAATATGGTAGTAGGGGATTTTCCTATTATTTCGGAGGTGTTTTTATGTTTTCATCGTTTTTTAAATCCGTTCCAATGAAAAAATATATAGTATCGTACATAATAGCTTTTTTGTTTACCGTGCTTGTGCTTTCTGCACTTTCTGTTGTATTTATGTTCTATCCACCGTCCGAAACTGTGCTTTCGGTAATTTGCGATTATTGCGGAATTTTCTCCGCCTTTGTTGCCGCTCTCCTTTGTTCACGTAAAACCACAAGCAGGGGATATCTTGTAGGAATGATTTCCGCCTGCGTTTATACCTGTATTCTTATCGGCTTGGGCTGTCTCTTATGGGGGAAGGGTGCACTGCCTCACGGTATGGTATCATATTTAATAATTGCATCTATAGCAGGTGCAGCAGGCGGAATCACGGGAATAAATCTAAAATAATTATGTTTAAGTTGTAAATATTCCCTTTTTCTATTGACTAATCGGGTGTTTTTAGCTATAATAGATATGTTATAATGACAAAGGAGGAACAAAAATGAAAGTAAAAAATGTCATTTCATTCTTACTTGTTGTCGTGCTTATCGTCGCATGTGCATGTATTGCCGCATTTGACGTAAAAATCGGCAGCTTGAGAGTCCCCAGTACCTTTGATGAAGAAAGAGGTATTAAGAAGGGACTCGACCTTGTAGGTGGTTCTATCATAGTATTTGAACCTGATGTAGAAAATCTCAGCAAAGTATCGGAGGATGCTATGGATGCTGCCGAGAGCATCATTCGTACCCGTCTTGATGCTGTTGTTGATACAGAGGCTACAATCACCCGTCAGGATGATACAAGCATCCGTATCGAAATCCCCGGTGAGCAGAACCCCCATGATGCTGTTGAAAAGCTCGGTAAGGTTGCTAAACTGGAATTTCGTGACGCCGACGGCAAAGTGGTAATGGACGGCTCTAAGAAATATGTAAAGAGTGCCGGTGCCAAGTACGGTCCTACAAGCGAATACAGCGGCAGCGTTCACTATATTCAGCTTAATCTTACAGACGAGGGCAGAAAGAGCTTCAAGGTTGCGACACAGAATGCAATAAATGCAGGTTCGGGAAAAGATTATATTGCTATCGTTCTTGACGATGCTGTACAGATGCAGCCTCAGGTTAATGAAGTAATCGATGATGACAGCTGCATTATCACAGGTAACTATACCGCTGAGAGTGCACAGCATTATGCAGACCTTATTAACTCAGGCTCACTTCCGTTCAATCTGAGGGTGGCAGAGCTTAATAACATCGGACCTACACTGGGTTCAACAGCTCTTAACACTTCTCTTACAGCGGCACTTATCGGTATTCTTTTAGTAATGATATTCATGCTTGCTGTATACAGACTTCCCGGTCTTGTAGCTTGTGTATCGCTTATTGCTTACACAGCTATTACAACTCTTATTATGGCAGGCTTCTATCAGCCTGAGTGGCGTTTTGTAACACTTACTCTCCCCGGTATCGCCGGCGTAATTCTTTCAATCGGTATGGCTGTTGATGCTAACGTAGTTATTTTTGAAAGAATTAAGGACGAGCTTCGTAACGGAAAGAGCGTTGGAGCAGCAGTAAATGCGGGCTTTAAGCGTGCACTCACAGCAGTTATCGACTCTAATATCACAACCATTATTGCCGCAGTTGTGCTTTACTTCTTCGGAACAGGTACGGTAAAGGGCTTTGCAACAACTCTTTTCATCGGTATTGTTCTTAGTATGTTCACAGCCGTTACTCTTACCAAGTTCTTGCTTAAGAGACTTGTGGCAATCGGAGTTAAGAATCCCTGGCTCTATGGTTTATCTAAGAAAAGGAGGGGAGAATAATGTTTTCACCCACAGCTAAAAGAAAAGTATTTTTCACAATTTCAGCAGTACTCATCGTTTTGAGCATTGTTCTCCTTTTTGTAAAAGGACTTAATTTAGGTATTGATTTCACCGGTGGTAACACTATTCAAATTGATATGAAGAGCGAAATCAAGGATTTTGCCAAGGTGGAACAGCAGATTGAAGATATCATTAAAAAGCACGCCAAGACAGATGACATGGTTGTTCAGAAGGCAGGCGAAACCCAGGTTTACATCAAGACGGTTGAACTTAAGGATGACGTAAACAAGGCTGTTACGGATGAAATCCTTTCTACATTCAATCTTAAGGATGACAGTCTTCTTTCTACAGTTAAGATTAACGGTACTGTAAGCGGCAGACTTATTGCAGATTCCCTTAAGGCTATCTTCATTGCAATAATTCTTATGCTTATCTATATCACAATACGTTTTGACGTTCAGTCAGGTGCAAGTGCTGTTTTAGCTCTTACTCACGACGTATTGATTATGCTTGGCTTCTATACACTCTTTAATCTTACCGTTAACACAAGCTTTATTGCGGCAATTCTTACAATCTTAGGTTATTCAATTAATGCTACAATTGTAGTGTTTGACCGTGTTCGTGAGAACAACAGACTCATGCGTAAGGCTACTGCCGACCAAGTTGCCGACGACAGTATCCGCGGTTCATATTTCAGAGCTATCAACTCCTCTATTACAACACTTTTCACAATTGGTGTGCTTTATGTAATGGGTGTTGACTCAATCCGTGAGTTTGCACTTCCCATCATCGTTGGTATTGTAGCGGGAACTTATTCTTCGCTCTTTATCGCTGCACCCTTCTGGGCATGGTGGAAGAATCTTTCTGCTAAGAAAAACGCAAACTACACAGCAAAGAAAAAAGCATAATGGATTGATATTCCGAATAAAATAGCACTGTTTAACACAGTGCTATTTTTTTTGCTGTATGGAGGTAAAGATGCGTAAATACATAATTTTCGGATTAGTCCCAATTCTTTTTCTTTTTGGTTGTACAAAGCAGTCTCCGCCGCCAAAAGAAGCATCTTTTGTAAACGGAGCGTCGGGCAGAATAATTTCAAACAAGCTTCAGGGCTGGGGCTTTCGCAGGACGCCTGACGGACCTCAGTTTACGCAATATCAAAAAGAACAGATGAATCGCTACGGATGTATTTACAAAGAAGACACCAAGGAGAAAAATATATATCTTACCTTTGATGAGGGCTATGAAAACGGATACACTTCCATAATACTTGATGTGCTTCGTGATAAAGGTGTGAAAGCTGCATTTTTTGTTACTGCCCCTTATGTGAAAGGTAATCCGGACTTAATAAAAAGAATGGCAAAGGAGGGGCACATTATAGGAAATCATACGGTAAACCATCCCTCCCTGCCGACGGTAACAGACGACAAAAAGCTCCTTGAAGAACTTTCCGGTCTTGACCGACTTGTCTATGGCATTTGCAAAAAAGATTGTAAATACTTGCGTCCGCCCAAAGGAGAATACAGTGAGAGGACGTTGGACCTGACTCATAAAAACGGATACACAAACGTATTTTGGTCGCAAGCATATGTTGACTGGAATAACAACACAGATGCAGATACAGCATTTTCAAAAATCGTATCGGATATACATCCGGGCTGCGTGCTTCTTTTGCACGCTGTCTCCAAAGGAAATGCCGAAGCTCTCGGCAGAGTAATTGACTATGCACGAAAGGAAGGCTATACTTTTAAAAGCTTGAATCAATATAATTTTAAAGAATAAATTTCCTACATAATACGAAGCGGTTTTTGGTAACATAACTTAAGAAGAAGGGGTTTAAATCCCCTCGTCTTAGGGAGGGACAGTGTTATGAAATCTTTAAAAAAACCGCTTCGCTCAATTTTTGCAATTTTGCTTTCCGTAACAATTTTGTATGCGGATATATTATTTGCATTTCCCGCTGAAATAACAATGCATCTAAACGAAATTCACCAAAAGAATCTCGGAGCAGGGGTGAGTTTGGAGGATATTCCTGAGGGTGTTTGCGTTTCTTCAACGGCTAAAACAGTGACCCCGCTTAAAGAAGGGCAATACAGTGCAATTTTAAAAATAGGCGGCACAATACCTTTTCGCAGGGTAAAGCTTAATGTTACCGCTCCGAAAAGTATATATGCATCAGGCGAGCTTGTGGGACTGCGGATTTTCAACAAGGGGCTTATTGTAACAAATCTGTCTCCCATCAAGGGCGAAAATATTTCCGTATGTCCGGCTCTTCAGGCAGGGATTCAGGTGGGCGATGTTATAACAGAGATTAATGGAATTGTGCCTAAAAACAGCGAAGAAGTTCCCGTGCTTCTGAAAGAAAATTCGCAAATCAAACTGCTTCACGGCGGACGCGAAAAAGAGATTAGAATTAACCCTGTCCGCGATGCCGATGACGGAATATTTAAAATCGGGGTATGGGTGCGCGACAGCACGGCAGGTGTCGGAACCATGACATATATTAATAAAGAAACAATGACCTACGGAGCGTTGGGGCATTCCATAAGTGACAGTGATACAGGAATTCCTTTTGACGTGGGAAGCGGCACTATAGAAAAAAGCAGTGTTCTTTCACTGACAAAGGGCAAAAAAGGTACTCCGGGACAGATATGCGGAAGCTTTTCTTCGGAACAGGAAATTTCGGGAACGATTCGGAAAAATTGTGAAGCGGGCATTTTCGGAGACGTTTTCCCCCATGCTAATATAATCGGAACACTGTATCCTATCGGAGTTATCAGTCAGGTACACACAGGAAAGGCAAGTATTCTCTCCACGGTAGATGATAGTGTAAAAGAATATGAAATCAGAATCCTAAGGACAATGCCCTATCAAAGTGCCACAAAGGGACTGGCAATAGAAATAACCGACCCCAATCTGCTTCAAAAAACAGGAGGAATTGTACAGGGCATGAGCGGTAGCCCGATAATTCAGAACGGCAAGCTCGTAGGTGCGGTTACCCACGTGCTTGTAAACGACCCGACTCGTGGGTATGGGTTATTTATTGAAAATATGCTCTCGGAGGCAGAAAAAATTAGATAAGTTCAAATGCTCGCTTATATTTACTATAGGTGAGCATTTTTAATAAAATTTTTCACAGTTTAGGGACGGGGCAGTTTTTATAAATGCACAGTTTGCACAGTTTGGCACAGTTTGGGGACGGGCACAGTTTGGGGACGGGGCAGTTTTTGTTACAAAACGCTTGCATCTTGATTTAATATGTAGTATAATTTATAAGGGTGATAAATATGAGCAGACAAAAAAGAAGATTAAGTAAAACCGGATTATACCACATTATTTTCAAGGGTATTAGCAGGCAGAATATTTTTGAGGAACCTTCTGATTACGAAAAACTGAAAGAAATAATTGGGAGGGTGAAACGCGAAACACAATTTGAGCTTTACGCATACTGCTTTATGACCAATCATGTTCACCTTTTTTTAAAAGAAAAAAACGCAGGTGACATATCTAAAATAATGTCAAAAATACTCAGCCACTACGCTATGTGGTTCAATATAAAATATTTGCGTTCGGGAACGCTGTTTGCCAACAGGTATAAAAGCGAACCGGTAGAAGATGAAAGCTATTGTTTCAGTCTTATAAGATACATACATCAGAATCCACTGAAGGCACACATGGTTGACCGAATCAACGAGTATACGTACAGCAGCTATCACGAATATATTGAAGCCCATCCGGGGCTTACAGATATTGATTTCCTGCTGAATATGCTAAGCGATAACAGAAAAGAAGCCGTATTACAATTTATTACTTTAAGCGAAACTCAGGAAAGCGAAACGTATGAAATAACAGATTCCCCGAAGAAGAATCCGGCACACATACGCAGAACTATAATGAGTGAAATTAATGGTGCAGAACCGGGAACGATAAAGGCAATGCAGAAGAATATTCGAAACGAACTGATTAAAAAGCTGGTAAATGAAAAAGGGATATCCAAAAGTGCGCTGGAAAGAGCAACCGGAATTTCACGTGGCACTATTATAAGGATATGTAGTCAAATTAATGAGAAGCCCATTCGCAAACAGGTTGTTCCTTTATTTCTGGATTAGTCTTTCTGATATGATACAGGGTGGTTGGTAACAGTTGTCCACGAGGTAAAATGTAACAAAAAATGCCCCGTCCCTAAACTGTTCCCGGGAATGGATAAAAAAGGTGTTACGGCTTTGGTTGAGTCTGCGACTAAGCTCATTCCGTCTGATTATCACGAATCGTTTTGTGTTGATGTTATGCTTCACCCAAGCACAGTTGACGGCGAAAATGGTTTTAATGTGTTCAAGGGTGTTCTTATGACTTATCTTAACAAAGGCGGTCAGTCGATTCAGTTTAACATCTTTAATAGCGATACTCTGCGTGACGCACAACAAAATCCGGAAAAATATAATAACTTACAGGTTCGTGTCTGCGGATGGAATACCCTTTGGAATAATATGAGCAAAAAAGAGCAGGATGCGTATATAATGAGAACGGAGAATGTATTATGAAAAACAACATACCTAAGTCACTTTTGTGGACATTTGAATCATACGATTTAAAAAACAAGAGATACTTAAAGGATTTGGATTTTATAAAAGAAAACACTTGTGTAAATCATATTACAATTTCAGTAAGAAACGGTGTACAACTTCAGAATATACAGCAATGTCATAATGTAATGAAAGAATTGGTTGAATATGCACATAAACTCGGACTTAAAGTATCACTGCATTTTACTGACAGTATGGGCTTTTATAATTCTATATTCCAAACTGATAACATTGCAGCCGTAGATCAGGTGGAATTATTTCCAATACCTGATCCTCAAAAAGCCGCCGCACTTGTTAATGATATTGAATTGGTAACCGATAATGAGGGTTTCGCAACATATACACATACTGCAAAATGGGCAAGGAAAAAGATAATGCCGATTTATTCGGAAATTATAAAGGCCTATTCTTTCGAAAAAACCTGTGAAGGCTTTTATAAAGCCGGTTCTCTAACCGATGTTACCGATAAAATAATAATAACCGAATCCAGAACACATAAAACAACCTTTGAAATACATTTAGGAAAAGAGAATAAGAATAAAAACATATTTGTTCTTTTGGCACAATATTATAATTATCCATCAATGGCAGACACATGGGACAATTTTAAAAAACTAATAGATACGTATTCTGACATTCCGTTAGATGGTATTCAGCTAGATGAATACGGTTATTTATTATTAAACACCTCCGAGATAGAACTCCATAATGAACCTGCCTTCAGAGGTCGTCATTACTCTAAAGGGATGAAACGATATTATAAAGAAAAAATGAAGTTAGACCTTGATCGATTGCTCTTTGATATGCGTTATGCTCCCGAAAACAACGAAAAAATCAGAATCAAAGCAATCAATACTTATTTTGAAACTTTACGTGTCTTTCCTTTGGAAGTCGAAAAAAAGGCATATAATCATGCTAAAGAGCTTTTCGGAGAAGATGCTTATATTAACTGCCACAACACCTTTCATAACTATCTTGATAATGATGAAATTTGGCGCACAGGCTGTAATTGGTGGGATATCCCTCGTGATTTCGGACATACTGATGAAAATATCAGTTTTCCGGTAAGATGGGGTGTAATGCTTGCTTGCAAAAACCCTATAATGTTCGATATGTATTATTCGCCAAACAGCGAAACACACTATGACCATATTATAGAAGGTGCTCCGTATAATTGCAGAGAATTTCATCATGCATTTAATGATTTTTATTGGGGTTCCAGCTTTACTGAGCCGGAATTTTTAAAAACAATATCTTATTTGGATACAAAAATTGAGCATCTTGATGAATTTCAACAGGTATATCCCAAAATGGATTTACTTGTTGTTTACGGTGCTGCTGCACAGAATAACTGGTATCCGGATTATGCAGCACGAAGCATTTGGGACATAGACGGAACTCTTAAGATAATGGAGAAGTGTGATGAAATTTGGAAAGAAGGCTACAGATGTGCCTTGGTACCCGACTACGCTATTGAGGATGGTCGTATTACTCAAAAAGATGGCAAAATATATTTTAACGGGTATGAGTTTTCACATTGTTTATTCTTATATCCTAAGTACGCAAAAAAAGATACTTATGATTTTTTGAATAAATGTGATGCAAATGGTGTTGGAATTGCCGTTGTGGGAAAAAATGGTGTTGATTTTGATGGAAACGATGCCGCTTTAACTGCAATGAACTTTGAAGAATACAGTTTGGATATTCTTGAACAAATCGGATGTAAAAAAAGTGCTATTAAGGATGGTTGTGTTTACGAAGACGGAAGCTTTGCGTTAGTTAACAAAGGGCTTTTAGATCGATCTGTTACAGAATTTAAGTTTGAGCTTGATGGTAAAACTTATCATGGTGAGTACACTGGTATGTTAGCTTACAGAGAAAGTAAAATTGCTTTTGCAACAAGGGGTAGTAGGATGTTCGTTGATGATGCAGAAATTGATTTGGATTATATATGAAAAGAGAGAAAAAGAATGAAAGCGATGATTTCTGATATAAAACGTTTTGCGGTACACGATGGCGACGGAATAAGAACAACGGTATTTTTCAAAGGCTGTCCGCTAAAATGTGTGTGGTGCCACAATCCCGAAAGTATTGATTTTAAACCGCAATTGGCGTTTTACGATAATAAGTGCATAGGCTGCGGCGAATGCGTTTTTGTATGCCCATCAGGTGCACACAAAATCACACAAGAAGGTCATATTTTTGAAAGAGATTTATGTGTTGCCTGCGGTAAATGTGAAATATCTTGTCTTGGTCAAGCGCTGAAGTTTTATGGAAAGGAAATGACGGTGGATGAACTATTGCCGATATTACTTGAAGATAAGGACTTTTATGAAACAAGTGGCGGAGGAGTAACACTTTCAGGCGGAGAATGCTTGTGTCAGGCAGATTTTTGTGCGGAACTTTTAAAAGAAATAAAAGAAGCAGGCATCAACACAGCGGTTGATACCTGTGGTTATGTACCAAAGGAAAGTATTGATAAGATCCTGCCTTACACTGATACATTTTTATATGACATTAAGGCAATTGATGAGAATGTGCATATTAAATGCACAGGTAAAAGCAACCGGTTGATTTTAGAAAATATAAAATATATCGATTCGCTTGATAAATCAATAGAGGTAAGAATACCCTATGTGCCAAACTATAATGATACTCAAATTAAACAGATAGCTGATTTTTTAAAAGGACTTAAAAATTTGATTAAGGTTCGTGTATTACCATACCACAATTATGCAGGATCAAAATATGAGGCACTGGATATGGAGAGTAGTTTACCTACTAAATTACCGGACGAAGAGGAAATAAAAAGAACAGAAAAATTGTTGACTTTGATATAAATTTCAATGCTGATTTTAATATATTTGTCAACAGTAAAACTATGCGGATTCCCTATCATCCAGTCCGGCAACCCTATAATCCGAAGCTAAAATTCGTTGATGATTTTACTTATTTCATCATCAATATAGGTAATTTTGTCAACGAAACAGTTTGAATTTGTTGTCCCATATTGACATCACTCGTGAGCGGTAGCCCGATACTGCAAAACGGCAAAATCGTCGGTGCCGTAACCCACGTGCTTGTAAACGACCCGACGAGGGGTTATGGAATTTTCATAGAGAATATGCTAAAAGAAGCAGGTTAAAGGCCTGTTTCTTTTTTATATAAAACGGACTTGATTTATTGCTTATTTAATTATATAATATTCTTGTGATCAACAAACAGAAGTCAAAGCAAGCGAGGAAAAGACTATGGAAAACAATTTTTCGTATTTTCAAAATAAAGACTGCATATACTTCCCCTGTCATAAGACGGACGGCGAGTTTTTTAACTGCCTTTTCTGTTATTGCCCCCTTTATGCTCTGGGTGAAAGGTGCGGAGGAAATTTCAAGTATATAGAAGATGGGATAAAAGATTGCTCCGATTGCCTTATTCCTCACAAGGAGAACGGATATTCTTATGTGATATCAAAGTATCCCGAAATTGCTGAAATTGCAAAAAAGAAAGAATAAAAAAGCGTTTTAATGCATCAACCCCCTATCCCCCAATCTTGGGGGCAGATCGGTACGCTTGTTATAAGAAATGGGCTTTGAGAAATGTTTCTCAAAGCTCATTTGTTATTTTATAAATAAAATATGTAACTGCCAATAAATCTGCACAGCCTCCGGGGGAAAGATTCTTCTCAATAAAGCGTTTGTCGGCATCCCTTACTTCATTCAAATCGGGAAATGGGGATTTTGAAAGCAGCTCCTTTGCAACGCTCTTGGCAAAAATACTGCCTTCTTCACCGCCACGGCTTAGTATATTTGTATCTTCAACGTTTTCAATCAGGTGCAAAAGTGCAAATACCCCTGCATCGTTTTCAGTATATCCCTCGGACAGTGCCTTTGTAAAAGCAGGCAAAGCAATGTTTTTTACCGATGGGAATCCCTCGGATGCTTCTCCGCGGATTCCTTTTATTCCTTTTTCAAGATAAAGCCTGCCGCCGGCAGTAGAAGAGTCTATATTCTGAAAATCTTCCTTGACGGCTTCTTTGGTAATACGGCTGCACATTGAAAAAACCTCATCCGTATGCAAAACACCCTTTTCTGCCGTCCATACACAGCCCAAAGCTCCGCAGATTATTCCCATTGAATAAATTGCACCCTTGTGGGTGTTTATTCCGCCTGTGGCACTATACATGGCTTGTTGGGCTAAAAGCCCCTCCTTGCGTAACAAGGAAAAAACTTCGTCGGGTTTTTCGGAGAAATTCTGTCCGATTTCTATACATTTTCTAAAGTATGGAGTAAGGGCGTTTGCACTTTTGATGAACATATCCAAATCCATATCCTTATGACTGCCGTTGTTATCCATGTCCACAAGACCGGGTTTTGGAGTAGTGCGTGCTTCCATGATAAGGCTTTCCGTTGCTGCTTGGGCAAATTTTTCCCTGTCCGATTCTTTGAAATAATCGTAAATTATTTTTTGAGTTACCTCCCAAAGTTCATCTACACTGTGAAGCCTTCTTGCACTGCACCCTCTGCCCTCTGCACCGCACACGATACAGCCTCGCTCCCTCTTGCGTGAAAGCTTTTCGCCGTTTTGGTCGATAACATCCATATCAAATAGCCTGCCTAAAAGGGAGGCATCTTCAATTTTTGTGCAAAGCTCTTTTAAAACGGTAGAGTCTTCATCAATTGCCATCAGCATTTCGCATCCGGTGTGACAAGTTTGAGTTTTGCAAGTCTTGATTTTTTCCTGTGGAAGCGAAACTTTAAGTAAGCGTACACCCTCATAAAAAGCACGCTCGATAAGGGAAGAATATTTCACGGGCCCCGCGATATTCATTGTGAAGCAAATCAGCGGACATTTATATAACGAAAGAAATTCCTTCTGTCTTATAACACGTTCTTCACGTGTGCGAAGCATTTCTTCTAAAGTTACTTCTCTCATAACAAGCTCCCATAATTACATTACAAGGTCAGACTGCATTTTCTGTTGAGCATCAAGCTTTTGAAGATTTGCCTCGGCACCTTTCCCGACACATCCGACGAGCAGGTATCTTCTGCTGAATCGGTCGTAGATAAAATGATGAAGCAAATGGAAGTTTTCTATAAGCCCCGTGTGTGACACGTGAATACGGGGACCGGTACAAAAATGCGACCTTCCGTTAACGTTAATGTGGGTAGCATCCTCATAAGTAATGGGAATGTTTGATTCAATCAGCTCATTTACTTTCTTTTCAATTTCTTCAATATCAAACTCCGGCTTGGTTTCGGGGAATGAAATTACAAAACCGTGTCTTACATCATCATGACCGCAACGCTCCATATCGGCAGGAGGCATGCACATTTCGCAAAGATCCTCCGCACTGTGTGCCATCAGTCTGTAGGACAGTGATTCGTAAACCTTGCTGCGGATTTCATTTGGCTCGGGACCAAAAAGAGTAGGGCGTGATATTAAAACCTGCTCGCCTACACCAATAAGGAGATTAGCGTTGAATCCGAGCAGCGGATAAACCAAATCAAAATGCTCCACAATAACACGTTTGCCGTTTTGCAGAGCCTCAGTAATGGCATCGGCGAGTACACTCATCTGTGTAAAGCCGTTTTCAAAACGTATATCCACATGGTATGTGTGGGGGGTAAAAAATCCTCCGTCCTGCTCTAAAAGCGGAAGGGGACGAACATAAACTCCGTCATCATCATTTGTAAGCTCAAGCCCGGGGAACATTCCGCGGAGAAGTGCGCTCTTACCGCTTCCTGCTTCACCTATGACGCCGATAAGCTTATCAAAGGGTGAAAGATAGAGCTGTGCTAACTGCATTCCTAAGGCATACATACGGTTGTGCCCTCTGGGAGCAAAGTAACTGCTTAAAATATGGCTTTGTTGTCTGTCTTTCATGATTGGCCTCCTATCAAATTATTTTCCTTTAAATATTCAAAGGTGGTTTTCGGAAGAAGTCTTTGCACTTCTTCAATATCCCCCTTATCAATAAGCTCGCGAACACGGCTGGCGCTGATAGGGGTGTTCCCCTGTTCTTTTCGGCATATCTCTACCAGCGACACATTATGCTTTGGCAGATTTTCCGCAAGAAGCTTGTTATAGCTGTTTGTAACAGGGCAAAGCGGTTCGCTACCTACATATCGGTGAGTTATTGAAAATTCGGGAACAAAGTATTTTGTAAATACCTCAATATCAAGCTCGCATTGTATAGAGGAAGAGTCCACCGTTTCTTTCAGGAAATAGGTGGGAAAAGTGGCTGAAGAAATCATGTAAGGTCCTGTGGGAAGAACGGTAACGTTTTTAAGATCGCTTGTTCCGCGCTTTACCATTTCCATTCTGTCTTTTGCCGAAAAACGGCTCTTATCCTCCGATAACACGAAAATATACACCCTGTCACATTCCTTTGATGCAATTTCTGCCAAATGGCGGTGTCCCAGAGTAAAGGGATTGCAGTTCATAACTGCGCAACCGATTCTGCCACCGATTTCAGTGCGTGGAAGTTCTGCCAAAAACTCTCTGATTCCATCTTTTTTATTCTCCATCAGAAGAACGCTTTCCGTCTGTGCAACGGGATAGAAGAACAGCGAGGAAAACATCATTTTGTTTTCCGGCTTGGTGTACAGGAACAGATGATCATATCCCACCCTGAAAGCATCTTGCCTGAGTGCTGTCAGTATCGTGGCGGTTAAATCCTCGCCGCGGTGGCGTTCATCTACTGCAATACATTTTAAAAGATTGCCATAGCGGGAACCGCATGCAATAATTTCATCATTCTCCCACACCAAAACCGTGCAATCGGTCTTTAAATCTGCACAAAGGCTTGCTTTGCTCAGAAAATCCTTCCATTTATTAAGTTTTAAACCGTAAAGTTTATCGGTAAGCTCAATATTCATAATGATTTTCCTCAAAGTTTAATTATCTTCATTATACAATACAAATTAAAATATGCAAAGAAAAAAATAAAAAAACTCTAAAAAGAATTGCTTTTTTTAAAATTGTGTTATACAATATCCTTAAATTGTTACTATAACTTTTGATTTTGTGCTGAAAGGAGCATGCTCAAATGGAAATTTTAAAGAATGCATCCGCAGGAACAATGGAATCCAGCGATGCTTATGTTGAAATTATGCCGGGCAGCGGCAAGGTAGAAATTCAGCTTGAGTCTGTTGTGAAACAGCAGTTCGGAGAAGAAATTGAAAAAGCAGTGAGGGACGTGTTGGAGGAAAACAGTGTTAAAAGTGCCAATGTCCGTGTAGTGGACCGCGGTGCTCTTGAGTGTGTTATCCGTGCCAGAGTGGAAACTGCAATTCTTCGCGGAAAGGGGAATGAGTAATGCGCCGCAGTATGTTGTTTTTGCCGGGAAATAATCCCAATATGCTTATAAATGCCTCATATCTTGGTGCAGATGCCGTGATATTTGACCTTGAGGACGCGGTTTCGCCTGCAGAAAAGGATGCGGCACGTATCCTTGTGCGCAACACTATGCGCTATATGGATTTGGGTGGATGCGAGGTAATCGTGCGTATAAATTCCGTAGACACGCCTTATTGGAAGAAGGACCTCGATGCCGTACTCCCCTATAAACCCGACCTTATCCTTCTTCCCAAAACAGCCACAAGAGAAGATGCACTTCTTGCCGATGGCTATATGCGTGAAGTCGAGGAAAGATTAAACCTTGAAAAAGGTGTTACCGGTCTTATGCCGCTTATTGAAACGGCGGCAGGCGTAGAAAATGCCTATTTAATTGCATCTGCCTGCGACCGCGTAAAAGCTCTCTTTTTGGGAGCGGAGGACTTGACAGCAGACCTTCAGTGCAAACGCACCAAGGAGGGCAGAGAAATTGAGTACGCAAGGACACGTCTTGTAGTAGCCGCACGTGCCGCCGGAATAGACGTTTATGATACTCCGTTTACCGATGTAAATGATGATGAGGGGATTCTTAGTGATGCTACTTTGGCAAAAAATCTCGGATTCACGGGCAAGGCATCTATTTCTCCAAGACACGTTGAGGTAATAAACAGAGTATTCAGCCCCACTATTGCAGAGATTGATTATGCGTACGAGGTTATGGATGCAATCCGCCGTGCAAAGGAGCAGGGCAAAGGTGCAATAGCTCTTTACGGAAAAATGATAGATGCACCCATTGTGGCAAGAGCGGAAAGAACTATTGCAATGGCGGAAGCTTTAGGAATAGACAGGGAGGGAAACTGATGAATAAAATTGTAAACTCAATAAAAGAAGCAATTTCCCTATCCGGTCTTAAGGATGGAATGACAATTTCTTTTCACCATCATCTTCGTAACGGAGACTACGTTTTAAATATGGTTATGGATGAAATTGCCGCTTTAGGAATAAAGGAACTTACCGTTAATGCAAGCTCGCTTTTCGATGCGCATATGCCCCTTGTGGGTCATATTGAAAATGGCGTGGTAACCACAGTGCAAACGGACTATATTGCCGCAGGCTTAGGAAGAGAGTTTTCACGCGGAATTATGAAAAATCCTGTGCAGTTTCGCACTCACGGAGGAAGACCGGCAGACATTTCTACAGGAAAAACTCCTATTGACGTAGCATTTATTGCGGCACCTGCCGCAGATTCTATGGGAAATTGCAGTGGCAAATACGGAAAATCTGCCTGCGGAAGTATGGGTTATGCCTTTGCTGATGCAATGTTTGCAAAAAAGACTGTTGTAATCACCGATAACCTTGTAGAATATCCCTTGCAGGATTGGTCCATTTCCGAGGATTATATTGACTATGTGGTAACTGTTGACGCAATTGGTGACCCTAAGGGAATCGTGTCGGGTACTACGAAAATTACCCGTGACCCTGTAGGTCTTGTAATGGCTGCAAATGCGGCAAGGGTTATAGAAGCATCGGGACTTCTTAAAGACGGATTTTCATTCCAGACAGGTGCAGGAGGAGCATCTTTGGCAGCGGCAAAGTTTCTTAAGGATATTATGCTCCAAAAGGGCATTTGCGGCTCTTTCGGACTGGGCGGTATTACCGGATATATGGTAGACATGCTTAAAGCAGGCTGTTTTAAAAATCTTTTGGATGTTCAGTGCTTTGACCTTGATGCGGTTGAATCTATTAAAAACGACCCCCGTCATATGGAAATTTCATCTATGCATTATGCATCTCCCGCATCACGCAGTGCGGTGATAAATAGCCTTGATGTTGTAATCTTAGGTGCAACGGAAATAGATACAGACTTCAATGTCAATGTGCATACTGATTCCAATGGATATATTATGGGCGGCAGCGGTGGACACAGCGATACGGCGGCAGGAGCAAAGCTTTCCATGATTATTGCTCCTATGATGCGCGCAAGGCTACCCATTGTAACAGACCGCGTTACCTGTGTATCCACTCCCGGCAAGGATATTGACGTGCTTGTAACCCAGGGCGGAATTGCCGTAAACCCCAAAAATACCGAGCTTCGCCAAAGGCTTAAGGATGCTAAGCTTCCCATAATTGATATTGAAGAGTTAAAGGCAAAAACGGAGAAAATAACGGGAACTCCCCATAAACTTCCCAAGGGAGATAAGGTTGTGGCAGAGGTTATGTGCCGTGACGGCGGAGTTCTTGACAGAATATATAACGTGAAGGAGAAATGATATGAGAGAGATAAAAGCTTCACTTATTACACAAACGGTGAAGAAGCTTTGCATTGAAGCAAACTGTCACCTTAGTACAGATATGAAAGAGTGTATTTGTCAGTTTCATAATGAAGAAACATGGCCTCAGGCAAAGGAAATACTTGAACGCATTATTGAAAATTATGAAATTGCAGATGAGAAAGATCAGCCTATATGCCAGGATACCGGTGTAGCATGCGTATTCCTCAAAATCGGTCAGGACGTACATATTGACGGAGACCTTACCGAAGCGGTTAACGAAGGCGTAAGATTGGGCTACGGCGAAGGATACCTTCGCAAAAGCGTTGTCAGAGACCCTCTTGACAGAGTGAACACAGGGGATAACACCCCTGCCATGCTTTACACGGAGCTTGTGCCGGGAGACAAAATTGAAATCACCGTTGCGCCCAAGGGCTTCGGAAGCGAAAATATGAGTAAAATTGCTATGCTTCGCCCCTCGGATGGTGTTGAGGGCGTAAAGGAGTTTGTGGTGAAAACCGTAGAAGAAGCAGGCCCTAATCCATGTCCTCCCATTGTTGTAGGCGTAGGTATCGGCGGTACCTTTGACAAAGCGGCATATCTTGCCAAAAAAGCACTGCTCAGACCTGTCAATGAAAGAAACCACGTACAGTTTTACAGCGATTTGGAAAAGGAGCTTCTTGATAAAATCAATGCTTTGGGCATAGGCCCTCAGGGATTTGGCGGAAGAACAACGGCTCTTGCCGTAAATATTGAACAATATCCCACGCATATTGCAGGGCTTCCCGTGGCGGTAAACATTAACTGCCACGTTACAAGGCATAAGTCGGAGGTGATATAAATGCCCATTAATATAAAAACCCCTCTTACAAGAGAAGATGCGAGAAAACTGAGGGCAGGTGACAGTTGCCTTATTTCGGGAGTTATTTATACTGCACGCGATGCGGCGCATAAAAGACTTTGCGAGCTTGTAAAAGACGGAAAAGAACTCCCCCTTGATATAAAAGATGCGATTATATATTTTGTAGGACCTACTCCTGCAAAGCCCACGCAGGCAATAGGAAGTGCAGGCCCCACCACATCATACAGAATGGATGCATACAGTCCTACGCTTATTGCTGAGGGGCAGACAGGTATGATTGGTAAAGGGAAACGCGGCGAGGAAGTTATTGCTTCCATGAAAAAACATGGCGCCGTGTATTTCGGCGCAATCGGCGGCTGCGGAGCACTCCTTTCCAAGTGTATCAAGAAAGCTGAGATTGTCGCATATGATGACCTTGGTGCAGAAGCCATAAGACGCCTTGAGGTAGAGGATTTCCCGGCAATTGTTATAATTGACAGCGACGGGAACAATCTTTACGAAACGGGCAGACAGGCTTATCTTGAAAGTCTGTAAATCTTGAAAAACAGAAGAAAACTTTCTCCATAAAAACGCAGGAAACATTAATGTCCCCTGCGTTTTTTATACAATAATTGGTACAATATCTCTTGACAAAATGTTATATTATGAGTAAAATGGTATAGAACAATTTTAATAGAGGTAATTTAAGATGGAATATAATCTTACCATTAATCATGAACTTGATGTGCCGATTTATCAGCAATTGGTTGATACAATCCGCACTGCTATAAAAAAAGGAAATTTAAAATCAGGCCAGCAGCTTCCCACCGTGCAGGAGATGACTAAGAATCTTGCCGTTGCACGGGGAACGGTAAAGCGTGCCTATGACGAGCTTGAAAGAGCGGGGCTTTTGGAAAAGGTGCAGGGCAGAGGAACCTTTGTCAGCTATCAGCCCGCCAATTCGGGTAGCCGTAAGGAGCAGGCAATGGCGGCGATTGATAAAATGCTTAATTCGTTGGAAGAAATGGGATTTAGTAATACGGAGATAAATATATTTTTGAATCTTAAGCTTCGTGAACGTTCCGAGGAGGAAGCCCAAGTAAAGATTGCAGTGGTTGAATGTAATCCCGAGACGCTTTCTCAGATTTCCGATCAGCTTCGCCATACTCCCGGTGTTGACCTTTATTCATATATGTTGGAAAATATTAAGGAATACCCCTATCAGCTAAGCGAGGATTTTGACCTTATAGTGACCACTTCTTCCCACGCTGATTATCTTGAAAATGTACTTCCTGTAAAAAAGAAGCTTGCCCGTATGGCACTTCGCCCCTCACCCAGATGCTTATCCCATATAATAAAGCTCCGTCAGGGTGCAAAGGTGGGAATAATGAGCTATAGCCCAAGATTCGGAGAGCTTCTTTACGAAGCCTGCATGACATACGCGGAGGATGTGGAGGTTTCCCCTCCTGTCGTAATTTCCGACGGAGGAAGCGGTGAGAATTATTTAAAGGATAAGGATGCAATTCTTGTCCCCAAACATTATAATAAGTATTTCGGAGCGGAAGCGGCGGATATTTTCAAAAAGTTCAAGGGTGAAGTTATAGAATGTTATTATGAAATGGACGAAGGCTCGCTTATATATCTTGAAGCAAAGATAAAGCGGCTGACTGAAAATAAAACCTTGTAAAGAAAAGGGTTGTGACAGAATGAATTTCATTTTGTTGCAACCCTTTTTTTAAAAATTTCTAAAATTATTAAAATGTTTCTTGACAAAAGGTATATCACATTATATTATATAGGTATAGAACAATTTTAACATGATATAATGAGGTGCAACTATGGGAAACAAGGAAAAGAAGGTATTGGTTATCGGTGTAATCGGTGCCGATGTTCATGCCGTAGGAAACAAGATTTTGTACCATGCTTTTACGGAGGCAGGCTTTGAGGTTGTAAATCTTGGCGTTATGGTTTCACAGGAGGAATACATTGCAGCGGCAATTGAATCGGATGCGGACGCTATTGTAATTTCCTCTCTGTACGGGCAGGGCGAGCTTGACTGCCGCGGCATACGTGAAAAGTGTGATGAGGCAGGCCTTAAAGGCATTCCGCTTTTAGTCGGTGGAAACATTGTTATAGGAAAGCAGAAGTTCGAGGATGTTGAAAAGCGGTTCAAGGCAATGGGATTTGACAGAGCATTCCCTCCCGGAACAACACCCGAGACAACTATCGAGGCTCTTTACGAGCTTTTACATATGGACGGTGAAAATAAGTGAAGAGTGTATTGCTGATTGATTTCGGCAGCACATATACGAAGCTTACTGCGGTAGATATTGAAAATGAAAAGATTCTCGCAACTGCGGCATCATATACTACCGTGCAGACAGATATTAACGACGGACTCTTGAAAGGATTAGACCTTTTAAAAGAAAAAACAGGTGAGATAGTCTACGATAAGTGCTATGCGTGTTCTTCCGCGGCAGGCGGTCTGAGAATGGTGACAAGCGGTCTTGTTCCCGAGCTTACGGGAGAAGCGGCAAAACTTGCAAGCTTAGGTGCAGGTGCAAAGATTGCAGGGATATACGCATTTGAACTGACGGACAGCGATCTTGAAGAAATTGAAAGAGCTAACCCCGATATTTTTCTTTTGGTAGGCGGAACGGACGGCGGAAATAAGGAGTGCATTATAAATAATGCTAAAATGCTGAGAAAGCTTAATCCGAAATTCCCGATTGTGATTGCAGGAAACCGCAGTGCAGCATCCGAATGCAGTAAAATCCTTGACGGGTGCGAGGTTTATGTTTGTCCCAATGTAATGCCGAAATTCGGAGTGTTACAGATAGAACCCGTTCAGAAACAAATCAGGGAAATATTTTTAAACCGTATCGTTCAGGCAAAGGGGCTTAGCCGTGCGGCAGAGCTTCTTTCCGATATTATGACGCCTACCCCCTCGGCCGTACTTCAGGCAATGGAGCTTTTGGCAAACGGATACGGCGAGGAACGGGGAATCGGTCCTCTTGTAGCAGTAGATGTGGGCGGAGCAACCACCGACGTATATTCAATAGCTGACGGAATGCCCGAGCATATGAATACCGTCTATAAAGGAATCCCCGAACCCTATGCAAAAAGAACCGTGGAAGGCGATATTGGAATGCGCTACAGCCTGGGAGGTATTATAGACGCAGCAGGGATTGACCGCATTTGCACTCTTTCGGAACTTACAAAAGAGCGTGCATTGGAGATAGCGGAAGAACTTAAATCCCACACGTACAAGGTTCCCAATGGATCAGACGAGCTTGAAAAATTGGATTTTGCCCTGGCATCATGTGCCATAGACGAAGCGGTGGGCAGACATGCCGGAACTATTACGGAAACATATACAATGATGGGGCAAACCTTTGTTCAGGAAGGAAAGAACCTGACAGGGGTAAAAAATATTGTGGTGACGGGCGGAAGCCTTATCCACACAAAGCGAACGGCAGAGATTGCATCTTTCGCCCTTTACTCGCCGTTAAAGCCTGCCTCTCTAAGACCCAAAAAAGCAGATGTTTGGGTAGACAGAACATATATATTGGCGGCTATGGGGTTACTTTCATCATATTATCCCGAGGCCGCGTTACGAATAATGAAAAAGGAGCTGGAATTTTATGAATCTTCAGAACAAAAGAATCAGTGATGATGAATTTAACGCACTCAGACAGGAAGTTCTGACTCAGTGGCCCACGGGTAAGGAGGTTGACCTTGAAGAAGCAGTTAAGTATCACAAAGCAATGCCCGAATGCAGAAAATTTTCAAAGAAGCTTTTAGACGCAAAAAGAGACAGACGTACACTGGTACAGCCCCGTGCAGGTGTGCCCGTTATCGAAGAACATATCAAACTGATGCAGTATCTTGAAGAAAAGGGCGAGGCAGACCTTCTTCCCTCAACCATCGATAGTTACACACGTCAGAACCGTTACGAAGAAGCTGAAAACGGTATTGCAGAATCTTTAAGACTTGAAAGAGCCATGCTTAACGGCTTTCCCGCAGTAAACCACGGTGTAATGAACTGCCGCCGTGTTATTGAAAGCGTAAACGTTCCCATGCAGGTTCGCCACGGTACGCCCGATGCCAGACTTCTTACGGAAATTACACTTGCAGGCGGTTTCACAAGCTATGAGGGCGGCGGTATTTCCTATAATCTTCCTTACTGCAAAAATATTCCCATGGAGCGTACAATCCGTGACTGGCAGTATGTTGACCGTCTTACGGGACTTTATGAGGAAATGGGTGTTTCCATTAACCGTGAGCCTTACGGACCTCTTACAGGCACATTGGTTCCTCCCTGTATTTCTCATGCGGTAGCAATAATCGAGGCACTTCTTGCGGCAGAGCAGGGTGTTAAAAATATTACTGTAGGATATGGTCAGTGCGGAAATCTTGTTCAGGACGTTGCGGCAATCCGTACTCTTGAAGAACTTACAGATGAATATCTTCAGAAATATGGTTACAACGACGTACAGGTAACAACAGTTCTCCATCAGTGGATGGGCGGCTTCCCTGCAGATGAAGCAAAGGCTTTCGGCGTAATCTCTTACGGAAGCACCATTGCGGCACTTGCAAAGGCTACAAAGGTTATTGTTAAGACTCCTCACGAGGCAGTGGGCATTCCTACAATGGAAGCTAACGCAGAAGGACTTCGCTGCACAAAACAGGTTGTAAATATGCTTGCCGATCAGGAGCTTCGTGCAAACAGCCTTGAAGATGAAAAGGAAATCATCCGCCGCGAAACACGTGCTATCGTTGACAAGTGCTTTGAGCTTGGTAAGGGAGACATTGCCGTTGGTACATGCCGCGGTGTTGAAGCAGGTGTACTTGACGTTCCCTTTGCTCCTTGCCGTATCAATGCAGGCAAGATGCTTCCCTGCCGTGACAATGACGGTGCAGTTCGTATTCTTAATGTAGGAAACCTTCCCTTTGATAAGGATCTTATCGACTTCCACAATGCCAAGATTGAAGAAAGAGCAAAGGCTGAAAAGAGAGAGGCTTCTTTCCAGATGGTTATTGACGACGTTTATTCCATCGGTAAGGGTAGACTTGTAGGAAGACCGAAATATTAATACGGTCGCATAAAAATGCGCAGACCGTTTAATGGCAAGAATATAAATACTTTAGATATTTCAGAATCTCACCGAGAATGCGCTTATGGGGGACGGGGCAATTTTTGTAATCCGTAGGTGCAACAAAAATTGCCCTGTCCCCAATACATGAAAGGATGTTTAAATATGAAAATTATAGATGTTGTATGCAGTGCCGGTCGTACCGGTTTCTACTTTGATGACCAGCGTGCCATTAAGCAGGGTGCAGGTCATGACGGTGTGTTTTATGTAGGTGCTCCCGTAACAGACGGATTTACCGCAGTTCGTCAGGCAGGCGAATCAATTTCCGTTATGCTTGTTCTGGAGGACGGACAGGTAGCCTACGGCGACTGTGCCGCAGTTCAGTACTCAGGTGCAGGCGGACGTGACCCTCTTTTCCTTGCAAAGGACTTTATTCCCGTAATTGATAAATATATAAAGCCCCAGCTTGTGGGAAAAGAAGCAGACGATTTCCGCTCCCTTTGTGCCATGATGGAGGCGATACAGGTTGAGGGCAAGCGCCTTCACACCGCTATTCGCTATGGTGTTTCCCAGGCAATATTGGATGCTGTTGCAAAGGCAACAGGCAGAATGATGTGCGAGGTTGTTGCTGATGAATACGGCTGCACCGTTTCAGAAAATCCCATTCCGATTTTCACACAGTCAGGTGATGACCGCTATGACAACTCCGATAAAATGATTATCAAAGGTGCACAGGTTCTTCCTCATGCTCTTATCAATAACATTGATACAAAGCTTGGAAGAAAGGGAGAGAAGCTCGCAGAATATGTAGCATGGCTCCGTGACAGAATTTTAAATAACCGTACAGATGAAAACTATAACCCTGTAATGCATATGGACGTGTATGGAACAATCGGTGCCGCTTTCGGTAACAACAATTATAAGGAAATGGCTGATTATATAGAAGAATTAGGCAAAATTGCAAAGCCTTTCCACCTTCGCATTGAAGGACCTATGGACTGTGACTGTGACCGTGAAACACAGCTTGAGGCTCTTGCAGGTCTTACGGCGGAGCTTGACAGACGCGGATGCGATGTAGAGCTTGTTGCAGACGAATGGTGCAACACTCTTGAGGATATCAAGCTTTTTGCAGATAACAAGGCAGGTCATATGGTACAGATTAAAACTCCCGACCTTGGCGGCATCAACAATACTATCGAAGCAGTTCTTTACTGTAAGGAAAAGGGCATCGGTGCATATCAGGGCGGTACATGTAACGAAACAGACCGCAGTGCACAGGTTTGCGTACATTGTGCAATGGCAACTCAGCCCGTGCAGATTCTTGCAAAACCCGGTATGGGCGTTGATGAAGGCTTTATGATTGTATATAACGAAATGAACAGAATCATGGCTATGAGAAAAGCTAAGAAATCTGTTAAATAAGGTTTTTTGATTTACGTATAAAAGGTGGGACTACATGGCGGACATTATGGAGACAAATGCCGACAATTCCCCTGTTTTTACGACTATCGATGAGGTTTTCCACTTGGATTAAAAATATGGCAGAGCAGATACATCGAATTTTCGGTGTATCTGTTTTTTTATGTTGCAAAAATCCTGTTATAAAGTCGAAAACTATATTTTTACCAGATTTTGGGAAAAAGTTCTTGCATTAATTTCCAAAATATGGTAACATGCTTAATACAACAAAGAAAAAATGGAGGAAAGAGTATGAAAACCAAGATAAAACTGCTTATTGCAGACAGTAACCACGAATTATTGACACAAATGAAATCGTTTTTTGACGCCAAAAGCGATATAGAGTTGATTGCAACGGCGTCGGACGGAACAGAGGCACTGGAAAAAATAAGACAATATCACCCCGATGTCGTTTTAATGGACCTCGTTCTTCCGGGACTTGACGGAATCGGACTTCTTAAGGCAATAACCTCACTTCCCCGTTCACACAGACCTGTGATAATGGTAATGAGCGGCACAAGAAGGGAGCATATAACAAACCTTTGCATGCAGCTTGGTGCAGACTATTTTATGATAAAGCCCTGCGATAACGAAACCTTGTACGAAAGGATAAAGCTCCTGTGTATACCGCAGCTTTCTCAGGGAAAGCTCCATGAAATTATGCCCACTGACACCGGCACCTCAGGTGACCGCCCCAGTGACAGAGCCATCGAAATAACCGTAACAAAAACCATTCATTCCGTAGGAGTTCCTGCAAATATAAAAGGATACCAATACCTGCGTGATGCAATTATTATGAGTATTAAGGACACGGAGCTGATAAACGCAGTCACAAAACAGCTTTACCCACGTGTAGCAAACAGGCACAACACTTCCCCCAGCCGCGTTGAAAGAGCTATCCGCCACGCAATTGAAGTGGCATGCATTCGCGGAAATGAGGAGGAGCTTTATAAGCTTTTCGGCTACACCGTAAGCAATAATAAAGGAAAGCCTACAAACTCGGAGTTTATTGCAATGATTGCCGATAAATTAAGGCTTGAAATGTTGGTATCTTAATAATGAAGAAAAAGGGACTGGTGTGGGGAATTCCCATAGGCTTTATAAACGGATTTTTTGCTTCCGGCGGCGGAATAATTGCCGTGTTGATACTTCAAAAATTTTTCTCCCTTGAAGAAAAAAAGGCACACGCCACATCTATTATAATTATACTGCCGCTGACCCTTGCAGGCGTATTCATCTATTCCATGGCAGGTTTTTCCGATGTGCCTGTTATCATTAAGGCGGCATCGGGTGCGGCAGTGGGTGCATTTGTGGGGGCAAAGCTCCTCTCCCGTCTTTCGGGGAAATTTATCAGAATCGGATTTGGCATTGTTATGGTTGTGGCGGCGGTGAAAATGCTACTTTTTTAATTGAAAAGGAGGAAAGATGTTAACATCAATAATAGGTTTCTTCTCAGGTATATTGGGCGGCATGGGGGTAGGCGGAGGAATGCTTCTTATCCCGGCAGCCACAATGTTTCTGAATTTATCACAGCATAAAGCACAAAGCCTGAATCTTTTCTGCTTTATTCCCTCTGCCATATGTGCAATTTTCGTGCATATAAAAAATAAGAATATAAGCTTTAAAACGGCACTTCCCATTATAATTACCGGCGTCCCCTTTGCACTTTTGGGGGCATACATTTCAACAAACCTTTCTTCACAGATTATGGGTAGGCTTTTTGGGATATTTATACTTATTTTTGGAATAAAGGAAATATATGTGGGTTTCAAAGGAAAGAATCAACCGTGAGTTGATTCTTTCCTTTTTAAATTCCACCAAAAAGTGAAAAAAGCGCTAAAAAAATACCGAAATAAATTGACACCTTTTGAAATAAAGAGTATAATAGATAGTAATCTTTTTATTTTTAGGAGGCAATTTTTATGTCAAGAGTTTATAATTTTTCCGCAGGTCCGAGCATGCTTCCTCTTGAGGTGCTTGAGACTGCACAAAAAGAGCTTATTGAATACCAGGGTAGCGGTATGAGCGTTATGGAAATGAGCCATCGCTCACCTGTTTATGATGCAATAATCAAAGAAACTGAAGCTAATTTCAGAAAGCTTATGAATATACCCGATAACTATAAGGTTCTTTTCCTTCAGGGTGGTGCTTCAACACAGTTTGCGGCAGTTCCTCTTAACCTTATGAAAACAGGTAAGGCTGACTATGTTGTTTCAGGTCAGTTCTCAGGTAAAGCTTTTAAGGAAGCTAAGAAATACGGCGATGCAAAGTGTATTGCAACTTCAGAGGATAAGACATTCAGCTACATTCCCGAAATTACACCCGATATGGTGCGTGAGGATGCTGATTACGTTCACGTATGCTACAACAACACAATTTTCGGAACAAAGTTCCCCTCTGTACCCAATGTAGGCGACAAGGTACTTGTTGCAGATATGTCATCCTGCATTACAAGTGAGCCTGTAGATGTTACAAAGTTTGGCGTTATATATGCAGGTGCACAGAAGAATATGGCTCCTGCAGGTCTTACAGTTGTTATTATCCGTGAGGATTTAATGGGAAATGCCCGTGAGGATATTCCCACAATGCTCGATTATAAAACAATGGCTGATAACGACTCAATGTATAACACACCTCCCTGCTACGCAATTTATATTGCAGGTCTTGTTTATAAATGGGCACTTAATAACGGCGGTCTTGAGGCAATGAAGGAAAGAAACGAAAAGAAAGCAAATATTCTTTATGACTTCCTTGATAACTCAACTCTTTTCAAACCAACCGCGGACAAAAAGTGCCGTTCTATGATGAATGTGTGCTTTGTTACAGGCGATGCTGACCTTGATAAGAAGTTTTGTAAGGAAGCTGCAGATGCAGGCTTTGTAAACCTTAAAGGACATCGCTCGGTTGGCGGTATGAGAGCAAGTATCTACAATGCTATGCCACTTGAGGGTGTAGAGGCACTCGTTAAGTTTATGGCAGAGTTTGAAAAGAACAATAAGTAAGGGATGGTTAATCACTATGTATAATTTGTTAACGCTCAATAAGATTGCAAAATGCGGTCTTGATAATTTTGATAAAGTAAAATATGCAATCTCCGATAATTGCGAAAATCCCGATTGCATAATCCTTAGAAGCTTCAATATGCACGATATGGAGCTTCCCCAGTCACTTGCAGCAGTTGCACGTGCAGGAGCAGGAGTAAACAATATTCCCCTTGACAAATGCAGTGAAAAGGGTATTGTGGTATTCAATACGCCCGGTGCTAACGCAAACGCTGTTAAGGAGCTTACAATTGCAGGTCTTTTCCTTGCTTCCCGTGATATCGTAGGCGGTGTCAAGTGGGCTGAAACCCTTAAGGGTAACGGTGCGGAAGTAGGCAAAATGGTTGAAAAAGGCAAGAGCAACTTTGCAGGCTGTGAAATCAAGGGCAAGAAGCTTGCAGTAATCGGTCTTGGTGCTATCGGTGTTCTCGTTGCAAATGCGGCATACCACCTTGGCATGGAAGTAATCGGTTATGACCCCTATATCTCCGTTAAGGCGGCTCTCAGCCTTGACAGACATACTGTAATTAAGAATGAGCTTAAGGATGCCCTGGCTGAAGCTGACTATATCACACTTCATCTTCCCCTTATGGATGCAACAAGAGGTATGTTTAACGCTGAACTCTTCAAGACATCAGTTAAGAAGGGTGCTAAGCTTCTCAACTTCTCACGCGGAGAGCTTGTTGACACAGATTCGCTTAAGAGTGCGCTTGAGGTTGGTCTTATTTCTTCCTACGTGGTAGACTTCCCCTCCGATGAGGTAATCGGTCTTGAAAACGTAGTAGCTATTCCCCACCTTGGTGCTTCCAGTGCGGAAAGCGAAGATAACTGTGCTGTTATGGCAGCAAAAGAGCTTATTGAATATATGGAAAACGGTAATATCATAAATTCCGTTAACTATCCTAATTGCGAGCTTCCCAGAACTGCAGATGCTACAAGAATCACAGTGCTTCATAAGAATGTTCCCAATATGATTACAAGCATCACGGCAGCATTTGCCGCTAAGGGTCTTAATATTGAAAATATGGTTAATAAGAGCCGCGGCGATTACGCTTGCACAATTCTTGATGTGGCAAATGCCGATGAAGCAATTGCAGATGAACTCAAGGCAATTGAAGGCATCATTAAAGTTCGTGTAATTAAATAATTACGATTCTTAAAAACATAACCAAAAGAGCTGTTTGAAAAATTTTCAAACAGCTCTTTTTTGTATTACAAAAATATGATGCTTTTTTTGTTTTTCTTGGCATATTTCATTGCTTCATATGCACCACCGTTATTTCTTTCAATATAGCATACTACAAGGTCTGAACGATTGATAATACTTTTATTGCGGATTGTAATTGCTGATTTAAAATGTGCCGTTTGGGATTCGGGGCAAACTTCTATCTCATCATAATAATTATTGAAATTTTCTTCATTATCCCTGTACTGTGCCGTCATATATGGCAAAACAAGTATAAAGGAACAATTATCACAGCCGTGTTCATTTTTAACATGCCGTATAACAGAGGACACAAATATGTCAAACTCTCCGTTTCTGCCGACCAAAAACTCAACGTATTCATTTTCCGAAAGCAGCTTTAATACAAGCTGTTTTATTTTTTCTTCGTATTCAAAATGCTTGTTAAAATCCCTGTGTCCAAAAAAAGAAACTGTATATATCTGCATAAAAACACCCACTGTAGCCTAAAAAACTTTATATTTTATATTTTACACCTTTTTAGGTCATACCTCAAGTTATTTCTTTTGCGGAACAACATATTTTTTGAGTTTTATGGGGTATACTGTGACAAAGGCGGTGTCATTATGTTAGATGCTTATATACAAGAAAAAGACTTTGCATTAAGGCTTGCTACACTAAGAACCCTAAAAGGCGTATCCGCAAGAGATATGAGCTTATCCATAGGTCAGAATCCCGGCTACATCAACCGTATTGAAACCGGCAGGAATAATCCTTCGCTTACGGGTATTCTCTACATCTGTGAGTATTTAGGCATCACTCCTTCCGAATTTTTTGATTTTGAATCAACCAACCCTGCAAGGCTTCGTCCCATAATAGAGGACATGAAAAAGCTTAACGATTCACAGCTACAGGCTATTGCTACCATTGTTAAGGATATGGCAGAGAAATAAAGGTGGGTTTTGAGAAATGTTTCGTTCTTCGGCAAAAAATCGCTCGCATCATTTTCCTTTCCAGGCGAGCGATTTTTAGTCTTTGAGGAATTGAGTATTCCTTTCAAAGACGGTGACGCAAAGACGGAATATTTTTCAAAACAAAACTCGCTATCTAAAAGATTAGGTAAGGGTGTTTCTTAGCCCGACAGGGGCGTTTAGGGGTTTGGGGAATCGCAACCCCAAAACTTTTGGTTCTTTTGGTTACAAAAGAACATAAGCCTCCACGCCTCCGTGAAATTGTTGCTTTTGGTCACAAAAGAACGTAACTTCCTGCGACTGTGCAGGAAAAAAAGAGTTATTCGAAAATCCCGAATAACTCTTTTTCTTATTCCGCAAATCTGTTTCTTATAAACAAGAACGCACTGTTTTTCACTATTGCTTTTCCATGTTCTTCTACTATACTGCGATAGCCCTCCGCACAGGGAGCACCAAACTCTGATGCCTTGGGTATGTAAGTGGGAAGCATCGTCATATAATATTTATCCTTATATGAGTAAAGCGTTCCCCAGAAGCATTCCCGCATACAGTGGCACATTTTTATAACGTCCTCAAAATCTGTAAGCTCCACCATTGTTGAAGCTTTCTTTTCTTCCTTTTGTGGTTCTTTGGGTTCGTCCTTCAGAATATTAGGCAGGTTGATATGAGCAAGCTTATCGAAAAGTTCCTTTTCTTCCTCGTTATCAACCTTGGTTACAAAGAGTGTCATTTCACTTTTTTCAGCCTGAATAGCCGCTTCTACCACAAGGCGGGCATTCTGACAGGTAAATCCCGTTTCCCTTTCTGCACGGCGCAGAAGTTTAAAGAACACCTCCCTTGACTGCGGCGAATTCTTCGCCATAGCATCAAAGGATATTCCCAGTTCTTCGCAGTCACGTGCGTTCATTGTGACTTTTATTTTATTCGCTTTTAACATTTCAAATTTCACTCTTGTCACCTCTTTTTTAAGACTTAGTCGTCCGTCACATTATTTCTTTTCCATTCTCCCGGAGTTTTTCCCATAAGTTTTTTAAACACACGTATATATGTTTCACAGGAGGAAAATCCGACTTTTAAAGAGGTTTTCTCAACAGATAGTCCCTCTTTAAGATATTCCATGCTCTTTTCTACCCTTAGCTTATTTAAGTAATATCCCGGGGTAACGCCTGCATTTCGGAAAAACAGCTTCGCAAGCGTGCTTTGAGTAACTCCTGCATATTCCGCTGCCGACCGGGTTGTAAGCTGATTATCCGTCACCTTACGGTTGATATACTCCTGTGCCTTTTCATATGCGTTAAGCCTCTCCAGAGAGGCTGCATCATTCATGGCTAAGCAAAGATGATTTACTACTTCTTCCGATGCAGGAGGATTATCGGAAAACAAAGCCTTCTTCATTTCCTCCGCATCGATATAAAAACCTCTTACTTTATCATTAAGCTCCTTTGCCGTTTCTATAAGAAGTATTTTTTCAAGTGCCGAGGCATAGCCGTCACACTCATTTTCCTTGTAGATATCTTTCAAAAGAGAAATTGCGGCACGTTTGTCTTCTTTTTCAATAAGGGTTGTCAATATTTTTAGCTTCTGCATGGTATTATTTAAAATATTCTATTGCCGCATTAATCTGATTATCTACAATGGTGGTCAGTTCTGCGTAGTTATAATCATTAAGGTAAATATATTCATAAACTCCCGGTATTCCGGTTATCTCATGACCTAACACCGCCTGAAAACGTGATACAGCATCCTTTGTCTCTTCATCAAAAATCTCGTCTGCCTTCTCTATATATCCGAGTGCATTAAGCCGCTGTTCCAGAGCAAGAGTCATCTGCTCATCCTGTATTCCGGCTGTGGCTTTATTCATATCAATTGCCTGGAATTCTGATTCGTCAACCTTGATTTCTTCATTTTCCACAACAATATCCGGAGTAACTCCCACGGTATGAACACGCTTGCCCTTATAGGAATAAAATTCTCCGATAGTATATTTGAATCCTGCACCGGTTACTGCGCGGTTAAGAACCTGCATACTGCCCTTTCCGTAAGTCTGAGTTCCGAGAATTTTTCCAGTGCCTCTGGACTGCAATGCCGTTGCAAGAAGTTCACTGGCAGATGCACTGTGTTCGTTCACCAGTACCAGCATTTTGAAGTTAGGTGCGTTGAAATTTTTACTGCGAAGAACCTTATTCTGCGTTTCATCCTTATAACGAAGCTCCGCTATAGCACCTGCACTTATGAAGATATTTGCTATATCGATAGCCGCCTGAAGGTCCCCGCCGGGATTATCACGCAGGTCGAAAACAAGATTCTTTATATTCTTTGAACGCAGTTCCTTTACATACGCTTCCATTTCTTCGGGAGCATTGGTGGTAAACTGCAAAAGCTTTACGTATGCAGTTTTTTCATTAAGCATCTTTGTTTCAAGCTGTGAAACCTCCACCGTATCCCGAACGCATGTTAATTCAATCTCTTTTCCTCCGCGAAGAACCTTAACCTTGACCTCGGTTCCCGTTTCACCTACAATAAGCTCGCGAACCTGTGAAGAATTCATCTGGGTAACATCCTGTCCGTTAACTCCCACAATATAGTCATATGCCATCATACCTGCCTTGTATGCAGGACCGTTCTCGATAACTGAAAGAACTAAAACTCCTTTATCATGGTCACGGATTGTTACACCGATACCCGAAAATGAACCTGCTATATCCTCGGTCATTGCCTGATATTCCTGAGGTGTATAAAACTCTGCGTGTTCGTCGTCAAGTGCTTTTATCATTGCCGCAATTGCTTTGTTTATATCAAGCTTTCCCTCGTCAATAACACTGCATATAACGGAGAAGAGAAGCTCCTCATCTTCTATGCCGTAATAATAATTGTCGGCAAGAGCATGTGCATATGTCCTGATGATGTTTTTCTGCATATTGTTGGAGTACTGCACAACTTCAGCCTGCTGCTCTTCGGGAGTTTTAACTGCCGAGGGTGCGATTTCTTCACCGAAAGCGACACAGCCAAGAGCAATGCTAAGCACCAGTAACAAGGATAATATTTTCTTTTTCATATATAAACACCCTCCTTTCGGCAAATGACTCCAAAAGATAATTACATCTTTTCGGGAGCACTTACGCCGAGTATATCAAGTACATTTTTAATAACAATTCTGGTAGATTCAATCAATTTAAGACGGGCACACATAAGCTTTTCTTCTTCGTCACGCACACGGCATGCGTTGTAGAAGGAATGGAAATGAGATGCTACATCTATAAGATAATGTGTAAGGTTACTGGGGTCAAAGCTTTGTGCCGACGCACTGATTTCTTCGGGAAGCCGTGCAAGGGTTTCCAAAAGTGCAATTTCCTCTTCCTTATTAAGAAGCGATGCATCGATTTCGGAATATGCGGGAACCTTGACGCCGCTTTCCTCAAGAATTCTGATAATTGAACAGATTCTTGCATGAGCATACTGAACATAGAAAACAGGGTTTTCGTTGGTCTGGCTTACTGCAAGGTCAAGGTCAAAATCCATATGGCTTCCTGCCGCACGCATATTAAAGAAGAAACGAGCCGCATCCACGCCGATTTCATCAATCAAATCTGCAAGGGTAATCATCTTGCCTGTTCTCTTACTCATTCTGGCAATTTCACCGTTACGCATAAGGCGTACAAGCTGAATTACAAGAACATCCAGTTTGTCCCCACTGATACCTACAGCCTCCATTGCACCCTTCATACGGGCGATATGTCCGTGGTGGTCAGCACCCCAGATATTTATTGCAAGGTCGAAATTACGCTCCTCAAGCTTATTTCTGTGATATGCAATATCTGCGGCAAAGTATGTGGGAATACCGTTGGCACGAACAAGAACATCGTCCTTTTCAGATCCAAACTCAGTAGATTTAATCCACAGTGCGCCGTCCTTTTCATATGTGATATTGCTCTTTTTAAGCTTTTCAAGGGTCTCACTTACGCTTCCGCCGTTATGAAGTGTGCTTTCATAGAACCACACATCATAATTTATGCCGTATTTCGTAAGAGTTTCCTTTAAAGCCCCAATATTAAGAGGCAGGGCATATGCTACAAGAGCATCCTTTCTCTCCTGTTCCTGCTTCTCAAGAAGAATATCCCCGTATTTATCAATATAATTCTGCGCATGAACACGGATATCGTCACCCTGATAACCGTCCTCGGGAAATTCTACTGCATCCTCGCCTTTAAGAATCTGTATATAACGAGCGTCAAGGCTTCTGCCGAATTTATCAATCTGTGCACCTGCGTCGTTGATATAAAATTCCTTAGTAACGTCCCAGCCTGCACGAGCGAGAACATTACTGAGCGTATCGCCCAATGCACCGCCACGGGCGTTACCCATATGCATAGGACCTGTGGGGTTTGCACTGACAAATTCCACAACGACTTTTTTGCCCTCTGCAATGTCAACGTTTCCGTATGCGGTCTGCTCCTTTTCAATCTCAGAAATAACGTTGTAAAGGTATTTCTTGTCAAGATAGAAATTAATAAATCCCGGACCTGCAATCTCTACCTTCTCCGCTCCCAAAGCTTCTGCATCAATACCCGACACAATTTTTTCCGCAATAGCACGGGGGTTTGACTTTGCGGCTCTTGCAAGCATCATTGCAAGGTTTATTGCGTAATCTCCGTTCCCCTTATCCTTGGGAACTTCAATTGTAAATGCGGGGATTTCAATTTCGGGAAATGCCGCCTGTGCCGCATTTTTTGCCGCATCGTATATTTGTGATTTCTTCATAGAAAGCGTATTTGCCATGAAAAATCTTCCTTTCGTCTTTATGTACTTAAGCTCTTACCGTAAGGGAAATTCCGTTACGGGAACGAGCCACGCTGTTAATATCCATTATATAATCAATATCAATATTGCCGCCGTTTTCATCAAGGGAAACGTTAATCTCATTCGCTGTCACGCTGATTGTAAAATCACCGTAGGGAGTTTCATAATGCCCGACGTGGCATTTTCCCTTCTCAAAAATCATGTGAGTATTGGTCTGACCGTGACGCATCATGGTAACAGTTCCGTCGGGACAAACCTTGAGGGTGGTTGAGCATTTTTCCATTCCGGAAAGCTCTCCCTCATTATAGCTGAGATAGTACTTTCCGTCCTTATCATAGAATTTTCCTGCCGTGGTAAGCTCCATGGCATTGTTTTCCTCGCCGTAGTCCTGGCTACCCTTTATTGATATATAAACATCTTTCTTCATTGTTCAAATGCCTCCGCCAAATGCACACTCTCCATAATCGGCTTGCCCAAAAATGTACTTCCAAGCTCTGCAAAGTTTTCCACAGAGTCAGAAACGTAAAACTGACTTTCCCCTGTTTTTTTGTCGGAAAGAAGATTTTCTTTTTCAAGATACCCTTTCGCCTCCTCCGCCGCAAGTGCGCCGGGGCTTAAAAGGGTTACTTCATCTCCCATTATATCCGATATTACCTTCGTTAGCAAGGGGTAATGTGTGCATCCTAAGATAAGTGTATCCACTTTTTCATTTTTAAGGGGTAACAGGTAATCTTTTGCAATGATCTGTGCCGCTTTGCTTTCGCTGTAGCCGTTCTCCACAAGAGGAACAAACAGCGGACACGCAACCGAAAATACCTGTATCCCGGGATTAAGTTTATTTATAAGCTCGGTATACTTCCCGCTTTTGATGGTACCTGCTGTGCCGATTACACCTACACGGTTATTTCGCGTAACACTGACAGCTTTTCTGCAGGCACTTTCAAGCACTCCCATTATCTTTATGTCATACTTGTCATAAAGCTCGGGGAGCGCCACACTGCTTGCCGTTCCGCAAGCGGCAATGATAAGCTTAATATTGTGCCTGAGCAGAAAATCTATATCGTCTTTTGTGTAACGGATGATGGTTTCACGGCTTCTGTTTCCGTAGGGGACACGCCCGGTGTCACCAAAATATATGATGTCCTCACCGGGCATAATCCTCTGAATTTCTCTTACAGCCGTAAGCCCCCCGAGTCCGCTGTCGAATACTCCGATAGGGTTGTTCTTCATAATAGTTCTCCTATCCGGGGCGCATAAAAATGCACAGATCGTTCATTGGCTGTAAATATATATATTATAAAACTCAAATTTACTTGCATAAATTTTTTTGGTAGAAATCTGCAAAGCAGATTTCTTTTCTTTTTTATGCCAATGAACTACGAACAAACTTCACCTCTCGCTGTATCACATACAGCTTCGGGCAAGGTCCTGCGGACTTCAGTTTGTCCGTTCTGCACTATTTTTCTGACCCCTTAGGTTCTTTTTTATTTAATAAGGCTTTCGCCCGACATTTCACCGGGTTTCTCAAGTCCCATAATATCAAGAAGAGTGGGGGCAATATCAGCAAGTCTGCCGCCCTCACGCAAGGTACAATCCTTACCTACTACCATAAAGGGAACGGGATTAGTTGTATGTGCCGTAAAGACATCCTTGGTTTCGGGGTCTACCATCTGGTCTGCATTACCGTGGTCGGCTGTGATACAAACAACGCCGCCCTTTGCTTTTACTGCTTCTACTACCTTGCCTACACATTCGTCAACAGTTTCCACGGCTTTTACTGCACATTCAAATACGCCTGTGTGCCCTACCATGTCGCAGTTTGCAAAGTTAAGAATGATAACATCGTATTTGTCGCTGTCAATTCTCTTTAAAACTTCCTCAGTAACCTCGGGCGCACTCATTTCGGGCTGAAGGTCATAGGTAGCAACCTTGGGAGAAGCGATAAGTGCACGGTCTTCATTTTCATAAGGAGCTTCCACGCCGCCGTTAAAGAAGAATGTAACGTGTGCATATTTTTCTGTTTCTGCAATTCGAAGCTGTGTAAGACCTTTCTGAGCAATATATTCACCAAAGGTATTGGTAAGAGATTCAGGTTTAAATGCCACATCCACATTGGGCATTTTGGCATCGTACTGAGTCATACATACATAGTATACGGGGAAGAATCCGTTCTTTCTTTCAAATCCGTCAAATTCACCATCTACAAATGTACGTGTAATTTCACGGGCACGGTCAGGACGGAAATTAAAGCAGATAACGCTGTCGTTTTCGCCTATTGTCGCACCCTCTGTGATAATTGTGGGAACAACGAATTCGTCCGTAACGCCGTTATCGTAAGATTTCTGCATAGCATCTACTGCATCGGGATTCTTTTCACCCTCGCCGTAAACGAGTGCGGCATACGCCTTTTCCACTCTTTCCCAACGGTTATCACGATCCATTGCATAGTATCTTCCCGAAAGAACACCGATTTTACCTACGCCTATTTCGGAAAGTTTCTCGGAAAGCTCTTTCACAAATTCAATACCGCTGGTGGGAGAAACGTCACGGCCGTCCATAAATCCATGCACATATACCTTTTCAAGTCCGTTTCTCTTTGCCATTTCAACAGCGGCATAAAGGTGTGTGATATGGCTGTGAACGCCGCCGTCGGACAAAAGTCCGTAAAGGTGAAGGGCGCTATCGTTCTTTTTACAGTTTTCTATAGCCTTAACGAAAGCATCCTTTGTAAAAAAGTCACCATCTTTGATAGATTTTGTAATTCTGGTAAGCTCCTGATACACAATGCGGCCTGCACCGATATTTGTATGCCCAACCTCGCTGTTACCCATCTGTCCGTCGGGAAGTCCCACGTCCATACCGCTGGCATTTATGAGAGTGTTGGGGCTCTCAGCGAGAAGTTTATCCATATTGGGAGTTTTTGCGCTGAAAATAGCGTTCCCCTCGGTAGCGGCATTGTAGCCGTAGCCGTCAAGTATCATAAGCATTGTAAGCTTCTTTGTCATTTCTTTGTTCCTTTCCGTCTGCACAAGTGTTTTTATCGCAGACAAGTAAAATTTCTCTTTCCGTAAAAACGGACAAAAAGGCTGTTGGGCATAGCCAACAGCCATCTGTGCAAATAATTATGCGTTGCAGATGATGGAGAAGTCTTCACTCTTAAGACTTGCACCGCCTACAAGACCGCCGTCGATATCGTTCATTGCAAAAAGCTCTGCCGCACAGTCCTTATTAACGCTTCCGCCGTAAAGAATACGGATGTTAGCCGCAGTTTCTTCATCATAGATGCCTGCAAGACATTCTCTGATGTCACGGCAAACTTCATCAGCCTGCTCGCTTGTTGCAACTTTACCTGTGCCGATAGCCCAGATGGGTTCGTATGCAACTACAACTTTAAGAGCGTCTTCCTTGGAAAGAGAGCGGAAAGCAATCTTAATCTGACTGCGGATGAAGTCAAAAGTAATTGTATCTTCTCTCTGCTTGAGAGTTTCACCGCAGCAAACCATGGGGATAAGGCCGTTTTTAAGAGCCTGGATAACCTTTGCGTTTACAGTGTCATCTGTTTCAGCAAAGTATTCTCTTCTTTCGCTGTGTCCGATAAGAACGTACTCTACGCCAATTTCCTTGAGCATCTGTGCACTGATTTCACCTGTGAATGCACCCTTATCTTCAAAGTGCATGTTCTGTGCACCGATTTTTATATTACTGCCCTCTGCAGCCTTAACCGCAGCAGGGAGGCAAACGAAAGGTGTGAAAATAAGAACGTCGTTCTTGGCATCCTTAACCTTTGCCTTAAGTTCATTAATCATAGCCTCTGCCTGAGAGGGGGTATTGTTCATTTTCCAGTTACCTGCAGCGAGGATTTTTCTCATTGTATTTCGTCCTTTCAAAATTCAAGTTGTTTAAGGGATAGGAAAAAATGTTCAGAACGGACAAACTGAACCCCGAAGGGGCTTGCCCGAAGCTGTATGTGTATACAGCGAGAGGTGAAGTTTGTTCGTAATTCGTTGGCATCCAAAACAGAAATCCGTCATACGGATTTCAACCAAAAACCGTATCGTTATAAATACCACAGTCTTTTTAATTAAAATCAGTCGCCAACGAATGGTCTGGGCATTTTTAACATCCCTTTTTAGCGGTCTGCAAGTGCAACTATACCGGGAAGCTCTTTACCTTCAAGGAATTCAAGGCTTGCACCGCCGCCTGTTGAAATATGGCTCATCTTAGAACCAAGACCTGCCTGGTTAACTGCTGCAACGCTGTCGCCGCCGCCGATAACTGTTGTAGCATCGATCTGGGCAAGAACCTGTGCGATTGCATTTGTACCCTTAGCAAAATTGCTCATTTCGAATACGCCCATAGGTCCGTTCCAAACAACTGTCTTTGCACTCTTAACTGCATCGGAGAAAAGCTCGATTGTCTTAGGTCCGATATCAAGACCCTGCCAGCCTGCCTCGATGCATCCTTCGTTAACAACCTTGCTCTCTGCGTTGTTATCAAAATCCTTTGCAACAACTGTGTCAATGGGAAGAAGCAGCTTATCGCCTGCTTTTGCCATCATTTCCTTAGCGTAGTCGATATAGTCTTTTTCAAGAAGGCTGTCACCTACTTCATAGCCCTTCGCAGCCATGAATGTGTAAGCCATACCACCACCGATGATGAGCTTGTCAACCTTGTCAAGAAGGTTTTCAATTACGCTGATTTTGCTGGAAACCTTACTTCCGCCAAGGATTGCAACAAGAGGACGAACGGGGTTATTTACTGCATTGCCGAGGAACTCAATTTCCTTCTGAATGAGGTAGCCGCAAACTGCGGGGAGATATTCTGTAACACCAACTGTGGAGCAGTGTGCTCTGTGTGCTGTACCGAAAGCGTCGTTAACAAAGATTTCTGCCAGAGAAGCAAGCTCCTTGCTGAAAGTTTCAACATTCTTTGTTTCTTCTGCTCTGTAACGTGTGTTTTCAAGAAGAACGATATCTCCGTCCTTCATTTCTGCAACTGCTTTCTTTGCGTTTTCGCCAACAACGTTAGCATCTGCTGCAAATACAACTTCCTTACCGAGCTTCTCGGAAAGTCTCTTTGCTACGGGAGCAAGAGAAAATTCGGGATTAGGTTCGCCCTTGGGTTTGCCCATATGAGAGCAAAGGATAACCTTTGCACCGTTATCAGAGAGATACTTGATTGTGGGCATAGCACCTACAATTCTGTTTTCGTCTGTGATGTTTCCATCCTTGTCAAGAGGAACGTTAAAGTCGCAACGAACGAGGACTTTCTTTCCCTGAACCTGAATGTCTTCAATAGTCTTTTTGTTCATAATTAAAACCACCTTATAAAAAATATATCTTAAAAATTATAACCTTATTTTTCGACAGAGCCTACTTTCAGCACTATCATCTCAGCGCGACAGCAGTTATCCAAACCCGCCTGAAACGGCGAAATTTCGGCATCTTTCAGCTTGTCGTTCTTGAAAGGCGACAGCCTGTCTTCGTCCTCCGCACTAAAACCTGCTCAAAATTTCGTTCGTTTCAGGTTCGCAGAATTTTTTACAAACTATTTTTTGTCAATACAAGTCAAAAACGAAGCTAATACTGCCGTATCAGCAAGGCTTTTAACGCAGTAGCGGCAGAAAAGAGGAAGTAAAAAACGAGGTTTGGATAGCTTCTGTCACGCTATATATTATACCACTATTCAGCGTAAATGCAAGCATTTTTGCGTGAAAATCCGCCTAAAATCAGTATTTTTTTATCGTTTCGACAGATTGACTGAAAAAATGGCGTTACCTTAATTTTCACAAAATCAAGATAACGCCATTTTTTTAATTAATCAAACACTGACTCGGCATCGGAATCGTAGGAAATAATATCACCGGTATCGGCATCGATTTCGTAATCATATTCGGTTCTGTCCTTGGTATAGAACTCAATCTCATAAACGGTTCTTCCGTCATCGCGGTCTTTTTCCGTCCTTATAAAAGTTACCTCATCTTTGGAAAACCCTGCATTCTGAAGGGCAATTTCCTTTGCTTTTTCCTCGGAAATCTTCGTGTTCTCGTTATTATTTCCGCAGGCGGAAAGAAGAAGCACCGCTACCAAAGCAATGGGGATAAGAATTTTTTTCATATTCACAACCTCACTTTCTCTTTTTAATTATATGCCATATTTTAAAAAATATTTTCGGGGGAAGCATAAATCGCCTCCCCCCCCGATTAATTTCGATTACGCCTTTGCGGCTTCAATAACCTTCTGTGCAATATTTTCGGGAACTTCTTCATATCTTTCAAACTGGAATGTGAAGGAGCCTCTTGCCCTTGTCATAGAGCGAAGGTCTGTAGCGTATTTAACCATTTCGGATTCGGGAACTTCTGCGATAACCTCGCCGAGTCCGTCACCGATGGGATTCATGCCTAAGATTCTGCCGCGGCGTTTATTGATGTCGCCTATGATATCGCCCATAAGGTCCTCGGGCATAGTTACTTCCAAATGACCGATAGGTTCAAGGAGAACGGGGCTTGCCTGGGTAAGACCGTCCTTATATGCGATACCTGCCGCTACCTTGAATGCCATTTCTGAAGAATCAACGGGATGATATGAACCGTCAACCAATACAGCTTTGAGACCCACTACGGGATAGCCTGCCAGAACACCCTTTGCGATAGATTCCTGAAGACCTTTTTCAACAGCGGGGAAATAGTTCTTGGGAACTGCTCCGCCTACAATCTTTTCTTCAAAGATCAGCTCGCTTCCGTCGTGATGGCTGAATTCAATCCATACATCACCGAACTGACCGTGACCGCCCGACTGCTTCTTGTGTCTGCCCTGAACCTTTACGCTCTTTCTGATAGTTTCACGATATGCAATCTTGGGAGGTTGAAGATTAACGGCAACACCGAATTTACTCTTAAGCTTACTTGTGATAACATCAAGGTGAAGCTCTCCTGTTCCTGAAATTGTAAGCTCCTTTGTTTCCTGATTATTGAGTACGGAGAATGTGGGGTCTTCTTCATGAAGCTTGTTAAGACCTGCACTTATCTTTTCCTCGTCACCCTTTGCCTGAGGAACAATCGCCATTTTTATAACAGGCTCTGCAAATTCGATGCCGTCAAGCTTTTCTCCGCCCTGCTTTGCAAGGGTATCGCCGGTAAGGGTATAGGAAAGCTTTGTAGCCGCACCGATGTCACCTGCTCTAAGTTCGGGAACTTCAATCTGCTTTTTACCGCGGATTACATAAAGCTTACCGATTCTTTCATTAACGTCCTTTGTAGCATTATATGCTGCACTGTCAGCCTTTAACGTACCGCTCATTACACGGATAAGAGAAATCTTTCCGTAGGAATCTGCCAGAGTCTTAAATACAATTGCACTAAGGGGTGCAGATGCATCACACACAGGATTTGTCTCCGCTTCCACGGGAGAAGGAAGATACTTAAGCATAGCATCCATAAGTGAACGCACCGCAAAGGTCTTATCCACGCAGAAGCCGCCGTATACGGGAACTACCTGTCCCTGCTTAACACTACCCTTAAGAACGGCACGCATTTCTTCGTCGGTGATAACATCGCCTGCAAAATATCTTTCCAGAAGCTCATCACTTGTAAGAGCCACAGCCTCAACCAAAGCATCGTGATATTTATCGTAGGACTGCTTCATATTATCGGGAATCGGGATTTCGGTTTCAACATCGTTTGCAACGGAATATGCCTTACCGCTTACGATATTGACATAACCCTTCATTTCCTTGCCTTCTTTAATGGGGATTCTGAAAACAGCCGCACTTGCACCGAATTTATCATGAATCTGATCAACTACTTTATCAAAGTCTGCGTTTTCATCGTCCATAAAGTTAATAAACATCATGCGTGCCATGCCGCGGTCGGTAGCATACTTCCATGCCTTTTCCGTACCAACCTGCACACCGTTTTTAGCATTTATCACGATAAGAGCACTCTCCGCTGCACGGATTCCGCCCATAGCTTCCCCTGCAAAATCAAAGTAACCGGGGGTGTCTATAAGGTTCAGCTTTGAATCTGCTATTTTGGGAGTGTGCCATACGCAGGGTACCATGGAAAGATTAACTGAAATTTTTCTTTTAATTTCTTCTGCGTCATAGTCACTTACAGTTGTTCCGTCTGCAATCTTGCCGAATCTGTCAGATGCACCGGCTTTATGTAAAATCGCTTCAACAAGCGATGTCTTTCCTGCTCCGCCGTGTCCCAATACTACTACGTTTCTGATGTTTTCTCCACTAAATACATTCATTGCTGTAACCGCCTTTCTACGAAGCGCCGACGGAAACTCCGCCTGTCCTTTTCTTCTTCCGCTTCGTTTTTTATATTATACTCCGAAGAATATCTCCGTAGTATAATTTTACTATAAATTACAGCTTTTATATATCCGTAGATTATACAATAATTTATTTTTTCTTTCGTCATTTTGCACAAAGGAACGTGTTTAATTTCTGATTTTTTGTTTATTTTGTCAGCAATACCTACAAAAAAAGAAGAAATTCCGAGAAATTTCTTCTTTTTTTAATTTAGTTATAGCAAGAAGATTCCGTTATCATTACAAAGTCTTCGCATTTCTTCCGGCCATACGGCTACCTGTACCTCGCCGATATGGGCCCTGCCCAGCATCTGCATGCAAAGTCTTGACTGACCGATTCCGCCGCCGATTGTAAGGGGCAGAGTTTCATCGTCAATCATTTTGTGATAATCATACTTCATTCTGTCAAGAGCATCCCTTTCCTCAAGCTGTGCTCTTAAAGAATTTTTATCTACGCGGATTCCCATGGAGGAAATTTCAAGACTTCTTCCAAGAACGCTGTTCCAGATAAGAATGTCTCCGTTTAATGTCCAGTCATCATAGTCGGGTGCTCTGCCGTCATGGGGCTTTCCGCTTTTAAGAGCCTTACCTATCTGCATCAGGAAAACGGTTTTATGCTCTTTTACAACAGCATCCTCCTTTTCCTTATCGGTAAATCCGGGATACATATCCTCAAGCTCCTGTGCGGTGATGAAGAAAACTTCCCTTTCAATGGTCTTTTCAAGGAAAGGAAACTCCTCGCAAAGAATGTCCTGGGTATCTGCCGCGGCTCTGACGATTTTCCTTACGGTTTCTTTCAGAAATTCCTCATTTCTTTCCTCTCTGCTTATCACTTTTTCCCAGTCCCATTGGTCAACAAATAGGGAATGTACATTATCAACCTTATCATCACGGCGTACCGCATTCATATCTGTATATATTCCCTCTCCGGGATTATAGCCGTAGCGGTAAAGAGCCATTCTTTTCCACTTTGCAAGGGACTGAACTATCTCAACTGTTTCATTGCACTCCTTGGTATCAAACTCCACCTTGCGTTCAACGCCGTTAAGGTCGTCATTAATACCGCTTGCCTTGGTAACTATAACGGGAGCCGTTACGCGGTCAAGGTTAAGCTCCTTTGCCAGCTTCTTCTGAAAATTATCCTTTATTATTTTAATTGCGCGCTGAGTTTCCCTGAGCGTTAATTTTGCACAATATTCCTTGGGTAAAATCAAATTTTTCATAATCGCCGCCTCTTTTCTGCACTATTTATTAATTTTATCAACATGCTTCACTTTTGTCAACACCGGAAAGCAGTTTTTTTGGGTTTTTCTTCATTTCTTACCAGTAATACTATCCATTTCAAGTCCTCACGGGTGACGGTGTTAAGCACATAAAGAAGTGTAATATAAAACAGGGTATACAAAAAAAGCGTTACCCAGAGATTTGCCCCCGGGGCTACAATTCCCGAAAAAAGGTAAGAGAGATACGCCGACGCAATAACACTGACAAAGACGGCGATGTTCTTATCCACGCACGTTACCAGACCGAGCCTCCGAAGGCTAAGCACAGCATTAAAGATCTCCTTTATGTACATCACCGCAATATATCCACGAATTGCCATAGTGGGAAGAAGCAAAAACAAAAGCGTGACATTGATTATACCCTCCAGAACGTTATACACCATGGAATGAACCTGCTGACCCAGTCCCTTCAGACATCCGTCGGTTACGCAGTCAATATATATAATAGGGATAAGAGGGGCAAAAATACGTATGTATTTTCCTGCCTCTGCACTTTTGTAAAAGCATTGTCCCAGACTGTCGGCATAGAAAAACATTAGTCCCATTACACCGAAACTGAATATGATGCCTATCCTGAGTGCACGGTTTACAATGTAGGCTATGCCTATTTTTTTGCCGTTTGTCTGCGCCCCCGTAAGACGAGGCACAAGGATATCCCCCAACGCATTTAAAAGTGCCGCGGGAAACATTATTACGGGGAACGCCATCTGACCTATTGTACCATATGTAACAAATGCCGCATCTGCCCCCATGCCCGACCTTCTAAGTCCCCGGGGAATTATAATCTGCCCGAGCGAGCTAAGCCCCGTACGCATATATGCACTGACAGCAAGGGGAAGTGCTGTTTTTGCAAGGGCAGAAAGGTTTTTTCTGCTTTTGTGCTTTTCTTTTTTTCCGAAGCTTTCAAATAAATAAAGTATAAGTAAAATAAGAGAAAGGGAAACCTCCCCGGCAAAGGAGCCTGCCGACAAAATGCCCATGGCGTTTTCTTTGTCAAAATTCCCAAAACAAATTACAACAAAACATATCCGTATAAGCTGTGAAGATATTTCAGCCGTTACCAATCTGAAAACTTTCTGCTTCGCCGTAAAGTAGCCTTCAATCACTGCACCTGCGGAAATAAAGGGCATCGACATAGATATTATGCGAAGCGGCATGGCAGCCGAGGTCTCCATAACCCAATAGCGTGACAAGGCATCTGAGGCAAGGTACATCACTCCGCCCGATAATATGCCAAACATCAGCCCATAGAAAAATGCACTCCGCATTAAAGAATGGGGATAGTTATTTCCGATACTGCACTGCTGGGCAGCAAGCCTTGTAACGGCAAAACGCACACCGGAAATGGCAATTGTTGCAAAAACAACACCTACCGAAGAAATAATTCCGTAGAATCCAAGTTGTCCTGCCCCTGCCTTTGCCGCCAGATACGCCTGAAAGAAAAGTGCACACAGACGCAAAATTATACTGCCCGAAGCAATTAAGAGCGTATTTTTCAAAAGCTTTGACGCACTGTCCATAAAAAATCACCCCATACACTTTATGTGTATGAGGTGATTTATTTTTTATGAATATTTCGTAGCTTCTTTAGCTCAGTACATATACTCTGCAAGGTCTTACGCCGAACTGAATACATTCTTTCTGAGTTCTGTAGCAAAGGTCTACACGCTTACCCTTAATTGCACCGCCTGTATCTGCCGCAACCGCATAGCCGTAAGACCAGCTTCCGTCAAGTGCTTCAATGTAAACTCTTGAACCAAGAGGAATAACTCTGGGGTCAACTGCGATTACACCCTTATCCAGCGGAACGCCTGTTGCAGTCTGCCCTGCATAGCCTCCGTTTTCCTCTGCGGAAAGGTCGTATGCCGTTGCCTTACATTCGATAACGTACTTATAGCTGAAAGAAGGCTCATCGGAAGAAGAGCTTACCTTAGCATCTGTATCACCATATTCAACGATCTTGTCAACAGGTGCTTTTAATACAGTTTCGGAAACCGCTTCCCTTGAAACTTCCTTACCGCCCTGATACTTCACCTTGTAAGTAACGCTTTTTTCACCCTCAACACCTTCACGGATAACATTAGTGTATCCTGCGGGGAGAGAGGTGTTTACTCTCTTAATTGTGTTGTAAGAAACCTGTATGGTTTCAGTCACCTGTTTGGTCGAAACTGCCGCAGCTTCATTCTTGGAGCTTGAATGATAATCTGTACCTGCAAGGATTATTCCGCTTGAAGAAAGATATTCACCAAGAGCCTTTGCACGAATATCGTCAGCACTTCCATAACCAAAGGGAGCTGCAATTGAGGTAACTGTATTCATTAAAATCGCCATAGCCGCACCTAACACAGCCACAGTCCTTTTTATCTTTTTGCTGATAAACATTTTATCACGTCCTTTAGCCGAACTTGATTTCAGAGGCAGTCGTCTCTGCCGTGAATCATTATACTTAACAATACGACGTTTGTCAAGCTTTTTTGCGGTTTTTGTTATAACTTTGTAACATTTTTTTAAAAACTTGTGTCGTAAAAAAACAAGAAACCCAATATATAGGGGTTTCTTGTTTTTCATTTCATGTTACATTTTATCGGCAAGAACGCTTTTTATGCCTTTTTCTATGTAATTTTCGTAATATTTTTGGAAATTTTTATGCAATATGCGTTGCTCAAAAATGGTGCAGAATTCACGAACTGAACCCCGCAAGGGCTTGCCCGAAGGCGTACGTGGGTAGCCGACGGGGAGCCGAATCCCATACGCCCTGACTTGTTAAATTCCCATAATACGAATTTATCAGTCTTGAAGGGCGACAGCCCGTCTGCGACTTCCGCATCCGTCTTATGAAAATTTTCCTACGTCAGGGTTCACAGAAGTTTTAAGAGGATGAATTTTTCTCAAGAGAAGGCAAAATACGCAGATAATACTTTCGTATTTTCAAGGATTTTAACGCACTATTGGGGAAAATTCACCTCTTAAAACCGTGTGGGGTTCGACTTCCCGTCGGCTACGTCGAGGGTGAAGTTCGTGGATAGCAAAACGCTTATATTGCAAAAAGAATCCGCTTTCGCGGATTCTTTCATTAAACAATTAAAGAAATAATGTCAGCTTTCTTAATAAAAGCGTATCCCTTATTCCCTTTGCGTTTTGCGGTCGGTGCCGTTTTTCAGCAACGCAATCACTTAATCTTTTTTGCTTCCATATAGTAACGCTTCTCATTCGCCTCGCCCATGGAAAATGTTTTTCTGGGAAGTGCACCGTCCTTGATAACGGTTTCAAAAAGGCTACTTTTTTCGGGCTTGGGAAGAAGGAATCCCACAGCACCGTCCTTTGCACTGAGAGAGGCTACCACATCATCACCGTGAATATAGTCAACTTCAAAAGAAAGTTTATCCAGATACTTCTGAAGCGTTCCCACACTGATGGGGCTTGAGGTGTTGTTCATGTAAAGGGTTTTTCTGCTATCACCTTTTACAAGAACAATCTCCTGTCCACCGTTATTTTCCTCGGTGCAATCAAGCTCTTTTATAAGAGTGTCGATAAAGAGCTTTTCGTCCTCAACTCCGAAAACAACTCTGTGTATAGGCTCAAACTCCAAAACCTCGTCATGGATATTTTCAATTTCCACCAGGCAGAAGCGTGCAGGATGAGTTTCCTGCTCCTCCTTTGTAAGTGTGCCTTTGATATTTTCCCAACAGGTTTTTGCCGTTGCCAGAGAATGGTTTCCGTCACCAACTGCAAACACAAGACCATCTGCGGCATTCTTAGAGAACTCTTCAAGCTTTGCATCAAGCTCATCTGAGTCGTCAACAAGCCAGCCTGCAAGATGTCCGCCATTTGCCATAAGCTCAAAATCATAGAGCTTTTCGCCTTTTTTCACACTCTCTATAATGGATTTTTTCGCATCGTCAATAAGAAGCATTACATGGGGAAGCTCTAAGGGAGCATCTTCACGAATTTTTACTCTGGGGGGGATTCTTTCAAGAACTGTACCCTCTGTGGCTCTAATGGGGCATTTAACTCCCTTGTGAAAATCGTATGCTTCAAGATCAATCGCACCTATTATTCCCTTTCTCACTCTGCCGCCCGAAAGAGTTCTTTCAATATATATGTAAGCATTTTCATAGGTTTTAAAAACACCGCTTTCGCAGTAGCTTTTCATGGTTTTATTAATTTCGGCAATTCTGCCGTCACCCTGCGAGAGAAATGCCTCGGGATACACAAGGTTAAGCGTGCTTGGTGCGTCACCTACAAGCTCTTGTGCCTTCTCCCAGTATTCCGGCTGTGATGTGTACTGGTCGCACGCCACCACGCTCCACTTTGTAAGGTCTGCCTCTTTGGGAAGCATGATATCCGCTTTATTAAAAATCGCCATCATAATCTCTCCTTTATTCCATTTCTCCAAGCTCGTAAAGTATTGCCGCACTTACTGCAAGGGGTGCGGTTTCGGTGCGTAAAATCCTCTTTCCTAAGGTTACGCTTATAATACCGTTTTCCTTTGCAAGATTGATTTCCTCTTTTTCAAAACCGCCCTCGGGACCTATCATAACGGCCACGGTTTTCGGCTTTTTTCCCGAAAGTGCCTTTTTTAATGAAATTTCTCTTTCTTCCTCATAAGGAATCAATGCAAGTTCTGCCTCCGATGCCATTTTTACCGCTTCTTTAAAGCTTACGGCATCATTTACATAAGGAATTATCCCACGTTTGCTCTGCTTTGCCGCTTCCTTGGCAATTTTGCGAAGCCTGTCCACCTTGGCACTTTTGTCAAGCTTTGCCACGGCACGCACAGTGTCTACAGGCACAATCCGCACTACGCCGATTTCCGTAGCTTTCTGCACGATGGTTTCAAGCTTGGGGTTTTTGGGAACTCCCTGAAAAATTGTTATTTGTACCTCAGGCTCCGTTTCTGCCCTGCGTGAGGAAAGTATGTCGGCTGTAACACTTTTATCCGAAAAGTCTGACAAAACCGCCTCATAAAAATTTCCTTCACCGTCGCACAGAGTTACTTCATCACCTTTTTTCATGCGGAGCACACGGCTTATATGCTGTGCTTCTTCTCCTGTAATGAGAGCTTTTTCCCCGGTTATATCTTCACGTGTTATGTAGAAATTAGCCATTTCACATGTCTCCTATTTTGACACTATGCAGTACCAGTCATTTTCCTTTTTGATTTCCTCTATAGTAAATCCGTTTTCTTCGATTGCGGCTTTTACCTCGTCAATCCGCATTTCAATAATACCGCTGGCAATGAATGTGCCGCCTTCTTTAAGATAACGCCTCACATCGCTTGCAAGGGGAATAATAACATCCGCCACAATATTTGCAACCACAATATCGTAAGGACCGCTTTTTTCGGTACTGCTCTTAAATTCTTCGTCAATAAGAATGTTTCCGTCAAGAACGGTGTACACATCTTCGCCTATGCCGTTAAGAGCGGCGTTTGAATAAGCTATTTTTTTACAGTTGGGGTCAATGTCAACGGCTCTCGCCTCGCCTGCACCAATCATCAGGGCAATAATCGAAAGAATGCCGCTGCCGCAACCAAGGTCAAGAACCTTGTCACCCTTTTTCACGGTCTTATCAAGAGTTTCCACGCAAAGGCGTGTGGTTTCATGCTGACCGCTTCCAAACGTCATCCCGGGATCAATATTGAATACAATTTTCCCCTCTCCGTCAGCTATGGTTTCCCACTCAGGCTTGATTACAAGTCTGTCGCCTACGTAGATGGGTTTAAAATACTGCTTCCAGTTGTTTTCCCAGTCCTCCTCGTGCATGGTATCAATTTCCACTCTCAGCGAGCCGAAAACATTACCGCTGTCAAGACTTTTGAAGGACACAAGGTCATCACGCACACCGCTAAGAAGCTTATGCCCGTTTTCATTATCACTGACATATATTTTCACACGGGTTTCGCCGTTCATTTTCTCACGAAGCTCTTCATCCACATAGTCCCAGTACTGCTTGTTGTTTTCAAGGAAATCCTCAAAATCGTCCTTATCCTGAATTTCCACGCCCGTAATTCCCAAATTGTAAAGCCGTCCGCAGAGAGGGTCTATTCCCTCGGGGGTTGTATATATGCTTACCGCAAGCCAATCCATAAGAATTTCCCTCCTTATTTAAAGTATTCCTTAAGCTTTTCTGTGAATTTTTTACGCTGGTTATAGTTTTTCTCGTTGCTTTCATCTGCAAACTTTTCAAGGATTTCCCTTTGCTTTGCCGAAAGATTCTTGGGAATCTCCACGATTATGCGTACATACTGGTCGCCTCGTGAAGCTCCGCGGGTTGCAGGAATGCCCCTGCCCTTAAGACGGAATTTTGTTCCCGGCTGTGTTCCCTCGGGAATCTTTTGCAATACCTTGCCGTCAATGGTGGGGATTTCAATTTCACAGCCTAATGTTGCCTGAACAAAGGTGATGGGTACATCAACGTAAACGTTAAATCCGTCACGGCGGAACACACTGCTTTCCTTTACGTAAACGGTTATGAGAAGGTCACCGTTTCCACCGCCTCTTGTGCCTGCTTCACCCTCGCCGTATACGGCAAAGGTCTGTCCGTGGTCAATACCCTTGGGAACGTCAACCTCTATCACACGACGCTCGCGTGTCTGTCCGCTTCCATTACATATGGGACACGGCTCTTTTATCGTGCTTCCCTTACCGCCGCACTGATTACATGCAGAAGTGCTTGCAAACTGACCGAAAGGAGTATTCTGAACACTTCGTACCTGTCCCGTTCCGTTACATCTTGAACACTTTTCGGGAGAAGTTCCTTTCTTTGCACCGTTTCCGCCGCACTCTGTACACTTTTCGCCACGGATAATAGTAATTTTCTTCTTGCATCCGAATGCCGCTTCTTCAAAAGTAAGCTCGATTGCCTGCTGTATATCTCTGCCCTTCGCAGGACCGTTTCTCCTTGCTCTGCTGCCGCCGAAGCCGCCCCCGAAAAAGCTTTCAAAAATATCGCCTACATCAAAGCCGCCAAAACCACCGCCGTAACCGCCGCCGCCAAAGCCTGCATTGGGGTCTACTCCTGCATGGCCGAACTGGTCGTAACGGCTTCTCTTCTCGCTGTCGCTTAAAACATCGTAAGCCTCGGAAGCTTCCTTGAATTTATCAGCGGCATCGGGATTATCCTTGTTAAGGTCGGGATGATACTGTTTGGCAAGCTTTCTGTATGCTTTTTTTATTTCATCGTCCGTGGCGCCCTTATTAATTCCGAGCACCTCGTAATAGTCTCTTTTTTCTGCCATTTATTAACACCTCAAAGGACTACAGGGGCGGCGAGAGCCGCCGTCCCTGTCTTTTTTGTTCAATTAGTTGTTTCCGTTTGTATCTGTAAAATCTGCATCATACACATTTTCGCCGCCGGGCTGTCCCTGAGGATTAGCACCCTGTGCGCCCTGGGGGTTAGCCTGTTGGTAAAGCTTTGTGCTGATTTCATAGAACTTCTGCTGAAGTGCCTCTGTAGCCGCCTTAATCTGCTCGTTGTCTGTACCCTTGAGGGCTTCCTTAACCTTGTCAATTTCAGCCTGTACAGCATCCTTATCTGCCTGCTCAACCTTGTCGCCAAGCTCTGTAAGAGTTTTTTCGCTCTGATATACAAGCTGGTCGGCATTGTTGCGGATTTCGATAGCTTCCTTACGCTTCTTATCCTCTTCTGCATACTGTTCAGCTTCTTTTACAGCCTTGTCAATATCCTCGTCGGAAAGGTTGGAGGAAGCTGTGATTGTAATCTTCTGCTCCTGACCTGTTCCAAGGTCCTTTGCACTTACATTTACGATACCGTTGGCATCAATATCAAAGGTAACTTCAATCTGCGGAACTCCGCGGGGAGCAGGTGCAATGCCTGAAAGAACGAAGTTTCCGAGAGTTTTATTATCTGCCGCCATTTCTCGCTCACCCTGAAGAACGTGAACGTCTACGCTGGTCTGATTATCTGCCGCTGTAGAGAAAATCTGGCTCTTCCTTGCAGGGATTGTTGTATTTCTTTCGATAAGTCTTGTACAAACGCCGCCCATTGTTTCGATACCAAGAGAAAGGGGAGTTACGTCAAGAAGAACGATGTCTGTAACGTCACCGCCGAGAACGCCTGCCTGAATAGCCGCACCAAGTGCAACACATTCGTCGGGGTTAATTCCCTTGTGAGGGTCTTTGCCGATAAGCTTCTGAACAGCTTCGTTAACCGCAGGAATACGGCTGGAACCGCCAACCATAAGAACCTTGTCAATTTCGCCTGTTGAAAGGCCTGCATCCTGAAGAGCTTTCTTTGTAGGAATAATTGTACGCTCTACAAGCTGTGCAGTAAGTTCGTTGAACTTCGCACGTGTAAGGGTAATATCAAGATGCTTGGGACCTGTTGCATCTGCAGTGATGAAAGGAAGATTGATGTTGCTTGTTGTAACGCCTGAAAGCTCGATTTTTGCTTTTTCTGCCGCTTCCTTAAGTCTCTGCATAGCCATACGGTCTGTAGAAAGGTCGATTCCGCTTTCCTTCTTGAATTCATCTACAAGATATTTAATGATGGCTTCGTCAAAATCGTCACCGCCGAGACGTGTATCACCATTCGTTGCAAGAACCTGGAATACACCGTCACCGATGTCGAGGATTGACACGTCGAATGTGCCGCCGCCAAGGTCATAAACCATGATTTTCTGGTCATTTTCCTTATCCATACCGTAAGCAAATGCAGCCGCTGTGGGCTCGTTTATAATACGAAGAACTTCAAGACCTGCGATTTTACCTGCATCCTTTGTAGCCTGACGCTGTGCATCGGAGAAATATGCAGGAACTGTGATTACTGCCTGTGAAACAGTTTCGCCAAGGTAGCTTTCTGCATCAGCCTTAAGCTTTGAAAGCACCATTGCACTGATTTCGGGGGGAGTATAGCTCTTATCGTCAATGTTTACCTTGAAATTAGTACCCATTTCTCTCTTAACAGAGATAACTGTTCTGTCGGGATTTGTAACTGCCTGTCTTTTTGCTACCTGACCTACAAGTCTTTCACCTGTTTTTGTGAAAGCTACAACGGAAGGTGTAGTTCTAGCACCTTCTGCGTTTGCAATTACTACAGGTTCTCCGCCCTCCATAACTGCTACGCATGAGTTTGTTGTACCCAAGTCAATACCAATAATTTTTGCCATGATTGTATACCTCCAAATATATTAAAAAATTTATAAGCTATGTTAATTTGCCACTTTAACCATACTGTGGCGAATCACTCTATCACCGATTTTATAGCCCTTTTGAAATTCTTCCACGATAATATTTTCGCCCGTCTTTTCGTCCTCGGTATGCATTACCGCATTGTGAACTTCGGGGTTAAACTCCTCGCCCACGGCTTTAATTTCTTCTACACCGAGAGCGGTAAGAACTTCGTCCATTTGTTTTTTCAGCATTACTACGCCTTCATAAAAAGCATCCTTGTTCTCTGCGCTGTCAATTGCGCGCTGAAAATTGTCAAGCACGGGAAGGAATTTCTCCACCACTACTGCCTTTGCTTCGGGGTAAATACTTTCCTTCTCTTTAATGGTACGCTTCCGATAGTTATCATATTCGGCAAGTGTACGCAGATATTTTTCATTTACATCGTTGTACTTTTTTTCAAATTCGTTTTCACATTCTTCCAAAGGTGCGCCTTCGGTCACTTCCGCATTTTCAGGAGTTTCCTGTTCCTTGATTTCCTGTGCTTCCTCTGCCTTTTTCTTAGTTGCCATCTATGTTCATTCCTTCCTTATTATTCTTTATCTCCGTAAAGCATTTTGCTTAAAATTTCGCTAAGCTGACTGTTAATAAGCTCCAATGAAGAAACTACCCTTGCGTAGTTCATACGCTTGGGACCTATTATGCCGATTTTCCCGTAAAGCTTACCGCCTACGTTATAATTGGCAACAACAAGGCTTGTGTCACGCATTTCGGGAGCCTGATTTTCGCTTCCGATTTTGATGCTGATATGTTCATCATTCCCACTTTCCGTAAGGCTAAGCATACGGGACACATTTTCTTTTCTGTCAATGAAAGTTAAGAACTCCCTTGCACGGTCTATATTTTCAAATTCGGGATTGTTAAGAATATTAGAAGCTCCGCCGATATAAACTCTGCTTTTTGAATTACCCAGACATTCAAGGACAAACTCGATAACGGTTTTCAAAAAGTCGCCATATGATGCCATCGCTTCATATATAAGCATCAGACGGGCAGGGGTGAAATCCTCTGCACAAAGCCCCGTAAGCTGTCCCGACAAAAATTCCGATATGGAATCTACCACTTCGTAATCGATATTCGAGCCTACCTTCATATGGCGGTTACGCACGACGCCCGCATCGGTCACCACAACGATAAGCACGCTTCCCTGCTCGATAAGCATCATTTTCACACTTTTCAGCCTGCAGGAGTTTTCCGCAGGAAGCTCCACGATGGCAGGGTAATTTGTGGTCTTTGAAATGATGTCGGAAATTTCAGAAATCACATTTTCAAGCTGACTGTACTTCCTGTCCATACTGCTTTGAAGGCTTGAAATTTCCTCCATGGTAAGGCTGTAACGGTGCATCAGACTGTCTACGTAAAATCTGTAGCCCATTTCCGAGGGGATTCTGCCGGCAGAAGTATGGGGCTTATCAAGATAGCCCATTTCTTCCAGATCTGCCATTTCGTTACGAATTGTAGCCGCCGATAGCCCAAGGTCGTGATTTTTTGCAATATTGCGTGAGCCTACGGGCTCCGCCGATTGAATATAATCCTCAATAATCGCTTGAAGAATGGCTTTTTTTCTGTCTGAAAGCTCCATATGCTCACCTCCGTTTTTCTTTTGTTAGCACTCAATCCGTTTGAGTGCTAACAATAATGTACCACCATGGCAGGCAAAAGTCAAGCATAATTTTCTTTTTTTGCATAAAAACTCCATGAATCAAGCTAAATTGAGAAATGCAAAAAGGTCTGTAACACAATGAATGCTTATCCGTTGTGTACAGACCTTTTCCTTTTTGGAGCCATTTGGGGACGGAGCCATTTGGGGACGCGGAGCCATTGAAGCCATTTGGGGACGTACATTTTTAAGCCATTTGGGGACGTACATTTTTTGGCTTGTTTTACAATTTCCCGATCAATCCCCTTGACACCCCGGTCACACGCTGCAACTGTCGGGCAGGAAATTCTTTTTTCAATTCTGATAAAATCTTGTTTCTCACTTCTTTTGACACATTTAAAATATCTTTAGGATATGAAATCGAATACTTATCCCGAAGTTTCCTGCGCAATGCATCATCGCTCTTTTTGATACTGTCGGTAACTTTAAATTCGTACTCACATTCTTCAAGAT
>JAZNYX010000036.1:0-2088 GCA_045594665.1 Clostridia bacterium | reverse complement strand
AAGAGGTGAAAGTTATGACCTGTACCCATCCGAAATATGAACTTCCCAACGATCCCCATGCTAAATATCGTTATGAAAGTGCTATGAAGCATGTAGAAGCTGCTAAAGCTGCTGGCAAATCCAGTGAAGAAATCCATGCTATCTTCAAAAAAGTTATGGAATTTGATCCGAAAAACATCGATGCTATTCCTAATGCCGAAGCTCATGCAAAATATCGCAGTGCAATGGTGCATATGCAAAAAGCTCTTGCCAACGGTAAAAGCGTAGAAGAAGCTCATGAAATTTTTGAAAAGGTAAGAAGCGGTAACACAACTGGTCACTGCAAATAATAAATAATAATTGACGATTTGATATAGGGTTAAACCTATTAATAACGAGAAAGATGTTTTGTAAAAGAAAGAGAGTAGAGTCATGAAGATTGCTTTGTGCCATTTGGAGGTAAGCTGCGGACTACAGGCAGATAATTTAAAAAAGATTGCCAATGCAGTTGAGGTTGCTGGTAAGAATGGTGCAAGGCTTGTCATTACTCCCGAGACTGCGGTGCAAGGTTACTACTTCCATCGTATAGATGAGGAGCGCAAATTGGAAGAACAGCCTGCCTCTTACTTAGATGAACTTCGTAGAATTGTCAAGGAACAAAATTTATATCTTTTTCTTGGTTGTGGAGAATATGTACCGGATTCTGGACTGCATCATAATTCCTGCTTCGTATTTGCACCAGACGGAAGTCTTCAAAGCAGGCATCGTAAGATTTATGGTGAGAAATTAGGCAGTGAAAAGTGGGCAAGTCCCGGTGATAGAGTTACTACTACTAATTGCGATGGTTTAGACATTGGTGTGCTTGTTTGTGCAGATTCTTGGTTTGACGAACGACCTTTATCTTTAAAAGAGCAAGGAGCTAGGTTGCTTATTGATATTGCTGCCTGGCCGGAGACTCCAGAAACGGGGAATCCTTTGCCAACTTGGCAGAAAGTAACAAGAATTACTGGATTACCTTTCATTCTGAACAATCAAACAGGTAAAACAAAATGGATGGATATGTCAATTGGTGAAAGTGTCGCAATTCAAGATGAAACTGTAATATGCAAATACAGTGGTGATGAAGCGGTGCTGATTCTTGAATTTGACGTAACCAACAAAAAAATACTGTCTAATGGATTTGAAGTTCATAAGCTTTAGTAAAACCCTAGGTCAACATACAAAAAACAGTCCCAAAGCGTAATCGCTTTGGGACTGTTTTATTTTTTCTTTACGTTAAGGAAAATTTTATTAATATATTCGTCCGTATCTTTATAGAACAAATGGTTTTCAATGGTAAGTATGTAAATATCACCACTGGCTTCTAATTCGTTTAGCTCCATAAATTTGTTGATTATATCTACAAGCTTAGGAAAATTTTTATAGAAGGTACCCTTAAAATAAATTTCCAGATATAATCCAGCAGGAATTTTTATCATGGACTTTGCTTTATGTTTAGGCGTGTTCAGAACGAAGGAGAAGTAAGCTTTTGTAGGATGGTAGTCTCGTTTTACAAACAAGTCTTCTTGGGAGATTATCCAGCCAACATGACGCTCTAAAGATTTTTTATTATGGAAAGTATGTTGGGCATGTTTCGTAAATAAAACTATTCTATCTTTGCCAGAGTCTTTGCTATAAATGGGAGTAACTTTCATCAAGCGTTCTTCTTGGAATGTAAGTAAGGGCTTGAAAAAAACGAAAGGTCTCTCGCATTTTGCAATGTCGTTGATAGCTTCTAAAGATTTTATGATTGCTTGGTTTTCTTTGATGATAGCCATACATTCTTTTTCTTTGCGTGCCACCAAGTCGATAAAATCATTTTTACTACGTTTTTCAAGATAAGTTTTTATATCCGGTATGCTGATATTGAAGGAGCGCAGATTAACAATGATCTCCAAATCTAAATATTGTTGGATTGAATAATGCCTATAGCCTTTTTCGCAAATAAAATCAGGTGAGAGTAGGCCTATTTTGTCATAATACAACAAGGTTTGTTTAGAGATTCCAAAAAGATTTGCGAGTTCTCCTGCTGTGAAATAGGCATCGTCAGAATTATTGTTGCTCATAAAG
>JAZNYX010000035.1:0-2813 GCA_045594665.1 Clostridia bacterium | reverse complement strand
AAATATGCACAATTTTTGCTAATGCTAACGGAGGGAAAATGAAAAAAGCAGCTTTTTATACGCTCGGCTGTAAGGTAAACCAGTATGAGACCGAGTTTATGGAAGAAAAATTTAAAGAAAACGGATATGAAATAACAGATTTTGATGAATACGCAGATGTGTATGTCATCAATACATGCAGTGTTACGGCAATGGCTGACCGAAAATCCCGTAATGCCGTTTACCGTGCGAAAAAGAAAAATCCCGATGCAAAAATCGTGGTTGCAGGCTGTTATTCTCAGGTAAATCCGGGCGATTTTGAGAAAATGGAGTTTGTCGATGTAATTGTCGGAAATGAGGAGAAAAAAGATATAGTAAGCATAGTTGAAGGCTTAAAGGAACCGTATTTTCACTGCTCCGATATTCTGAAAACGAGGATTTACAACGAAATTTCCGTAAAAGAGCATATGGGAAAAACCCGTGCATTTATGAAAATCGAGGACGGCTGTGACAATTACTGCACGTACTGTATAATTCCGTATACGAGAGGCCATGTGAGAAGCAGAGCGCTTGCGGATATAAAAAACGAAGCAGAAAGTCTTGCGAAAAACGGGTACAGTGAAATTGTTCTTGTGGGTATTCACCTCACTTCGTACGGAAAAGCCCTTGAAAATACCGATTTAACCGATGTTCTTCTGATGCTTGAGGAAATTGAGGGAATAAAAAGGGTACGACTCGGCTCGCTTGAGCTTACCCCCGTTATGGAGAAAATTGCGGATTTAAGCGATAAGCTTACAAAGCTGTGTCCGCAGTTTCATATGTCGCTCCAAAGCGGATGTGATAGTGTGCTTTCAAGAATGAAGCGCAGATACACCTGCGAGGATTACAAAAATGCTGTAATGAAGCTCCGTGAAAAGTGGGAGGATTTAAGCATAACCACAGATATTATGACGGGATTTCCCGGAGAAACTGAGGAGGAGCATAAAAAATCCCTCGCATTTGCAGCCGAAATCGGATTTTCAAAAATTCATGTATTTCCATATTCGAGAAGGAGCGGAACAATTGCCGATAAAATGCCCGGTCAGCTTACAGATAAGGTAAAGCGCGAGCGTGCATCAGAAATGCAGAAGGTTGCAAAATCGTGTGAGCAGGAGTTTTATAAATCCTGCATCTGCAAAACCTTTGATGTTCTTGTGGAGCAAAGGGGAGAAAACGGACTTTTGAAAGGACACTCACCGAATTACTGCATTGTGGAGTTTGAGGGTGACGATTCCGATATTAAAAAAATAGTCAAAGTTAAAATTACGGATATAAAAGATGAGGTGCTCAAAGGGCAGTTTATTTGTTGAAATCCACAAAATTTGATTTTTTTCAAAAAAATACTGTACAAGATAAAAATTTTGTGGTAAAATAGTATTGAAAATTTTTATTGATAAAGAAAGGGTGCTTTACATGAAGAAAATTTATGAAGGAAAAACAAAGGATGTATACTCTCTTGAAAACGGCAATGTAATGCTCAAATTCAAGGATGACTGTACAGGCAAAGACGGTGTGTTTGATCCGGGTGAAAACTCTGTAGGTCTTACAATCGAGGGTATAGGAAAAGCTAATCTTGAAACATCTATCCACTATTTCGAGCTTTTAAAAGAGGCTGGGATAAAGACGCATTATGTAAGTGCCAATATTGACGATGCTACAATGGAGGTTCTTCCGGCAACAGTATTCGGTCACGGACTTGAAGTTATCTGCCGTCTTGTAGCAACAGGAAGCTTTATCCGCAGATACGGCGAATATATCGCTGACGGAACAGCTCTTCCGGGCGGATATGTAGAATGTACATTCAAAAATGATGAAAAGGGCGATCCGCTCGTAACAGGTGAGGGTCTTGCAGCACTCGGCGTTATGACTCCCGAAATGTTCGAGAGCATGAAAGAGCAGACACTTAAAATTACAAAAATCGTTGCTGATGATTTAAAATCAATCGGTCTTGATTTGTGGGATATTAAGTTTGAGTTCGGCTACAACAATGACGAAGTTATTCTTATTGACGAAATTGCTTCAGGCAATATGCGTGTTTATAAAGACGGCAAAATCGTTGAACCGACAGAACTTACAAAGCTTATTTTAAACAGATAATTTAACGGGCTGTAGCAAAATGATGTGACCTCAAAAAAGTTAGACTTTTTATAGCGTAGCAGTTTTAATGACTGCTACGCTATTTCTATTTGGCGCCTTTAGGCGTGGAAATAAACCCCCAGTTCTACTGGGGGAAGATAAAAAGCTTTAGCAAAAGAAAAACCTCTATGATATAATAGTAAATGGTTTGGCGACCGCATTACTAAAAATATATCATGGAGGTTTTTAACAATGATAAAGAAAAATAATAACGAGATAAAGAGCACAGCTCACTCGAAGTATAGGTGTCAGTATCATATAGTATTTGCACCAAAGTACAGAAGGAAAGAAATATATGGTCAGTTGAAAAAAGATATAGGGGAGATACTCCGAAAACTCTGCGAACAAAAGGGAGTAGAAATAATAGAGGCAGAGGCATGTCCTGACCATATACATATGCTTGTAAGTATACCACCACATATAAGTATATCACAATTCATGGGATTTCTCAAGGGGAAAAGTTCACTAATGATATTTGACAGGCATGCAAATTTAAAATATAAGTATGGGTCAAGGAATTTTTGGTGCAGAGGATATTATGTAGACACGGTGGGAAGAAACAAAAAAGTAATAACGGAATACATAAGAAATCAGTTGGAAGAAGATTATATAACAGACCAAAAAAGTATAAAGGAGTATACAGACCCGTTTACGGGTAA
>JAZNYX010000034.1:0-11353 GCA_045594665.1 Clostridia bacterium | reverse complement strand
CTTGCCAAAGTGCTATAGTTTTTGATACAATATGTAGTGCTACGAATGAACGACAAAAATATGCCGCTCAGCTTGCAAAAGAGAGTGATGTGTTTATAGTTGTCGGCGGCAGACATAGCTCAAACACTAAAAAATTATTTGACATTGCCGCAGCTCTATGTAAAAACACCTTTTTGGTGGAGGAGGCGAGTGAGCTTCCCGAAAACATTGCACAGCTTGGACATTCGGTCGGTATAACCGCCGGTGCATCGACACCGGAGCATATCATTAAGGAGGTTTTAGAAACCATGGTAGAAGAAAAAAACACTAATATTCAAGGAAATGGAGAGCCTACATTTGCCGAGGCATTTGAACAATCCCTCGTCACTTTAAATACAGGACAGGTTGTAACGGGCACAGTAATCAGCATTACTCCCACAGAAGTGTATGTAGATCTTGGCTACAAGGCTGACGGTATCATCCCTGCGGACGAGCTTACAGACGACCCCTCAGCTAACCCCGCAGATGTTGTTAAGGTTGGCGACGAAGTGGAAGTATTCGTTGTAAGAGTAAACGACGGTGAAGGCTACGTAAAGCTTTCTAAAAAGAAAATTGATGCAATCAAGGGCTGGCAGACAATTGAAGCAGCTTATGAAAGCGGCGAAATCCTCACAGGTCGCATTGTTGAAAATGTTAACCGTGGCGTAATCGCACTTGTTAACGGAAGCAGAATCTTTATTCCTGCATCTATGGCAAGCGAAAGATTCATGAAGGATCTTCAGCCTCTCGTTGGTACAGAAGCAAGCTTCAAAATCGTAAATATCCGTGAAGACAGACGTGGCAAGAAAGCAATCGGCTCTATTAAGGTTGTTGCACAGGCTGAGCGTGCTGAAAAGGTAGCCGCATTTATGGCAGATGTTCAGGAAGGTAAGGTTTACACAGGTACTGTTAAGACTCTTACAGACTTCGGTGCATTTGTTGACCTTGGCGGTGTTGACGGTCTTATCCCGATTTCTCAGCTTAGCTGGCAGAGAATTAAGCATCCTTCAGAAGTTCTCAGCGTTGGTGATAGCGTAGAGGTTACAATTCTTAAGGTTGATAAGGAAAACGTTAAGATTTCTCTCGGCTACAAGAAGGCTGAGGACAATCCCTGGGAAATTGCAAAGAGAACCTTCAATGAAGGCGATGTTGTAACAGTTAAGGTTGTTCGTCTTGTACCCTTTGGTGCATTCGTAGAGCTTATCCCCGGAATTGACGGTCTTGTACACATTTCTCAGATTGCAAACAAGAGAATCGGCAAGCCCGAAGATGTTCTCACAGTAGGCGAAATGGTTGATGCTAAGATAATGGACATCAACTGGGACGAAAAGAAGATTGGTCTTTCAATCAGAGAACTTCTTGCTCCCGAAGCTCCTGCTGAAGAAGCTGTAGCAGAAGAAGCAGCTGAGGAAGCTCAGGAAGAGGCTGTTGAAGAAGCCGCAGTAGAAGAGGCTGCTCCCGAAGCAGTAGAGGAAGCTCCTGCAGAAGAGACAGCTGAATAATAGATTTATACAAAAAGGACTGCATGAATTTTTTGCAGTCCTTTTGTCTATTATATAGGTAGAAATATGTTGACTATTGACGGAAAACATGCTATAATTTTCTCAACATTATTAAAAGTTTTTTGTTGGGAGTGAGCAGTCATAGTTGCATTGGAGGACAAAATTTTAAAAGAGGGTAAGGTTCTGCCCGGAGATATCCTCAAGGTGGATTGTTTCCTTAATCACCGCATAGATGTGCCATTCCTTCTGGAAATGGGCGAGGAAATTGCACGGCTTTATGAAGATGTGCCCGTCAGTAAGATTCTTACTATTGAAACATCGGGCATTCCGATTGCATTTGCGGCGGCTCAATATATGAACGTGCCTGTGGTATTCGTGAAGAAAAGTAAATCGGGTAATATTTCAGATGATGTGTATTCTTCCCGTGTGACTTCTTTCACAAGGAATAATGTGTATGATGCTGTAGTCAGCAAGGAATTTTTGAATAGCGAGGACAAGGTTCTTGTAATAGATGATTTCCTTGCAAAAGGAAATGCACTGACAGGTCTTATTGATATAATAAATCAAGCAGGGGCAACTCTTTTGGGATGTGCCATTGCCATTGAAAAAGGCTTTCAGGGCGGCGGAGATGAGCTAAGGCAAAAGGGTGTGCGTGTGGACTCATTGGCAATTATCGATTCCATGACGGAAAACTCGCTTTCATTCCGCAAATAATGGTGTATGTAAAGAATCTTTACATAAATATTTTTGCCTAAAAGGCAGGAGGGTTTAAAAATGAAAAAAATTCTTTCATTACTTCTCGTTGCTGTAATGTGTGTAGCATCAGCTTGTATGCTTTCAGCTTGCGGCGGCGGAGATGAGGCAGGTTCCGATTTCAAGATCGGATTCATTTTCTTACACGATGAAAACTCAACTTATGACAAGAACTTCCTTGATGCTGCAGAAGCAGCTACAAAAGAGTTGGGACTTTCAGCAGACCAGGTTATTTTCAAGACCAATGTTCCTGAGGGTAACGAATGTTATGAAGCTGCAGCAGACCTTGCAGACCAGGGCTGTGATGTAGTATTTGCTAACAGCTTCGGTCATGAGCCTTATTTGTTAAAGGCTGCAAAGGAATTCCCCGAGGTTGAATTCTGCCATGCAACAGGTACTACTGCTCATACTGAAAACGTTAAGAATTTCCATAATGCATTTGCTTCCATCTATGAAGGCAGATACCTTGCAGGTATTGCAGCAGGTATGAAGCTTAACGAAATGATTGAAGCAGGTAAGATTACTCCCGACCAGGCTAAGATGGGTTACGTTGGTGCTTTCACTTATGCTGAAGTTATTTCAGGTTATACATCTTTCTATCTTGGTGCAAAGTCAGTTTGCCCCTCAGTTACAATGGAAGTTCAGTTCACAGGCAGCTGGTATGACGAAGCTCTTGAAAAAGAAGCAGCTACAAAGCTTCTCAGCAACAAGTGCGTTCTTATCAGTCAGCACGCTGATTCTATGGGCGCTCCCACAGCATGTGAAAACGCAGGCGTTCCCAATGTTTCCTACAACGGAAGCACAAAGGATGCTTGCCCCAACACATTCATCGTTTCTTCAAGAATCGACTGGGCTCCTTACTTTAAGTACATCATCGAATCTGCACAAGACGATAAGGAAATTGCAGCAGACTGGTGTGAAGGCTTTGAAGCCGGTTCTGTAAAACTTACAGAAATCAACGAAAAGGTTGCTGCAGAGGGCACAAAGGAAGCTTTGGAAGAAGCAAAGGCTAAGCTTATCTCCGGTGAAATCAAGGTATTTGATACAAATAACTTTACCGTTGAAGGAAAGAAGCTTGATTCTTACATGGCAGACGTTGATACAGATCCTAAGTACGAAAAGGATACAGAGGCTATTTCTGACGGATATTTCCACGAATCAGAATACCGCAGTGCTCCTTACTTCGATATGACTATTGACGGAATTAAGCTGCTCAACAACGTGAAGTAAAACTAAATTATAGGGCGGGGAACCTCTCCGCCCTATAATAAATTTATCCCTTGTATTTTTTGATAAGCAAAGGGTTTATCAAAGAATATAAGAATTCTTAGCTGGAGGTTATTATGGAACAGAATATTGCTCTCGAACTTAAAAACATAACCAAGACCTTTGGCAATGTTGTTGCCAATAAAAATGTATCGCTGAAAGTCAGAAAAGGAGAAATCCTTTCCATTCTCGGAGAAAACGGCAGCGGAAAAACAACGCTTATGAACATGGTTTCGGGAATATATTACCCCGATCACGGTCAGATGTTTATCGATGGTAAGGAATGTGTAATTGCTTCTCCTAAAGATGCATTCAATTTTAAAATCGGTATGATACATCAGCATTTTAAACTTGTTGATGTTTTCAGTGCTGCAGAAAATATTGTCTTGGGGCTTAAAGATGAAAAAGGCTTTGATATGCCCTCATATATTGAGAAAATCAAGGAAATTACCGAAAAATACGGTTTCGAGCTTGATTTGCAGAAAAAAATATATGAAATGTCCGTTTCCGAAAAGCAAACAGTTGAAATAGTAAAGGTGCTTTTCAGAGGGGCTGATATTCTGATTCTTGACGAGCCTACAGCCGTTTTGACACCACAGGAAACCGTTAAGCTTTTCAAGGTTTTAAGGAACATGCGTGACAGCGGAAAGGCGATAATCATTATCACCCATAAGCTTCATGAAGTGCTTTCTCTATCTGACTATGTAACGGTACTCAGAAAAGGTGAATATGCAGGTACTGTAAAAACCTCCGAAACAAACGAGGCAGAGCTTACGGAAATGATGGTGGGAAAGAAAATTTCCCTTAACATTCACAGAAGCACCCCCGAAAATCCTTGTGACCGTCTTGTAGTTCAGAAAATAAGCTGTGTGAACCGAGAGGGTACAAAAATTCTTGACGATGTGTCTTTTACTGCAAAGTCGGGAGAAATTCTCGGAATTGCGGGAATTGCAGGAAGCGGTCAGAGAGAGCTTTTGGAAGCCATCGCAGGACTTGGGCATCTTGATGAGGGAAAGATTATTTATCACGACCCCAAGAGCGGAAAAGAAGAAAATCTTCGTGACAAGACGCCACTCCAAATACGCCAAATGGGTGTAAGGCTTGCATTTGTCCCAGAGGACAGACTTGGAATGGGTCTTGTGGGAAATATGGATATAGTTGATAATATGATGCTTCGAAGCTATAAAAAGGGTAAGTCCGTGTTCTTGCAGAGAAAAGCTCCCAAGTCGTTGGCAGAGGAAATTATTGAACGTCTTGAAGTGGTAACACCTTCTGCAAACACCCCTGTAAGAAGGCTTTCGGGAGGAAATGTTCAAAAAATCCTTGTGGGACGAGAGATTGCATCTTCTCCCACGGTTTTGATGGCGGCGTATCCCGTCCGCGGTCTTGACATAAACTCCTCCTATACAATCTATAATCTTCTCAATGAACAAAAGGAAAAAGGCGTAGCCGTAATTTTTGTAGGTGAGGATTTGGATGTTTTGCTTGAATTGTGTGACAGAATTATGGTAATTGGTTCGGGCAGAGTTACAGGCATTGTAGACGGAAGAAGTGCAACCAAAGAAGAAATCGGTCTTTTGATGACTAAATCTTCAGGTCAGCATGACGAAGAATAAAGAGGGAGGATACGACAAATGAAAAAAATTAATAATTTCCTGCATCAATCCCTCTATGTTTCTCCTTTTCATATTGCCAAGAGGGACAGTATTGTTTGGTGGAAGGCATGGATAATCCGAATTGTGGCAGTGATGATTGCCCTTCTTGTGTGCGGTGCTATCACCATTGCACTTACTGACATCAATCCTGTTAAAATGTATTTTACTATGATTGACGGTGCTGTGGGAACACCCCGTCTTGTATGGAATATGCTTCAGAATACGGCAATTCTTCTTTGTATTTCGCTTGCGGTGACTCCTGCATTTAAGATGAGATTCTGGAATATAGGTGCAGAGGGTCAGGTTCTTATCGGCGGACTTGCAACGGCTGTTTGCATGATTTTTCTTGGCGAAAAGCTTCCCACTCCGCTTTTAATTACAATAATGCTTATAAGCAGTATTGCGTTGGGTGCCCTTTGGGCACTTGTCCCCGCATATTTTAAAACAAAGTTTAATTCAAATGAAACTCTTTTTACGCTCATGATGAACTATATTGCAATTCAGTTGGTTGCATATTTCACATTGGAAATGTCTGTGCCAAAGGGCTCGGGAACTCCCAGAGTACTGGAGCACGGACAGCTTCCCGTGCTTTTTGACCAAAAGTATCTGTTTAATATATTGGTAGTGGTTGTGATTACCGTTATAATGCACATATACCTTAGGTACAGTAAGCAGGGATATGAAATATCCGTTGTGGGTGAAAGTGAAAAAACGGCAAGGTATATAGGAATCAATGTGAAAAAAGTAGTTTTAAGAACTATGGCTATTTCAGGTGCGATATGCGGTATAGCAGGATTTCTGATAGTTGCAGGTACAGACCACTCTCTTAAAAGCGATAGCGCAGGGGGCAGAGGGTTTACGGCAATTATGGTTTCATGGCTTGCAAAATTTAACCCCGTGTTTATGATTTTAACGTCTCTTTTGATTGTTTTCCTTGAAAAAGGTGCGTCAAAAATTTCCGAGGTTTACAGACTGAATTCCTCTTTCTCCGATATTATAACGGGAATTATAATTTTCTTTATAATCGGTGCGGAATTTTTCATTAACTACAAGATTAAAGTAAATACGAAGGAAAAGGAGGAGAGAGTATGATAGCTACCATAATACAAAGAGCAGTAATGCAGGGAACACCCTTGCTTTTTGGCTCAACGGGCGAAATCCTTACCGAAAAATCGGGAAATCTGAATCTCGGAATACCCGGAATTATGTATGTGGGTGCAATCAGCGGTGTTGCAGGCTCATTTATCTATGAGCAGAGCGTAGCGGTGCTCAATCCTTTCTTAGCTATATTAATTCCGCTGGTATGCTCCATATTGGGTTCGGCATTAATGGGAGTTATTTATTGCTTCTTAACTGTATCTCTGCGTGCAAATCAAAATGTTACGGGTCTTGCATTAACCACATTCGGTATAGGAATCGGTAACTTTTTCGGTGGTTCTTTGATTAAGCTTGTGGATACGGATGTTCCTTCAATTTCTCTTTCTTCAACCAGCACTATTTTTAAAACGGAGCTTCCCTTTGCTCATTCGCTTGGATGGGTTGGTGAAATTTTCTTTTCATACGGATTTTTGGTATATGTTGCAATTATAGTTGCATTAATATCCTCTCATGTGCTTAAAAAGACACGCACGGGGCTTCATTTGAGAGCAATAGGCGAAAGCCCCGAAACAGCCGATGCGGCAGGAATAAGCGTTACAAAGTACAAGTATATATCAACCTGCATAGGTAGTGCAATCGCAGGGCTTGGCGGACTTTATTATGTAATGGATTATGCTAACGGCGTTTGGTCAAATAACGGTTTCGGTGACAGAGGTTGGCTTTCCATCGCCCTTGTTATTTTCTCTGTGTGGCGTCCGTCGATAAGTATTCTCGGCTCAATTCTGTTTGGATTTTTGTATGTAATTCCCACATATATTCCAAATATTACGGTAAGCACAAAAATTCTTTTTGAAATGCTTCCTTATGTTGTTACCATACTTGTACTTATTATCACAAGTATCAGGGACAAAAAAGAAAATCAGCCTCCTGCGGCACTGGGATTGCCATACTTCAGAGAGGAACGTTAAACAGAGAATCGCAGTTTTTTGACTGCGATTCTCCGTTTATTGTCTTAAATAAGAAAATATTGTAAAAAATATATGAAGGCAAGCCGCTTTGGTTGACAATGGAATGCTTTTTGTGGTAATATATGATTAAAGAATATTATGAATTGGAAGTGTAATTTTGAACCAGTTTGTTTCTTCAATCAATGAGATTTTGGCTCGGTTAATAGTGCTTTTTACAGCTATCACCGTTCACGAATACGCACATGGATATGTGGCTTATAAGCTTGGCGACCCTACGGCAAAATATGCCGGCAGGCTTTCTTTTAATCCCATGTCGCATCTTGACCCTATAGGTGCTTTGTGTATGGTGCTTTGCGGATTTGGTTGGGCAAAGCCCGTGCCCGTTAATCCCATGTATTTTAAAGACCGTAAGCGTGACAGTGCCTTGGTTTCTTTGGCAGGACCTCTTTCAAATATAGCTTTGGCACTGATTTCAGCATTACTTACGGCAGTTTATTTTTCATTTGTATATATAAAGTTTCCCGGTAATTTTGCATCAGGATTCGGGTTTGAGCTTTTAATTCAGCTTGCACAGCTTAATATCGGCTTTGCAGTGTTCAACCTGATACCCTTTCCGCCTCTTGACGGAAGCAAAATTTTAGGTGCATTTCTTTCAAATGAAAACTACTATAAGTTTATGAGGTATGAGCATTTCGGATTTCCCATACTGATTCTTATGTCAATCACAGGACTTCTGGGAAAGATATTATATATCTTTATAGAACCTATTTGGATGGCGTGGTACGCTTTGTTTGAGAAACTTGTGTTGATTTTCCTGTAAATCTCTGTTAAGGCGGATTGTTATGAGTGAACTTTCCTTTAAAATAGATGTGTTTGAAGGTCCGCTTGACCTTCTGTTGCATCTTATAAGTAAGAATAAAGTCAGCATTTGCGACATTCCCATTTCCACTATCACAGACCAGTATTTTGAATATCTGGAGCTTATGCAAAAGCTTGATATGGAGCTGGGCGGTGAATTTTTGGTAATGGCGTCTCAGCTTTTGTACATTAAATCAAAAATGCTCTTGCCAAAGCCCGAAGAGGAAGAGGAAGACCCCCGTGCAGAGCTTGCTGACAGACTTGAAGAATATAAAAGATACAAAGAAATATCGGCACAAATGGATAAACTCAGCCACAGCATGGAGCATGTTGTGTTTAAGGGTGTTGAACCACTTAATCTGCCGAAAATAAGAACTGAAAACAAAGAAATACCCATAGAAAGGCTCTTTGAAGCTTTCTTTACGGTGATAGACAGAAGTGCTTCAAAAAAACCTATTGACCCTAAGACGTTTAAGCGTGTCATAGGAAGGACAAACTATTCCGTGCGTACCGCTTCGAAAAGTGTTATGAGCAAGATTAAAATGGGAGAAAAGACTGTGTTTGAGGAGCTTTTTACAGGACTTCGTGTCCGTGGAGAGTATGTGGCTACCTTTTTAGCTCTTTTAGAACTGATAAAAGAAAATGCAGTAACCGTTACACAGGAAGGCGGCAAGCTTTATTGCCTGAGAGGTGAAAACAATGTGGAACTTGACAATTGGGAAGAATATTGAGTGTGCTTTGGAGGCGGTGCTTTTCTCTCTTGGTGAGGCTGTAGAGATAGAAAGGCTTGCACAGGCTCTTGAGGTACGTGAAGATGAGGTCAGGGATGCGTTTGAAAAGCTTAAATCCAAGTACGAAAAGGAAAACCGCGGAATAAAGCTTATCGAAATTGACGGATCTGTACAAATGTGCTCAAACCCCGATTATTTTGAATGTATAAAACGTGTGACACAAATTGAAAAGCAGGCAGGGCTTTCCTCCGCTGCTTTGGAAACTCTTTCGATAATTGCGTATAATCAACCCGTAACAAAGGGAACAATTGAATTTATAAGAGGTGTAGACTGTACATATTCCGTGACACGTCTTTTAGAGCGTGGGTTTATAGATGAGCTTGGCAGGGCAGAAACTCCGGGAAGACCTATTCTTTACGGAACAACAATGGAGTTTTTGCGTTGTTTCGGACTTAAATCCCTCGAAGAGCTTCCACCGCTTCCCGAAAAGGAGACACCGATGGAGGTTGAGATAGGTAAGCCTACGGATGTCATCGAGGAATATGTTCAGGAAAACGAAACCAATACAGAAACAGAGGAATAATTAATGGCGGTTATTCTGGGAGTCGTGCTGACTGTTATAATTTTAATATTGTTTGCACCGCTTAAACTTAGTTTGTCTTTTGAAAATTCCGATTTTCGTGCAAAAGTTGTTTTGGCAGGTATTCCTATATACACATATAAAGGAAAAAAAGACAAAAAAAGTATTGACGAGGCAGTAGAGGATAAGGTAAAATCATTAGAGAAGGATACCTTGTCCTTAGGTAAAAAAATTAAAACGCTTGTAAGCGTTTCACGTCTTGCGGCAAGGCTTTTAGGCAAATACACCTCTATTAAGAACTTCAGCCTTAAGCTTTCCATCGGCACGGGCGATGCTGCTACTACTGCCGTAAGCGTCGGCATTGGCTGGGCGGCAATCTATAATCTTTTAGGAATTGTGGGCAGAATAGTCTATATTGACAACCACAGCGTAGAAATCAGCCCCGATTATTCAAATCAAGTGTTTTGTGCAGAAGGAAAATGCATAATTAAAAGCCGCATTGTTTATATTATAATTATTGCGATAACAATTTTATTAAAAATAAAACCCCGTAAGGGTAAGGAGGACTAAAGAATGAGCGAGCATCCTATTAATAATTTGATGGGTACCGTAATGGAGCAGTTAAAAGGCATGATTGATGTTAATACCATCGTAGGTGAGCCTGTTGAAACAGCTAACGGTACAATGATTATTCCTATTTCAAAGGTGGGCTTTGGCTTTGCCGCAGGAGGAAGCGATATTCCTTCTAAAAATGCCCCTGCAAATGCACCTTTTGGAGGCGGAAGTGGTGCAGGCGTATCTATTGCCCCCATGGGATTTTTGGTGATTTCACAGGATCAAATCAAGCTTGTCCCCATGAATTCAAGCAATACTCCCTTGGATAAGCTTGTTGATTATATCCCCGTAGCCTTTGAAAAGGTTAATAAGATAGTAAAAAAGAGAAAAGGTACAGACGAAGAATAACCACAATAAAGTAAAAAAATTCCTCAGCTCATTGAGCCGAGGAATTTTTTTTCTTTATTTTATTAAACCGTAATTTCTCATGGAGTTTCTCAGTCTTTCTACATTTTCGGGAGCCATTTCGTAAAGAGGAAGTCTTGTAGGACCTGCATTGAAACCGAGAATATTCATGCCCTCTTTAACGGGAATTGGGTTAACCTCACAGAAAAGAGAATTGATAAGGTCAAGTGCCTCGCACTGCATTTTCGCCGCCTGCTTGAAATCTCCGTCCAAAGCAAACTGCACCATATCATGTGCCTGACGGGGAGCAACGTTTGCAAGCACAGAAATCGCACCCTTACCGCCCATGGAAATTATGGGAACGTTGATGTCGTCATTTCCCGAATAAAAATCAAGTCTGTCACCGCAGAGAGCCATCATTTCAATAAACTGTGACATATCACCCGAAGCTTCCTTAATACCCACAATATTGGGATGGTCTGCAAGAGTATTAAGAGTTGCAGGGGAGATGTTACAACCCGTTCTTCCGGGAACGTTATAGAGAATAATTGGTTTATCCACACATTCTGCCATAACGCTGTAGTTATGTATAAGACCTCTCTGACTTGTCTTGTTATAGTATGGGGTAACAATCAAAAGACCGTCTACACCAAGACTGCACGCATTCTTACAAAGCTCGATTCCGTGTCTTGTATCATTGGAGCCTGTTCCTGCGATTACGGGAATTCTTCCATTAACAGTGTTAACTATAAACTCAATAACCTCAAGATGCTCTTTGTCATTTAAAGTAGAAGCTTCGCCCGTTGTTCCGCAGGCACAGATACAATCAGTTTTGTTTTCAATCTGAAATTCTACTATCTTTTTAAGCTCTTCAAAATTCGCATTTCCGTTTTTATCAAAGGGAGTTACAATGGCACAACATGAGCCTGTAAAAATTGACTTCGTTCTCACTTGATATACCTCC
>JAZNYX010000033.1:0-13984 GCA_045594665.1 Clostridia bacterium | reverse complement strand
AGATTCAGCTCTTTTTCAAAAGGTGCATGTAGCTTATAAAGTTTTTCGGTCATATTATATTTAAAAGAATCGAGAGCTAATATCTTGCTTCCGTATAGACTGCTTATAATATCCTGATCGGGAAGTATTAAAAACATCTTTTTTCGTTTATTTTGAGGTGTAAAGTCCATAGCATTATTCTCCGTTATTTATTCTTAATTGTATGTAAGTAGTTCAGTAACTTTTCATCATCAATACTTTCTACAACATCAAATAATTTATGTATTTCCGATGTTACGGCGCCTTGCTTAATTAAGTCATCAATCAAATTTATCAGGCTGTCATAAAAGCCGTTTAAATTCAAAACTACAATAGGTGCGGTAAGTCTTTTCAGATATTTTAGTGTAAGCACCTGAAAGAATTCATCCATTGTACCAACACCGCCGGGAGCGATAAAGAAAATATCTGCGTGCTTTTCCATAAGTGTTTTTCTCTCGCTCATGGTGTCAGCCATTACTGTGTTATCACATTCAAATATTTCCTCAAATTCACTGATAAAATCCGGCGATATTCCCATGACATATCCGCCTTTTTCTTTTATACCACTTGCAACGGCACCCATACAGCCTGTCGCTCCGGCACCGTAAACAAGTGAATATCCGTTTTCTGCTAATATATTTCCTAACTTCTCAATTTCTTTTTTATGTGTATCGGCAATTTTTTCAGAAGCTCCGCCATATACACAGGCATAATATCTTTTTGACATATTGAAACCTCCTTTATTTAAGCTTTGATTTACGGGCGTATTTGTCGCATAAATCGTTAATCTGGTCTGTAAATTTAGCCAATTCCTTATTGGTAAGTCCGCGGCTTAATTCAATAACTGTTTTAAGTCTTTGACAAGCTGCCATCAAGCGGTCAAAGGCAAGGTTTGCTCTGCGACGACCTTCGGATACCTTTGTAAGCTTGACAATTTTTCCTCTTGCACTGCATTCTCCGCTAATTAAATCAAATTCATCTCCGCTATAAGGTGCAGTTGTTGTAAATCTTAATTTATTGTATATGGTCTGTGAAAAGCTATCGCAAACAATATCATCACCGTGATTTACAAACACCTTTACGGGTGGTTTTTCCAAACTGCCAAGCCAATCAAGAAGCATATCTCTGTCTGCGTGTCCGCTGATGCCGACAATGGATTCAATTCTTGCTTTTACCTGAATTTCTTCGCCAAACAGATTAACAGTCTTAGCACCGTTTATAAGTTTTCTTCCCAACGTGCCTTCTGCCTGATAGCCAACAAAAAGAATTGTGCTGTTTTCTCTCCAGAGATTGTGCTTCAAGTGATGTCTGATTCTACCAGCCTCACACATTCCCGATGCGGAAATTATAACCTTTGGAATTAAATCAAAATTGATAGCTCTTGATTCATCTGTTGTAACACTTAGTCTTAATCCCGGAAATGAAATGGGATTAATGCCTTGTTTTACAAGTGCAAGAGTGTCTTTGTCATAATATCGCGTCAAATTATCCTGATATATCTTTGTTGCCTCAACCGCAAGAGGCGAATCTACATATACAATAAAGTTTTCATGACCTTTTACAAGGTTCTGCTCTTTTATCGTTCTGAACAGATATAAAAGCTCCTGTGTTCTTCCGATTGCAAAAGATGGAATAACAAGGTTTCCACCCTTTGAAAATGTTTCCTGCATTATTTTGGTAAGCTGGGCTATATAATCGGGGCGTTCTCCGTGAAGTCTGTCGCCATAGGTTGATTCGATAATAACATAATCTGCATAAGGCGGATTTTGAGGATTACGAATTAACGGGCGGTCAACATTCCCCAAATCTCCCGAGAATAAAACAGTGCGTGTTTCTCCGTTTTCTGTGATAGTAAAGTGAATACTTGAAGAACCAAGCAGATGTCCTGCATCGCTAAAGCTTATTGTTATACCTTCAAATATCTCAATCGGTTTATTGTAGCCGTATCCTTCAAATAGTTTAAGAGATTCTATCGCATCCGCAACGATATATATAGGGACATATGGTGAGAAACCGGCACGTTCAGCTTTTCTGTTTTGCCACTCGGCTTCCTGCTCCTGAATATGAGCAGAATCCTGAAGCATAATGTTACACAGTCTGTGTGTTGCCTCTGTGCAATAAACAGGACCTCGATATCCTTTTGCTACCATAGCCGGTATCATTCCCGAATGGTCTATGTGTGCGTGTGTCAGACATATTGCATCAATATCAGCAGGCAATATCGGCAGTTCGCAGTTCTCATATGTATCGCCGCCTTGCTCCATACCGCAATCAATTAAAATGTGTTTCCCGTTAGCTTCAAGCAATGTACAAGAGCCTGTAACCTCATGAGCTGCGCCTATAAATGTTAGTTTCATAGTATCCTCCAATCCGGCAACAAGTGCCAATTACATTAGTGGTGCAAAGATTCTCATAATATCCTGAAAAATTTTCATAGGAATACTTGCTTTGCAATCTTCTAATTTAATTATATGACAAATTTCGAGAGTTTGCAAAAAATCCTCTTTTACTTCCGAAACTGCACAGCTGTCATACATTCTGACACCACACTCAAAATGCAGATAAAGGCTCCTGAAATCAAGATTTGTTGTACCTACTGTTGCAACTCTGTCATCGGATACAAAGGTTTTTGAGTGGATAAAGCCTTTTGTGTATTCATAGATTTTTACACCTGCTTTGATAAGCTCACGGTAATATGATCGTGTTGTCATATGCACCCACCACTTATCCCATTTATGCGGAGTTACGATACGAACATCAACGCCGCTTTTGGCGGCAAGACACAGTGCAGATACCATACTGTCATCAATAATAAGATATGGTGTATTGATATAAACATATTTCTTTGCATTATTTATAATCTGCAAATATACATGCTCACCAACATTATCATTGTCCATAGGACTGTCGCTGTAGGGCTGAACAAATCCGTCAGATTCTATCGGGCAAGGTTCAGCCTGCCACGGATAGTATTTTGCATAATCTTCGTTTTTGCCTGTGCAAAGTTCCCACATTTGTAAAAATATAAGTGTAAAGCTCCATGCAGCCTTTCCTTTAAGCATTATTGAGGCATCTTTCCAATGACCGTGTTTTTCGTAAGCGTTGATATATTCATCGGCAAGATTGATGCCGCCTGTAAAGGCTACCTTTCCGTCTATAACGGCAATCTTACGGTGGTCTCTGTTATTTTGTACCGTTGACAGAAACGGTCTGAACGGATTAAACACCACACATTCAATTCCGTATTTTTCGAGCTGTTTTCGATAATTCTTCGGTAAGAGGAAAAAACAGCCCAAATCATCATACATAAGACGAACAAGTACGCCTTCCTTTGCTTTTTCTTTGAGTATATCCAAAATAGTGTTCCACATTTTACCTTCCTGAACTATGAAATATTCAAGAAAGATGTATTTTTCTGCTTTTCTGAGTTCTTCGACCAAGTATTCAAATTTTACCTCGCCGGGAGACAAATATTTTGTTTGCGTATTCGTGTATATGGGAAACCCGGCATAGTTTTGAAGATAATCCACCTGCGGCATATATTCAGGAATTTTATCCGCCGCCTCGCAATAATTTGTGCCGGTTTTGTTATAAAGAGTTCTTGCTTTTCTTTCACATTTTTCAGCTCTTTTGGTGTATCGTTTATATGTAAGCTGAAAATTGAACATTATGTAAAACAGACCGCCGAACACAGGGAAAAGCAAAATCATAAATACCCAGGTCAGCTTATATGCGCCCTTATCTTTCCTCGAAATGATATAGACAGAGGCACAAAAGCTTATAAATGTCATAACTGAGCTTATTATGGCAGAAGTCTGACTGCCACTTTTAACTACATAAATGATAAACGCCATCTGAAGTAAAAGCAGTAAGATAATAAAGAACCTGCTTCTTAGTAGCGACCTGAACCATTTATTTTTCAATTACGACACCTTCTTCATATTGGTTTATCTTTGCTTTTCAATAAGATTTCTGATTTCCTGCATTTTTTCATCTATTAAAATGCTGTTTTCCGCACACTTCAAAAGTGCTTCTTCTGTTTTTTGATTCATTTCCGGACTCAAATTCTTTTTGTAACGCAGACGATGCTCCAAGTTTGCCCATGACTCCATTGAAATGGTTCTGAGCTGTACTTCAACCTTTATGTACTTTTTTTCATTGCACAGAAAAATAGGAATTTCTACTATTAAGTGCAGGCTTCGGTAACCATTTGACTTTGGATTTTTAATATAGTCTTTTCTTTCAATCAATTTGACATCATCTTGCTGTAACAGGCAATCTGCAAGTAAATAAATATCATCTATAAAGCCACAGATAACTCTGATTCCTGCTACATCATATAGGTTATTTTCAACAGAGCTTAAGTTAGGTGCAAGATTTTTTCTGCATAGTTTTTCATATATGCTTTCCACGGATTTAAGCCGGGTTTTTATAGTTTCTATAGGGTTTCGTTCATGTTGCAGGGAAAACTGTTCATTTAAGACCTTGAATTTTGTTTCAATTTCAAGCATTGCACAGCGATAGTAACTCATCAAAGTTTTAATCTTAAATGCTAACTCCTCAATTTCCTCCGGTGATTTTTCACTTATGAGTTCTTTAAATTGTTGCGTTTCCATTTTTTATGTCCTTTCAATAGTATTTACAGTACAACAAATGTACAGGTTGCAGGAGCAAGTGTTATCGTTCCTTGATTCTTTTGTTCCGGTATAATATCTTCAATATTGTTTAATTCCTCACCATTTAACTTCATAACAGAAGAACGAAGGTTATCTGCACTCAAGCTATAAATATTGGCTTCTTTCGATATTTCTACAGATACACTGTCATTAACAGAATTGTTGATAATAAGACACACGCATCCGTCTTTCCCGTCTTTTCGGGAGTGGCAATAAATATGCAGATTTTCCGCATTTAACTCATTGCAGTCATAAACTGTTTCACCCATAAGTTTATTCCAAAGTAAAACTGCAAAATAATTGGGGCGTGGTTCAAAGGTTCCGTGCTTCAAAAAACCATAATCTGAGGATGCCAATGTATTATGGAAAATGACACCATCGGTGATTGTGGCAAAGCTGCCAAGTTCATTTAAGGTGCGGAATACATCTAAATAAGTGGATGCCCAGGTGTTTCCGCCACCGCCTGCATCTCCTGATTCTGTTACCCACATTTGTCCTTCGGGAACGTACTTATCCCGAAGAACAGTATGTTTTTCTGCATTATCGGGAGCGACAAAAAGGTATTCATCAGTAATCGCTTCATCGCCTGACCAATGTGCGATTGGCATAACGGATGCCAATCGCTCGGACACACCGTTATAATAGTGATAGCTGAACACATCAAGTTTTTCTTTTGTACCGTTCATCAAATCATCGGTAGTGCAAGACTTCATAAGATTGCCAATACCGGCACCAAGTCCTTTGCCTGATGAAAGTTTAATCGAAGGATCTCCTGTAGTACAAGGACCGACAATCAAACAATTTGGATAGTTCTCACGAACCCAACCATTGAATATATCCTGATCTCTTGCAAAGTCGGAGGGCGTGTAACCTTTGGGAGCGCCTGAAAATTCAAGCATATTCGGTTCGTTCATAAATTCTGCGGCATCAATATCAACGCCGTATTCGTGACTGAAATTAAATATTTTCTTTGTCTGCGTCAAATCGAGCGGTCCACCGTTTGGATGGTCGCCTGCACAGTTACTTACGGATATCAAGAGCTTACCATCAACTGCTTTTACGAAATCTAAAACGCCAATCCATTGCTCTTTTGTAAGAACACTTGAATATCCTTCGGGAGCCTTGCCGTCTGTTTCGTTTTCAAAGTCATAATATGTTTTTGTTGCCCATGAGCCTGACACACGAATCCATGCAGTACCAAGCTCCTTTGCCAGAGTGCGAAGCTTTTCATCATACAAGTTGATTGGCGGATAATACTGCATTAAGTCTTTCATTGCAGTAAAATCGGAAAGCTCGCCAGACAGCTTAAATTCTTCCGTTCCTGCAATCTGACCGGGAGTGTATGATTTCCAAAAGGTTCCGCCTGTGATTTCGGTCATTTCGATATTATATGATACAAGTCTTTTATCTATGGTGCGGATTCTTGTCAGATTGTCAGGTGTAAGTTTAATTTGCTTTGTCATAAATTTTCTCCTATTTATTTAATCGTTTTTCCCGGTTGTCAGTTGCTTCACGTACCAATACATAAACAGTAGATGCAATGGGAACCGATATCAGCATACCAACCGGTCCTGCAATACTGCCACCAACAGTTACAGCAGCTAAAATCCACATTCCGGGAAGATTTACTCTGCTTCCCATAACCTTTGGGTAGATAATATTTCCCTCAAGCTGCTGTAGTACAACAAGGAATATTAAAAACACCACCGCCTTTATCGGTTCTACCGTCAGTATCACAAAGGCACCGATGGCACCGCCGATAAAAGCACCGACCACGGGCACAAGTGCCGTAACGCCGATTAGTGCCCCAACCATAGGAGCATACGGAATTCTGAGTATTGCCATACCAATCATGCACAGCGTACCAAGAATAACTGCTTCAAGAGTCTGTCCTGATACAAAATTGCGGAAGTTCTGCCCCAAAACAGAGGATGCGTGGATAAACCATTCGCCAAACTTTTTCGGCATCCAAACACGGATAAGACGAGAGGTTTGCTTTTTAAGCTTGTCTTTTCCAAACAAAATGTATATGGCAAATACAAAAGCAACAAAGAAATCAAATATACCGCCAACCAATGAACCTACGGTGCCGACAGCGGTATTAACAATTGTACCGCTTTGATTTTTGAGCCATGTCTGCATTGTGTCGAGTATTTTATCCCAATCAACCTCTAAAAGCATGCTTCCGAACGGTATTTTTTCAAGCTCGGCACTGCTTAACCCCCGCATTTTATCAATGAAGCCTATAATGCCCTGAACCACAAGCTTAACGGCTGCTACAAGCTCAGGAATTATGAGCCATACAACACCGACAATAATGCCTATAATCAAAACAAGAGAAATAATAAACGATACCGGCCTGCGAAGCTTTTGCAGGCTTTTCTTCTTCGTATTTGACCATATATGCGATTCAAAAAAGCTCATTGGAACATTCAGTATCAGTGCAAATACAAAGCCAAGAATTAAAGGCATTATAAGACCGATACATTTTGAAATTAATCGTGCAACCGAGTCAATATTTTGTAATCCGAGAAAGATTACAATACATGCGGCAGCAATGCCGATAACCCATTTTGTTAATCTTCTTCTTTTTTCAGGTGTTATTTCCATAGTCAATTCTCCTCATCTGCATTAATGCTGATGCTTGATAAGTCCGAAGACTTTTGAGCCTTCCATTACCAATACAGGAACTAATATTAAACCAAGCCCTAAAAGATAGAGCTGCCAAGGCAAAATAACAAGTTCAAAGGCTACTCTTAACGGAGTGAACATAACAAGCAAAACGAGAAGTATTGAAATTAAAGCAGCGCTGTTTAATTTTTTGTTTGAGAATACACCGATTTTAAAAATTGAATGATCACTTCGCATATTGTATGCCTGAATTACCTGAGAAAGTGCAAGTACCATAAATGCGAGCGTCTGACCGCCTGCAAGCGTACCTGTCACATTTTCGCCCACCTTAAATCCGATAAGAGTTAATGTTCCGAACATCAAGCCCTGAAGTACTACACGAATACCAAGACCGTGAGCAAAGATGCCCTCGTTTTTCGGTTTCGGTTTTCTTTCCATTACATCGGCTTCTACCGCTTCCATACCAAGTGCAATGGCAGGCATGCTGTCTGTAACAAGATTTATCCACAAAAGCTGCATTGACAGAAGCGGTGTTTTGTGCCACAAAAGCATTGCAATAAATACGGTTACAACCTCGCCTATGTTAGTTCCAAGCAAGAAGCCTACAACCTTTTTGATGTTTGCATAAATTCCTCGTCCCTCACGGACTGCCTCAACAATGGTTGCAAAGTTATCATCAGTAAGCGTCATATCTGCGGCTCCCTTTGCAACATCCGTACCTGTTATACCCATAGCACAGCCAATATCGGCAGCCTTGAGTGCAGGTGCATCATTTACGCCGTCACCTGTCATAGAAACAACCTGACCTTTTCTCTGCCAAGCCTTGACAATACGGATTTTATTTTCAGGAGATACACGTGCATAAACGGAAATACTCTCAAGCACATTATCAAATTCTGTATCGGTCATTGCATCAAGCTCTGCACCTGTAATCGCCTTATCACCATTCTGTAAAATACCAAGCTCTCTTGCTATAGCTGAAGCTGTTACAACATGGTCGCCCGTTATCATAACAGGCTTGATACCAGCCTTACGGCATGTTTCAACGGCTCTCTTTGCTTCCGGTCTCGGCGGATCAATCATGCCGACCAAGCCCATAAATGTTAGACCGTTTTCAAGTTCTTCAGATGTAAGATTTTCAGGAATCTCATCAATTTCTTTATAACCAACCGCAAGAACCCTGAGAGCTTTTTCACTCATTGCCTCAGTAACTTGTTTTGCAGTTTTCAAATCACCTGAAATGCAACGGTCAGCCATAACATCAAAGGCACCCTTGACAATGACAATGTTTTTGCCATCGATTTTATTTATGGTTGTCATCAGCTTTCTGTCTGAATCGAATGGAATTTCGCCAAGACGAGGATATTTTTGAGAAAGCTCATCTTTCGACATTCCGTTTTTATGTGCAGCAAGTACAATAGCAGTTTCAGTCGGATCGCCGATATGCTGCGCTTCTTCTCCGTGAAATACTACCGAACCGTCACAGCAAAGAGTTGCATATTTCAAAAGTTCTTTCACATCATCGGAATTGTTATCGGTAATGCTTTCGTTTTCACACCAGCCGTCAATATATGCCTGAACCAAAGTCATGCGGTTTTGGGTAAGTGTTCCTGTCTTATCGGAGCAGATAATAGATGCACTTCCTAAAGTTTCAACTGCCGGAAGTCTGCGGATAAGAGCATTACGCTTAACCATACGCTGAACACCGATTGAAAGAACGATGGTAACAATAGCAGGTAAGCCTTCGGGAATTGCAGATACTGCCAAGGATACAGCGGTCATAAATATTTCCATAACCGGAATACCGTTTACAAGTCCTACAATAAAAATAATTGCACAGGCACCGAGAGCCAAAAATCCCAAATATTTACCAAGCTGAGCAAGCTTTTCCTGCAAGGGAGTCTGACCTTCGGCTTCACTGTCAAGAAGATTTGCAATTTTACCCATTTCGGTGTCCATACCGGTAGCGGTAACAACTGCAGTAGCTGTGCCGTAAGTAATACTGCATCCTGAGAATACCATATTGCTTCTGTCGCCAAGAGGAGCGTTTTCTTTTATTTCCGCTTCTGCGTCTTTTTCTGACGGAACAGATTCACCTGTTAATGCTGATTCTTCACTTTTTAAGCTAACGCTGTGCAGCAGTCTTGCATCTGCAGGAATGAAGTCACCGGCTTCAAGCATTATAATGTCGCCGGGGACAAGCTCGCTTGCATCTATAATTTCTTCTTTTCCATCCCTTAACACTCTTGCGTGAGGAGCAGACATATTTTTAAGAGCATCAAGTGCCTTTTCAGCTTTACTTTCCTGCATAACACCCATTATAGCATTAAGTACAACGATGAGCAGGATAAGGGCAGGCTCAAAAAATTCCCTTGGGTTACCATCCACACAGGCAATTACAAAAGATATAACCGCAGCAACTATTAAAATAAGAATCATAACATCCTTAAACTGTTCAAAGAATCGCTGCAGATTTGTTTTCTTTTTCTTTTCCTTTAATTTGTTTGGACCATATTTTCCCCTGAGTCCCTCAACTTGAGTATGGGATAGGCCCTTCTTTTCATCGGCATTAAGAATTTCCAGAACCTTATCCTTTGTCTGACTAAAAAATTGCAATTGTTATTCCACCTTTCATAAATCTTAGTAAAATTGTATCACAAATATAGGTTTACAGTCATTGGACAAATATTTTCTGTGTTACACTTTTGCACTTGAAAATAAATGTGTTACTTTTTTTGACGCTTTATGTCATTTGTCCAAAAAGGAGTATTATCCTTAGTATGCACAATATTATAAATATGAAATCTAAACTGAAACTAAACAGAGAGAATTATCACTATTTCTCTTTTAGACACTTAAACGAAATTGTCCAAAAGATTTTTGCTTCAAATTATTGAAAAAAGGTTACTTTTATGATATAATTTGGAGAAATAAGGGAGTAGTCGGCACAAAACAGTGCGATGCTATCGACATACTGGATTTATCCCGGTTGCATCTTAAATGACGAGACTTATCTGCTAAACTGCGGATAGGTGTCGTCTTTTTTTATCCGTATGAAGCAAAAAAATACATATACGGAGGAATTAAAATGAATCTATGGGAACTTTTTATTATCGCTGTCGGACTTTCGGCTGATGCTTTTGCAATAGCAATATGCAAAGGACTTTCAACCGGAAAGCTTGAAAAGAAACACTATTTGATTACCGGACTTTGGTTTGGCGGTGCACAAGCAATTATGCCGCTTATCGGTTATCTTCTCGGGACAGGCTTTCAAGGCTTTATCGAAAGCGTTGACCACTGGTTTTCTTTTGTCATGCTCGGACTTATAGGACTTAATATGATAAAAGAGTCAAGAGAAGAATGCAAAAAACTTGATTGTGCTTTTTCTGCAAAGGTTATGTTTCCTCTTGCAATAGCCGACAGTATCGATGCACTTATTTCCGGAGTTACTTTTGCTTTTCTTGATATCAACATCTTACCGGCAATTCTCTTAATAGGAGTTATAACCTTTATTTTTTCCTGCATCGGTCTTAAAATCGGAAACAAGTTCGGCGATAAATTCAAGTCGAAGGCTGAGCTTGCAGGAGGTATTATTCTGATTTTAATGGGAACGAAAATTCTCCTTGAACATTTAGGATTTTTAGGATAAGGAGGCGTTATGATTGGCAGATTCAAATATAACAAAAAGAGCTCTTGCGGCAGCACTGAAAGAACTTATGGAAGAAATGTCATTTGATAAAATTACAATAGTTCACATATGCAATAAGTGCGAAATGAACAGAAAAAGCTTCTACTATCATTTCAAGGACAAATATGAGTTGGTAAACTGGATTTATTACACCGAATTCATCGGCACTGTTAAAGGTCGGGAATACAACGACGGCTTTGTTTTTCTTCTTGATGTTTGTAAGTATCTGGAGAAAAACAAACGCTTTTACCGTAAAGTTTTAAGGTATGACGGTCAAAATTCATTTTTCGAGTATTTTCAGGAACTTTTAATGCCTGCAGTCGAAAAATACACCTATGATATCTTTGCAGATGATGAAAACAATAATTTTTATGTGTCATTTTTTTCCGAAGGCTTTGTGAACGCAATAAAGAAATGGCTTTTAGAGCCGGAAACAATATCTGCAGAAAAATTCGTTTCCCTTATGAAATCCTGCATTTACGGAACTGCACAGAAAGTTGTAAATGACATTTCTAAACAAGAATAACAAAAACAGCACTCTCACTCTGAGGGTGCTGTTCTTGCATTTAGGAGATGATTTGTGCAAATGAAGTCTTGAAAATATCAATTAATCCCATATTAAAAATGTTATATTCTTCATCTACATTGCCTGTATCGAACGAAACCAGATTTCCGTTCTCATTAAAAATAGCAGTACAGGCATTTTCAGAAATTACACCATCAATAAATTTACTGTCTGAAAGCGTGTCCCACAGAATTGTCTGCATTGCCTGATTTTTTCTTATATTTACAACGTACTCATAAGCCTTTTCTCTGGCTTGTACACTGCAATTAAAGGTTGGTGTAAGTGCAGTAATTGCAGGATGCAAATTTTCAATTCCCTCAAAGTAATCATTATCGGTAATTTCGGCTACATTGTCATCATTATACGGAATGTATACAGAATACAACATTTCTCTTTCTCGAAGCAATGAAACAGTATTTATCATTTCTTCATTGTAACGAACAACAAACATAACATTGTAAAGATTTTCTGCCTCATCCATAAGATTTTCATCAATATCAGCTTCATCACAGAAAAATGCAAATGCACAATCAGAATGCTTTTTTGCAAGAGAAAGAATTGATTTTACATTCCAATCAGCAAAAATAAGCCATGTATATATTCCAAGTGTTTTTCCCTGCTCTATAACCGAAATATATTTTTCTTCATTATCAAGATAATTTTTTCCATCTATTTTAAGAGAAACTGACCATGGAATATTATAATGTTCTTTGCTTTCAATCTCACGAATTTTCTTTGCCCCTTTGGTACAACCGTTATAACCAACATTCATTCCAAATGTGATCAATCTTTCGTGATTCACATTATAGACTACATCCGAAATCAAATTATAATATGGACTATGCTCATTTTTTAACATCTGCTGAACTGCTTCAAGAAAAGGCTTCTGAAATCTTCCTTTTGCAAAGTCAAGTCCCATATCAATCAAATTACGAAAACTGCGTTTTGGCGAGTCTTTAATATCCTTAAGTGTCTTCCTTAAAGTTGTCTCAACCAAAATTTTGGTAATATCCTTCAAAATTCTGTGCTCCTTTCACTTATCGGTTTATCGTCAATTTTATAATAAATCAAAACAAAAGCTGCTTAAAACAGCAGGTTACCTATAAAGTATATCCGCTTGTCAGCCTGTTTTCAATGGACAACAAGGTATGTTTGTCCAAAAAAGTAACAAATATGTGCTTTGTCTTAATTTTCGACAGCCGGCCTTTTATGTCCAATGACATTTAGAAATTCAGCATATATAATGAATTTATACGATGGATTATCGTTACGAATTTCTAACTCATTACATAAAGGAAAGGATATGAATTTTATGAGCGAAAAAACTATGGTCGAAAATGTAAAGGCATTTGCCGCATCAAAAGCCCTGGCTTTTCTTGACGGTGATCCCGACAAAAACATCCCCAAATTGCTTGACTGGGTAGACAAATTCGATAAAAAGGATGAATGGTTAACCCAGCGTAATGCATTCAGAACAGTTATCGAAAATCCTGATAACAACTGGTACAGACTGATTAAAAGTCTCTGGACAGACATTGACGATGGTGTAAGAAAGGCATTTTTTGAAAACTTTATTGTTAATTCCAATCTCATTGGCGGTCCCAGACAGGAAAAATTTCAGACTGAACACGGATGCAATATTCCGTGGGCAATTCTCATGGATCCCACATCTGCCTGCAACTTAAAATGTAAAGGCTGTTGGGCTGCCGAATACGGCAACAAACTCAATATGAGCTACGAACAGCTCGACGATATTGTAAAGCAAGGTAAAGAAATGGGTACATATATGTACTTATTCTCCGGCGGTGAGCCGTTAGTTCGCAAAGACGATATAATTAAGTTATGTTCTGCACACCCGGATTGTCAGTTCCTCGCTTTCACAAACGGAACACTGATTGATGAGAAATTTGCAGATGATATGCTCCGTGTTAAAAACTTTGTTCCCGCTATCAGTGTTGAAGGCTTCCGTGAGGCAACAGATTTCAGACGAGGCGAAGGTACTTTTGATGCTGTTATGAGAGCAATGCAGATTTTGAAAGAAAAGAAGCTTGCGTTTGGTGCTTCCTGCTGCTATACCTCTAAAAATGTTGATTCTATCAGCTCTGAAGAATATATTGACCTACTCGTTGAGAGCGGTGCAAAATTTGCGTGGTTCTTCCACTATATGCCTATCGGTAACGAAGCCGTTCCCGAGCTTCTGCCGACACCTGAGCAGAGAGAGGTTATGTATCACAAAATCCGTGAGTATCGCAATTCCAAACCGATATTCACCATCGACTTCCAGAACGACGGCGAATTTACAAAGGGGTGTATCGCAGGAGGTATCAGATATTTACACATCAATGCAAATGGTGATATTGAGCCTTGTGCATTTATACACTACTCCGATTCAAACATAAAAGACAA
>JAZNYX010000032.1:0-4273 GCA_045594665.1 Clostridia bacterium | reverse complement strand
ACAAGCTCCTTCTTGCCGTTTGCAACTACAGTTACAACACCGCCGCCAACGCTTGCTTCAACAGTCTTTTCGCCAAGCTCCTCCTGAGCCTTGAGCATTTCCTCCTGCATTTTCTGTGCCTGACGGATCATGCTCTGCATGTTACCGCCACCCATTCCACCCATACCTCTGGGAAATCCGCCTCTTGCCATAATATATACATCCTCTCTTTTATTATTTAAGTTTTTCAAAACTGAAAGAAAATCGTTCAGATTGCCGCTTTGAAGTTCAAGTGCTGTGCTATGTGCACCGCCTTGTGCTTCAAAACCGTAAGATGGGCGATTTTACTCAGTTTTTAATTATTTACCCAGGGAAGCGATGCTATCTCATCAAAGGGGTCATTTACTGCTGTATTGCCCTCTGTAGCATCAAAATCACTTTCCATCTTTACAGTAAGGGCAACATTAAGCCCTGTTTCCGAAAGTATAATTTCGCTTATTTCGCTAAGTCCGCCCTCAATCATATCCCGAAGCACCGCACCAACGCCGTCAGGGAACACAATGGCAACCTTTTCGCCAAAGCTTCTTAAAGAGCTGTTTTCCAGTGCCATGTACAGATTAAGGCTTCCGCCCATGGCAATCTTGCTCATTATTTCGGGCCATTTTTCTTTTATCTTTGCTACTGTTGCGCTGTCAGCTTCAGCCACCTTTTTTACAGGTGCCGCCTTCTTAGGCTCGCTCTTTTTAATTTCGCTCTTTGCCTTTTCTTCATCTGGCTTTTCACTTTGTACAACAGTAACCCCTCTTGCGATTTTCATTTCAAGCTCGCTTATTCGTGCTTCAAGGGATTCTATACTGCCTTCCTCTCTTAAATTGCAAAGCCTCAGCAAGCTTGCTTCAATAAGATATCTTGGCATACTCATGTATTTTGCCTTGGAAAAAGCCTCCGACAAAATATTAACTGCCAGCATAGCCTTGTCAACGCCCATTTGTTCAGCTGCAGGGCTTATTGCCTCCCAGTCCTCGTCATTTTCCCCTGCAGGCTTTTTGCGTGTTATGGCATATACCATAATGTCTCTGAAGCCCTTTATAACACTTTCCACAAAGGGGCTTAAGTTTCTGCCCGAGGCACATACCTCTTCTATAATATCCAATACCCTTGCCGAATCGTTTTCGCTTACAGCAAGGCAAAGTGCCGCAACGTTTTTCTTTTCACCAAAGCCCAGCAGGCTTCGCACATAATCGGTTTCCACAACCTTGCCTGCCGAAATACAAGGCTCAAGAATACTGAGCGCGTCTCTGAGCGACCCATCTGCCGCCTCTGCCACCATGCGGATGGCATCAGGCTCAATCTGTATCATTTCTGCAGTGCATATTTCATCAAGACGTGAAAATATATCATTCTTTGTAATTTTATTAAAATCAAACCTCTGGCAACGTGACGAAATAGTGTCCAGAACCTTATTCGCCTCAGTTGTAGCCAGCACAAATTTAACGTGCTCCGGAGGCTCCTCCAAAAGCTTTAAGAGTGCGTTAAAGGCATCCTTACTGAGTGCGTGTACCTCGTCTATGATATATACCTTATATCTTACACTTGCCGCCGCATAATTTGCCTCATCACGCAATGAGCGGATATTCGCAACGCCGGAGTTACTTGCAGCGTCAATTTCCACAACGTCCATAATACTGCCCGACAAAATACCCTTACAGCTTTCGCACTCGTTACAGGGGTTGCCGTCGTGATTGTTTGTGCAGTTTATAGCTCTGGACAAAATCCTGGCTGTGGAGGTTTTACCTGTACCCCTACTGCCGCAGAACAAAAAGGCGTGTCCCACATTGCCCGAGGATACTTCGTTTTTAATTGTCTGTGCAACGTGCTTCTGACCTACAATATCATCAAAGGTCAGAGGACGCCATCTTCGGTACAATGCCTGATACTCCATAGTTTCACTCCGTTCAAAGTAATAAATAATAGTGAAGAGGGAATAAGTTCAGGAAAATTTTCGCAAGCGAAAATTTTTTCATCACTTCTTCCTTTTTACCTTTTAGCTATCCCCCCACGACTTTTTAAATTTGAAAAAAAATTTTCTTTTTCAAATTTAAAAAGTCGTACACCCCAAAATCGATACTCCCTCATATGCGGCACAACTGCAGTTAGCTCGAACCGGGCACCCTCGCGGCACACAACCGTTACCGCTTATTGCTGCTCCGTTCCCGACCTGACAAGGTTCACGGGCGATTGTTGCGCAAGACCCGACTGTCAACACCACTTACAATTACCAGCCATACGAAAAAAGCACCTCAATTGGGGAATTGGCCTCCGCTATAGCGGTTTGCGGATACAGGGCACCGCTGCCTCCCCGGTTAGTACGACTTCATTATTATACACTATATTCTCCGAAATATCAATACTTTTTTTAACGTTCTTCAAAGTAATAGGAGTCGTCCTCCACATCCCAGATAAACTTATTTTTTTCTTCCTTCTGCCTTTTTGCTTCCATAACAAGAAGATAACCGTCCGTAATAACAAATTCTTCATTTCTCTGTGTTTTCATAACATCTATCCCCTTTCTTTGTCTTTATTTTACCTCACACCCTGTCCCATAAAACGGACATTAGTTTCCGTTTGACAAACCTTAATTGTAAAAGTAAATGCAACTTTTTCTCGACTTTTAGTTTTACAAACGTGCATTTAGTTTTACAAAGGGGTATTTTTTATATATAATCAATTTGCACCTGACTGATTGAAAGGATTGATTACTATGAGTAAGCATCTTTCACTATCAGACAGAATTCTAATCGAAAAGTTTCTTCATCATGACTACACTTTCGCTTCCATGGCTCGAAAGCTTGATCGTAGTCCTACTACTATTTCAAGGGAGGTTAAACGCTACCGTGTTTTCTCTTCAAGGTTTTCCACAATCCGAGGCATTGACTGTATAGAGTATCAAAGCTGTATACGAAACAATCTCTGCAAGGTTGATAAATTCGGTTGCTTAATACGCTGCAAGCTCTGTAATGATGTCGATTGTCGCAGCATTTGTCCTTCTTACGTGTCAACCCATTGCGACAAGCTGGACAAGCCTCCTTATGTATGTACTGCCTGCCCTAAGGAAAAAACCTGCAAGAAAAATCACGCATATTACTCAGCACACCGTGCAAATGCTGAGTATTTGCAGACTTTGAAAAAATCTCGCTCCGGAATTCGGACTTCTCCCGAAAGGCTTATCCAAATCAGCGATATTCTTTCTCCTCTTATCCTTAAAGGTCAATCAATTAACCACATCTTCGCCTATCACAGTGACGAAATCGGTTTGTCTGAAAAGACTATCTACAACTACATAGATATGAATGCCTTTTCTGTAAAGAATATGGATTTACCTAAGAAGGTTGTCTACAGACAACGCCGTCCTAAAAAGGTTCTCACAAAACTCGAATATCAATATCGCAAAGGAAGAACTTATGAATGCTTCAACAGCTTTACTTCCGAAAACCCCTCATTGAATGTTGTTGAAATGGACACCGTTAAGGGCGCACGGGGAAAAGGAAAAGTGTTACTTACAATGATTTTCCGCTCTTCATGCTTTATGCTTATGTTTCTTATGCCTGACGGCACACAGGAAAGCGTTATAGCGGTGTTTGATATGCTGACCGAAAAGCTTGGTTTAAAGACTTTCAGAAAGCTTTTCGGTGTCATTTTAACTGATAACGGTGTAGAGTTTAAAAACCCAAACGTTTTAGAGCACGCACCTAATGGTGCCGAGCGCACCAAGGTTTTCTACTGTGACCCGCAGGCATCGTGGCAGAAGCCTCATGTGGAGAAAAATCACACACTTTTAAGGCGTATTATCCCTAAGGGAACATCCTTTAATTCATTTTCTCAAAAGGATATTACCCTTGCTTCCTGCCACGTTAATTCCGTCGCAAGAGAGCTTTTATGTAACAAAACACCCTTTGATATGATGAAGGGTAAAGAATACGAAAAACTGTTGGCTTTGCTTGAATTAAACCCTGTCCCCCCAGACTCGGTTATTCTTAAGCCGACACTTTTAAAATACTAAACACTTTTTACCTATCGGTCAGGTGCTTAATATTCAATCACAGGCAGGGTTGCATTTAGTTTTTCAAAAAAATCCAATCCTGTCCTTTTGCCATGCTTAATTTCAATGCAAAATCAACAGTTTCACCTTATTATACACCACTTTTTTAAACTTTGCACTACATTTTTCGCCTCATTTTATGCTCTATGGTGTTTTATCTTGCTTTAAGACTGCATTTACTTTTACACTCTTCAA
>JAZNYX010000031.1:0-43296 GCA_045594665.1 Clostridia bacterium | reverse complement strand
AGATAGTACAGTTTAGCACGCTTAACTTTACCGTGTCTTACAACCTCGATATGGTCAAGGCTGGGTGAGTTAACAGGGAATGTTCTCTCTACGCCGACACCGTATGAAAGACGTCTTACAGTAAATGTTTCCTGGATGCCGCCATGCTTCTTAGAGATAACGGTACCTTCAAACATCTGAAGTCTTTCCTTTGCACCTTCCTTTACCTTTACGTACAGCTTTACATAATCACCGATTTCAAGCTTGGGAAGGTCAGTTCTGATTTGTTCCTGAGTAATCGCCTTTAAAACGTCCACTCAAATCTCTCCTTTCTTACCCGCAGGTGCGGTCAAAATAAAGCGTTCGTACGAAAGAAATGCAGAGGACCGCTTTTTTACCCGACTACTATATCATACTATTTTTGAAATTGCAAGCCTTTTTTCCAAAATTTTATGCAATTATGTTATCTTCTATAATATCCTCCAGTGTTGAGGGCGTGACAAACCCACTGCACAAGCGGTCAATAAACGCTTCCGCCTCCCTTTTGCTTGCAAATATTCCTTCTGCAATTTTTCTTTCTCTCACGGTTCTTTCGTTGGGAAGCTGTGTGTACATATCAATTCCTATACCAAAACTTAAATTTCTTCCGTTTTTATGCGGCTTTTGAGTCTCGTATGTGAAATAGTAGAGAATAATTTTGTCTCCCATTATGCTTTCTGTTTCGGTTTTTCTGATATACATAGGTTCTGCCATGATTCGTCTCCTCACTTTTTTTATTCATCATACCTGCAAAATACGACATTTTCCATAGACACTTTTTTCCACATATCGCAAAAATTATTTTACATATTTTTCCAGTAGGTTTCAATAAAATATTTTGTTATTCTTTGCACAAAAATTAATAATTATGTAAAATTTAGGCGGAAAATCCGCTTTTTTTGCCGTTTTGGATAAATTTTGCAATGTCAATTTCGCAGAGGAAAAATTTTTCCTTGAAATGAAGTTTATATTATATTATAATATATTATAGATTTTTATTGATTATTCGTATTGATTATTCGGCAATCTTTAAAAGAGGCATAACTATGAACAACTTGTTTTTACCAATATCAAAAAAGGATATGCAAGAGAGGGAATGGGATTATTACGATTTCCTTTTTATATCGGGTGATGCGTATGTAGACCACCCCTCCTTCGGCACGGCACTTCTGGCAAGGCTTTTGGAGGCAAACGGATACAGGGTCTGCATATGTCCTCAGCCTGACAGGAACAACCCAAGTGCCCTTACCTCTTTCGGCACGCCAAGGCTGGGAGTACTGATTTCGGGCGGCGTTATTGATTCAATGGTGAATCATTACACAGCCTCTAAGAAAAAACGCAGTAATGATGTATATTCACCGGGCGGCAAGGCAGGACTAAGGCCTGACAGATGCGTTATAGTATACTCCAACATGGCACGAAATGCTTTTGGGGATATTCCCGTGATTATCGGCGGTACGGAGGCAAGTCTCAGGCGGTTTGCCCACTACGATTATTGGCAGGATAGTGTCCGCCGCAGTATTTTGGTGGACAGCGGTGCTGATATGCTCCTTTTCGGCATGGGTGAAAGAACGCTTCTTGCCGTGGCGGAAAAGCTGGCTGACGGTATTCCCGTAAGCAGGATCACAAATCTTCCCGGAAGCTGTTATATTTCGGATAAAGTACCTAAAAACAGCATTGTCCTCCCCTCCTTTGAAAAAGTAAAGGACGATAAGGAAAGCTATGCAAGAGCCGCCGCCATGCAGTATTATGAACAGGACAGTATCAGAGGAAAGACCTTGGTTCAGCAGCATGGGGAAAAGTATCTTGTACAGCTTCCCCAGGCAAAGCCCCTTTCCCAGAAAGAAATGGACAAGGTATATTCCCTTAACTATATGCGTGCATGGCACCCGATTTATGATAAAGATGGCGGAATCCCTGCTCTTGAAGAAGTAAAATTTTCAATAACCTCCTCAAGAGGGTGTTTCGGAAGCTGTTCGTTCTGTGCTTTGACCTTCCATCAGGGCAGAGTAGTTCAGTCCAGAAGCCATGCATCAATCCTCGCAGAAGCACAAAAGCTTATATGGGATAAGGATTTTAAAGGATATATTCACGATGTGGGAGGCCCGACGGCAAACTTCCGTGCCCCTGCCTGCCAAAAGCAGCTTAAAAGCGGTACCTGCAGGGACAGGCAGTGTCTTTACCCCTCGGTCTGTCCCAATGCAGAGGTTAGTCACAAGGATTATTCGGAGCTTCTCCGTAAGCTTAGGGCACTTCCCAAAGTAAAAAAGGTGTTTATCCGAAGCGGAATCAGATATGATTATCTGATTGCGGATAAGGACGATACATTTTTCCGTGAGCTGTGCGAGCATCACGTAAGCGGTCAGCTCAAGGTTGCACCGGAGCATGTAAGTGACAATGTACTTCGCTATATGGGAAAGCCCGGCGTAAAACAATATGAAAAATTCTGTAAAAAGTTTTATAATATAAATAAGGAAATAGGGAAAGAACAATACCTTGTTCCATATTTAATGTCAAGCCACCCCGGAAGCACTCTTCGTGATGCAATCGATTTGGCGGTATACCTGAGGAAGAACAATATCCGTCCCGAGCAGGTGCAGGATTTCTACCCTACCCCGGGAACGCTTTCCACGGCAATGTTTTACACGGGAATTGACCCGAGAACAATGAAAAAGGTATATGTTCCCCGTGACCCCCACGAAAAAGCAATGCAAAGAGCACTTTTACAATCATCAAGAAAAGAAAATTACAAATTGGTGCATGAAGCACTTATAAAGGCAGGCAGAGCTGACCTTATCGGATTTGGTCCCCTGTGCCTGATAAAACCTGAAAGGAGAACATTAAATGGCAGCACAGATTTTAAACGGAAAAGAGCTTTCAATCAGAATCAAAGAGGATTTAAGAAAGAAAACAGACCAGCTAAAGGCAAAAGGAATTAATCCGGGGCTTGCGGTAATTATCGTAGGCGACGACCCTGCCAGCCGTGTTTATGTAAATAACAAGAAAAAGGCATGCAGTGAATGCGGAATATACTCCGAGGAGTACGCCCTTCCTGCCGAGACCACCGAGGAGGAGCTTTTGAAGCTTATTGACACCCTTAATAATAAAAAGGAAATTGACGGAATTTTGGTACAGCTTCCCCTTCCTAAAGGAATTGACAGCGAAAAGGTGCTCCTTTCCATACTTCCCGATAAGGATGTGGATGCATTCCACCCCGTAAACGTAGGTAAAATCATGATAGGAAATTTTGATTTCCTCCCCTGTACACCTGCGGGAGTTATGGAGCTTATCCGCCTTACCGACATTGATGTAAGCGGAAAGGAATGTGTAGTGGTCGGAAGAAGTAATATCGTAGGCAAGCCCCAGGCAATGCTTCTTCTTCATTCCAACGGCACTGTTACCATCTGCCACAGCAGAACCAAGAATCTTAAAGAGGTTTGCCGCCGTGCCGATATACTTGTAGCGGCTGTAGGCAAGGCAAAGTTCATAACGGCAGATATGGTTAAGGAAGGGGCTATTGTAATTGACGTAGGCATGAACCGTGACGAAAACGGCAAGCTTTGCGGTGATGTGGATTATGATGAGGTAAGCGAGGTTGCAAGTGCAATCACTCCCGTTCCCGGCGGCGTTGGCCCCATGACAATTGCAATGCTTATGAAAAACACGGTGAAGGCTGCCGAAATTCATAAGGGGATCTAAAAAAAGTCCAGACCGCAAAAAGGCAATATTTATATAATATTATCTCAATACTGAAATAAAAAAGTTTTTGGGGTTGAAAAATCTCTTTTTAATCGATTTTTCTTTATTTATAAGCCTTTTTGCTACGAACAAACTTCGCCTCTCGCTGTATACACATACAGCTTCGGGTAACCCAAGCTTCGCTTGGCTCAGTTTGTCCGTTCTGAAACATTTTTTCCTATCCCCAAAACAATCAAAGGGAGGATATTTAAATGGCTAAGAAAAGCTACGGCAACGAAAGTATTACTGCACTTAAAGGTGCAGACCGTGTCCGCAAAAGACCGGGGGTTATTTTCGGTTCCGACGGACTTGAAGGCTGCGAGCACAGCGTATTTGAAATAGTATCAAACTCAATAGATGAAGCAAAAGAAGGCTACGGTAAGGTTATCGAGGTAACACGTTATAACGATATGTCCATCGAAATCAGGGACTACGGCAGAGGTATTCCGCTGGACTGGAACCCCAAGGAGGAAAAATACAACTGGGAATTGGTGTTCTGTGAGCTTTATGCCGGCGGTAAATATGATAAAGAAAATGACGGAAACTACGGCTACGCAATCGGTCTTAACGGACTTGGTCTGTGTGCTACGCAGTACAGTGCCGAATATATGAATGTTACCGTAAACCGTGACGGCTATGAGCATACCCTTTATTTTGAAAAAGGTGAAAACGTAGGCGGATTATACAAGGAAGAAAAAAAATACCGCAGTACGGGTACTACCATAAAATGGCGTCCTGACCTGCAGGTTTTCACCGACATCAATATACCCGTTGATTTCTTTATCGAATCACTAAAAAGGCAGGCAGTGGTAAACGCAGGGCTTACCTTCAAACTGACATACCATAACGGAAGCGATATAGAGAAGCACGAATTCCGCTATGATAACGGCATCGTAGATTATATTAATGAGCTTTGCCCCGAAGATGAGAAGCGTATTTCCTACACTTCTTTCTGCGAGGGCGAAAGCGTAGGCCGTGACCGTGAGGATATGAAGGATTACAAGGTTAAGATGAGTGCGGCATTTGCTTTTTCAAACGATGTGCAGTTAATCGAGTACTATCACAACTCAAGCTTTCTTGAACACGGCGGTGCTCCCGACAAGGCGGCAAGAAGCGCTCTTGTAAGTGCCGTGGATTCCTATATCAAGCAAAATAACAAGTATACAAAAAATGAATCCAAGATTACATTTAATGATATTGCCGACAGCTTGATATTGGTTACAAACTGTTTCTCCACGGTTGTAAGCTATGAAAATCAGACCAAGAAAAGCATTACAAACAAATTTATTCAGGAGGCAATGACAGATTTCCTTCGCAAAAATTTAGAGATATACTTTATTGAAAATCGCCCCGAAGCTGAAAAAATTACAAACCAGGTGCTTCTTAATAAGAGAAGCCGTGAAAGCGCGGAAAAAACCCGTACCAACATGAAGAAAAAGCTTACGGGAACAATGGACGTCACTAATCGTGTACAAAAGTTCGTTGACTGCCGCAGCAAGGATGTAAGCCGCAGGGAGCTTTACATCGTTGAGGGCGACAGTGCATTGGGTGCTTGTAAACTGGGCAGAGATGCAGAATTTCAGGCTATCATCCCTGTAAGGGGTAAAATACTTAACTGCCTTAAAGCGGATTTTGAGAAAATTTTCAAAAGTGAAATCATCACAGACCTTCTTAAGGTACTCGGTTGCGGTGTGGAAATTCAGACAAAGCATAACAAGGATATGAACACCTTTGACCTGAATAACCTTCGTTGGGACAAGGTTATTATCTGTACCGATGCCGACGTGGACGGTTTCCAGATAAGGACACTGATTCTCACCATGCTTTACAGGCTTGTTCCCACGCTAATTGACGAGGGAAAGGTATTTATCGCAGAATCTCCCCTGTTTGAAATCACCTATAAGGATCAGTCCTACTTTGCATATAATGAAAAGGAAAAGGCGGAAATCCTTTCTCAGCTTCCCGAAAAGGGAGTTTCCATTCAGCGAAGCAAGGGTCTTGGCGAAAACCAGCCCGACATGATGTGGCAAACTACCATGAATCCCGAAACACGCAGGCTTATTAAAATTGAAAGCGAAGATGCCGAAAAGACTGCCGCTGTATTTGAACTGCTGTTGGGAAATAATCTTCAGGGCAGAAAGGACTTCATCGCAGAAAACGGAAAGCAGTATATAGATATGACAGATGTAAGCTAAGCGGATATGTAAAAAGCTCGGTGCAGATATAACAATCTGCATCGAGCTTTTTGGTTTTATACTCTTTGTTTTGGCTCAAATCGGAATGGCATATTGACTTCCTCCTTATATAAGAGACTTATTCAACATTTTACGGCTCTTACGTTTCCAAATATCCTATTCCATTTCTTCTATTTTTACAGTCTTATACTTTGGGTTGGTTATCAAAAGCCCCTCCGTAGTATCTATTATAAATACCTCGTCATCATGATTCAGATGATAGAAATCCCTGTATTCCTTCGGAATCACTATTCTTCCGAGATTGTCGACCTTTCGCATCATTCCTACTCTCTCTGCTTCCATGACTTTACCCTCCGCAAAATAATTTAGAGAGCTACATATTACAATTAAAAAATGCGTAGCCCCAAAGAGACTACGCACGAAAAACACATAGGCTCCTTTTTTGCGACCAAACAAAATTTCTCTCCCAATAAAACGATATGAGAAAAGAACCCATATGTTTTTACCAAAATGATAAAAACATATCGTCTTATTGGTACTCTGTATATAATTTTGTTTGGTCAGTATAAGTATACCATTCAATGAGTCGAAATGCAATATTTTTTATTCTTTTCGACAAAAAAAGCTAAAAAAGGCTGTTACAGAAAGTTTCCATAGTATAAAAAATCTCCGTCCCCACTGTCACGCTCATTTTTCTATTAAATATATTCTATTGGTAATGCCAGAAGATTATCTCTCAAATACATCTTTTTATCATATAAGCAAATAATTGTTCCCATGCCACGTTTTTTATCCGGCACACCATCTAAAACATCAAAAACTGATGCCATATTAGCTTTTGGCGATGCTGTCATTTTAATTTCAATAGGATAAAGAATACCATCTTCTTGAATAATGAAATCAATTTCACCATCAAGTTCTATTTCTTCGCCATTTTCCTTCATTTTTTTCTTATCCTTACCATTGTAGTAATACACATTAAAATCATAGTCTATTCCTTCATTTGAATAAGATTTTAAAATTTCGTTAATTATAAAGGTTTCAAACATTGCCCCTGCCATAGCACCATTTTTTAATGTATCAACAGTCAGCCATCGTGTAAGATAGCAACATAGTCCTGTATCACGAAAATAAAGCTTAGGAGTTTTTATAGCACGATTCAAAACGCTTGATGTATATGGTTTTAAAATATAGATGATTCCGCTCTTTTCTAATATCGATATCCATTCCTTTACTGTAACCTCGGATACACCAAGATCAGAGGCTATATTAGCGTAATTAAGCACCTGACCGGTTCGTGCTGCAACACTTGTCATGAACTTTACAAAGGTCATATGATTTTTAGCTTTAATAAGTTTGTTTACATCGCGCTCTATATATGTTTTCACATAGGATTGATAAAAATCCGCCCACTCTTTATCTTGATTTGCATAAAGCTCCGGATAACTGCCTCTATGAATGGTTGCCCATATATCACTGCGATATGGTTTAAGGCATTTTTCCCTTTCGGATAAATAATTCTCCGTAGGAACAAAATGCTTATTAAAATCAACATTGTTAATTTCACGAAGAGATAAACCCTCAAGCTCAATGACAGATATTCTACCTGCTAAAGACTCACTTACATTTTCCATAAGCTGCAGTTTTTGCGAACCGGTCAAAAAGAAATTACCATAATTTTCAGTATTATCCAACACAATTTTTAAGCGATTAAAAATCGAAGGACATTTTTGAACCTCATCAATTACAAGCGGTGTAGGATTGTTCAAAAGAAAAAGCCCCACATCCTCCTCAGCTTGTGCTAAAAGCAAGTCATCATCAAACGTTACCTGATTGACATTCTTAAATAAATGCTTAAATAGCGTGGATTTTCCTACTTGTCGAGGTCCTGTAAGCAAAATTGCTTTATTGTTTTTTGCTCGTTTTTCTACAATTTTTTCGATATTTCTTTTTATTGAATACATATTAAAGCCCCCTTGTTTTATGTCTAATCCAAAGTTATACTTTATTATAGTCATTATAATCTAAAATAAAATAAATGTCAAGATTAATTCATATTTTCACTAACAAGCACACGCGGCACAAGCAGAGCAAAACGAAAACAACTCAAAAGAAATTCTCAAATTGGGAATTTCTTTTTTAATTTTAGAAATAATAGTCAGTAATAGACTTGACGCACAAAAGGGGGTATAAATTTGACAACCTTTATTCGCACCATAGTGCTTTATATATGCGTTGTTACCGCAATGCGAATTATGGGAAAAAGACAGCTTGGCGAGCTTCAACCCTCGGAATTTGTAATTGCGCTTATGATTTCAGAAATTGCAACAATCCCCATAGACAAGCAAGAAACTCCGCTTTTTCACGGGATCATACCTATTTTTGCGTTGGTTCTGCTGGAGCTTTTTTGTTCGGTATTAGTAATAAAAAGCGAGACCATGAGAAGAATCATCACCGGCTCACCCGTCCAAATAATAAAAGACGGAAAAATAATGATGAAACGGCTTAAAGGACTTAGGATTTGCATAGATGATGTGATGGAACAGCTTCGGCTTGCCGGCTACAGTGCAATTTCGGAAATTGACAGTGCAATAATAGAAACAAACGGTCAGCTTTCCGTAGTTCCCAAAGAAACTCATCGCCCCGTCATATGCAGTGATTTAAACCTGTCCCCCAAGCAAACACATATACCTCATACGGTTATTTCCGACGGTGTTTTAAGGAAAAGAAACTTAGAGGGAGCCGGGGTAAGCGAAGAATGGCTGCAAAAAAAGCTTGTTCGCTATAATATAACGGATTACAAGCAGATTGCCTTTCTCTGCGTTACCGACGACAAAAAAATCGTTATTCAAATTGCAGAATGAGGAGCGTCAGACTGTGTAAAATCTCAATTCTTTCCCAACAGCGTTTTTAGGGGGACGGGGACATTTTTGTAATCCGTAGGTGCAACAAAAATTGACCTGTCCCCAATAATCAAAAGGAGTGTTTTTATTTTGAAAGCTATTATTTTATCCTACACAGAGGGCAACCGTCTGAGGCCTGTAACATGTTCAATTCCCCAATCTATGCTCCCTGTAATGGGCAGACCTGTAATTGAGCATATGGTCAGAAGCCTTTACAGACATAAAATTGAAAATATCACTTTTATGTCGGATTACCTTACGGACACGGTCCGAAAGCATTTTGATTCACTGCCCGGGTATCATATTGCTTTTTCACCCCTAAAGCCCCTTGCTGATATAATAAATGAGGATGACGTTCTGCTGATTTCCGACAGTATTTTAACTGATGTTGATTTTGGAAAGGCAATTGAGGTTTTTGAAAGCAAGGCTTGCACCACCCTGATTACATGCCCCGAACTTCCTTTTTGCCAATTCGGATGCGTTCATACAGATTCCGAGGGGGTTGTATCAAAATATATCCGCTGTCCCGATTTTACACACTGTACGGGACAAAGTTTTTCGGGAATTATGATTATTCCCAAAGGAACAAAAATCAAAGAAACATCCGATTTACCCTCCCTTGTTGAGTGCATTTTTGAAAGCGGCAAAAAGATGAGTTCTTATTCTCCCAACTGCTATATAAGAAATATTTCCGATTTTGAGGTTTATCATAAGTGCAATCGGGATTTCATGGACAAAAAAATAAATCTGCCTTTCCCCTGCGAAGAAAGAGCACCCGGTGTATGGATTGATGAAAATGCTACCGTAATGCAGGGAAGCGTGCTTGTTCCGCCTATATATGTCGGAAAAGGAAGCATTGTTTCCAAAGGTGCAAGGCTTGAAGCATATACTCAGCTTTTGGAGGACGTCAGCGTAGACTGCTTTGCAAATATCAAACGCAGTATAGTAATGAATTCCTGCCATATTGATGAAGGTGCATCATTAAGAGGCGCAATTATATGCAGTGGCTCTGCTATAGGCTATGAAAGTGCCATATATGAGGGAAGCGTAATTGCTTCGGGTTGCACGTTAGGAAAACATTGCACTGTCAAAAGCGGTGTTCACATATGGCCCGAAAAGCACCTTGACGATGAGTCTGTCATAAGCGAAAATATAGTATGGGGTGAAAACTGCGGTCATTCTCTGTTCTTTGACGGATGTGCATACGGAATTATAAACAGGGAAATTACTCCCGAATTCTGCGTTACCCTTGCCGGAAGTGTTTGCAGGGTTTTGGGTAAAAAAATTGCTGTTTCCTCAGGCTGTGGCGGAGCGGGTGCCATGATAAAAAATGCACTCCTTGCAGGTATTCAGTCGGCTGGAGGAATTGCCTACGATTTAGGGGAACAACCTCTTGCCATTACGCGAAGCGGCGTTAAGTTTTACGGTCTTGACGGAGCAATAGCACTAAGCTGCCTGAAAAAGGACGGCTGTCTCCACGGAAGCCTTGACATTCTCAATGGGTACGGTGCCAATGTGGAAAATGAAGAGCTTCAAAAAATCTCCGCCCTTACGGAAAAACGTGATTTCAGCCGAGAGTCTCCGTTAAATATTCATGATGGGGAATTTCTGTTTGAATATAAGCTTTATTACCTCAAGCAGCTGATAAATTCAACCTCCAAAAAGCCTCTTGGAAAAAAGCTTCTGATTCATTGTCCCATTCTTTGGGCTAAGGAGCTTTTGGAAAGTGCCGCCCACGACTTAAAATGTTCCTTTGTTTTTACCGATACCTCCCAAAAAGAGCATTTCCTTGTGGAGCTCTCTGACGCAAACTATGACTTCGGAGCAATCTTTGACTACAAGTGCGAATCCCTTACCCTGATTTCGGGGCATGGGCAAATTCTTTCAGAGTTTGACTACGATGCTCTTACTTCATTAATTATTATGAAAAGTTTCAAGAATGCCACAATATATGTTCCCCAGACTGCTCCCGAAAGCATTGAAGCCATGGCAGATAAATACAATGCAACCGTGCACCGCACCCTTATAAGCCCTCCCCATCTGATGAACGAGCTTTCAAAAGCGGACAGAAAAATGTTCCTCCACCAGTTTATTTATCGCTTTGATGCCGTGGGCACCATTATTCTTTTAAGCGACTTTCTGTGCAGTCATAACACAACAATTGACCGTCTGGCAGGCGAAATTCCCGCGTCATATATGATAAACACCAATATAAGTTATAAGGGCAGAAACTGCCGGGAGCTTATGCAAAAAATCTGTAAAAAACATAATCAAAGCTCCGATGGAAGCAATGATTTTGTAAAAATTGATTTTGAAAACGGCTGGGTAATTATTGTCCCGAATAAGAGTGAATCCGCGATCAAAGTTGTAAGCCACGGGTATTCAAAGGAATACGCCAGAGAAATTGCAGATATATTTACGGACGATTTGTCAGATTAAATAATGAGCAGAAAAAGGCAAGAGTTTTATTCCGACTCTTGCCTTTTTAATGCACATATGGTAGAATATCAGTATTAAAGGAGGTTTATCATGGAATTTTCTAAACTTATTAAAAACCGCTACTCAGTACGTAGCTTCACAGGTGAATGTGTAAAGAAAGAATCTCTTGATAAAATTTTGGAGGCGGCACATCTTGCACCCACGGGCTGCAATTTTCAGCCGCAAAGAATACTGGTGCTGAATACTCCCGAAGCAATAGAGAAGCTTCAAAAATGCACCCGTTCCCATTTCGGTGCACCTACCGCACTTTTGGTTTGTTACAACAAAGACGAGTGTTGGACACGCAAATACGATGACGCACTAAGCGGCCCCATTGATGCAAGCATTGTGGCAACTCATATGCTCCTTGCCGCCGAAAATGAAGGAATCGGCTGTACATGGGTAATGCACTTTGACCCCTTTAAAATGAGGGAAGAATTTAATATTCCCGAAAATATAATTCCCGTGGCACTGCTTGTGATGGGATATGCGGCAGATGATGCCGAGCCGCATCCATATCACAGTCAGTTCAGAAGCATGGATGAGACAGTCAAATATAATACTTTTTAAGCTAAAAAGCGTGTGATTTTCCTAAAATCACACGCTTTCTTAATTATTTCGTTCCCGTTGAGCCGAAGCCGCCTTCGCCGCGGTCTGTATCGTCAAGCTCGTCGGACAGTATAAAATCAGCCGTCACATAAGGAGTAATCACAAGCTGGGCGATTCTCTCTCCGTCTTCTATGGTCTGCACGCTTTCACTGTGGTTATGAAGTGCTACCATAATTTCACCGCGGTAGTCGCTGTCTATAACGCCAACTTTATTTGCGGGGGCAAGTCCTCTTTTACTTGCTATGCCGCTTCGTGCATAGATAAGCCCTGCAAATCCCACCGGAATTTCCATAGCTATGCCTGTATGTATCAGCTTGGTTTCATGGGGATTGATTGTAACAGCCTCCCCTATGCATGCATAAAGGTCTGCCCCTGCGGCAAATTCACTGCCGTATGTGGGAATTATTGCATTTTCATCCAGTTTTTTAATTTTTACACAATACTTATTCATAGTATTTTCCTTTCGTTTCATGCTTCATATATATCTGTGCTTCCCATTGTACGCTCCCATTTTCCGTCAAGGAGAATTACCTTTCCTTCACTTAGCGTTTTGGAAACATCTATGATTCGCTGATTAGATGAGCCTCGAAAAAGAAGTTCGGGACTTTTAAGCTCCTCTACATATCTTCCGTCAACAAGCACATCAATCTGGCAAAGCAGCTCATAAACATCCCTGTCCTCTGATTTTAAAAGCTCAGTATCAAGGACGAAGCCCGTATAGCACCATATGTCCTTTTCGGGGTACATTTCACGGAACTTTTTTGTAAGGGAAATAAGATTTTCGCGGTTTTCCTTTTCAAATGGTTCACCGCCTAAAAGAGATAGCCCTGCAATATGTTCTGCACTGCATGCATCAAGGATTTCATTCTCTACTTCATCCGTCAAGGGCTTTCCATAGTTAAAGTCCCAGGCTTCCTTATTAAAGCAGTTTTTGCAATGGTGTCTGCATCCGCTGACAAAAAGCGATACTCTGACGCCGGGCCCGTTTGCTATATCAAATTTTTTTATGGTTGCATAGTTCACTTTTTTCACACTCTTCTATGTTTTAAAGGTGCAGCACTCTTTCCTTGATTTCCTGCGTTCTTCCCTGATTCCAGAACTGCGTTCCGATATATCCGCAGGTGCGGCGTGCTACATTAAGCTTTGCCTGGTCATTATTTCCGCAATTGGGACACGTCCATACAAGCTTTCCGTGTTCATCCTCGCGAGCCTCTATCTCTCCGTCAAAACCACATTCCTGACAATAGTCGCTCTTTGTATTAATCTCGGCATACATAATATTGTCGTATATGAAACGCATTACAGAAAGAACAGCTTCAAGGTTATTTTGCATATTGGGAACCTCCACATAGCTTATTGCACCGCCGGGAGAAAGTGCCTGGAACTTCGCTTCAAGAGCAAGCTTTTCAAAAGCATCAATATCCTCGGTCACGTGGACGTGGTAGCTGTTTGTAATATAGTTTTTGTCGGTTACGCCTTTTACTATACCAAATCTTTTTTGCAGGCATTTTGCAAATTTATAGGTTGTGCTTTCAAGGGGCGTTCCGTAAAGGGAATAGTCAATATTTTCTTCGGCTTTCCACTTTGCGGTGTATTCGTTAAGCATCCTCATAATCTCAAGCCCCAGAGCTTCACCCTCTTCCTCGGTAAGCTTTTTGCCGATAAGGCTGTAAACACATTCCCAAAGTCCTGCATAGCCAAGCGAAAGTGTGGAATATCCGCCATGGAGATATTTATCAATTTTTTCACCCTTGGGCAGCCTTAATAGTGCACCGTGCTGCCAAAGAATAGGAGCCGCGTCGGAAAGAGTTCCGGTCAGCCTTTCGTGACGGCACTGGAGTGCTCTGTGGCAAAGCTCCATTCTATCATGGAAAATCTTCCTGAATTTTTCCATATCACCTTCTGCAGAAAGCCCAATGTCCACAAGATTCACCGTTACAACACCCTGATTGAATCTGCCGTAATACTTAGGATTGCCGTTCTCGTCCACAAAAGGTGTCAAGAAGCTTCTGCAACCCATGCAGGTGTAGCAATGTCCCTCTCCGTTTTTGTCAATTTTATTCTGAAGCATTATTTTCTCCGAAATATAGTCGGGGACCATACGCTTTGCACTGCATTTTGCTGCAAGCTCTGTAAGGTAATAGTATTTGCTGCCCGGGTGGATATTATCTTCTTCAAGAACATAAATAAGCTTGGGAAATGCAGGTGTAATCCATATTCCCTTTTCATTTTTTACCCCTTTATATCGCTGGCGGAGAGTTTCTTCTATAATGAGAGCAAGGTCATTTTTTTCCTGCTCGCTCTTTGCCTCGTTAAGATACATGAACACAGTTACAAAAGGTGCCTGTCCGTTGGTGGTCATAAGAGTTACCACCTGATACTGAATCATCTGCACCCCGTTTTTAATTTCTTCACGAAGCCTTTTTTCGGTAATCTCATTGATTTTTTCATCGGTTACCGCTTCCTCCAAAAGCTTCATTTCTTCCTCTACCTGCTTACGGATTTTTTTGCGGCTGACATCTACAAAAGGTGCGAGGTGAGTAAGTGAAATGCTCTGTCCGCCGTACTGACAGGAAGCAACCTGTGCAATAATCTGCGTAGATATATTGCATGCAGTAGAAAAGCTATGGGGCTTTTCTATCATTGTTCCGCTGATAACCGTCCCGTTTTGAAGCATATCCTCCAAATTTACAAGGTCACAGTTATGCATGTGCTGTGCAAAATAATCTGCATCGTGGAAATGGATAAGTCCCTGCTCGTGTGCCGACACTATGTCCTGAGGAAGAAGGATTCTTTTTGTAATGTCCTTACTTACCTCCCCTGCCATATAATCACGCTGAACACTGTTTACCGTGGGGTTCTTATTGGAATTTTCCTGTTTAACCTCTTCGTTATTACATTCTATAAGGCTCAGAATCTGTTCATCAGTAGTATTTGACTTACGAACAAGAGCACGTGTATAACGGTAGGTAATATATCGGCGTGCAACGTCAAATGCACGCTGATTCATAATCTGGTCTTCCACCATATCCTGGATTTCTTCCACACTCAGAGACCGATTTATATTTGCGGCAGCACTTTCAACATCCTCAGCAATACGCTTAATCTGTATAGCCGTCATTCTGCTGCTGGGAACAACGCTCTCATTTGCTTTTGTAACGGCAACTATGATTTTTTCAGGATCGAAAGTAACTTCCGCTCCGCTCCTTTTTATAATCTTCATATCGTATCCTCCATAAAACTTTTGCAGTATAATTATAACAATATATAGGGTGTTTGTCAACGGTTATTAACAAGATATTGTTAATTTTTCTTTTTGTAAATATTTCTTGAATTTTGTCCTATAAACTTTGTGCATTCTTGACAAACGGCATTTTTTGGCATATAATTTACAGTGAATTATTTTTGTTTAAATTATTATTAGAGGGATATATATGAATTACAGTCTTGGTGTCGACATAGGCTCGACTACGGCAAAAGCCGTTCTTATTGATGATAACGGAAAAATTTTATATAGTACATATGAGAGGCATTACTCAAAGGTTCTGGAAAAATGCCGCGAGCTTCTCGAAAACGTTTTCAGTATTACGGGGGACAGCTGCGTCAGCTTTGCCCTTTCCGGATCGGCAGGGCTTGGTATCAGTGAAGCAATCCGCGTGCCTTTTATACAAGAAGTTGTTTCCGAGAGTGAGGTTGTAAAGCACACTGCCCCCGACACCTCGTGTATCATTGAGCTTGGCGGCGAGGATGCGAAAATCGTATTTTTTGACGGCGGCGTTGACGAAAGAATGAATGGCACATGTGCAGGCGGCACAGGGGCATTCATTGACCAGATGGCAACACTTCTGAATGTGACCACAGACGAGCTGGATACTCTCAGTTTAGGTGCACAGCGTATCTATCCTGTAGCTTCACGGTGCGGCGTTTTCGCAAAAACCGATATTCAGCCCCTCATTAACCAGGGTGCACGCAAGGAGGATATTGCAAAAAGCATATTCCAGGCGGTTGTAAATCAGACAATTGCAGGACTGGCACAGGGAAGAACAATCGGCGGCAAGGTTATGTTTTTAGGCGGTCCTCTCTCCTTTTTTAAAGGGCTTAGGGACTGTTTTAAGGAAACGCTTAATCTTTCGGATGAAGATGAAATTTTCCCCGATTATGCCAAAGTATCGGTGGCTTTAGGTGCGGCATTTTACGCCTCCACTTTAGGGCATACGTATAATATAAAAGATCTTTTGGATAGAGTTTCCAAGGCAACGCTTCCCACGGGCAGTAGCAGTGTGCATGCACTGTTTGAAAACGAAAACGAATACAATGAATTTATACAAAGGCACAAAAAAGCTACTGTGCCTAAAAAGGATATAGCCTCCTATAGCGGATGTGCTTACTTGGGGATTGACTGCGGCAGTACCACCACAAAGCTTGTGCTTATAAGCGAAAACAAGGAGATTCTTTACACTTACTATTCCTCCAACAAGGGTAACCCCGTAGACGTGGTTAAAAACTGCTTGCAGGAGATATACGGGCTTTGTGCAAACCGCATTCGTATAAAAGGCAGTGCCGTTACAGGCTACGGAGAGGAGCTTATAAAGAATGCTTTCGGGGTCGATTACGGAATTGTTGAAACCATTGCACATTTTACGGCGGCAAAGCATTTTAAAAGTGATGTTGACTTTATTTTGGACATAGGCGGTCAGGATATAAAATGCTTCAAAATTCACAACGGTGCCATAGACAGCATCATGCTGAATGAAGCCTGTTCTTCAGGTTGCGGTTCTTTCCTTGAAACGTTCTCAAAATCCCTTGGTTTTTCTGCCGAGGAATTTGCACAAAAGGGTATCTTTGCAAAAAGGCCCGTTAATTTAGGAAGCCGCTGCACAGTTTTTATGAATTCCTCCGTGAAGCAGGCACAAAAAGAAGGTGCCACAGTGGAGGACATTTCCGCAGGGCTTGCCATAAGCGTAGTGAAAAACGCGATTTACAAAGTAATACGTGCAGGAAGTGCCGACGAGCTGGGTGAAAATATTGTGGTACAGGGCGGTACATTTTATAACAATGCAGTACTCCGAGCTTTTGAAAAGGAATTGGGAAGAAATGTAATCAGACCTGAAATTTCGGGGCTGATGGGTGCATACGGCGCGGCTTTATATGCCATGAGGGCAACCTTTTCCTCGATAATATCAGAGGAAAGGCTCAGTGAATTTTCCCATACTGCAACGGGAATGATTTGCAAAGGCTGTACGAACAACTGCCACCTTACCTTGAATAAATTCAGTGATGGCAAGACTTTTATTTCAGGCAATCAATGTCAGAAAGGTGCAGGCATAAAAGAAGGTGCTTCCCTCCCCAATCTCTACGAATTTAAAAGAAAGCTTCTTTTGAATGAGGATTCTTTTGAAAGTAATAAAAAAACAATCGGGCTTCCTCTTGCCTTGGGAATGTACGAGCTTTTGCCTCTTTGGAAAACGATTTTTAAGGAGCTTGGATTTAACGTGCTTGTTTCTCCCATGTCATCAAGGGAGCTGTATGAGAAAGGGCAATTTTCCATTCCGTCCGACACCGCCTGCTACCCTGCAAAATTGATGCACGGTCATATCATGTCACTTCTTGAAAAGAAAGCTGACGCCATTTTCTATCCGTGCCTTACATATAACATAGACGAAAAGCTTTCGGACAATCACTATAATTGCCCCGTGGTTGCATATTATTCCGAGCTTCTTTCAGGCAATGTGGAAAGGCTTAAGGACACCGCTTTCCTTTTCCCATATCTTAATATTAACAGCAAAAGGGAGCTTGCGCGTGGGCTTTACACCTACCTTAATGCAAGCGGTATCGGTTCGTTTACAAAAAAAGAGATTAAAAAAGCTGTTAGCTGTGGATATAAGGCTCTTAAGGAATACAGGCTGAGTGTTTTGAGCGAGGGAAAGAAAGCTCTTAGTTATGCAAAGGCAGAGGGCAAGGATGTAATGATTCTTGCAGGACGGCCCTATCATATTGACAGCCTTATTTGTCATGGTATCGATAAGCTTGCCCTGACCCTTGGCTTTGTTGTGGTAAGCGAGGACTCTCTCCCTCTGCCCAAAGCCAAAATCCATGTTAATGTACTGAATCAGTGGACCTATCACGCACGGCTTTATAATGCTGCTCAATATGCTTGTGAGAATGACCGCACCGAGCTTGTTCAGCTTGTTTCCTTCGTTTGCGGAGTAGATGCCATCACGACAGATGAGGTACGCTCAATTCTTGAAAGCCGGGGAAAATTATATACACAGATTAAAATTGATGAAATCACCAATCCGGGTGCCGTTAAAATAAGGCTTCGCAGTCTTATAGGTGCAATGGAAAGAACAAGAAAGGAGTGAGGATATGGATAAGGAATACATCCCTTTTACAAAGGAAATGAAAAAAACGCATACTATTCTCGTTCCGAACATGCTTCCCACTCATTTTAAGCTTGTTATGAAGGTGCTCAGCGGCTATGGCTACAAATGCGAGCTGCTTGAGTCAAGCGGTGCCGAGATCACGGAGTTGGGGCTTAAATATGTTCATAATGACACGTGCTACCCTGCGCTTTTGGTTATAGGGCAGTTCCTTGATGCTATCATAAACCGTGGATATGATCCTCACAAGGTGGCATTGATACTCTTTCAGACAGGCGGCGGTTGCCGTGCATCAAACTATATTTCGCTCCTCAGAAAGGCACTAAAAAAAGCAGGATACGGCTATGTTCCCGTAATTCCCCTTGCCTTTAATGCTCTTGAAAAGCACCCGGGGTTCACGCTATCACCCTCGGTGATATACAAGATGATTTATGCGGTAGTGTTCGGAGATATTATTGCAAATCTTAAAAACCAGTGCAAGCCCTATGAAATTTATAAGGGCGATACCGATAATCTTGTAGAAATGTATACAACAAAGATTACAGGAGCAATTCAGAAAGACAAGCTGTTTTTCAGTAAAAGCAAGAAGTATTTTAAGGAAATTGCAGACGCATTCGCAAAAATCCCCATGGATAAAACGAGCAGCCGGGTAAAGGTTGGTGTGGTAGGCGAAATTTATGTGAAATACTCCCCCTTAGGAAACAATAATCTGGAGCATTTTCTTCAAAAAGAAGGTGCAGAAGTGGTTTGTCCCGGAATTATAGACTTTTTCCTTTATTGCATATATGCAAACATTTCTGACTACAAGCTGTATAAAATGAAAAGAAAGCTATATATCCCAATGAAAATAGCATATAAGGCTTTTAAGGGTATGCAAAAACAGCTTATTGAAGCCATCCGCTCAGCACAGATTTTTGATGTCCCCCCCACATTTGAACATATTAAGAAATTGGCGGAAGAATATATTTCCACAGGTGCACAAATGGGCGAAGGTTGGCTTCTCCCTGCCGAAATGCTGGAGCTTTCGGAAAGAGGCGTTAATAACATCGTCTGCACTCAGCCCTTTGGCTGTCTTCCCAATCACATTTTCGGCAAAGGAATGATGAAACCGCTTAAGGATAGAAATCCACACATCAGCATAGTTGCCATAGATTACGACCCCGGAGCAACAAGGGTCAACCAGGAAAACAGAATTAAACTGATGCTGACAAACGCTTCCATGCAACATGATAAGGTAATAGAAAAACCTGTGAGCATTCTCAGCGGCACAGAAAAAGCAGTGGCAAATCGATAATGATTCGCCACTGCTTCTTTATAGGGATAGGAAAAAATGCTTCAGAACGGACAAACTGAACCACGGCTTGCCGTGGGTTACCCGAAGCTGTATGTGTATACAGCGAGAGGTGAAGTTTGTTCGTAGCAAAAGGCTTAAAAACGAAGAAGAATCGTATAAATTACGATTCTTCAACAACAATATATTTTCTCAATTTTCACTCTATTTATATCATATACTTTTATTGCCTTTTGCGGTCTGGACTTTTTTTACATCCCGCACTATATCTAATTAATAGAGATTTTCTGCTATTCTGTTTGATATGAGTATTGCCTGCTCCTTTGTAGCTACGCCCTGAGGTGCAAAAGAGGTTTCGCTCATACCCTTAATGATACCTCTTTTTGCCATGTAGTAAACGCTTTCACGTGCATACTCTGAAATCTGTGCGTCATCGTCAAATACGAATTCATCAAGAGTAAGGGGCATTTCATTTTCAATTATGCCTTCCTCCCTTGCCTTGAGTACAACTCTGTAAAGCATTGTGGAGATCTGCTCTCGTGTTATTGTTTCCGAGGGGGCGAATGTAGTTGCACTTGTACCGGTTGTAATTCCAAGTTTATACGCCGCTGCCACATATCTTGAATATGTTCCTGTTGGGCTGCAATCCGTAAAAGGCCAATTCTCTGTGGAATCATCTGCTATTTTGCCTGTTATTCTTTCATAGAGTTTAACGGCGATTGCCGCAAACTGCTCACGGGGAACATCCATTTTTAAATCTGTACCAAGCATTTCAATAGGAATAAGATTTCTCGCAAATGCTTCATCAGCCTCTTTCTTTGCCCAGTCGGATACAATCAATACAATACCTGTCGGTTCTTCGGAATCGGAATAGTATTCGTCCGGATCATCGGATTCATACTCTTCCTCTTCTTCAAGGCTGCAAATTTCACAAATCACAAAACCATCATCCGTAAAAATAGCATATTCTCCTGCAATGTCTCCGCACACGGAGCAAATTTCTTCTTCCTCATATTCTTCATAGAACAAAGCATCAAGGACCTCCTGTGAAAGGATTTCATCACAGTAAATACAAGTTGCATCCCCAACGTTATTAAAGATTACATCCTGGGGTGTGATAAGCTCGTAACAAGCCTCACATTCTGCCTCGGTGTATGACTCTGCCACTACTGACAAAGACAGTCCGAGCATCAGCATAGTTGCCAACATAAAAGCTATAACTTTTTTCATTTCTTTATCCTCCTAAAATACGTATAACGATATAATTATACTTTTTTAAAGATTGTTTGTCAATATAATATGAAACATTTTTGTTTCCCTGACACACACTTATTTTAAAGCTGATTTCTGATGATTTTTCCGCTCGTTGTTTTAGGAAGTGAATCGCGGAATTCTACGATTCTGGGGTATTTATAGGGTGCGGTATGTTCCTTAACATACATCTGAATTTCTTTTTTAAGTTCCTCGCTGGCAACGGTATCTTTTGTAAGAACTATGCTCGCCTTAACTACCTGACCGCGGATTTCATCGGGAGCTGCCGATACGCCGCACTCTACAACATAAGGAAGCTCCATAATAACGCTTTCAATCTCAAAGGGTCCGATTCTGTAGCCCGAAGATTTGATAACGTCATCAACTCTGCCTACGTAGAAATAGAAGCCGTCCTCGTCACGATAAGCTACGTCACCTGTATGATAAAGACCGTCGTGCCATACTTCCTTTGTCTTTTCCTCGTCCTTATAATAGCCCTTGAAAAGACCGCAGGGTACACGCTCGCTTGTACGGATAACGATTTCACCGTTTTCACCTACGTCAACGCTGTTTCCGTCGGGGTCAACAATGTCAACATCGTAAAGAGGCACGGGCTTACCCATTGCACCAAGCTTGTACTCTCTGCCGTAGAGATTACCGATAAGGCAGGTGGTCTCCGTCTGACCGAAGCCCTCCATAATCCTAAGCCCGGTAAGGTTTTTAATCTGCTTATAAACCTCGGGATTAAGTGCTTCGCCTGCTGTGTTTGCATGCTGTACTGAGGACATATCATATTTTGAAATATCCTCTTTCATAAGCATTCTGTACATTGTGGGAGGTGCACAGAAGGTTGTGATTCCATATTCGGAGAAAAGCGGAAGAATGTCTGCCGCATCAAACTTATCAAAGTCGTACACAAAAAGTGCCGCCTCGCAAAGCCACTGACCGTAAATCTTACCCCATGCGGCTTTTGCCCAGCCTGTGTCGGAAATGGTAAGATGCAGTCCTTCGGGATCTACGCAATGCCAGTAGTTTGCAGTGTGGAAATGACCGAGAGGATATGTGTATGCGTGAAGTGCCATTTTGGGATTACCCGTTGTACCTGAAGTGAAGTACATAAGCATATCATCATTTCCGCAGGGTGTATCCTCTTTTCTTTCATAGGTATCGGGGAAAGCTTTGTATTCCTCATTGAAATCTCTCCAACCGTCCTTTTTGCCGCCTACTATAATCTTTTCACGCAGAGTTTTTGCATTCTTTGCTCCGCTTTCGGCACGGTCTGCAATATCGTCATCCGCAGTACAAAGGATTGCATCAACGCCTGCGGCATTATAGCGATACTCATAGTCGTGCTCCTGCAGAAGATATGTGGCAGGGATTGCAACTGCACCAATTTTATGAAGTGCAAGCATCGCAATCCAGAACTGGTAATGGCGTTTTAATACAAGCATTACCTTGCTTCCCTTTTTAATGCCGATTGATTCAAAATAATTTGCACATCGTGCAGACTCACGCTTGAAATCCGCAAATGTGAAACGGCGTTCCTCTTTATTCTTTGAAAGATGAAGCATTGCAAGCTTTTCGGGCTTTTTATCTGCAATGGCATCAATTACATCAAATGCAAAGTTAAACTTTTCCTCATTCTTAAAGGAAATCTTTTCAAGACAGCCGTTTTCGTCCTCAACGGTTTCAATAAAGTTATGATATACTCTCTTATATTCACGATGAGGCTTGTAGTTTGTTTTAACAATGGACTTTTCTTCTTTTACTTCCTGCTTCTGTCCGTTAAGAACGATTGCGTAAAACTCGCAGTCCTGACCGCCTACCGCAACCATTCCGTGAGGTGCGGAGCTGTCGTAATAAATACTGTCGCCTGCGTGGAGAATTTCGCTGTGACCGCCTACCTGAACCTTAAGAGAACCGCTGATAACAATATCAACCTCCTGCCCGTCGTGGCTGGTAAGCTCCATATCGCCGCGTTCTGCACTTTCGTCGTAAATAGCATGAACATAAAGCGGCTCTGCCACTCTGCCCTTAAAGGCTGATGCAAGATTGTAGTAAATCATGCCGTGTGCCTGGTCGATTTTCTGACCTTCGCCACATCTTGTAACCGTGAAGGATTTAAGATTGGAGCTGACACCCTCGATGATATCGGTGACACCTACTTTAAACGCAAGAGCGCATCTGTAAATAAATGCAAAGCTAAGGTCGTGCTTTCCTTCCTCACATGCTACATACTCATCACGTGAAACGCCTGTAAGCTTTGCCATTGTTTCAACGCTTATTCCGTCTATCTGGCGAAGTTCTTTGATTCTGGCGGCAACCTCACTGATTTTAAGATCAAGACCGGTCATCATTGTTTCTTCCATTTTTTATACCTCCTGCTTTGGAACATAAAAAAACGCCCCAAAGAAAATTCCTTGAGACGAGCATATTACCCGCGGTACCACTCAAATTGCATCGGGCGTTACCCCGCTGCCCCTTCGGACTCCAACAAGCCCTATGCACTGACGCAGCATTCTCGGAAAGGGTCTAATCACTTCTCAAGCTTTCTTCCTTTCAACTCAGGAGCTACAATAATCCGCTTCCCTTTAGTGCCTCACACCCTCCGGCACCTCTCTTAAAAGATTCACGGTTACACTCTCCATCATCGTTTTTAGATATTAAACTATTTGTAATGATAACACAGAAACCTCTGCTTGTCAACTGTTTTATTTTTGATTATCCGATTTTAATTGACAACATTCGCCTTTTATGTTATAAATAAGGTAGATATACGTTTTTGCACGGCTCGCGGCAAAAAGAAAAATCACTTTGCGGGCAGAAAGGATTTGTCAGCCACTATGAAAAAACTTTGCGCCTTATTAATATCCGCACTGCTTATCATAGCAAACGTCCCTGCTCATGCATACGAGGATACGTTTGTAAAATTCCTCGTCAACGGAAATAAGGTTGATTTTCCTTATTCTCCCTTTGTGCGTGACGGCGTAGCATACGTTGATGCAAAAGCACTTTCAAAAGCTCTCGGTCTTGAATATAAAACTTTTGATGAGCATCACAGCATCACAATCAGTAACAAACGCACATCTGTGTGCTTTGTTCCCGATGAACAGTTTGCTACCGTTTCCGACATCACGGGGCAAAGCGATAAAGAATTTTATTTCAAGCTTTTGACTGCTCCCTGCCTTTATGCCAACGGAAGCTATATTGTAGCGGCACGGGATATTTCAAATATTTTCGGTTATTCTTTGGGCTTTGATGCTAATACACAGACGGTGTATTTCGGATTTGCTCCGCAGATGATTTCACAGGCAACACGTGACAGCATTGCGGCGAAATCCTATTATTTCCAGAATCAGGCCCAGTTTAATCTTCCCTCAAGCGGAAGCGGCTATTGCTGGGTATGCTCATATGCCATGGTGCTGTCCAATCTGACGGGCACAAGGATAACGCCCAATGACATTGCGGCAATTAACCTTACCAAAACCTCAAGCGGTGCTTATTGCTATCACAGTGAAATTGCCACTGCTTACAACATAAAATTTGCTCCTGCACTTTCCGAGTCAAGTCCGTATTATGCAGGCAGAGACAGCGTTTCTGGAGGTACATATATTCAAAACCCCGACAAATCCGATGCGGTTGTCAGGGAAGCATTAAAAGAAGCTCTTGCCCTTCATCCCGAAGGAGTTATGGTACGATATGCGGGATATCCACATACTATGGTAGCCGTAGCGGCAGAAAATGGAATTATCCTTTTTAACGACCCTGCGCCTTCACAGGGAGAGTATTCCGATACGGGAAGCTATCAGGGAGTTCCCTTCATTGAAACGTGTGTGGCAAAAAAAGGCTTTGTACTTTCGGATATAACATTTATACAAGCTATTGATTAAATAAAAAATATGAATAAAGGGATAGGAAAAAATGTTCAGAACGGACAAACTGAACCACGGCTTGCCGTGGGTTACCCGAAGGCGTACGTGTGTACGTCGAGAGGTGAAGTTTGTTCGTAGCAAAAAGGCTTAAAAACAGAGAAAAACCGTATTTTGTGGTAATCCCCAAAATACGGTTTTTAACAATAATATGCTTATTAAAATTTTATGCCATATTTATTTTATGTCTTTTTTGCCTTTTTGCGGTCTGGACTTTTTTTACATCCCGACCTTTATCTGTTGTTGATAATCTTAGTAAGCTCAACGGGATCAACAATCTTTCCTTCCTTATAAACACGCATATTGCCTGAAGCAATTTCGTCGATAAGAATAACTTCGTTATTGTTGTAACCGAACTCAAACTTGATATCCCAAAGGTCAAGGCCGAGAGTCTTAAGGTCATCTGCAACAATCTTTGTAATAGCAAGTGTCTGTGCCTTCATGCTTTCAAACATTTCGCCGTTCATAACGCCAAGAGCTGCAAGTCCTTCGCCTGTTACCAAGGGATCGCCCTTTTCGTCATTCTTGAAGGTACATTCAACATAGCCGCCCTCAAGAGGTGTACCGTCTTCTATATATTCTCCGTATCTGCGGATGAAGCTTCCTGTTGCAACAAGACGGCAGATAACTTCAAGTCCGTGACCAAATACTGTAGCAGGAAGAACCTCCATGGTTGCTTCGTCGATATTTGCACTTACATAGTGAGTCTTAATGCCTGCCTTTTTAAGCAGTTCAAAATAATAAACAGAGGTCTGGAGATTTGCCTTACCAATACCCTCGATTGTAAGACCTACAGAGTTTTCACCGGGGTCGAATACGCCGTCCTTGCCGGTACAGTCATCCTTAAACTTGAGCATTACATTACCATTGTCAAGCTTATAAACATCTTTTGTTTTTCCCTGATACAATTTTTCCATACTAAAAACTCCTTCGTTTAACATATGTGAATATTTTAACACATATTTTTTTCCATGTACATAATTTTTTTGAAAAAAGATAAAAAAAATTAAATACACTTATTTATTCACGCGTTTTTGGTAAACCCTTCACCTATTATATGCTCCGCTTCGGTAGCTATCACAAATGCTTTGGGGTCTTCTTCATACACAATTTCCTTTATATGATAATACTCCCATACCCTGACCACACACATCAGTATTTTGGTGGGCTTTCTGCTGTAAGCACCACTTCCGTTTATAAATGTGACCCCCCTGTCTTTTTCCTGCAAGATACGCTGTGCTATTTTTTCGCTGCAGTGCGAAATAATAAAGAGATTTCTCCCTCTTTCACCACCATAAACAATATGATTTATAACACTGCTCTGGGCAAAAAGCGTCACCACGGCAAAGAGGGCTGATTCAACGTTTTTAAATACAAATATTGATACAAAGATTATAAGCGTGTCAACCAACATCAACGCTTTTCCTATAGGTATATGGGGATATTTTTTCTCCACTAAATAGCCTACTATATCGGTGCCTCCTGTAGATGACCCACGCTGAAAAACTGTCCCCAAGCCGCCGCCCGTGCATATTCCGCAGAATATTGCACCCAACATTCTGTCACCTGTAAACTGAGGAAAAAACGGAGTAACCACATTGTCAATAAGGAGAGTATATATAAACACCGTTCTGAGAGTTCTCAAGGCAAAGCTTTTTCCTATAAATTTATATGCTACAATAAGAAGCGGAATATTGATAAGAAGAGATATAAGTCCCACGGGAAGCCCTGTCAGATATTTAACCATAATTGCAATACCGCTGACACCGCCGGGAGCAATATTAAGCTTTTCGGCAAAGGAGTATATTCCCACGGCAATCAGCAGAGAGCCGAGCGTATCTGTAAGTATATCTTTAAATAATTTTTTATTCATTTTAAGTTAAAAAAGGATAGCATAAGCTATCCTATTCCCCACATATATTTGTGGTTATTATTTTCAAAAATTTTGTGTTTATTCACAAGACTGCAAAGCTAATGGAATGTGGAAGAGTTTAAAAGCTATCCTCATGTTCTCTGAAAAACTCGTAATATACTCTTGTGTTTTCAAGCTCTGTCCATTTTGCCGTGCCTGCGTTTATATCGTCCAAATTGTATATTCTTGCATTTTTAAGCGAAAGCAGAAGCGGTGAATGTGTCGCAATATCAAACTGACAGTTATATCCGACAGCAGAGTCCTCAATATACTTTTTAAGCATAAGTTGCATATTCGGCGAAAGACTGTTTTCAGGCTCGTCAAGCAAATATAATGCATCTTGGGTTATTTGAGATGTAAAAAACTTTATCGCACTTTCCCCATTGGATTGCATCACTGCGTTACTGATTAAGTGACTTTTGATAAATTGTGATGCAGTCGTTCTTTTTGCCGCAACATGTTTTTTATAATTTTCATAATCATCCATTGAGTGAAGCTGCATCCTTTTTTTATCACCATAATATTCTTCAAACAAATCAACTCTTTTGGCATCAATACCCATATTCATATAGCGAATGTCTGTCAAATAATTAAATACGTCATCACTTGAAATGATTTTACTGTTTTGCGGCATATTTTCTGTTTCTGCATAACAGCCCATAACATAATCTAACATATATTCAGTAGTATTGTAAGGCCCCATGTGTTCAATACTTAAGGCTTCTGCAATTACATTCAGTAATGTTGATTTGCCAGACCCGTTTGAACCATAAAGAATTGTAATCGGCTCAAATTCAAATTTCCCAAAATCTCTTGCTTCAAACACACCAAACGGATAATAACAGGCGAAACAAGTCATTCGCTGCTTTTGCATAAAGTTTGCTTCAAACGCTCTGTCTGCAACTGAAAAAGATTTTAAATATGTTTTTAAGTATTTCACCTCTTTGTTTTTATGAAGCCCATGACAACAGAACCATCTCTTTGTCTTCCTTTGTCTTTTTTCCTCTTTATTTAGTCTTCATCTTCTTGTTCTTTAAGTTCTGTATACTTTTCTTCAGCATCTATCAATTGCGAATATACATTATGAATCAAATCATCAATTGGTTTTGATATTTCTTCACATGTTACTTTATCTTTTGGTTTTTCAACAAAATCACACAGACCTTCCAAATGAGTGTGAATCTTTTCCCAATTTGATAATGTGTCTTTATCGGACATGTCAATTTCTATCTTATATGATGGAATATAAATTTCAGGGATATCAATAGTGAAATATCCATCTGCCATTTCTTTTTCATTGAGAATAGTTCTATACTTTTCTATCAACGAATTAATCCCATGTTTTTCTACTCTTTTTTCTATCATATCGATCATGTCTTTGTAATCTTTCCGTTTCACTGGAAATAAGTCAAACACATCGCATAATTTATCAAAGAATTCATCCCTATTACAAGGCTTCCTTTGATGATAATAGAGATACACAAACTCTGAACATATCTCCATTATTTCCTTTGGATGTTCCATTTCATCAGGATTCTCATTGTAATCAATGTGTTCCGTAAGACATTGCTTCAGGTCAACTTTTTGAACCGACATCAACGGTGCAAATATCCTGCTTGGTTTTATCCGGCAATCATATGCTTCGAGCACTGTACAGAAAAATTTATCTTCTGTTTCAGTAATGTCCGGTTTGCTCTGTTCTTTTGTCATTTCAGCCGCTAGTTTAACCAAGGTCTGCATTAGAAATCTTTTTTCTCCGTGTTCTAATTTAATTTTTGGCATAAAATAAACCCCTTTCGTATTTGGTAACTCCATTATACGAAAGGGGTGTGGACAATTATTGACCAACTTTCAATTTAAGTTTCTTTTTCAAGCATTTTCTTATAACTGCCAAATATAAACTCTTCTTTTACATTCCTTATAAAATTAGCATCTGTTACCAAACGATAAATCGCAACTGCAATTCCTCCAATATCCAACTTATTAAAATCACGTGTTATTGCAACTATCGCAATATTAGTTGAGGATGCTATAAGATTTGAATATGAGAGTATCTTCTTTGTACGAACTTCATACAGTTTCCTATCCATATCAGTATTGCCATCATAAAACAAAGCATGCATCATTGCTATTACAGTGTTAATCAATATAGCATATGAAGCCTGTTTACCGACCGTAATAACATTAGACATATCCAATCCATAAGATGCTAAGTCGGACGCTAATTTGGGATTTACTGCAGATAAAAAAGGCAGTGGCAAGCTATCCTTTGTATTAATATCTGATTTAAGATGAATTATTTCCTTTGCCAAAGATGCTGCTACTATTTTCTTTCCTTCTGCTCCTCCATTGATCAATTTATCAACTGTATTACCAATGACTAGCGATGTTTGTGCTTTGTTTTTAAAATAGTCTTTTCTTAAAAGAGGATTTGTTGAAATATGATAAGACTGGAAGGTGTTTGTCGTTAATGTAGAAGTGGCAATGTTTGCAGTTCCAAATATCAAGCCTAAAATTGGATCGTGCCCAATCGCTGTAATTCTATGCCCAAGTTCATATCCACCTTTTAAAGCACCGTTTGAATTAATATTTGCATCAAACGGAACAGGATTTGTTATTATTTCTTTTAACGTGGGATTGTAATATCTATGATGTCGGTTCGAATGTTCTTTTTTATGTCCTACAGTATTTTTCGCAGATGTTTGATCATCTAATCTTACCGGAAATTGTGTCACAAGGTATTGTCTTACAAGCTGTAACCCAACTGCAGTGAACAAAAAAGCTATATCAACTTTTGTCAGTCCGGTTGCTTCTTCAAATTGTAAATCCAAGTCTTCTAATATTTTCGGTGTTCTTTCCAATACATCTCTAACTCGCTCTGTTTCATTTCCGTATTTTTCCATTTCTGAAATAATACTTTTTGACTTCGCTAAATTTTTTTCTCTTAATTTTCTTATTTCATCAGATTTTTTCATCATTCTTCCCTACTTAACCAATTTCATTTCTGCAATAACCATTTTTAATTGTGATATTTCTGATAATGCCATAGCAATTAATTCCTGATGCTCATTAATAGTTTTATTCGCTTCGTTCTTTAATTTGGTAAGTTGTCCTTTGAGATATGATAGTTTTCTTTTGTATATAGCTTTTGCCTCGTTATATCCATCAATTTTTGCCTTATCGAATTTGGGATGATTTTTAAGTATAGAAGAAAAATCAAAGTATATAAAACCTGCACTAGCACTTATCTTGACTTCCAGCCTTTTTTCTTGTGCTTTCAATTCATTTTCTAATATACCTTTCTCTTTTTCCAATTTTTCCAAAACCGCTATATACTCATCAAGTTGCTTGTCTTTTTGTGCTAATTGCTTTTTGAACAGCTCCTTCGCATTATCATACTCTGTCTTGAGTTCACGGTATATTTTTTCAAACTCCTCTGCAGCCTGTTGATATCCTCTTTTCTTTCCTTCAATAACGGGATCTTTTTTTGCTGCATCATATACATCTTTGGGAGCAAAATAAACCCCGGTTGTCATTAGTAGTCTTTTCTTACCTATTGCCCAATCATAATCCTCTGCTTTTTTATTCTTTGTTTTAAATAAATCAAAAAAGCCCATATCTATCCCTCTTTTACATAAAAATTATACTTTGGTTTATATTTGCCAATCAAAAAACTTTCCAAAAACAAAACCGTTCGCCTTAATTCTTTAGAATTTTCTTCTGTATCAAACAACGGTATAACAACTAATTTAGTATCATTATCTTCAATTAAATTTTCCAAAGGTAATTTATAAAGGATGCTTCCAGTGTTACTATGACTGAAGTGTTGCTTTATTCTCTCATACATCGTCCACTTACTATAATATTTTATCCTTGATGAAGATTGTCCTATATATAAAACTTTTCCATTTCGTAGAAAAAAATATATTCCTATCTTGTTTTTTGTACAATTCAATCTTTCATATTTACATTTACGGTTTTCCTTCGATTTGATTTCACTATACATAATTTTTTCGTACCCTATATTCTCTCGTCCTATGTATTTCGAAATATCATTTGCAATATCATCTATAATTTTCATACTAATTTCACATTATCTCCCTGAGTCCTTAACCACATCATAACTCCATCACCGTAGCATTCTGCTTTGACAGTTGTTTTATTGCCATCCTGTGCGATAATTTCTGCTGTAGGTATTCTATCAAGTATTGCCTCAAGGGATGGCCCTGAAAACTCAAATTTGATTGTTTTTAGCGGGCCTGAATACATGAACTGTACCCTTTTACGGAACTCGCCTTCTTCAAATCTTTCCGAATACGGTATTTTGAACTTTTCCTCATGACACTTTACATTTGTTATCCTGTCCACTCGAAAAACTGCAGGGTAGTCTTTCGAATCGTCGGCAAACCAAGCAATCAGGTAAAAGTAGTATTCCGAGAACATTATTGCTAACGGTTTGACTGTTCTATGTGTAATCTTATGATCCTGACGCTCATAATCGAAAGTAATTACATTCTTGTTATGAATACACTCACTCAATTCCCAAATTGCATTTAGTAGTGGTTTGTTATGTTTAAGCGGAATGTAATGGAATTTCTCATTGAGTATCATTTCCCTGATATTCATTCGTGCCGATGGCGTTGCTTGAATCAGGAGCTTGTCAATTAATCCTTCAAGTTCATCTTTATTATAAGCACGGCTCTCAAGCAATATCTTTGATATTCCGAGGATTTCTTCGTTTGTCAGAAATTCTTTGTCCTTCTTTACAAGATAATATCCATTCTTCACGTAACTATATTCTACTGTTACATCGTCGCCATTCTCATAACATTCAGCAAGATATATTCTAAGATCCTCAATATCCCTCTGCACTGACTTTTCGCTGATTCCAAATGAATTTGCAAAGTCTTTTTTATTAACCGTTTCTCCTCGGTTGAGTCTTTCATACAGATTCAACAATCGAAAAGTTTTAGCATTATCTAATTTCAAAATTATCACCTCGCAAACCATTATACGTCAGAAAATGGACACTTTCTGTCCATTTTCTGATACAGCATTATTTATTTTCAAAATAATTTTCAAGTCCGTTTACAATGCCGTTTACCATTTTGTTTTGGTAATCCTCGGTTTCCATAAGGCGGTCTTCTCCGGGGTTTGACATAAAGCCCATTTCAACCAAAATAACGGGGACGGTACTCCAGTTAAAGCCTGTCATATCGTTACGGACGGATATTCCGCGGTTTACTGCTCCCGTGGCTTTAACAAATTCCGAAAGCACCGCCTCACCTGCAGTGCGGCTTTCGGAAATCAGAGCGGAATCCTTTATATACTGATTTCCCGGAACAAGCACCGACACTCCGTGCGCCGATGTGTTTGTACTTCCGTCTGCATGAATCCTGACTGCAATATCGGCTCCTAAGTCATTCGCCATCTGTGCACGGTCAACGTTTGACACATCACATTCGTGGGTGGTTCTTGTCATATGAACCGTCACGCCCTTTTCTTTAAGTGCATCACGAAGCTTAAGTCCTACCGAAAGATTTAGCTGTTCTTCCGTCTGATTCTTTCCTGCCGTTCCTGATACAAATGCCGCTTTCATCTGACTGCTTCCCGGTGCTATAGGCTCCTGCTTTGAATAGCTGTTAATTCCGTGCCCGGGGTCAATCACGATTATTTTTCCCGAAAGTGCGGAGATTTCAAGCGGCTTTTCTTCCGCTTTTTTCTCTGCCTCTTTCTTTACGGTTTCAACCTCTTTTACGGTTTCGCCCGTAGTCGGCTTTGCCTTTTCTTTTTCATGGGAGTTGTCGGCACATCCCGTGGCAATCAGCATTGCCGCCAAAATAAAGCCAAGTGCCTTTTTCATTATCTCCAACCCCTGCTTTCTTCATATTCCACCAAAAAGTCCTTGTTTGCAAGCTCGATTTCATTGAGCTGTGCTTCGCTGAAAGAGGGATCAGGCTGATACCATTCTTTTTGGGAGAAATATTCCTGATATGCCTCTGTATTAAACACATATCCGTGGCGTGCGTAAATCTCGTTTCTGATAAGTGCAACCTCTTCTTTTGTTTTGCCTGCCAAATCATCATTGGTTATATATTCACTGTCGCTCGGGAACAAATATTCCTCCTCTTCTTCGGGAGCGGTATATTTTATTTTTACAGTTCTTCTCTTGTTAGTACCGTTGTCATCTGTAAGATCTATCCTGAAGGAGTTCTCTCCCTCCTGAAGCTGCACCTCTTCAGACCAGTCAACTTCTCCATCATCGGCAGATATTATATCAATTTTCTCATCATTGATACTTAAAACAGCATCAGTTCCGGATACCGAGGCACTGCCGGAAATCACATATGTATCTTCGGTAACCTCGGAATCTATATCATCCACATTAAGCATAAGGCGATTTTCTGCTACCTTTGCGGGTTTTTCCGCGTTTGGGATGTCTGTATTTTTGTTATCTTTCTGCATGGTGATAACAAGGAAAACAATGACACCTATTAAAAGTGCCGATACCACACCTAAAGCTACGTACAGGGGGGTGGATTTTTTCTTTTGCTGCGGCATATACGTAGGCTTTGGAGCTGTAGCCTGAGGCTGAGGGGTATATACAGACTTCGGAGCTGTAGCTTGGGGCTGAGGTGTACTTACTGCATTCTGAGCTTCAAGCCTATTTCCGCATGAGGTGCAAAAAGATGCCCCCGGCTTTACCTGTGCTCCGCAAGAGGGACACACAGGGCTTTTCTGTTCCTTTTCAACCGGTGTTCCGCAGAACTTACAGAACTTGGTGTTTTCAGGGATTTCATTGTTACAATTTGTGCATTTCATTTAGTTTTCCTTCTTTCTTCTTCTCATTGCTGTGGGTGATATGTTATATGCTTCTTTAAAAACACGCAAAAAATTTGTAAGGGAATTAAACCCTGAAGCAAAGCATATTTGTGTAACGGGAATATTGCTTGTAAGTACAAGCTTTTTCGCATGCTCAAGCTTTAATGAATTAAGATATTCCTTGTAGGTCTTTCCTGTGGTTTCATGGAATAGACCGCTGAAATAATTCTTGTTTAAGCCTGCAATTGAGGCTACCTGTGCAAGAGTGGGATTCTCGCGAAATCTGCTGTGGAGATACAACACAGATTTTCTGATTGCATCATTTTCACTACTGTTTTTCCTATTTCCCGAAAGATCGCATTTTCTAAGTATCATTATAAAGAGACATTCCATAAGATTCTTGATAACAGAATCCGAGTAGACAGTTTCATTTTCAAACTCATAAAGCATCTGCGATATCATAAATTCTGTGGTGTGAAGCTCTCGTTGACTAAGCCTGAATATAATATTTTTATCAACACTCAGGATTTTTTGAAGCACTTCCTCATCCAGCATTTCTTCGCTGAACATAATATTGTATACAACTGCACCGTCGGTTTGTATACTGTGAAAATCGGTAGGATTGAGAAGGTAAATATCCCCCGGCATCATTTCGTATCGCTGTCCGTTAAGAATCTGCACCGCACTGCCACGAAGCATCAGCTCTATTTCAAAACAGTCATGCCAGTGAAGGTCATAATTTTTAAGCTGTTTTCTGCGTACAAGCAGTTTTTCACGGCTGTTGGCAGTGTTTTCCACCAAAATACGCTTACATTCAAATGCGTTTTTCATAACATTCACCCGAAAATCTTATTTTCAATTAATTATATATCGTTTTTTCTGTATAGTCAATTATAAACTGAAATTATTTTCCTATATGAAGGACAAAAAGGATGTACGACAAAACCACCCACGGTGTCGTACATCCCTTGTTATCACTGTATTGTTTACATACGCTATTCTACAAGCTTTTCTTTTACTTTATACTCATAAAAAGCCTTATTGAGTCGCCCAACAATTATACAGCCTGCACATGATTCACCTTTCGTTTACAAGCTTTACAAATTCCCTCATAAAATAAGGTAAATCCTCAGGTCTGCGTGAAGTAACAATCTTGTTATCACTTACAACAACTGCATTATCAATATAATCTGCTCCCGCATTCTTCACATCGTCGGCAATTCCGGGATAGCATGTCATTTTTTCTCCGTTTATCACCCCTGCAGAAATTAATATCTGCGGTCCGTGACAGATTGCGGCAATGGGCTTTTTAGCAGCATAAAACGCCCGGGTAAGCTTTACTACATATTCATTCTGCCTGAGCTTTTCGGGAGCAGAGCCGCCCGGCAGCAAAAGTGCATCGTAGTCCTTTTCGCTAACCTCTGAAACAGCCGCATCAGCCTCAATCTCAAAAAAATGCTTTGCCTTTACAACACCCTTGTTAAAGGCAACAATATCAATATGATAATCTTCCTCTTTTAAACGGTAATAGGGGTAAAAAAGCTCTGTATCGTCGCATTTGTCGCCTGTGATTATAAGAATCTTTTTCATATTATCATTCCTCGCATATGGTATAATACTTCTCTTTTCCATTTTTTGCACAGTCAAAAAGTCCGTAAAGAGCACAGCTTTCGGGATTGTCAATAATGCTGTACTGTAACTTACATTCACTTTCAAAGCCGTCCTTAAATAAATCCCATGAACGGGAAATCTGTCCCCCTATGACAATTTCGGAAAAGTCATCTGCCTCAGATGCCATTTCCATACACATTCCAAGATGCTTTCCGTAGTTATAAAAAACATCTTGGAGTGCCTTATTTCCCCCACGGGCGGTTTCGGCAAGCTCTTTTATGCTTATTCCGCTAAAGCCCAATTCTTCGCACTCTCTTAAAATAGCACGTGTGGAAACATAATCCTCCGATGTCCCGTCTAAAAAGCTTCTGTTCCACAAGGGATGCAAGGGAGTATAGCGTTTATTCAGAAGTGCTTTTCCGTTATTTACATAAATATACCCCAATCCTGTTCCCAGCATTACTGCCGCAAGCTTTTTTTCTTTAAGATGAGGCATTTTGTTAAGTACACCGACTGCAAATGCCGTTGAATCATGAACAAACAGAATTTCTGCCGTCGGTATTTCTTTTTTGAACAGATCCTTTAAGCTTACATTATACATTGATGTAAGCTTATGAGTCATGAGTGATGTTCCCGTTTCAAAATCAAAAGGACCCGGGGTTGAAACTGCAATCACATGCGGCATATGCTCCTTTGAAAAGGAGCATATGCTTTCGGGGATGTTTTCATTTCCGAGGGAATCCTTTACGGGAAATTGACCGAATTCTTTATTATTTTCCTGAAACAATCCGTATTTAACGGCTGTTCCGCCTATATCTAAAGTTAATATTTTCATGGCTTTAAGTGTGTCTTATGAATTGTTACCGTGCCAACACCCTTGTTTACAATTCTGTACTTTCCGAATGCGGCAGGAACAACGATTATATCAAGAGAATTCATATCATAGTATAACTCGGGGTTATCGATTGATTCAACTCTTACCTTTTCGCCATCAACAAGTGCAAGAACATGGAAAAGTCCGTTTGTTTCGTCGGTGATTTCATTATCGAAGATAAGGTTACGAAGTGAGAAATACAGAAGGTCATGTTCGCCAACAACGATTTCCTTGAAGCCCTCGCCCTCTCTTACAACACCGCCGTGATTAACGAGATTTTCTTCTATCCACTTCTTGTCACGTTCTCCGCGGATAACTTCTTTACCCATTTTAAGATGAATGGGACGCGGAACGCCTGTCTGGGGATCAAGACGCTGATAGTCATAAAGCTTGTATGTATAAGAACCAACGGTAAGAGAACCAATTTCAAGAATTACCTGGTTTCTTCCTGATGCGTGGATTGTTCCTGCAGGAATCATAACCTGTGTTCCGGGAATTGATTCAACTGCATTTACATATTTTTCATAATCAATAATTTCGTGGGTTTTTTCTGCACGCTCTGCTTCAACAAAGAACTTTTCACAGCTATCCTTTTCATTAAATCCGAGATATGTCTTTGCACCCTGACCTGCTATAACTACATAGTAGCTTTCGTCCTGACGACCGAATTCACCGTGGTTATTTACCACATATTCCTCGTGAGGGTGGCACTGAATAGACATGTTACCCGATGAATGGTATGTATCGTCATAGTTGAATCTGATGGGGAAATATCCACCGAACTCGGTAAATGCACGGTGTCCGAGAAGCTCCTCACCCATTGCCTGAACGAATGTAAAGAAGGGTGCTTCAAATTCAAGACCGTCAAGCTGGGCAACAATAGAAACCTCAAGGGGAATCATATCAAACACCCACGCACAGTTACGCATTTCCTTGGGAAGATTTCTGAGGCGATGAACATAGTATCCACCCCAAACGCCCTCAAGATATACAGGTCTGCAACGGAAGGGACGACTACATAGTTCTCTGAAAAGGTCAAGCACAGCACCAAACGGAAGCATGCTCATTTTCACGGGATCGTCTGCTGTAATATAGAAGTCGATTTTACGGCTTCTCATCATTTTCCAGCGCTGTTCCATTGCCGTTTCAAAGTCAACGTAATAGTTTCTTCTCATCATAAGAGCATAGGGAAGCTCTTCTGTAAGACCGATGTTTCTGTTCTTACCGTTTTTGCAATTAAGAACGGCTGTTCTGGGAGTTACATCCATCCACACTCTTACATCGTAAGCGTCCTGAAGTTCTTCGGAAAGTGCACCCTTACCAAAAACAATAAGGCCGTTTGCATTCTTAATTTTTTCATTAAGTGCCGCTACTTTCTCGCCGTCCTGCAAGCCCTTGTAGCCTTCGGTATATCTTCTTCCGTAAAGAAGAACGGGGTCATAATCTCTGTCTTCGGGAAGATAGGGCTTAATTTTTGCAGTAATTACTTCGGAGGGAAGCATTACGCTGTCTGCATCAATAAATTCAATACCCTTTGTCGCAAGCTGCTGACGAAGCACATTAATAAGTGTTTCGTATTCGCTACCGGGATATGCATCGATACCGATTGTTTTTACTCCTTCATCAAACAAAGAAGCAATTTTCTTTCCAACATTTAAAATTCCGTGAACAAGATTTTCCTTAACTGACTGCGGAATGTTAATTTTATTAACTGCATTGGGGTCAGCATAAGGATAGGGATGAAACATAAAACTCATAACAATTCACCTTTCCAAATTATTTTTGTAATACAATTATATCAACTTCTAACCTCGTCAACAATAAAGTTTTATGGTTTATTTATCAAGTATATTGACTTTTATTCATTTTATTATATAATTATTATCATAAGGAAGTGAGATGAATGAGTTTTAAAATTTTAAGCTGTTTTCATTTTTCCGCCGCACAAGAGAACACCTCTTTGAGGCTGAGCAGAACAGTAAAAGATTACGAAATAGACCTGGAGTTGTCCGACGGAAGATGGTGTTATAATAAAAATCACGGGGAAGCATACCTGAAAAAAGGTGATATATTATTCAGAAAGCCCGGGGAAACATATGAATTTTCAAAGATAAGCACGAATTCTTATATGCTGACATTGGATTTTTCCGGCGAAACGTCGAGCTTTGACTACCACCGAAATGCTCCCGGTCACATTCAACCAATCTCAAAAAATCCTCTGCTTGAAAATCTGGATTATATAATCCACTTCTCCGACTACGGAAGTATAGCTTCAATATACGAAAAGCTTTTCAGCTTGTCCGACCATAATTCTCCCGCTGCGATATGCTTGGTATCGGAGCTTTTACATAGGCTTAATGCACAGATTTATCACCGTAAATTCAAAGAATTAAAGCCCGAAGAATCTGCCTGCGATATTGTGATGGCTCATATGCGGCAAAACCCATCGGATAAGATAACACTTTCAAATCTTTCAGAGCTTGTCCACCTTGACAAAAGTTATCTTACAAGAATTTTCAAAAAGAAATTCGGAAAATCGCCGATTGATACACTTATAGACATAAGAATGAGCAAGGCTCTCGAACTGGTTGCCAATACCGATGCCGGTGTTTTTGAAATGGCACAGCTATGCGGTTACAACACGCCGTCCTTTTTCAGTTCCGAGTACAAGAAAAAGTACGGAATGTCTCCCCTTGCACACAGGAAGACATTCCGTACCTGATTACCCGAAAAGTGCTTCGGCGAAAGCCTCAGGGTCAAACACCTGGAGGTCGTCTATGCCCTCGCCCACGCCGACAAATTTAACAGGTACACCCAGCTTCTTGCAAATATTTACCACAATACCGCCTTTGGCAGTTCCGTCAAGCTTCGTAAGGACAATACCTGTAATTTTTGCAACCTTATCAAATTCCTCCGCCTGATTTACTGCATTCTGACCTGTGGTGGCATCAAGCACCAAAAGAATTTCCTTTTGTGCATCGGGAAGCTCACGGTCAATAACTCTGTAAATTTTTCCAAGCTCGTCCATAAGATTCTTTTTATTATGAAGTCTGCCGGCAGTATCGCAGATACAAACGTCTGCACCTTTGCTCTTTGCACTGCAGCAAGCGTCAAACACAACCGCCGCAGGATCTGCCCCCTCAGTCAGCCTTACTATGGGGACATCATTTCTTTCAGCCCAGATTTCAAGCTGGTCTGCCGCTGCCGCACGGAATGTATCCGCCGCACCTAAAACGACTTTTTTACCTTCATTTTTAAGCTTCGATGTAAGTTTGCCTATCGTAGTCGTTTTACCGACACCGTTTACACCGATAACCAGAATTACGGTTGGTTTTGTTTTAAGCTCAAGGGAGCAGTCATTTTTACTGAGAATTTCAGTAATGATAGATTTAAGCTCTGCTTTTGCTTCCTCTGCGTCCTTGATATGCTTTTCCTTTACATTTTCACGAAGTTGCTCAACGATTTCACAGCTTGTCTGTCCACCGATATCCGCCATTATGAGTGCTTCTTCAAGTTCGTCATAAAGGTCATCATCAAGCTTTTTAAACACGGAGAACACTCCATCAAGCTTTTCGTTAAATGAATTACGGGTTTTTCCGAGACCTTCCTTAAGTCTTGCGAAAAGCCCCTTTTTTTCTGTATTTTGTTCCATATTATAATTGTCCTTTCCGCATTTACTCTTCTATAGCTACATCTTCCAGTTTCATTGAAAGCAGGCTGCTGACGCCCCTCTCCTGCATGGTAACGCCGTAGAGAATGTCTGCCGCTTCCATTGTTCCCCGTCGGTGTGTAATAACGACAAACTGCGTATTATCACCGCGGTTACGGATATAATCGGCAAAACGGTAAACGTTCTCATCATCAAGTGCAGCCTCAATTTCATCAAGCACAAGGAATGGTGCAGGTGAAACCTGAAGCAGTGCAAACAAAAGTGCAATGGCTGTAAGAGCATGCTCACCGCCCGAAAGAAGCGTAATACTCTGAAGTTTCTTTCCCGGAGGCTGAACCTCAATTTCAATGGGGCTTTCAAGAGTGTCCAGCGGGTCAAGAAGCTTCACCTCTGCCTTGCCGCCGCCGAAAAGCTCTACAAAGCTTTTTCCGAAAAGCTCATTTATTATCTGGAATTTCTTTGCAAACTGCTCACGCATTACCGACATCATTTCACCGATAAGCTTTTCAAGGTCTGCCTTTGCTTTTTCCATGTCCGCAACCTGCGTGCTGAGAAATTCATATCTGCCCTTTACTTCTTTGTATTCCTCAATAGCATCAACATTGATATTTCCCAACGCACGTATAGAATTTTTAAGCTGTGAAATTACTTTCTGTGCTTCGGAGAGCGAGCCTATATCCTTTTTAAATTCAAGTGCACTGTTATAGGTAAGCTCATAATTATCCCAAAGTCTGTTTGCCGCATTTTCCAAATCTTCTTCAATTTTATTCTTCTTTGTTTCAATACGTACAACCTCGCCCTGAAGCACCAAAATACGCTCATTAAGCTGTTTAATTTCTTCACGGAGTTTTTCAAGCTCACTGTCATTTCCGCTTCTTCCCGAAAGATGGGCTTTGATTTCTTCTTTCTTGGATTCAATGGCAATCTCGCACTGCTTCTTCCGCATTTCGTTTTCTTCAATCTGTTTTTCAAAGGACGAAATCATGTTCTGCTGATGAGCCTTTTCGTCAAGCTTTGCTTTATAATCAGACTGTGAATTTATTATACTGCGTTTTGCATCTTCAATTCGACTTTGTGCTATTTCCACATCCTTTTGGGCGCTGTTAATTTCCATTTTCTTGTCGATAACCTTGCCCGAATGTGCTTCACGCTTAAGCGTTTCCTCACGCACGGCTTCCTGCTTCACCTTCACAATAGCCTCTGCTTTTTCAATAAGCTCATCGGAGCCGTCCAGAATTTCACGAAGTTTCTTCTTTGTTGTGGCGGTGTCTGTCTGCTGGGTGGAAATCTGCGTTTTTTCATTATTAAGCTTCTCAAAGCGTTCATGAGCCATCTCAAGAAGACTTGCCTTCATGTCCGACTCCGCTTTTACTTTCATCAGCTTATTTTCACTTTCGGAAAGCTTTTCACGAAGCATGGATTCCTTCTTGCGGTTTTTCTCTGCCTCATCCATACATTCATCAATTTCATCTTCAAGCTTTTCCGTTTCGTCTGCCAGCTTATCACATTCCTTATTGAGAAGCTCTATCTCGTCTTTTCTGCCTAAAAGTGCCTGTGCTTTATTCACACTACCACCGGTAATACTGCCGCCGGGCTGAAGAAGCTCACCTGCCAAAGTTACAATTTTAAATTTATAATGGGTGGCTTTGGCAAGCTTTACGGCGCTGTCCATATCCTCCATAATTACGGTTCTGCCCAAAAGTGCCCCGATAACCTCACGGATAGCACTGTCACACTCTACCACATCGCAGGCAATAGCTACCGCACCGTCGTTTTGCATAACGCGGTCTTCGTTATCAAGCCGCCTTTCCTCCTGAGATGAAATCGGAAGAAATGTTACCCTGCCCATGTGATTTTTCTTTAAAAATTCGATTGCTTCCTTTGCGTCATTTTCATTTTGTACCACGATGTTCTGCATTGCATTTCCCAACGCAGTCTCAACTGCTGTGGTATATTTCTTCTCCACACTGATAAGCTTACTAAGAACGCCGAGGAAGCTTCCGCTGTATTTTCCGTCCTCCTTTGCTTTAAGAAGGTCGCGGACGCTTCTTGCATAGCCCTCCAGACCACGCTCCATTTCTTCAAGCATTTTCCGTCTTCCCTGCTTTTCGGAAAGCTCGGTAGACAGCTCATTATATCGGGTTTTAAGCTCGCTGCTTTTTCGGTTGTAGTCATGATAATTTTTATTTGCATCGAAAACCTCATCGGAAAGCTTATCAAATTCCTCCTGTGCCTTCTGCTCCTTTTCCCTGAGTTCGGCACACTTTGATGTAAGACGGTTAATATCGTCCGATGCCGCCGCAATGTCAACCTCAATTGAAAAACGGCGTGTTTCTATATTCTGCGTAATAAGGTCGATACTGTCAAGTCTTGACTGAGCTTCACTCTTTTTGGAACGAAGGCTTAATACTTCTTCCCTTGCACTGTCAAGTGCTTTAGCACGTCTTGAAACCTCCTCGCCTATTACCCTGTCTTCGTCTTCGAGAATTTCAAGCTCGTCGGCAAGCTTTAAAAACTTTTCGTTTTCAGCGTTTTTCTGCTGTTCAAGTTCTGATATTTGGACTTTTATATCTTCCTCTCTCTTAGACCAGCCCGAAAGCTCTGTTTCAATACGTACAATATTAACCTTGTGGTTTTCTATGTTGTTTTTAATAATCGCTTTTTCGTTTTCTATCTGGGCTGCATCAGCTTCGAGCTTTGCAAGATTTTCACGCATGCCCTCAATTTCACTGTCGGTTTCCCTTAGTGAGTTATAAAGCTTGTCACTCTTTTCGTTTGAAAGGTCAAGCTTTTCTTTAGTCTCCTCAAACTCATGTACTGCATCTTCATAAAGCTTTGTGGTTTTTTCGCTCTCGGCACGCTTTAAGTCCGTAATTTCCAAAAGTGCGCTGACCTCAATGCCTTTAAGTTCTTCCCTGAGGTCAAGGTATTTGATAGCCTTTTCACTCTGCTTTTTAAGAGGCTCTACACGCTCTGTAAGCTCGCCTAAAATATCACGCACACGAACAAGATTGTCCTCAGTGTGGTTAAGCTTTCTTTCCGCCTCATTCTTACGGTAGCGGTATTTTGATATTCCCGCCGCTTCCTCAAATATCTGTCTGCGGTCCTCCCCCTTGGAGGAAACGATTTCCGCTATTTTACCCTGACCGACAATTGAATATCCGTCACGGCCCAGACCCGTGTCCATCAAAAGCTCGTTTATATCCTTCAGTCGGCAGGCTGTGCGGTTAATCATATATTCACTTTCGCCGCTGCGAAATACCCTTCTCGTAATTTCAACTTCCTCGTAATCACAGGGCAAAAAATGGGTAGAATTATCCAGCACAAGCGAAACCTCGGCATAGCCAAGAGGCTTACGCTTCTGCGTACCTGCAAAAATAACATCCTCCATTTTGCCGCCGCGGAGAGTCTTTGCACTCTGCTCGCCCATTACCCATCTTACGGCATCGGAAATATTACTCTTTCCGCTTCCGTTGGGGCCGACAATGGCGGTTACTCCCTGATGAACCTCTATAACGGTCTTGTCCGCAAAGGACTTAAATCCCTGAAGTTCTATTCGTTTAAGGTACATTACATCACCTTTTTCCACACAATATATCTATTGTATTATATCAC
>JAZNYX010000030.1:0-19435 GCA_045594665.1 Clostridia bacterium | reverse complement strand
CGGTTCCCGAAATCTGTCTGCGGCGACAAGACGCCTTGTCATCTATCGACCGCTGCACAACTCTACGCCTTCACTGTATCCGCCACCGGCGGCGTTCAGGCTCGATTCCCCACGGGGAACGGCTGCTACGCACCCTGACTGCTCGACGACCGCTCCGCACCGCTCGCAGTACCCGTCTCGCATCAACTTCGCTAAAAACGATTATCAATCGTTTTCTACACGCTCGTTGCCCTCTCAGGGTTCGATTCCCCGTAGTTTTGCTGACGCAAAAAAAAGAATGAAACACGCCAAAGCGTATTTCATTCTTTTTGGTGACCCCACGGGGAATCGTACCCCGGTCTTCGCCGTGAGAGGGCGACGTCCTAGGCCGCTAGACTATGGGGCCGTTTTTTGACTGCCTGTTTATTATAATATGAAAAATATGTATTGTCAACATTTTTTTTATTCTTTTTTTATTATCTCTTAATTTAATTTATGTTCTTGCAATTTGATGCAATTAATGGTAAAATAATCCTTGTTGGCAAAGGAGATGCATTACATGAAAGAACTTAAACCAATGCTGTTTACTTCAATAAAAAACTACAGCAAGGAAAAACTGATTAAAGATATTATTGCAGGAATTATAGTTGCTATAATAGCACTTCCGCTTTCAATAGCTCTGGCGCTTGCCTCCGGAGTAGGACCGCAGGAGGGTATATATACGGCTATTGTTGCAGGCTTTATTATATCGTTTTTAGGCGGAAGCAATGTTCAGATAGCGGGACCTACAGCGGCATTTGCCACTATCGTTGCAGGCATTGTGGCGAGAAATGGAATGGAGGGGCTTGCTCTTGCTACGATAATGGCAGGTATCATCCTTATTCTCATGGGTGTTTTCAAGTTGGGAAGTCTTATAAGATTTATCCCCTATACAATTACCACGGGTTTTACTGCCGGTATTGCTGTAACAATACTTATCGGTCAGTTTAAAGACTTTTTCGGTGTTACATACAAAGCAGGAGAAAAGCCTGTTGAAACCATGGAAAAGCTTGAGGTGTTCTTTGAAAATATCTCAACGGTAAATATTCAAGCTCTTATTATCGGAATTATCAGCCTTGCGATTCTTATAATATGGCCTCGTATCAGTAAGAAGATTCCCGGCTCGCTTATTGCGGTAATAATCGGTGTTCTGATTGTACAGCTCCTTGATATGGATGTGCCCACAATAGGTAAGCTCTACACAGTGGAAAGTAAGCTTCCCTCGTTTGCACTTCCAAATATAAATATACACATGGTCAAAACTCTTTTACCGGATGCTTTTACAATAGCAATTCTGGCGGCAATAGAATCGCTTCTCTCATGTGTTGTTGCAGACGGAATGACAAACAGCAAGCACCGCTCGAATGCAGAGCTTGTTGCTCAGGGCTTGGGTAATATGGGAAGTGCCTTTTTTGGAGGAATCCCTGCAACGGGTGCCATAGCACGTACAGCGGCAAATATTAAAAACGGTGGCAGCACACCCGTTTCAGGTATGGTTCATGCGGCAGTGCTTCTTTTGGTATTGGTGCTTCTGATGCCCTATGCGGCTATGATTCCCATGCCTACAATTGCCGCAATCCTTTTTATGGTTGCATATAATATGTGCCAGTGGAGACCGTTTGTACGCCTTGTGAAAACAGCTCCCAAGAGCGATATAGCAGTTCTTGTAATTACATTTGTTCTCACGGTTGTGTTTGACCTTGTTATAGCCATTGAGATAGGTTTTGTTCTTGCGTGCCTTCTCTTTATGAAGCGTATGAGCGACGAAACAGGTGTGCAGGGCTGGAAATATCCCGAAAAGGATACGGACGATAGCGAAAAACTTAAAATCCTTCCCGAAAATATACGTGTATATGAAATTACGGGACCGTTATTCTTCGGTGCCGCAGACCGCCTTGCAGACATCAGTGTGGAGGAACATATAAGCTGTATTATCGTAAGAATGCGTAGCGTGCCTGCAATTGATGCAACGGCAATGAACACCCTTGAGGAGCTTTATGTGCGTTGCAAAGAAAACGGCATTACCCTTATTTTCTCGCATGTAAATGAACAACCTCTGCGAGTGATGGATAAGGCAGGCTTTATTGATAAGGTAGGAAGACAAAATTTCTGTGACCACATTGATAACGCAATAGTGGTTGCAAATCAGATAGTCGCAGAGTAATTTATTATTTAGTTTAAAGGAGGTGGCGAAAATGCCATTAAAAAAATATAAAAGCAAAGTAATTTTCATGGGATTGTCCCGATGTAAGAAAAGAGCATACGGGCAAGGGACTACTTCGCCGCCTGTTTCTTCTTTGTAACTAAATTTGTCACTAAAATAAAATTTATTAACAAAGGAGAAAAAATTATGTGGTTTATATTTGCTTTACTCACAGCTGTTTTATGGGGCGTTGCTGAACTTTTTTACAAAAAAGGCGCACGGCAACAAGAAAAATTTTCACATCTGAAAATCTGTGTTTGTGTAGGTGTCGTAATGGGAATACATGCGATTTTCACACTGCTTACACAGGATATTAATTACAACCCTGTTAATCTTATCAGATACCTTCCGGTATCACTGCTGTATATTGTATCAATGGCATTTTCCTATTTCGGTATGCGCTTTATTGAAGAATCCATATCAGACCCTATCGAAAATACCTCGGGTGCAATGTGCGCACTGCTCTGTGTTATCTTTTTAAAAGAATCGCTTTCATTACCGGCGGTAATTGCTGTAATTCTTATGCTTATAGGTGTTCTCGGTGTCGGAATCCTTGAGAACAGGGGAGATACGACAAGGAAAAGAACACTGGGCAAAAAAATGGCTGTTATTGCTTTTTGCATGCCCTTTGTGTACGCTATACTCGATGCAGTAGGCACTTTTGCAGATGCATTTTATCTTGATGATGTGGCAGCTACACCGCTAATCGGTGTAACAGAAAACACGTTGGAAGCAGTGGCAAACACCAGCTATGAGCTTACATTTGCAATAGTTGCACTTATCTTATTTGTGTTTATGAAAATAAAGAAGGTTGAGTTCGGCTCAATTCCGAAACAAAGAGACAAGTTCCTCGCTGCAATATTTGAAACTGCAGGACAGTTTACATATGTATATGCGCTGAGCGGAAACGGTGCGGTTGCAGCACCGATACTTTCATCGGGATGTATCGTGGCGCTTATTCTATCAAGAATTTTCCTGAAAGAAAAGCTCACACCAATGAAATACATGTTTATCTCAATTGTGATTCTTGGTATACTCATGCTGGCAGTAGTAGAGGGACCGTAATATAAGTATATCCGAAAGAGGACATGCAATTTGTAAAAAAACATAAATCAAGGTTGACAAAAATTATAACTTAGGATAAAATATGTACAGTATTACATAATTCGGGAGGAAAATTTGATGAAAACTTTGGAAAAAATGAAAAAGATGACCGGTCGTTACGGCATCGCATGTGCAATTTTTGCATTTATCTTGTTTGTAATGCAGTTTTTGCCCTATTGGAGCTATACCACAGGCTCTTATAAAGAGGCAGGTAAGCCCGTTGCAATTGAAACAAGTGCAGGTCAGTGGGAATTTATAACAAGAGATATGCTTTCCGCAAGAAAACCCGGTGCAGATAGCGAAGTAGCTGTAAAGGCGGAGGAAAAGGTTGAAAAGTCATATTCCCCGTTTAGTTATGTTTGGGCTAACTTCCGTGACACTGAATTCCTTGAGTATCTTTCCTATGAGAGCAAGGAAGTTGTAAATTTCTCAGCACTTCTTACTCCTAACGTTATCATTCTTTTGTCAGCTCTTGTTACAGTTCTGATTAATGCAATTAAGCGTGGTTCTGCATTAGGTGCCGCTGCTGCAATGATATGCGGTGGCGCAGGCGTTGTTACGTTCCTCTTATCAGCACCTTTCATGGCAGGTAATTCTGTAATGTGGCTTATTCAGCTTGTTTCAAGTATTGCTTTAGTTCTTACAGCTGTATTAAAGCTTAATACAGCAATCCGTGCAAAAGAACGTAAGGAAGTATTAGACGAGCTTGCTTAATTAAATCAATGTAAAGTCACTCACCGTGCAGGGTTTCCTGCACGGTGTTTGTATATGCCGGAAACCAAGAAAAATTTAGAAATTATTCTTGACATAAGTGGGGGACTGTGTTATTATATAGCAGTAACCGCGTAGAAAAGGTATTAAATGCGTTTTACGCAACCTTAATAGCGAGTCTGTATAAACGGGAGGTGCAACAAATGTACGCAGTAATTAAGACCGGCGGCAAGCAGTATCAGGTTAAGGTTGGTGACGTTCTCTTCGTTGAAAAGCTTGAAGGCGAAGCAGGCGCAGAAATCAAATTTGATCAGGTTCTTGCAATCGGTGACGAAGGTAAGTTTACAGCAGGTGCTCCTACAGTTGAGGGTGCTACTGTATCTGCTAAGGTTCTCAGCCAGACAAAGGGCAAGAAGATTATCGTTTTCAAGATGAAGCCTAAGAAGGGTTACAGAAACAAGAACGGTCATCGTCAGCCTTATACAAAGGTTGAAATCACAGCAATCAATGCGTAATTATGATTAAGTTTACTACGGTATCAAATACCGAGGGTAAAATCACACAGTTTACTGTGGACGGGCACAGCGGTTATGCCGAATGTGGCAGTGATATTGTATGTGCGTCTGTTTCTACTGCTGTGTGGCTTACCATTAACGGCATTGAAAAACAAAACCTTGCACAGCTTACATATGAGGAGCGTGACGGTTTTGTAAATTGCACTATTTCAGACACGCGTCAGAAAGGTGCAGATATACTGCTTAATTCGCTTGTGATGTTTATCTCGGAGCTGAGTGGGCAGTATAAAGAATTTTTGAAATTTACACAGATGTAAGTCTGTATGCTTATTTTGGAAGGAGTGAAATTATAATGTTCGCATTGAATATTCAGTTGTTCGCTCATAAAAAGGGTGTTGGTTCTACAAAGAACGGTCGTGACAGTGAGTCCAAGCGTCTTGGCGCAAAGCGTGCTGACGGTCAGGCAGTACTTGCCGGAAACATCCTCGTTCGTCAGAGAGGAACTAAAATTCATCCCGGTATCAATGTAGGTATTGGTAGCGATGATACCTTGTATGCTCTTGTTGACGGAAAAGTTAAGTTCGAGCGTAAGGGCAAGGATAAGAAGCAGGTAAGTGTATACCCTGCATAAGTCAAAAATAAAAGCTCGGAATTTTTTCCGAGCTTTTTAATTTTTTTGAGTAGTTTTGTCGATATATTGTAGGGACCGGCGTCCCCGACGGTCCGCTAATTAATTGGTTAGATTTTAAAGAGGTAAGTGTTTATGTTTGCAGATATAGCCCAAATTACAGTTAAAGCAGGAAACGGTGGAAACGGCCTTGTTTCTTTTCATAGAGAAAAATACGTTCCCGACGGCGGCCCTGACGGCGGCGACGGCGGCAAGGGTGGCAACATTGTGTTTAAAGCAGACAAAACCCTGACTACACTTGTGGATTTTGCTCACAAAAAGATGTTTGTCGCACGTAACGGCGAAGATGGCAAAGCACGTCGCTCATCGGGAAGAAAAGGAGAAGATCTTTACATTTACGTGCCCGTAGGGACAGTAATTAAAGATGCTAAAAGCGGAAGAGTAATGAAGGATATGTCCGCAAACGAAGAAGAATTTATTGCCGCATACGGCGGAAACGGCGGTTGGGGTAATGTGCATTTTGCAACAGCCACACGTCAGACGCCAAAGTTTGCAAAAGACGGCATCAAGGGTCAAGAAAGAGAGCTTATATTGGAGCTTAAACTCATTGCGGACGTTGGACTTGCAGGATTTCCCAACGTGGGAAAATCCACCCTTCTTTCTGCGGTAAGTGCGGCTCGTCCCAAAATTGCAAATTACCATTTTACTACTCTTGAACCTAATTTGGGCGTTGTAAAAATGGGAGAGGGAAAGAGTTTCGTCATGGCTGATATCCCCGGCCTTATTGAGGGAGCGCATGAGGGAATAGGTCTTGGTCATGAATTTCTCAGGCATATTGAACGCACACGCCTTATTGTGCATATTGTAGATGTGTCGGGAACTGAGGGCAGAAATCCTATTGATGACTTTGAAAAAATTAATAATGAGCTGTCCCTTTACAGCAAATCTTTGGCAGAGCGTCCCCAAATTGTTGCGGCAAATAAAATAGATGTAATTACCGATCCGAAGCTTTTGGAGGATTTCAGAAAATATATTGAGGATAAAGGTCTTAAACTTTTTGAAATAAGTGCCGCAGCACATATGGGAACAAAAGAGCTTATTAACCACGTTTCAAAGCTTCTTGATACGTTGGAGCCTGTAGAAATTTACGAGGCGGATTTTGTGGAGGAGGATTTCTCGGAGGAGCCGTTCACTGTGCGAAAAGAGGGTGATACCTACGTGGTGGAAGGGCCTTATGTGGAAAAACTTCTCAGGCATTCTAATTTCGAAGATGCGGAAAGCATGCAGTACTTCCAGCTTGCACTCCGCAGAAAGGGTATAATCGATGCTCTTGAAAATTTAGGATGCGGCGAGGGAGATCCCGTCCGCATGTATGAGCTTGAATTTGACTATACAGAATAGGGTGAGGAATATGTTATCATCTAAACAGCGTGCGTATTTACGCGGTCTTGCAAACAAGGAAAACGCCATTTTTCAGATAGGAAAGAGCGGTATAAGCGATGAGCTTTTAACCGAACTTGACATAGTTTTGGAAAAGCGTGAGCTTATAAAAATAACAGTGCTTGAAACAGCCTTTATGTCAACTCGTACAGCCTGCGAAGCAATCTGCGAGGAAATCGGGGCTGAGCCTGTTCAGTGCATCGGCAACAAGGTTGTTATTTACCGTATGGCAAGGGAAAAGAACAATCGTAAGATTGTGCTTCCGAGGTGAGGAATCGTTATGAAAATAGGATTGTTTGGCGGAGCATTCAACCCTGTGCATAACGGACACATGGCAGTAGCGTATGCGGCACTTAATGAAATAAAGCTTGACCGCATAATCTTTATTCCTACGGGGAACGCTCCTCATAAAAAGGAAACACAAATATCCCGCGAGGACCGATATAATATGCTTTTGGAAGCTACTGAATCGGAGGATAAATTCTCGGTCAGCGATTATGAAATAAAACGCACCGAGGTAAACTACAGTGCAAATACGGCAGAATATTTTAAAGCACTTTATCCCGATGATGAGTTGTACTTCATAATCGGTGATGATTCCTATAACGAGCTTAATACATGGTTTGAACCCCACAGGATTTTAAAGGTATGCACACTGCTTGTTTTTCCCAGGGAGGGTGCAATTGTGAAGCCTCCTGCCGTGGCAATTCCCATGCAAAGGGTACCGATTTCGTCAAGTGAAATAAGAAATCAAATAAAGATTGGAAAAGATTGCAGAAACTTATTGCCAAAATCAGTTTTTGATTATATAATAAAAAGAAAACTGTATGGATTTACGGATATAACGGATAAAGATGTGAATTGAGGGATTTTCCTTGACAGAGAATGAAATAATCGAAAAACTTAAAGCAACACAGAAAGAACGCAGGTTTAATCACACATTAGGAGTAATGGGGGAGGCACTGCGTCTTGCTCCGCTTTTTGGTGTAGATGAAGAAAAAGCACGGATTGCTGCACTGCTTCACGATTGTGCAAAAAACCTTGATGAAGCAAACGGTGAGGACTTTTATATAATATGTAAGCGTTACGGTGTAACTTTGGATGATTGTGCAAAGAGTGAGAAGGCGCTGGTGCATGCATACCTGGGAGCCGCCGTTGCGTACAAGGATTTCGGAATTGACGACAATGAAATTTTAGAGGCAATTTATTACCATACCACAGGCAGAGCTAATATGACGCCTCTTGAAAAGCTTATATATATAGCAGATATGACAGAGCCGGGAAGGACTATTGAACAGGCGGAGGAAATACGAAGGCTTGTTGAGTTTAACATAGACGAGGCATTGATCTATGCCATAGGATGCTCAATTAAGCACGTAATCCGAAAGGGAACGCTTATTCATCCCGACTCGGTTCATGCACTAAATTATCTTATATCGCACAGGAGGGACAAGTCTTGACAGATTTGGAAAAAGTACACAAGCTTGCGGAAATATTAGACAGTAAGAAAGGGCGTAATATTATAGCCCTTGACCTGAAAGGTGCTACAATAATTTCAGATTACTTTGTAATCTGCAGTGCAGGCTCACCTGCACAGATGCACGCACTGTATGAAGCGGCATGTGAAGAAATGGCAAAGATAGACTCTCCTCCCGTAAGGAGCGAGGGAATGAAAAACCCTGATTGGGCACTTGTGGATTTCGGTGGAGTGATGCTCCATATTTTCAGCATGCAAATGCGTGACTTTTACGGTCTTGACAATTTGTGGGCAGAGGCTGAAAAAATTGAAATCAATACAATAGATGAAGTTTGATGAATTACGCTTAGAAAGGACCTGAAACATAATGGAATATAATTTTAAAGCGATTGAACAAAAATGGCAAAAATACTGGGAGGATAATAATTCTTTTAAGGCGGAAAACAACTCGGAAAAACCTAAGTTTTATGCTCTTGTGGAATTTCCTTACCCCTCAGGAAGCGGTATGCACGTAGGTCATATCAAGGCATACAGCGGCCTTGAAGTTGTTTCAAGAAAGAGAAGGCTCGAGGGCTATAACGTGCTTTTCCCCATAGGCTTTGACGCATATGGTCTGCCCACGGAGAATACAGCTATTAAGACAGGTGTTCATCCCAGAGAGGTTACCGACAGAAATATCGTTAAGTTTACAAGTCAGCTTAAGCGTGTAGGATTTTCTTTTGATTGGTCAAGAGTTATTGACACCACAGACGAGGGCTACTATAAGTGGACACAGTGGATTTTCCTTAAAATGTTTGAAAAAGGTCTTGTTTTCCGTGATAAAACACTGGTAAATTATTGCCCCAGTTGTAAGGTTGTCCTTTCTAACGAGGATTCTCAGGGAGGAAAGTGCGACATCTGTCACAGCGATATTGTGCAGAAAACAAAGGAAGTTTGGTACTTAAGAATTACCGAGTATGCTGACAAGCTTCTGGAAGGTCTTGAAACGGTTGACTATCTTCCCAATATTAAGCTTCAGCAGAAAAACTGGATTGGTAAGAGTGAGGGTGCTTTCGTCAATTTCCCCATTAAGGAAAATGATGAAAAGCTTCGTGTCTATACAACCCGTCCCGATACTCTTTACGGGGTAACATTTATGGTTATTGCTCCCGAGCATCCCATGATTGAAAAGTACAAGGATTCAATTGCTAATTTTGATGAGCTTGAAGCATATAAAAAAGAATGTGCAAAGAAGAGCGAATTTGAAAGAACTCAGCTTGTAAAGGACAAGACAGGCGTAAAAATTCAGGGGCTTACAGCAATCAATCCCATTACTGAAAAGGAAATCCCCGTTTATATTTCCGACTATGTAATGATGGGCTACGGCACAGGAGCTATTATGGCTGTACCTGCGCATGACACTCGTGACTATGATTTTGCAAAGAAATTCGGTATTGATATTATTGAAGTTATAAAAGGCGGAGACATTTCCAAGGAAGCATACACAGGCGATGGGGAAATGGTTAATTCCGACCTTCTTAACGGAATTAAAACCAAGCAGGAAGCAATCAGTAAAATGCTTGATATATTAAAGGAAAAAAGCTGCGGTGAAAAGGGTGTTCAGTACAAAATGAAGGACTGGGCATTCAACCGTCAGAGATATTGGGGAGAGCCTATTCCCATTGTTCATTGCCCCGATTGCGGTATAGTTCCCGTTCCTTATGACGAACTTCCGTTAAGACTTCCCCCTGTTGATAATTTTGAGCCGGGTTCAGACGGAGAAAGCCCTCTTGCAAAGATTGAGTCTTTCGTAAACTGCACTTGTCCCAAGTGTGGTAAGAAGGCAAGAAGAGAAACCGATACCATGCCTCAGTGGGCAGGTTCATCATGGTATTTCCTTCGTTATTGCGACCCCAATAACACAGAGGAATTTGCTTCACAAGAAGCTCTTAAATATTGGATGAACGTTGACTGGTATAACGGCGGTATGGAGCACGTTACCAGACATATGATTTACTCACGCTTCTGGCATAAGTTCCTTTACGATTTGGGACTTGTTCCCACAGCAGAGCCTTACGCAAAGAGAACCGCGCAGGGACTTATTTTAGGACCTGACGGCGAGAAAATGAGCAAGAGTAAGGGTAATGTTGTTGACCCCAACGATGTTGTTGATGTATACGGAGCAGATGTTCTCAGGGCTTATGTTCTCTTTATGGGTGACTATGAGCAGGCAGCTCCCTGGAACGAAAGCAGTATGAAGGGCTGTAAGAGATTCCTTGACAGAGTTTGGGAGCTTCATACAAAGCTTATTGATGGCGACAGCTATCGTGATGAGCTTACAAGCAGTATGCATAAGACAATCAAGAAGGTTTCAAACGACATTGAAAGCATGAAGTTTAACACAGCTCTTGCCGCACTTATGACTCTTGTAAATAAAATTTACGAAGTAGGAAATGTAAACAAAGCTGAATATAAAGCGCTTCTTACTCTCCTTAATCCTTTTGCTCCTCATATGACAGAGGAACTTTACAGCGAGCTTTTCGGAGAAATTCTTTCCGAGGGTAATTGGGTAGAGTATGACGAAGCACTCTGCATTGATTCCACAGTTGAAATAGTTGTGCAGATTAACGGCAGAGTAAAGGCAAAAATGATGGTTGATGCTAACATCAAGCGTGAAGATATGGAAAAAGCGGCAATGGAAAATGATGAGATTAAAGAGCTTATCGGTTCACAAAACATTGTTAAAGTGATTGCCGTTCCCGGAAAGCTTGTAAATATTGTCGTAAAGTAAAGGACTGAGAAATATGAATTATAAAAGTACCCGTGATAACAGTATAGAGGTAAAAAGCTCGGAGGCTATCGCAAAAGGACTTTCTCCCGAGGGAGGACTTTTTGTTCCCGAAATCATACCTTCGGTTTCGCTAACCAATATTAAATATATGGCAGATATGTCATATACACAGCGTGCCAAGGAAATTCTGGGACGCTTCCTTACGGATTTTACGGAGGAGGAGCTTGAAAATTGTATCAGTGCGGCATATACTAAAGAAAAATTTGAAACAAACAGCATCGCACCTGTTTACAAGATGAATGATTCTCAGTATATTTTGGAGCTGTGGCACGGTCCCACATGTGCATTTAAGGATATGGCGCTTCAGATTCTTCCGCATCTTCTTACAACATCGGTTAAGAAGCTTGGAATTGACCGTGAAACCGTTATTCTTGTTGCTACAAGCGGTGATACAGGCAAGGCGGCACTTGAAGGCTTTAAGGACGTTGCCGGTACGAAGATTATAGTATTCTTCCCCGATGAAGGTGTAAGCCAGATTCAGCGTCTTCAGATGTGTACCCAGGAGGGTAAGAATGTATTTGTAAGTGCCGTTAACGGAAATTTTGACGATGCTCAGAACGGCGTAAAGGCAATCTTTACAGATAAGGAATATGAGGGAGAACTTCTTTCCGAAAAGAAAGCACTTTCATCAGCCAATTCCATTAACTGGGGCAGACTTGTTCCTCAGATTGTATACTATTTCTCCGCATACTGTGATATGGTAAAGGCAGAGGAAATTGAATGCGGCGACGAAGTGAATATCTGTGTGCCCACGGGTAATTTCGGAAACATCTTAGCGGCTTATTATGCAAAATGCATGGGGCTTCCCGTTAAAAAGCTTATTTGTGCTTCAAACAAGAACAATGTTCTCACTGATTTTATAAATACAGGTGTATATGACAGAAACCGTGAGTTTTATGTAACTACATCACCCTCTATGGATATTCTTATATCTTCAAACCTTGAAAGGCTTCTTTACATGATTTCAGAGGGAAACGATACTCTTGTTAAAGGCTATATGTCAGAGCTTAAGGAAAATGGCAAGTATGCCGTAAGCGATGAAATCAAAGAAGAAATTATGAAGAATTTCTACGGCGGATGTGCCGATGATGAAAAGTGTGCCAAGACCATCAGCGATACTTATGAAAAATTCGGATATGTAACGGATACTCACACAGCAGTTGCCGTTGCAGTTCATGATGAATATGTTAAAGAAACAGGTGACGAAACAAAGACCATCATTGCATCTACTGCAAGCCCGTTTAAATTTAACGGTGCTGTTCTTTCCGCGTTGGGAAATGAAGAGCAGGTGGCAGAGCTTGATGAGTTCAGACTTCTTGATAAGCTTGCCGAGGATTATGAACTTCGTGTTCCCGCATCGCTTAAATCCTTGGAGGAAAAGGAAATTCGCTTTGAGGTTGTGTGTGACAAAAATCAGATGAAGGCAGTTATAAACGAATTTCTTAAAAACTAAACCAATATGTAAAGGCTGTTACATTATCCATTGTAGCGCAAACCATTAGCTTAAAGATACACAGTTCGGGCTGTTTCCCTTGTAATGGTGTTGCGCGGCATAATGCAGCAGCCTTCTTGAATTAGGAGGATGAAATAAAACAGACCTTCGTTGTTTGATTTCATCTTTCATTTAAGAATGCTTTAGTTAGCAGCATTCTTTTTTGGAAAAGGTTTCACAACCTGTTTCCGAAACTTTGTTTGCATCGCGGCCGCCAACCATAATATGCTCGGCCATACACTCGTTATCGGTGTTGTGATGCACGCAGTTTGTGACAACGCATTTTACGCCGCCTAAAGGTTTGTCTGAGTTATTACAAGACATCTTTATCACTCCCGACTGAAATTGTAAGTCAGCAAATCAGATTCATGGCAAATTGCAATGTATTTGATTCAAAGCTTACAACAGTATTTTGTGCGGTAATAATATTTATATTCGGAGAAAATTATGGCAATTTTTGCACTTAGCGATCTCCATTTGCCTCTGGGAATAGATAAGCCTATGGATATTTTCGGGGTAAGATGGGACAATTATGTTGAAAAAATTGAATACGAGTGGAAAAAAACTGTTTTCGAGGAAGATTATGTTATTATAAACGGTGATTTAAGCTGGGCAACTTACCTTTCCGAGTCCTTGGCTGATTTTAAGTTTATAGAATCACTTCCGGGAAAAAAGCTTATTTCAAAGGGAAATCACGACTATTGGTGGGAAACAATTACAAAGATGAACGCTTTTCTTGAAGAAAATGATATTAAAAGCGTAACCTTTATGCAGAATAATGCAGTTTTGTGTGACGGTGTTGCCGTCTGCGGTGCAAAGGGCTGGATTTCCCCATCTGACAAGGCTTTTAAAAAGGATGATGAAAAAATCTACCGCAGGGAGCTTATAAGGCTTGAAACCTCTCTTAAAGCAGCAGCGGAGCTTTCGGATACAATTATTGCGGCACTTCATTATCCGCCCGATGATAATTATATGGAGGTTATAAATAAATATAACGTGAAAAGGTGCGTGTTTGGTCATTTGCACGGCAAAAGGGCAGAGGATTATAGACTTTATGACCAAAAATATGCCCTTGTCAGTGCCGATTTTCTAAAATTTGCACCAAAACGCATAATTTAGGCGGAAATATTCAAAAAACACTTGCAAAAAGCATAAAAATATGATATAAGTATGTTTTGATGTGAGCTTTATACATATAGATAGTATATTGCTTGGAACAATAGGAGGAAACGAGTATGAAGGTATTGAAAGTTGAACAGCGCGAAGACAAGAGAATGTATCTTGAAATCGAGATTGACAGCGCTAAATTCGAAGAAGCTATGGATAAGAGCTACAGAAAGAATGTTAAGCAGATTAACATCCCCGGCTTCAGAAAGGGTAAAGCACCCAGAAAAATTATTGAAAAGTATTACACCGAGGCAGTTTTTTATGATGATGCAATTAATTTTGCAGTGCCCGATGCATATGATAAAGCAGTCCAGGAAAGCGGTATTGAACCTGTTGAAATGCCTGAAATCGACATCGTTAAGCTTGAAAAGGGCAAAAGCTTTGTATTCAGTGCACTTGTAACAGTTCGTCCCGAAGTAACTCTTGGCGATTACAAGGGTATAACAGCGGAAAAAGATGTCAATACTGTAACAGATGAAGAAGTAGATGCCGATATTAAGAAAATGCAGGAAAATGCTGCAAGCATTTCCACTCTTACAGAGGGCACTATTGAAATGGGCGACAAGGTTGACCTTGACTTTGAGGGCTTCGTTGATGACGTGGCTTTTGAAGGCGGCAAGGGCGAGCATTACAGCCTTGTTCTCGGTTCAAACAGCTTCATTCCCGGATTCGAGGAGCAGATTGCAGGTAAGACAATCGGCGAAGATTTTGATGTAAATGTTACTTTCCCCGAAGACTATCATTCAGAAGACCTTAAGGGTAAGGCAGCAGTATTTAAGTGTAAGGTTCACTCTGTTGAGAAGAAGAACCTTCCCGAGCTTGACGACGAATTTGCTAAAGACGTAAGCGAATTTGATACTCTCAAAGAGCTTCGTGAAGACTCTAAGGCTAAGCTTGAAAAGGCTAAGGAAGCACAGGCACAGCGTCAGTTTGAAGATGCAGTGGTTGACATCGCTGTTGACAATGCATCTGTTGAAATTCCCGAGTGCATGATTAAGAGCCAGATTGATAATCAGATTCAGGATATTTCTTACAGACTTCAGAGCCAGGGTATGCCCCTTGAGCAGTACTTTCAGTACACAGGTATGACAATGGATGCTCTCCGTGAGCAGCTTAAGGAAACTGCCCAAAAAGCAGTTAAGACACAGCTCGTTCTCGCTGAAATTGCAAAGGCTGAAAATGTTGAGGTTTCAGAGGACGACGTTGAGGCAGAATTTAAGAAAATGGCAGATATGTACGGCATGGAAGTAGAAAAGGTTAAGGAGCTTATGGGTGCAAATCTTGATGCTCTTAAGGCTGACCTTAAGACTCAGAAGACAATTGCCGTTATCGTAGACGCAGCTAAAGTAGGTAAGGCTAAGAAGACAGCAGCAAAGAAGCCTGCCGCAAAGAAAGCAGAAGACGGCGAAAAGAAACCCGCCGCAAAGAAAACCACAACTGCTAAGAAGACAACTGCAAAGAAGGCAGAAGATGGCGAAAAGAAGCCCGCTGCAAAGAAAACAACAACAGCAAAGAAGCCTGCTGCAAAGAAAGATGCTGAATAATTACTAAAGAAGAAAAATTTTGAAAGAGGAGGATGCTATATGAGTTTAGTTCCATACGTAATTGAACAGACAGGACAGGGAGAAAGATCTTATGATATTTTCTCAAGACTTTTAAAGGACAGAATTATTTTCTTTGGTGACGAAGTAAATGATCAGACGGCAAGTATCATTGTGGCGCAGATGCTTTTCCTTGAAAGCGAAGACCCCGATAAGGATATTATGCTTTACATCAACAGCCCCGGCGGAAGTATTACAGCCGGTATGGCAATTTACGATACTATGAATTATATCAAGTGCGACGTATCTACAATTTGTGTGGGTATGGCGGCAAGCATGGGTGCATTCCTTCTTTCAGCCGGCACAAAGGGAAAGAGGCTTGCTCTTCCCAATAGCGAAATTATGATTCATCAGCCGTTGGGTGGTATGCAGGGTCAGGCAACGGATATAAAAATTCATGCCGACAGAATAATCCGCATGAAGGATAAGTTAAACACAATCCTCAGCGAAAACACAGGCCGTCCCTTGGAAGAAATCGTTCGTGATACCGAGCGTGATAATTTTATGTCAGCGCAGGAAGCTCTCGATTACGGTTTGATTGACAGAATTATAACTGCAAGATAAAAGACAAGAAAAATCGTTTTTGTCTAAAAAAAGGCTACGATAATTCGTAGCCTTTTTCAAAGCCTATTTGAAAGGATTGATTCATTTGTCAAAAAACGAGGAAAAACAGATACGATGCTCTTTCTGCGGCAAAACTCAGGATGAAGTGAACAGACTTATCGCCGGACCCGGTGTATATATCTGTGATGAATGTATAGAGGTATGCTTTGAAATACTCGACGGTGACTTTGAGGATATTTCCTCTGTAAAGCACGAGAACACTACAATTCCTAAGCTTGAGGACACACCCGTCCCCAAGGAAATCAAAGCTATTCTGGACGACTATGTAATAGGTCAGGAGCAGGCAAAGAGAAGTCTTGCGGTTTCGGTTTACAATCATTATAAGCGTATTAATTCTAAGGTGGATACCGAAGGCGTTGATATTCAGAAAAGTAATATCCTTATGATTGGACCTACGGGAAGCGGAAAAACCCTTCTGGCACAAACCTTGGCAAAAATTTTGCAGGTTCCGTTTGCTATTGCCGATGCTACCAGTCTTACAGAGGCAGGCTATGTCGGTGAAGATGTGGAAAATATTCTCTTAAAGCTTATTCAGGCAGCGGATTATGACCTGAAAAAGGCAGAACACGGAATTATATATATCGACGAGATTGACAAAATCACAAAGAAAAGCGAAAATGTTTCCATCACCCGTGATGTAAGCGGTGAAGGTGTTCAGCAGGCACTTCTTAAAATCTTGGAGGGAACTGTTGCTTCCGTGCCTCCTCAGGGCGGCAGAAAGCACCCTCATCAGGATTTATTCCAGCTTGATACCACAAATATTCTCTTTATTTGCGGCGGTGCGTTTGCAGGGCTTGATAAAATCATTGAGAGGCGTGTAGGAAAGCAGGGAGTAGGCTTCGGAGCACAGGTAACAAGTAAAAACAAGCGTGATGTGGGTGAAATATTTAAAAATGTTGAGCCTCAGGACCTTTTAAAATTTGGTCTTATTCCCGAACTTGTAGGGCGTGTTCCCGTTGTGGTTACTCTTGACCAGCTTGATGAGGAAGCGCTCAAGAAGATACTCACCGAGCCTAAAAATGCACTTGTCCGTCAGTACAGAAAGCTTTTCCAGATGGACGGAGTAGAGCTTGAAATTACCGATGATGCCCTCGGCTATGTAGCAAAAAAAGCTATTGAAAGAGAAACAGGGGCAAGAGGGCTTCGTGCAATAATGGAGAATACTCTTTCAGATGCAATGTTTGAAATTCCGTCTGACAAAACCGTAAAAAAAGCAGTGTTTGACAAGGAATGTTTTGAACAGAAGAAAGAGCCAAAGCTTACAAGGACTAAGAAAAGAACAGAAAACGAAGAAATAGCATAAAGCAGGCTGAGCCTGTAGTGCAGTAAGACTTGAGACAACATAATACTAAATCTGATAAAAATAAATAGATTGACAATATCCTACAGTTTGTATATAATATAAATTGTAGGATATATTTATACTATAATAAATTGGAGGTAGGATATGAATATCAATACAGAAACTATTGTAACCATGACAGAAGCAAACCAAAATTTTTCAAAAGTTGCAAAGGTAGCGGAAAATAACGGTCAAGCGGTTGTATTTAAGAATAACAAGCCTAAATTTTTGCTGATTGATGTAGAATCAAATTCATATTTTGATATTACCGACGATGAAAAAATTGATATAGCAGCTAAAAGAATTATGAAGCGGTTTAAACCTGCATTTGAGGAGCTTGCGAAATGATAAAAATTGATAAAGAAAAAGTTTTGCTTTTGCATCAACTCATTGCCGAAGAAACAGGCGGAAGTGTTGGTATAAGAGATATGGGGCTTTTAGAAAGTGCGCTTAATAATGCTTATGCCACTTTTGGAGGCGAGGAACTTTATAAAACAAAAGAAGAAAAGGCAGCAAGTCTTGGATTTTCGTTGATATCAAATCATGCATTTGTAGACGGGAATAAAAGGATTGGTGTATATGTAATGCTGACCTTCTTAGAAGCAGAGGGAATAAAAATGAACTGCTCAAATTCAGATGTTGTTGATTTAGGATTGTCTGTTGCATCAGGGAATATGAAGTATAATGAAATTTTAAATTGGATAAATAAATTTAAAAAATAGTTTCTGCTAACCCGGCATAATTCTATAATAAACGGAGGATTGCAAATGAGGAAAAAACTACAGGATAAAATGTTTGAAGTAAGCTATCTGATTGAACTCTTAATATCGGTAATGGTAGGTGCATCTGTTCTGATTTTATCGGGAAAACTGATATTTGATGCGGTGAGCACTCCGGGATATTTCAGCGGAGCAGATGCATTGGTACATATTTTAGATGATGCCATTATATTGGCAATCGGTGCCGAGCTTATAAAAATGCTTTGTAAGCATACACCCGAAACTGTTATCGAGGTTTTGGCATTTGCTTTGGCACGTCATCTGATTGTGGTACATGCCACCCCTTTGGAAAACCTCATCACGGTAATTGCAATAGCTGTTCTTTTCGCAATAAGGCGTTTCCTTCTTAATCGCCACGACATGGTTGAAACCCCCGACGGTCTTGTGGAAGTAGAGGAAATGCAACAGGAAACCCACGAAATACATACAGACGACAGGGAAAAGATTGTTCTCTGATTGTAAGCAAAGCATCGATATAAATTCCTGACGAAATTTGCGAGGGGCAACATATGTTGAAAGTTATTCTGTTTGATATTGATAATACTTTGTTGAGCTTTGACGAATATGTTAAAGAATCCATGAAAAATGGATTTAAAAAATTTGAAATTGGTATATATGAAGATGAGATGTTCTACATATTTAATCAAATAAATACCGGCTTATGGCAGGCAATTGAAAAAGGAGAGATAGATTTTAAAGAATTGCAGAAGAAACGCTGGAATATGGTATTTGAATGTTTGAAAATATCGGCTGATGGAGAAGCTTTTGAGAAATATTTCCGAGAGTGTTTGTTTGAAAGTGCAATTCCCATAGATGGTGCAATAGAGTTGTTGGAATATCTTCGTGGCAAATATACTCTTTGTGTTGCCAGCAACGGCCCATATCTGCAACAAGTGAACAGGCTCAAAATAAGCGGTATGCTACCCTATTTTTCTGATTTATTCATCTCTGAGGAAATCGGCAGTTCAAAGCCTTCTGAAAGGTTTTTTAAAACTTGTATAGACCGCTTGAACTTAAAATCAGAACAAGAAATCCTGCCTTGCGAGATTATGATAATCGGGGATTCGCTATCATCTGATATGGTGGGAGGGATTCAATTTGGAATGCAGACATGCTTCTATAATCCGGATAAAAAATCAGTTCCGTGCGAAATGAATTTGAATTATAATGTAACATCATTAAAGGAAATAAAAAACATCCTTTGAGAGAGTTAAACTTTAATGATATTGTCTATAATTTATTGATCCGGTCTTGACACGAGACCATAAGGGATGTCGAAAGATGTCAAAAAAAAGCGCCCCTTGCCTAGCCATTGAAGTATTATCCGAACCACGTTTTTTGCTTCCTCTTTTTTGCCGCTACGTCGTTAAAAGCCTTGCCAATACGACAGTATGGGCTTCGTTTTTGCCTTGTTGCGCCTAAAAAATAGTTTGCAAAAAATTTTTTGAACCTCAAATGGTTCAAAATTGTGGTTTAAGTCGGAGGCCAAGCCGGTCTTAGGAAG